>JAFVVQ010000020.1 GCA_017502085.1 Clostridia bacterium | reverse complement strand
TCGGAATAAATGCTTCATTGTCCGTAGGCTTCCGCAGAAGCCTTATCCGCCTCGCAGAGCGCACGACCACCGCTTGCCGTTCGGCAAGTGGTGAGTAAGTGCGCCCTTCGGGATAAAAAATAATGAGCGTCCCGGTTTCCCGAAACGCTCTGATGGTTATGTCTGTTTTAATATGTTGCACAGATAGCTATCCAACTCATCAAGGCTCATTGAAGCTGACTGCGGAAAAGCCTTTTCAAGAATCGCACCTTCCTGAATAAGCCTTCGTGTTCGTGCTTTGCGTTCCTTTACTCTGTCTCTTGCCTGAGCTTCTTCAAGTCTGTGCTTTGCTTGCAACAGTTTTTTCTCGTTTTCGTCCATTTTGTACTCCTTTATACTGAAAATTTGATTGTTTGGTATCAACTGTATCGGTTTTGATATCGAAAAAACATAAAAGCAGTACCGCTTTATGTTTTGCTCCATAATGACGGAGAAAACAGCAGCGGATACTGCTTGTTTTAGTATCAAAATAATTTTTTCGGTATCATTTCAAGTTGTATCGGTATCAAAAGCTGTCGGCAAAATCCAATGCCGCATCGCTTACCGAAGATTCGGATTTTTCTTGTTCCGTTTTTGTTTGCGGTTGCTGTAACAACTGAATAAGATTGCCGAGTGTAGTAGAAGAAGAATTTTTGTGTAATCCCGTTTCTATCGTTTGCAGTATCCTGTTCAAAAAAGCATCTTCTTTTTCGCGGGTTTCAAGATAGGGGTCGTTGGACAATTTCTGTTCTCTCTCGAAATATTCACATAAGGCACAGATAACGGCTTTGCTGTATGACTTGTATTTCTTTCTGTCCATACTTTGCAGAAACTCCCAAGCCTTTCTGTCTGCTTCGTTGTTGAGGTTAAACCGTATATTGGTGCATACCGTTTTCTTCATAAAGTATCACCGCTTCTGCGAAGTTTTTTCAAAGATAATTGCTCATATCCTTTTGCGGTTGCACAGATGTCATCATTGATTATCACTCGGTTTTTATCGTAATCGGTAAAGTTTTTGATGATACACCCGCCGCCACCGACAACAAACAGCCTCATAAGTTCGGGATCGTATTCGTGTTCACGGAGTATTCTGAAAATACCCCGTGTATATTCTTCGGCTGTGCTTCTGATTGCAGACAAATATTTATCGGCAATGTCTGCCGTTCCGGTTCTTAAAACTCTTTCAATAACTGCATCATCTAATCTCACACCGAATTGCCTCATAATGTTTTCTCTGATTGCAAGAGAACATTGATTTGTTCCGAATTTCTCGGTGAAACACTTTTTCTCTGTCGGCTGACACTCATTGATATACATAACGTTCATTGTGCCGTTGCCAATATCCACAAGCATATTTGTTCCTTTGAAGCAATGGAGCTTGTCGGAAACAGCGGCAAAGCCTTGAGGAAATATGTCTGCACCCGCAAAATCAATGTGATAGTCAACATTGCGAAAACTGAAATCAACAAATTTGTTTTGAAGCAGATATTTTTTGAATTCTTCCTTCTGCTCTCCAACCCAAGTCAGAGGTAAACCTGCCGCAATGTGAACTGTCGCAAAGGTTTTGTTTCGCACTTTCAGTTCTCTTGCAATAGCGGCAAGTGTCAGAACATAATAATCTTCATCCGCCATCTTGTCGGATTTGAATTCCTTATGTTCTTCACCGATGATATAGTATTTGCCGTCATAGATTAACAGATTGTTTTTGAAGGTCGGCTCTTTGTCATAAACCGCAACTCCCGTTTTGAAACAACTGTGTGCCGTTTTGATGTTTCCGTATCCGTGGTCTATTCCTATTACTGTAATTTCATTTGTTGATAAATTCATAATTTAAAATTCCTTCCTTAATTAAAATTTTGACATAAAAAAGCAGCCCGTGTTTTTCACGGACTGCCCATAATTGTGTAACATAAAATAAGTCATATTATTTTACGGTTTCTGCCGAAGCAATATGTGCAATTTTTAATACTGTGTTTTTGCCGTAATATTTATCGGCAAAGGCAAGAAGCTGACGGTATTCCAAGTTATATTTGTTCAGATGCTGTGCAAGAATCTCGTATGGATTATCAACATCAATCGGAGCCTTATCCATAAGTTCCACCGCATCAAGAAACTGAAAGTACCGTTTGTTAGTTTGTGTTACCGTTTCTTTAGGCGGGCGAATATACAAATCAAGACTTTTGTCGGCTCTTATGCAATCTCTCGCCTTATTTGTTACAAGCACTCTTTCGTTAGGCATTTGAGTGGTCAATCCCATTTGGTGAAGAACAGTGTATCCCGTTTCATACCCTATATCAGGTATAAGATATTTTTCTCTGATAAGAATTTCTTTATTTATACCTGTCTCTCCGAATGGCGTTTTTACAGCAAGATAATATATGCCTTTTTGATAAAATCTCAAATTTTCAAGTTGCTTTGTATCAATTATCCGTTTAATAGCAACCGAAACAGCGGCATTTGCTTTTTTGATTTCAAAGCTATATTCCTTTGAAAAAGCCTTGGCAATATCAGCAGTATATATAGGATTGCCGGGTGTTTGATTTTTCAAATATTTAATTATATATTCGATATATGTCATTTGATTTCCTCCTTCTGATATATTGTTTGCGATATTTATACACTTTATACGATATTATTATATCTTTTAAAAGTGAAAATGTCAACAATATTTTAAATGGCATATTAAATACAGCGAGCCGAAATCGTGTCGGCTCGCTGTGATAATTATTATTCGTTATTCGATTTTTCTTTGTTTCTCTTGGCTTCATTTCGTATCCGCTGTCCTTTGATATGTCCTTCATATCGGCACTCGTCGCAGCAGTACTTTGCATCAGATCTTGTTGCGGTGAATGTTTTACCGCAGTTTCCGCAAGGAATTTCACGGCTTCGTTTCTTTGCTGCTTCCTGCCTGTAATATGTTGCTCTGCAATTCGGATTGCAAAACAAAGCATATGAGCGTGTGGTTTCAAAGGTTTCTCCGCAGCATTTACAAGTTATTTCAAAAAGCTGTCCCTTAACACGGGTTCCTTCTTTGAGTTGCTTGTATCTTTCACGGTTTTTAATACGGTGTCTGCGTAGTGTTTCCTGCCGCTTTATTTCTTCGGGTGTCAGTTCGGGTTCAGGTAACTCAAAATGTCCGATAAAATTCAGATAAATCTCTACTTCCTGAGTTCGTTCTCCGTCAATTCTTTCTGGTGCGTGGACAATGATTTTGTCAATAAACTCGTTTATCATCATTGTTGTAAGTTCGGAAAAGTCTGTATATTTCTTTGCCAACGCAATAAACTTCTCGGCTCTGTCGGTATCTTCATTGAAAGAGGAAAGCAGTTTGTCGGCTTCATCAACAGAGACTTGGAGAGATTTCTGCTCGGCTTCATATTCTGCCATCAGGCTGTCAAAGCGTTCTTCCGATATTTTACCCGTTGCAAAAGATTCATAAAGTTTTTTGATAATATTATCAAGTTCTGCAATTCGCTTGCGTTCCTTGTTCAGTTTTCTTTTGATTTCCTTTGCCGCTTCTGCCTGACGAAGCTGAGAAGCATTTCGTACCTTTTCAATAAATTCATCCTGATTACTGATTGCAAGCGTGCTTACGGTTCGTATGGTGTCGAGAATAAGGGTGCGTAAGTTTTTGGTGGTTATATAGTGTCCCGTACAGGCTTT
>JAFVVQ010000019.1 GCA_017502085.1 Clostridia bacterium | reverse complement strand
ATTGGATAAATAACTATCCGCGCCCGATTTTTAATTATCATACCTCTGCGGAATTATTCGAGGCTTGCTTGAATTCTCTTGCGTGATTTTAGTTTATTACAATTTTTTATAATTTTTTCGCATTTACTATTGACATTTGCAAATTTTATATTCTTGTATCGTAAATATCAACGTATTTTTCTCTGAATTCGTCAAAAGTGCCGTTATCAAGGCTGTCACGGATTCTTTCCATAAGCGTATTATAGAAATAAAGGTTATGGATAACGCAAAGACGCATCGCAAGCATTTCCTTCGCCTTGAAAAGATGACGGATATAAGATCTTGAGAAATTCTTACAAGCAGGGCAATCGCATTCGGGATCTATCGGAAGAGAATCTTTCTCATACTTTTTGTTATTGAGATTGATAATACCCTTCTGCGTGAAAAGATGACCGTGGCGGGCGTTTCTGCTGGGCATAACGCAGTCGAAAAGGTCAACGCCTCTGTAAACGGCTTCGATGATATTGCCCGGTGTACCTACACCCATAAGATAGCGGATTTTATCTGTCGGCATATGCGGTTCAACCGCAGAAATAATGCGGTACATATCCTCTTTCGGTTCGCCGACGGCCAGACCGCCGATTGCATAACCGTCAAGATCAAGTTCTGCAATCTGTTTCATATTTTCAACACGGAGGTCATCATAGGTGCTGCCCTGATTGATGCCGAAGAGAAGCTGATTCGGATTGACGGTATCGGGCAGGGAATTGAGTCTCGCCATCTCCGCCTTGCAACGTTCAAGCCAGCGGACTGTTCTTTCACAGGATTGCTTTGCGTATTTATACTCTGCAGGATTCTCAACGCATTCGTCAAAAGCCATCGCAATCGTCGAACCGAGATTGGACTGAATCTGCATACTCTCTTCGGGACCCATAAAAATGTGTCTGCCGTCAACGTGCGACTGGAAAAACACACCTTCTTCTTTTATCGTACGGAGCTTGGCAAGTGAAAACACCTGAAATCCGCCGCTGTCGGTCAGAATGGGACCGCTCCAGTTGGTGAACTTATGAAGACCGCCCATTTCACGCACAAGCGAATCACCGGGTCTGACGTGAAGATGATAGGTATTTGAAAGCATAACCTGACAGCCGATTTCCTTGAGATCAACGGCAGAAAGAGCGCCCTTGATAGCGCCGCAGGTTGCAACGTTCATAAATGCAGGGGTCTGCACCGTACCGTGAACGGTTTCAAACTCTCCCCTTCTTGCATTGCCTTGTTTTTTGATAAGTTTATACATCGTATTCTCCGTTTAAAATTATTCGCAGATCAAACACGCATCGCCGAAGCTGAAAAATCTGTATTTTTCTTCAACCGCAATTTTGTATGCGTTCATAGTATTTTCATATCCGCAGAATGCACTGACAAGCATAATCAGGGTGCTTTCGGGCAGATGGAAATTGGTTATCAGACAGTCGATACACTTGAATTCGTAGCCCGGATAAATGAAGATATCGGTATCGCCCTCGGCTTCTTTAATTGCACCCGTAAAGGTTGCAACTGATTCAAGCGTTCTGCAGCACGTTGTTCCGACCGCAAAAACTCTGCCTCCGTTTGCCTTGGTGCGATTGATGATTTCTGCGGTTTCGGCAGGCAGATAATAATGTTCGGAATGCATATGATGATCTTTGATATCCTCTGCCTTGACGGGTCTGAACGTACCGAGACCGACATGCAGGGTGACAAATCCGATTTCAACACCCTTTGCCCTGACTTTTTCCATAAGCTCGGGAGTGAAATGCAGACCCGCAGTCGGAGCGGCGGCACTGCCCTCTTTCTCGGCATAAACGGTCTGATAACGCTCTTTATCCTCGAGCTTTTCGGTTATGTAATGAGGCAGAGGCATCTCGCCGATTTTGTCAATAACCTCATAGAAATTGCCCTCAAAACCGAACCTTGCGATGCGGTTGCCGTCGGGCAGAACTTCAATGATTTCAGCGGTCAGAGAACCGTCTCCGAATGTGAAAGAATGACCGACTCTCGCCTTTTTGCCGGGACCCGTGATAACTTCCCAGGTATCCTCGGATTTGCGGCTGAGAAGAAGAAATTCAACGACCGAGCCCGTATCCGTTCTCGTGCCGTACATCCTTGCGGGAAGCACCTTCGTATTGTTGAGAATCAGGCAGTCTCCCTCTCTGAAATATTCGGTTATATCCCTGAAAACTCTGTGAGAGCATTCACCCGTTTTCTTGTCAATAACAAGCATTCTCGAACTGTCTCTCGGCTCGACGGGAGTCTGCGCAATCAGCTCTTTAGGTAAATCATAGAAAAAATCGCTTCGTTTCATAAAAAATCCTTAAAATATTTTTAATTTTATATAATATATTGTTATAAATGACATTTGATTTTCAAGGTCATTTGTGATATCATCATAATATTATCGGAGATTTTTGTCAAGGTACAGTTTTAACTAAAAATCAACAAAAATTTCAACGAATTTTGAATCCCGAAACGAGGTAGAATGAAATGAAGAATTACAAGGTAGGCATCGTTGGCGCAACAGGTATGGTAGGTCAGCGTTTCATCACACTGCTTGCAAATCACCCCTGGTTTGATATTAAAGTTCTGGCCGCAAGCCCCCGCTCCGCAGGCAAGAAATATAAAGACGCTGTCGGCGCAAAATGGTGCATGGCAACCGAAATCCCCGAAAAGGTAGCAGACATCGTTGTTATGGACGCAACCGCCGATATCGAAAAAATCGCAGCTTCAGTTGACTTCGTTTTCTGCGCAGTTGATATGAAGAAGGATGAAATCAAGGCTCTCGAAGAAGCTTATGCAAAGGCTGAATGCCCCGTTGTTTCAAACAACAGTGCTCACAGACACACTCCCGACGTTCCGATGATCGTTCCCGAGCTCAACCCCGATCACGCTGAAATCATCTCAGCTCAGAGAAAGCGTCTCGGCACAGAAAGAGGCTTTATTTCAGTTAAGTCAAACTGCTCACTCCAGAGCTACGTTCCCGCTCTTTATCCCCTCGACAAGGCCGGTTACAAAGTCAAGGACGTTCTCGTCTGCACATATCAGGCAATCTCAGGAGCAGGCAAGACATTTGATACATGGCCCGAAATGGTCGATAACGTTATCCCCTACATCGGCGGCGAAGAAGAAAAGTCAGAACTTGAACCCCTCAAGATCTGGGGCAAGATCGACGGCGACAAGATCGTTAACGCAACCGCTCCCAACTTCACTGCACAGTGCCTGCGTGTTCCCGCATCAGACGGTCATATGGCTGCAGTTTTCGTAAGATTCGAGAACAAACCCTCAATCGACGAAATGAAGAAGGTGTGGGCTGAATTCAAGGGCTATCCCCAGGAAGCAGAGCTTCCCAGCGCTCCCAAGCAGTTCCTCAACTATTTTGAAGAGGATAACCTCCCCCAGACAAAACTCCAGAGAAACCTCGAAAACGGTATGGCAGTTTCAATCGGCCGTCTCAGAGAAGACAGCCAGTTCGATTATAAATTCGTCTGCCTTTCACACAACACCCTCAGAGGTGCTGCAGGCGGTGCCGTTCTTATGGCTGAGCAGCTTTGCGCTCAGGGCTACATCAATCCCAAGAACTAATTTGTCTAACTAACGAAAGGAGTCAGCTATGAAGCAGACTGTTTTTACCGGCGCGGGCGTAGCGATTGTTACACCCTTCACCGCTGACAATAAGATAAACTACAATAAACTTGCAGAACTCATCGAATTCCAGATTGCAAACCAGACCGATGCAATCGTAATCTGCGGCACAACAGGCGAAGGTTCAACCCTCGATCACGATGAGCATTCCGAAGCTATCCGCTTCACTGTTGAGGTTGTCAACAAGAGAATCCCCGTTATTGCGGGTACGGGCAGCAACGATTCCGCATATGCAGTCAAGCTTTCCAACGAAGCTGAAAAAGCAGGCGTTGACGCTCTTCTCTCTGTTACTCCTTATTACAACAAGACTTCCCAGAGAGGTCTTATCGCTCACTATAACTTCATTGCCGACAGAGTCAGTGTTCCGATTATCACCTACAACGTTCCCTCAAGAACAGGTGTCAACATTCTCCCCGAAACTTACGTTGAACTTGCAAAGCATCCCAGAATCGTCGGCACAAAAGAAGCCAGCGGCGATATCTCTGCCGTTGCAAAGACAATCGCTCTCTGCGGTGAAGATTTCTCGGTATATTCGGGCAACGACGATCAGGTTACCGCTCTTATGTCTCTGGGCGGCAAGGGAAGCATTTCCGTTCTTTCGAACATTCTTCCCAAGGTGGCTCACGATATCCCCGCAAAATTCCTTGCAGGCGATTTCAAGGGCAGCCGTAACCTTCAGCTTGAATATCTTGACCTTTGCAACAATCTTTTTGTTGACGTCAACCCCATCCCCGTCAAGGAAGCTATGAATATGATGGGTATGGACGTCGGTCCCTGCAGACTTCCCCTCCTCGAAATGACAGAGGAAGCAAAAGCAAAGCTCAGAGCATCACTTGCAAAACACGGTCTCGTATAAAACATAAATTTTTGAGGTAAACCAAAATGGCAGGAATTTTATTAAGCGGATGTAACGGAAAAATGGGTAAGGCTGTAACTGCAAACGTTGCGGTTACAACGGATGCCGAAATTATCGGCGGTATTGATGTCTATGCCGAGAATCTTTACGGCTATCCCGTATACTCCTCCCCCGCACTCATCCCCGAAGAGATAACAAAAAAAGCAGACGTTATCATCGACTTCTCCAATCCCTCTGCGCTCGGCGGTCTTCTTGAATATGCAGTTAAAAACGGCATACCCGCAGTTATCTGCACAACGGGTCTGAACGATTCGCAGAAGGCTCTTATAAAATCCGCTGCCGAAAAGATTCCCGTTTTCTTCAGCGCAAATATGTCGCTCGGAGTCAACCTCGTTGTTGAACTCGCAAAGAAAGCAACCGCCGTGCTCGGCAACGATTTTGATATCGAAATCGTTGAAATGCATCACAATCAGAAAATCGATGCACCCAGCGGCACTGCTCTGATGATTGCAGATGCCATCAAGGGTGAGCTTGACGGTGATACAAAATACGAATATGACCGCCACTCAAAGCGTGAAAAGAGAACGAAGAACGAAATCGGTATCCACGCAGTCAGAGGCGGCACAATCACGGGTGAACACGAAGTTATTTTCGCAGGTCACGATGAAATCATCAAGATTTCCCACTCCGCCAGAAGCAAGGAGCTTTTTGCAACGGGTGCGGTGAATGCGGCGAAATTCATCTGCGGCAAAAGTGCGGGTATGTATGATATGTCCGCAATGCTGAAATAAAACGGAGGAACAAAAATGAAACTCGTTGAAAATATTTTCATTACAGAAGACGTTACTCTTTTTTCTCTCTGCGATGCACCCGCAGATATTGAGCATATTGCAGAAGTTTTCAAGATGATTGCCGATGCGGGCATCGACGTTGATATGATTTCCCAATTCCCGGCAAGCGGCTCAAGCTCCGGATTTTCGTTCACCGTCAGCGATAACGATTTTATCCCCGTTCTCACGATTGCATCAAAGCTTCGTGAAATCAATCCCAAAACGAAAATCAGCGTAAGCAGCGGCAACTGCAAGCTGACCGTCAGCGGCGAAGAAATGAGAGGCACTCCCGGTGTTTCGGCAAAGGTTTTCAAGGCGGCCGCAAGTGCCGATGCAGACGTCAGAATGATTACAACGTCTGAAATCGAGATTGCAATGCTCGTTGTCAAATCCGACGTTGATAACGTCATCGCAGCTATCGAAAAAGAGTTTGCCGAATAATATTAATATATGGTATAAAATAAGCCGTCCGAATTTCGGGCGGCTTTGTTGTTTACTGTGGCATTGTTGAATTGTAATATACCGTATGGTGTTCCGTTTCGTAAGGATTCATCGGAATATTCAGTTCACCCTCATAATAAACGTCAAACATCATCTGATGGCGGTCATCCTCTGCGAAATAGAAATAATTATCGAGGTACAGATCGAGACTTTCTACGTTCTTACCCACATAAAGTTTTTCAATATATTTGTTGAGTCTGAACGCTTTCCACTCAACAAACGTTACGCACTCAGGAATCACAAAGGTTTCGCCTTTTTTTGAAGGAGGATACATTACAAGAGTTGAGCCGTTCTTCGAATAAAGAACACCGTCTATGCTTTTAAAATGCGGGTTATCCTCGGAAACGTTGATTTCTTTGAGCGATTGGCAATCTCTGAAGCCGTAAAAATTGAACTCATCTGCATATGAGTGAATAAACAAATTTTCAAGTCCTCTGCCTATGTTGATTACCTCAAGGTCGGCGCAGTTTGTAAAAGAATAATTTGCCGATTCAACCGAATCAGGTACGGTGAATTCCTTTGATTTTCTGCCCGCAGGCACCGTTATCAAAACATTCATATCTTTAGTATAAAGTGCACCCTGCCCGTCACTGCAGAAATTCGGATTATCCTTATTAACGGTTACTGATACCAGATTGTCGCAGGTGTCAAACGGATTTTTAAATTCAAACTCGGGTGAATATCCCGAATTGATAACCTCAAATTTTTCCAGACCTTTGCCGATTATTATTTTTTCAAGTGACTGCACATCGTAGAAAGCACCATGACGCACCGTTGTTACCGAATCGGGAATTTCATATTCTTTATCTTCCTTATCAGACGGATAACTGATAATTTCGGTCATATCCTTTGAAAACAGAACACCGTCAAGCGTGCAATAATCAGATTGATTCTGAGAAACAGTTTCGGAAGGATTTTTATCGGGATTTTTGCTCATTTTCCAAAACACCCAACCCGTAATCAATGCCGCAACAAGAAGAACAACCGAAACTGCGATTATGATTTTCTTTTTCATCGGGTCACTCCCTTTCAGCTTCATTATACACATTAAAAAATTAACATTCAACACAGATTTTGTAAAAAAAATATTAACCGCCGAGCCGAAGCCCGACGGTTATCTGATCATTTATGCGATTTCTTCAAGGTATTTCGGGTCTATATAGCCGCAAAAATCTTCACTAATTATATATTTATATCCGTCTTCAGAATAATTCGGTCCTGACGAAACAACTGTGCCTCTTTTAACCGTTCCTACTTTCTCAAGAGGTTGTGTATATATTTTTTTGTTAAACAAGTCAACATCGTCGGTCAATATATATTCTCCCGAAAAACCATCAGCAAAAATGTATTTTTCCTCAACATTTTTGAGATAAAAATCTCCGTTCTTACTCACACCCAACGTATATACATTCGCAGGCAACCAGTTATCTCTTCCGTATTCTGAACTGTCGAGAACAGACTTTTGTTGTGATGAAAAACTGTCTGAATAAAATTCCTCAACCTCACCTACTGTGAAAACAATAAAATCTCCGTTAACCTCTTTGACATCATATATATAAGAAGTACGTGAAGAAAAATCGGTATCCCTTGATGCTATCCAGACCAAATTGTTTTGAGGAAAATATCTGATCTGTGAGTATCCATCAGAATGATAGTCAAAAACTTTACCGTTCTTTTTCAAAGCTTCTTCAACGGACATAAAATCTTCGCCTGAAAAAGTTCTTGCATTTTCGCCATACATATCTTTAATATAGGCGTTCAAAACATCAAGTTCAGCTATACCGTAACCAACTTGAGCATTTTCATCATTCATATAAACGCCTAACTCTTGAGAAGCTTTTTTAACAATTTCTTCATCCTCAGTTACTATCGATTTAAACACCCATTTGTACGTAGGGATACAATTGTTTAAAAGCTCGTTGACAACAAACTCTGCCTCACCGTTCCAATTATAATAATCCTCATAACCGAACGACATTGAAATCACAGAACTCATTTCCCTGAGTTCTTCTTCACTGTATCTCTTTTCAAAGTCTGTTTTATAAAAAGTAAATTTGTGTTTTTCATTTTCTGTTTTAACTTCTGTTTTATTCACTGAATCTTTTTCAGATTGCGATTCGTCTTCTGATGACGTTGAGACTGACGGCATTTCCGCAGTCGGCGCACTTGGAATATCGGGCTTATAAACTTTATCGGCAAATTTCGACAAGAAAACAATACCGAGAACAACAAGAATAATTGCCAAAACAACTGAAACAATAATTATAATTTTTTTCTTCACATCAATCCCTCCTTTAACTTGATTATATTCTCCGTTGAAAATTATTTCAAGTTACATATAATTACAGTTTGATTACAAATAATTACAGAATCTTCCTTCTTCTTATGATGAATGAGTATTATTATAATCAGTATTACTATTATAAGTATTAATAGCGGTCTGTTTTGAAACTTTGCAAAGTTTCATTTTGGGACTTTGCAAAGTTCTGTTTTGAAACCGTTAATATGCATTCATAACAAATCTCCGATAAAAAAGACCACCCTTGCGGATGGTCTTAAATCATTTATGCGATTTCTTCAACGTCGATTCCGAGGATGACAACCTCTTTGAGAGGCTTGTCCATACCGTTTCTTTCGACTGCCGCAATGGCATCAACGGTATCCATGCCCTCAACAACCTGACCGAAAACGGTATGCTTGAAATCAAGCCAGGGTGTGCCGCCGAGTGCCTTATAATCCTCAACGCAATCGGTAGGGAAGCCTCTGTCTGCAAGTTTTTCCATCTGTGAGATAAAACCGGGATCAACCTCTTTAGCCTGAACAATAAAGAACTGGCTGCCGTTTGTGCCGGGACCCGCATTAGCCATTGAGAGTGCGCCTCTGACGTTATGATAATCAACGCTGAATTCATCCTTGAAGCTGCTGCCCCAGATGCTTTCGCCGCCCATACCCGTGCCTGTGGGGTCACCGCCCTGAATCATAAAATCAGGGATAACTCTGTGGAAAATGATGCCGTTATAATAGCCGTTTTTTGCGTGGGTTGTGAAATTCTCAACCGCCTTGGGTGCTGCATCAGGGAAAAGAAGAATCTTTATATCACCCATTGTTGTTTTCATTGTTGCAACGATATCGCCCTTTTCGGGTGTTCTTACCTGCTTGCTCATAATAAATCTGCCTCTTTCTTATTTATTATTGGGATCATATTTATCCGAAAGCGACATAAAATCAACTTTCGCCATCTTTGTTCTGGGGAAACTTTCCATAATTTCAATTTTTCTCGGGCAAGAGAATCTCGCAAGATTTTTCTTGCAGTAGCTCTGAATCTCATCAATCGCCGCATCATGATTCATCGGTTTTTTGAGAGTAACGCAAAGCTTAACGCAAGGCTTATTTTTGATATAGCCCTGAACTGCACACGCTTCGTTAATAAAAGGAATCTGAAGCACCGCATTCTCAATATCTGCAGGATAAACGTTATAGCCGGAGATGATTATCATTCTCTTTTTTCTGCCCGTGAAATAAACAAAGCCGTCGGCATCCATATAACCGAGATCGCCCGAAAGAACCCATCTTTTTCCGTTTTTATCAACGTAAACGCCTTCATCGGGAACGGTATTTTCACCGTTGAAATATCCCTGCATAACGGTTTCACCCGAGATAACGATTTCACCCGTTGTTCCTGCAGGAAGTTTGTTTTTCATTTCATCCCAGATTTCAACAGTCATGCCTTTCAAAGGTTTGCCGATAGAATCCTCTCGCACGTCTTTATAATTATTAACCGTACATACGGATGCAACCTCGGTCAGACCGTAGCCTCTGAAAAGTCTGCCCTTGCCGCCGTGCTTGGCAACAATATTATTGAACTCCTTGACAAGTCTTTCAGAGAGGAAATCTCCTCCGCAGAATACAAGGCGGAGATTTTTGAGGTGCGCACCCTCAAAGCCTTCATCCTCCATCATCTTCTTATACATATTCGGAACACCGAGAAGGAAAGATACCTTGTATTTTTTCATTTGCTTGTTCGCTGCCGCAGCGGTAAACTGAGGCATCGGAAGCAGCGTATAGCCGTGAGTAATAGGATAGTGCATCGCAACCGCAAGACCGAATGCGTGGAACATCGGAAGAACGACAAGCGAACATTCATCACCGGGGGTATGAGGACTGTCCAGCGGTTCAAGTTTCTCCGCAAGACGGTTGATATTTTCGCTTGAAAGCATAATCGTCTTGCTCTTGCCGGTTGTACCGCCGCCGTGAAGATAAACCGCTGTATAATCGCCGTTACGGAATTCTTCACACGCCATACCCGATCCCGCAGAAATAACCTTTGCATATTTCACACTGTTTCTGAATCCGTCAAGTCCCTTCGCCTTCACCTTTTCAAACACCTTGATAGCGGGTGTGAGAGGAAAAGAAACGTAATCTGAGTTTGAACAGACTATGCATGGAATACCAAGATCGTTGATAACGTCAACATAGTCGGCTGCAAGAATGTCCAGAATAAACACTGCCTTTGATTTTGTTGTCAAAACGCTTTCCGCAAGACCTTCGGGAGATGTCAGAGGATGCACTATATTGGCAATAACACCGATTTTATTCAGTGCATAGAACGAAGCAAATGCGTGAATGGTTGTCGGCAAAAAGACCGTGACAGAATCACCGTGTCTTATGCCTATCTGATTGAAATATGCCGCAATTGCATCGATATCGTGCATAAGCTTCGACATTCTGATCTTATTGCCGAATGATATTGCACTCACAAAATCACCGTTGATTTTTATACTCTCCTTGAGATATTCATAGCAAGTAATACTCATTTTTAATCCACCTTACTTGTAATACGAATTAATGTATGTTGTCGGTCATCAGAATTTTGCCGTCATCGGTAAAAGTGGCAATGATGCCGTTGCTGTCATAGGTTGCAAAAAACGGTGCTTTTGCCGACATTGTGAAATTCCATTTCACGTTGGGATAAACCTTACCGAGCTGATTGGTTATGATAATAATCTCGGGCTTGAGTTTGCTGAGGAAACTCTTGGAAGATGATCCGAAATATCCGTGGTGACCCGCCTTGAGAAGATCAACGTCACCTATTTTATCTTCGTAAATCTGCTCAAGACCGCAGGATTTTGTGAAATCAGCGGCAAGGAAAGCGGTTTTTTCGCCCTTTGTGACTTTGATGCCGATGCTTGATGCGTTTTCACCCTCACCCGCCAGTTCCTTGGGAGTGACGGTATTGAACAAATCAAGACTGAAATCACCGAATTCCATCTGCACGGGAATGTCACTGATAACATCGATGTTTCTGACGGTCAGTGCGCTGATAATTCTGTTATAGGTTTCGTTGATGAGCCAGCTTTTAACCTCGTAATCCTTGGCTGTTTCAACGTCAAACTCCTTAAAATACGCCTTACCGATAAGAATATCGGGGTCTGTTATTATCGCCTCAAATGAACCGACATGGTCATAGTGGCAATGAGTACCGAGAATAAAATCAAGCATAACCTTGCCGTTTTTATCAGCGGCAACTTTTTTGAGATAAGCGATAACCTCTTCCTCATAGCCCTCATATTCGGTTTCTCTTCTCGGGTTATTATCACCCTCTCCCGAATCGACAAGCGCAAATCTGCCGTTGCTTTCAAGAAGAATCGCATCTGAATTCGCAGTGTTGAGAAAATGGATTCTGTCGTCCCCCGTTTCAAGAGTGAACGTTTCTTGCCCGAAGGAAACACTGCGTGAATATTTATTGCCGAGAACAACCGTTACGATATCAAGCAAAAAAATCGCAACCATAAGCGGAACGATTATCCAGGTTAATATTTTTTTGATGTTTCTCTTTTTCATATAAATCCCCATTGTAATCTACGATAATTTATAATCGATATATTTTAACATAAATAAAACGATATTACCATACTTAAAACAATAATTTTTTAAAAGATTTGTAAAAAAGCTTGTATACTTTTTACATTTATTGTAAAATATCAAGGTACACAACTGATTGGGGAGATTATTTTGAGTTTTAACAAAAATAACATTTCGGAATTTGTTTCCGAATCAACATATATATTCTCGATTGTTTTTCCGCTTGCGCTGAGCATGGCGGTATGCTCGGGAATCGGAGTCGCGGGCGGTATGATCGGAGCCGTTGCGGCATGCCTGCTTGTTTCGGTAAAAAGAACACGTTTGATTATGCCTGTTTTCACATCATACCTCGTCGTTTCGCAGACGTTCAGAGAATTCGGTGCACCGACTACGGCGGCTGCCGTTGCACTCGGAGGTCTCATTCTTCTGGCACTCGGTCTTTCGGGTTTCGATTTCAGAAAAGTCGTTTTCAAACCCGTAGCCATCGCAATTATGGTTGCAACCGCCGTAACCGTCACTGTTCTTGAAACAACACTCTATTTCGGAATCGGTGCAACGGGCAACATTTTCAGCGAAATGATCGATTCCTACCGTTCACTGGGATTCCACCCGAACTGGAGAGGTATTCTTTACGGCACAATCGTTATGGTTATTATGATAACCTATCCGAGAAAATTCAAGAAAGCTGACAGCATCGTCAGAGCACCGCTTATCGGTCTCATAGTATCACTCGTTCTCAATTACTTTCTCAATCCCGCCGATATGACTACAACGATAAGCGAAATCGGCACCTATTCCTTCAAGGCATCCGAAATGCTTTTCCCCTCTTTCAGAGGCGGCCTTGATTTCATCGGATTCATAACCTCGGGTATTGCTCTTGCAATTCTCACCGCATATTCCGTCAGCATCGAAAAAGGTGTCAATCTTGACTACTCAACTTCAGGTGCCGCAAACTTCGTCTGTTCATTCTTTACCGGTGCTTTTATCCCCTTCAATGCAAGAAATCACCGCAAAATCAGTTTTGCGGGTATCCCCGCAGCCATACTGACGGTTCTGATTCTTCTTCTTTGCAGAGATTATGTTGCAAGAATCCCTGTTGCTTCGTGTGCGGTTATACTTATCGTCGGTGCCTGGCAGAGCATGAAATGGGGCGAAATCAAGAAATCGTTTATTGACGTTCCTTCACTCGCCTGCGTAATCGCAGTAACAGCATTTATGATCTTTTTCGGCACGGTCAAGGGAATTATGTTCGGTGCACTTTGCTCCTTCATATGCTCTTTCCTGCCGAGTGCAAAACATTTTATTGAGGATTAACAAACAAAAACGGCTTGTGACAGCATCACAAGCCGTTTTTTTATTTGAATAAGTTGCCACCCGAACAGTCAATTCCCACAACCACGGGAAAATTCTTCAGTTCAAGTCTTTTGACACTCTCACATCCGAGATCCTTAAAGGCTATTTCCTCACAAGCAACGATGCTTTTGGCACACAGTGCTCCCGCACCGCCGACGGCACAGAAATAGACCGCCTTGTTTCTGATTATCGCATCGCAGACCGCTTCATTGCGCTGACCTTTACCAATCATCGCGCCAAGACCGAGGTCAAGCAGACGGGGTGAATAGGGATCCATTCTGCAAGAAGTTGTCGGTCCGCAGCTGCCGATGACCATGCCCTCGGGAGTCGGAGTCGGTCCCGCAAAATAGATACAAGCACCGTCAAGATTGAACGGCAGAGGCTGACCTGCGTCAAGCAGTTCAAAAATCCTTTTATGTGCGGCATCCCTTGAAGTGAATACCGTTCCGTTCAGATACACCATATCCCCTGCTCTGAGCTTTTCGGAATATGTTTTGAGTTCATTTATATTTATGTTATATGAAGCCATTTATCAATCACCCTGAGCAACCGAATCGAGCACCGCCATCAGATTATCAACACTGGCCTGAAGCATCGTCGCAGATGCCTCATAGTTGATTCGTGCGGTCTTGATTCTATCGTTTGCCTGAGAAACCTGAGCAATGGAATCCTCTGCGGCTTTGACCGTTTCTTTTCTGATACGTTCAGCTTTTTCCTCGGTTGCAACAATAGCGGCTTCGCATTCTTCGGCCTTACCGTAAAGCTCTTCCAATGAGGCAAGTTTATCCTCGATCGCATAAATCTTTGCCTTATAGCCTTCGATTACGGCATCATACTCCGAGCTGACTTTTTCAAGCTCGGCTTTATATTTTTCCGCTTCTTCCGCTTTAACTTTTTCAATCGCCTCAATGTGTGCGATTTCAGCAGCCCTCTTCTCATCCTCGGAATTCTGCAGTGCTGATTCCACATCGGATTTTTCCGATTTAACGGCATCAATAGCCGCTGAAAGAGTAATTTTTTCGGATTCAAGAACTTCGGAATCGGCAATCAGCTTTGCTTTTTCACCTTTAACAACCTCAAGCTCCTCTTCGAGAGATTTTATTTCATCCGAAAGTGCATCGTTTTCTGCCTTTCTTTCTCTGCAGAGCACCTCAAATACTTCAAGGCTATCGATAACGGAATTCTTCTCTGATATTTCGGTCTTAAGACGCTGAATCTCAAGCTGAAGCTGTTCAATATAATCAAGCACACCCTCCTTGCGGAAACCGCCGATTATTGATCTTTTTAATATCTGATTTGAACTCATAGCTGACATTCCTTTCAGTTAAAGAGAATAATATTTGTTGCACCCTGACAGATATCGGTTGTTTTGCCCTTGCTGTAAATCCTGAGCACCGTCTCACCGTCACGGTTTTCAATAAATGCACTTGAACCGTCTGCTCTGCCCTTCAGTGTTGAGATAATAACGTTCTCACCCGCAACAACCTCTTCACCGTCATCATACGCATAATAATCAGCAAGAGGTTCGTTATAGAATCCGTTATAATCCTTGAAAACGTAGATACAATCATTGCTGTCAACAGAAAAATCAACCGCCGCATTTGAAATTTTGGAGGTTTCTTTTCCGTCAAAGCTGAAGATATCTCCCGTTGATTTTCCGTCATCGGTTTTGAGATAAACTACCGAATCCTTCTGAGTATCGAATGACGAAATACCCGAAGAAACCGTCTTCTTATCAGAAACATTTTCAGTTACGTCGGTAACGTAAAGCGTTGATCTGTTGCCAACGGTATCTTTGACTATACCGAAAAGGATATTGCCGTTTTCTGAAAATCTGAACTGTGTTCTGCTCTTATCGTAATCCTTGAGCTCATAATTTACAGAACCGCCCGATTTACCCAAGGCAATAGCCATACCCTTTGACTCTACGCTTTCCGAAACTATATTGACCGCATAGGTAATGACTTCATCCATACCGCTTCTTGCGGCAATACCCGAAAGCGTTGCCATATCGGTCTTTTCCGCCTTGACGGCGGTCATTTCATAGACAATCTTCGGTGTTCCCTTCGGCGCAACGGCATAAACTCTTGCGGGGTCAACATCCTGCGCAATTCTGGCAACAGACTCGCCGTTATATGCGAATGCAGTGTAGACAGGCACTGCAAAATCACCCTTCGCGACCACGGCGTCAAGCTCCTGACGGATTTCGTCACGGATAAGCTTATCCTGATAAGCAACATATGCCTTATTATATGCTTCGGTAACGCCGAACAGATCAAAATAATCGAGTCTGTTGGGCTTGGTCATCGTTTTATCGCTCTCAGCAAAATTATCGGAGATGACGTAACTCCATGAAACACTTTCCTGAGATGACGTGAAATAATAGAGATTACCGCCCTCAACATATTCATCATACATAATCTGAGCCGCATTATCGCAGATCAGCTCGGGAGCTGATGAACCGTAAACAATATAAAGTTCGGTTGAATTTTTTGACGGCACAGGCTTGCTTTCATAAAAAAGATGCGGTTTGTCAGCCTTGCCGAACGAGCGTATTTCAATAATATTTCTGCTGATTTCCTTTGGGGTATCTTCAAAGAAACTGTAAAGCACCTTATTATCACCGTGCATTTTGGTGAAATATACGCCCTCTTCACCCATCACAAAAATTTCATCGACATTTGTTGAAAATTCGGTTATCTTATTGGATTCTATATCGCAGATGCATCCCTCGTCAGAGCGGCTTTCACTGCTGTATTTCCGATAATAAACCTTGCCGTTTGCAATGTCAAAATCCTTTTCAACGGCAAAATCAATGATTATCGGCTCAGTGATTTCGCCCTTTTCGATGCCCACGTAATAAAGATCAAAAAGCTCATCGTCATATTCTGACGGAACGGTATAGTAAACACGCTTTTCTTTGTTTTCGGTTTTGAAACCGTCTGCACCCGATTCATTGAGAATCAGTTCTTTATCATTTATTCTTATCACAGTGCTGTCGCCCTTCTGATAGACAAGTACACTGTTTTTTTCAACGTTGTTGCCCGTAATGATCAATACGGTTATCACAACCGCAAGAAGCACAATCACCGCTGCCGCAGAGACTATGATAGCGATACGTGCTTTTTCGGGAATGTTTTTCAATGCAGAAAATCTGCTGAAAAATGAATTTTTTATTTTGCTGAATTGAGGCATATTCTGTTCTTCCGTAATAATCACCTCTGTCCCCTGTTTTTTTAAAAAGCGGCCGCCTTGCCTTATCGCAAAGCAGCCGCATCAGATTATTTGAGTGAGATTGCCTGCTTTGCCTTTGCAACTATATTCTGTGCATCAAGACCGTAAATATGAAGCAATTCTGCTGCGGGACCTGATCTGCCGAATTCATCGTTGACACCAAGTCTGACAACGGGAACGCACTTACCGCTTTCGCAGACAGCTTCAGCTACGGCACTGCCGAGACCGCCGATGATGCTGTGCTCTTCAGCAGTAACAACCGCACCTGTTTTTGCGGCGGATGCAAGAATTGTTTCCTTATCAAGAGGCTTGATGGTATGAACGTTGATGATTTCAGCGCTGATACCTTCGGCTGCAAGAAGTTCCTTTGCCTGAATAGCTTCATTGACCATAAGACCCGTTGCGCAGATTGTTACGTCCGCACCTTCGCTGAGAACAACTGCCTTACCGATTTCGAACTTATAATTTTCATCAAAAATTCTCGGAACAGCAAGTCTGCCGAATCTCATATAAACGGGACCGACGTACTCTGCGGCGGCGAGAACCGCTGCTCTTGCTTCAATATCGTCAGCGGGGTTGATGATAACCATATTGGGGATAGCTCTCATAAGAGCGATATCCTCACAGCACTGATGGCTTGCACCGTCTTCACCGACGGAGATGCCGGCGTGAGTTGCACCGATTTTAACGTTGAGGTTAGGATATGCGATAGAGTTTCTGACCTGCTCATATGCTCTGCCCGCAGCAAACATTGCGAATGTACTTGCAAAAACCGTGTAGCCGGTTGTCGCAAGACCTGCTGCCACACCCATCATATTGCTCTCTGCAATACCCGTATCAAAGAACTTTTCGGGATATGCCTTTTTGAACATACCTGTTTTTGTTGCCGCTGCAAGGTCTGCATCAAGGACAACAACTTTATCGTTAATTCCGCCAAGCTCAACGAGAGCTTTGCCGTAAGCATCGCGGGTTGCTGTTTTAATTACGTCTGCCATACTGTACAACCGTCCTTTCTTATGCCTCAAGCTCGGCAAGTGCCTGCTGAAGCTCGTTCATTGCCTGCTCATACTGCTCTGCGTTGGGAGCTGTTCCGTGCCACGAAACCTGATCTTCCATAAAGGAAACGCCCTTGCCCTTAACACTGTTTGCAATGATAACAGAGGGTTTGCCCTTGAATTCCGCTGCAGCATTGAATGCAGCATCGATTTCGTCAAAGCTGTGAGCGTCGATTTCAATAACGTTCCAGCCGAAAGCCTTGAACTTTTCGGGGATGGGATAAGGTGAGTTTACTTCAGAGATTTTGCCGTCAATCTGAAGACCGTTGTTATCCACAACAGCAACAAGGTTATCAAGACCCTTTGCCGATGCGTACATTGCAGCTTCCCAGACCTGACCTTCCTGAATTTCACCGTCTCCGAGAACGGTATATACTCTGAAATTCCTGCCGTCAAGCTTTGCGCCAAGAGCCATACCGCAAGCAGCAGAAATACCCTGACCGAGTGAACCTGTGCACATATCAACACCGGGAGTATACTTCATACTGGGGTGACCCTGAAGCATTGAGTTGCTCTTTCTGAGAGTCTTGAGTTCTTCAACGGGGAAATATCCCTTGAGTGCAAGAACCGAATAAAGGGCGGGGGCTGCGTGTCCCTTTGAAAGAACAAAGCGGTCTCTGTTTTCGTCCTTGGGATTCTGGGGATCAACGTTCATATGATTGAAATAAAGATATGTGAGAACGTCTGCACACGAAAGGGATCCGCCGGGATGACCCGACTTGGCGTTGAAAACACCTTCAATGATACCCATTCTTGCTTTGCAAGCCTTGATTTTTAACTGTTTTCTGATAACTGCATCCATTGCAGCCACCTCCTGTTATTTTTTTGTTTCAATGTATTCAAGGAAATCCGCTACCGCACCGTAATTACAGTGGCAGGTAACAAATTCCGAAATTTCCTTAAGTTCGTCGGGTGCCTGACCGCAACAAGCGGGAACACCGACGGTTCTGAGCATATCGTAATCATTGAAATAATCTCCGATTGCGCCCGTATGCTCATTATCGATTCCGAGAATTTCAGCGAGTTTCAGCACCGCCGTACCTTTATGGGTATTTTCTGCAAGAATTTCAAAACTTGCAACAGAAGAAGACATCAGAGTCAGGTCGGAGGAATTAAGCGACTCAAAATACTTCTTTACCTTTGTTATATGCATCGGCAGACCCGAAAAAATAACCTTGCCCCAATTTTCTCTCGGAACTTTTCTGATATCGTAGATATGCTTATGATTCAACTTATCAATTGCAACAAACCACTTGCCGAACGCACCGAGACCCGTGATATAGATTATATCCTTGGCAACGACTACCACGTCGACCATCCAGAATTTTCTGGCGGCTTTTATTGCGATATCCATAGCATTATCGTTCATCGCACTGAAATGAATCATTTCTCGCTTTGAAAAGTCATATATACCTGCGCCGTTGATAACAACCGCAGGTGTGCCTGAAATCGGCAGGCCGTTGAAATGCCTTTCCATCGACTTCGGATTTCTGCCCGATGCAAGAGTAAAATGACCGCCCTGAGCAACAAACTTTTCAATCGCATCCTTATTTCTTTTGGGAAGTTTTCGCGCCTTATTGTTAAGTGTTCCGTCAATATCGGAAACTATAAGCCAATCGGAAAAATTTTTATTTGTACCCATAAATCACTTTATTCTCCTGATGAAATCTGTAAAATACTCGGGCAAAGGTGATTCTACTCGGACAAACTCACCGCTTGTCGGATGAATAAAACCGAGCAAACCCGCGTGCAGGCACTGTCCGCAGAGAGACGTAACACCGTTTTTCGGTCCGTAAACCGGATCTCCCGCAACGGGATGACCGAGATGAGCCATATGAACTCGTATCTGATGAGTTCTGCCCGTTTCAAGCCTGAGCCTGAGGAACGAAAAATCCCTGTATTCTTCAAGCACCGTATAATGAGTTATTGCGTGCTTGGAATTCTTATCGGTGACACACATCTTTTTGCGGTCATTGGGACTTCTGCCGATTGGCGCATCAACTGTCCCCTCTGTTTCTTTCAGATGGCCGTGGATAACAGCTCTGTATTCCCTTGCAAGGGAATGTTCTTTGATCTGAGCCGAAAGAGAAACGTGTGCCGAATCGGTTTTTGCAACGAGCAACAATCCGCTGGTATCCTTGTCGATTCTGTGAACAATACCGGGACGGATAACACCGTTGATGCCCGACAGATTGCCCTTGCAATGATGAAGCAGAGCATTGACAAGCGTACCGGAATAATTACCCGGCGCAGGATGAACAACCATCCCCCTCGGTTTATTGACAACGAGCAGCTCACTGTCCTCATACATAATCTCAAGCGGAATGTTTTCAGGCTCGAGCGAAAGCATTCTGGGTTCAGGCACCGTAAAGCAGAGCTCGTCTCCGCACTTCGGCTTGAAGCTTTTGGAAATATTTCTGCCCTTGCAGAAAACAAGTTCATCCGAAAAAAGATTCTGCACAAAAGAGCGTGAATAATCCGAAAGCACCGCACAGAGCAGTTTATCCGCTCTTTCACCCGCCCATTCTTCGTCAACCGCAACAGTTACGGGCTCATTATATTCAATTGAAGTTACGGATTCAATCATTATTCTGCGCCTTCATAGCCTTTTTTTCACGGATAACATCATAAATCTCATAGCCGATAAGCAAAAATGCACCGACAGTTATGCAGCAATCCGCAAAGTTAAATACTGCGAAATTAATAAACAGAGGCTCAATAAAATCTACAACAAAGCCGTTGACAATGCGGTCAATCATATTGCCCGCACCGCCTGCAGCCACAAGGACAAGAGCAAAATTCACGAATTTCGAATCAATTTTCTTTGTGAGAAGAACAATCAGCACTCCCAAAAGAAGCAGACCCGATGCAAGAATCAGCACCGATTTGTTATTCGAAAAACTGCTGAATGCTGCACCTGTATTCTCAACGTATCTGAACTGAAAGAGTCCGAAAAGGAATCCCTCGGGACCGTTGACCTTTACTGTTGTGACCGCCATATATTTTGTCAGCTGATCAATTCCGACAAGAATTGCAATGCCGACTACCGACAAAAACTGAAACATAAAAACCTCTTAAACATTATTCAAATCAATCGTCGAAGAAGCTGTCAAAAAGAGATGTGATATCTTCTTCGTCATCGTCAGAATCGGATGTCAGACCGTCGAGATCGATTTTGAATCCGTCAAAAACAACATCATCGTCGTCATCGTCGTCATCGTCAACGTCAGCCGAAGCCTCTGCAACAACGTCATCAAGTGTTGCGGGAATCTCCTCGGGAGCAACGATATCGTCAAAGCTGACATCTTCGATTGAACTGAAAAGATCATCGATATCATCAGCTTCATCATCTGCATATTCGGGAATTTCAAGAATAATCTCTTCGATTTCTTCTTCCGCTTCAGTTTTATTTTCAGGCTCATCCGCAGATACGGGAGACTCCTCAATTTCAGGAGCGGTATCTTCAACGGGAATTTCGGTAACTTCGGGTTCTTCTGCAACGGGCGCTGCAACAGATGCTTCTGTCTCTGCAGGAACCTCAATTTCAGGTTCAGCCTCGGTTACGGGCTCTTCTTCTGCGGCAACAGTCTCTTCCTCAACGGGAGCAACGGTTTCTGCAACAGCGACAACATCCGATACGTGAACGGATGAAATGAGTTCCATCTGACCTGCGCAAAGCTTTTCAATTGTTGCTTTGAACTCTGCGGTTTCCTTTTTGAGTCTTTCAAGTTCACATGAATAATATTCATAGTCAGCCTTGCTGCTGCCGATGATTTCTCTGCCCTGAGCCTCTGCCTTGAGAGTAATTTCCGTTGCCTTCTGCTGAGCAGCGGTAATTGCCTGCTCGGTTTCTCTCTGCGCACGGTCTGTAAGGGAGGCAACCGCAACTCTTGCACCGTCAACGATTTCCTTTGCCTTTTCTCTTGCTTCGTCTATCGTTGCCTGAGCCTGAGTATTTGCATCTGCAACAACCGATTCAGCCTTCATTTCAGCATCCTTGACAACAGCTGCTGCTTTATCGTTGGCTTCCCTGTTGATTGACTCTGCAAGACGGCGTGCATCGAGAAGCGCAAGTTTGATTGCTTCCTCGTCATTGCGATAGCTTTCGATTTTATCTGCAAGGATGCTTATTTTCTTGATAAGCTCCTTATTATTCTGAAGCGCTGTTTCATAGGAATCAGCAACCTTCTTAAGGAACGCATCAACTTCTTCTGCACTGTAAGCGCCCATACTGACAGGAGTGAACATAGCGGTTAAAATCTGTTCTGTGGTAAGCATATCCTTTATCTTCCTCTCTCAAAAATTATTCTTCTTCGTACATTGCGCCGCTGATTTCATCAACAAGCTCACCCGAAACGGGAACATTATAAGGTGTGATGATATAAGCTCTGCCTGCAATCTTCTTGAAATCGCCGTGATTCGCATATGCTACGCCGTAAAGGAAGTCGATGATTCTCTGTGAAACGTCGTTGGGACAGGTTTCGAGATTAAGAATAACAATTCTTTTATCGTTAAGAATATCAGCAACCTCGCCGACTTCTTCGAACCTGTCGATTTTCTGAAAAACAACGTGGGGTTTTGCGCTTGCGGGAGCAGACTTGCCTGAATTGAAATTCACAACGTTTGAGGCTGCTGCCTTCTCTGCTTTTGAATGACCTGTCTTCTGCGACTGCGGCTGTGCCTGTGACTGAGGCTGAGCGGGGGCAAAATCAAAATCCTCCTCATAGTTTTCGTCAGCGGTACCGTCAAAATCGTCATCCGTAACGTTGACAAGCTTCTTGAATTTTTCCATAATGTTCATAACACATTTTCCTCCTTAATTATCTGTAAATCCTTGCGCCGAATATTGCCGAGCCGATTCTGACAAGATTCGCACCTTCAAGGATTGCACTTTCATAGTCTCCTGACATTCCCATTGAGAGAACGTTCATATTTGTATTATCTATTTTTTTGTCGCCGATGTCAATAAACAGACGTCTCATATCCGAAAAAACCGCACGTAATTCAGCTTCTTTTTCGCATATGGGAGCAACGCACATAAGTCCGTTGACGCAAACGCCGTCAATCTCGGCGATTTCACAGGCTTTTTCAAAAACCTCGTCGGCGGTGAATCCGAATTTGCTGTATTCATTACCCGCATTCACTTCAAGCAGAATTTTGGTACTGATTCCCTGCATCACCGACCTTTTGCCGATTTCCTTTGCAATTTCGACCGTATCGACCGATTGAATTGTATCAACCATACCGACGATTTTACGAACCTTATTGGACTGAAGATGTCCTATAAGATGCGCCTTGCAGGAATCAAGTTTCAGTTCAGGAGCTTTGAGCAGGAATTCCTGCACCTTGTTTTCACCGATGAGCCTGATTCCGCAATCGATTGCCTTATTGATGAATTTTGATTCAACCGTTTTGGTAACCGCCATAAGATTGACGTCATCGGGATTTCTGCCGCTTGTGATTGCCGCTTCAGCAATATCGTTGTTGATAATCTTCAGATTCTCTTCGATTGCGGCAAAACGTTCATCATCAGATAACCATACCATCTTCCAGATCCTTTCCCGAAATAATTATTTCGTCATATAATTCAAGATGATCGTAGTTGAGTTTAATATCCTTATCTTTTTCACGGTCATAAAACGCAATAACGTATTTTTCCTCATTATAAATAATGTTGAGGCTTCTGAAATTGATGATATTTCCTCTGCGGATGAACACACCGGGTTTACCTTCGGAATCGAATCTGACCGCATCCTTGGTAACCTTGAGACCCGTATACTCATTGATGACAACCTTGCCGTCAACCTTACGCAGAGAAGCAAGTTCGTCACTCATAAGATTGCATCGGAATACAACGAGCGTTTTGTTACCCTTGATCACCTGTGTTGAATAAACAGATGTTGTGACCGTCAGATCGTTCCCTTCACCGAGGATCAGCTTGACGGTTTTGCCCTTTGTGTATCCGACGGTCTTTGCGGAATCGATAACCGTTGCAATATACCAGTTATAACCGTTAATGATCTTGCCGATTGCATTATCGGGAACGTCGGCTTTCTTCGCCGCAAAAGCCTGAGAAAGAATCTCGGGAGTAAGCGAATCAACGGATTCGGCGGTAAGCACGTTTTCATATCCGTCCACTGTACCGACAAAATAGCCCGACGTCTCGGCGGTGATGACCGACCTGACCTTCGCGGAGCTTTCAAGCGAATTGATTTTCGACGTCAGGGTTGAAATCTTTTCGGAACAGTCAACTGTCTGTTCAAGAGAAATCTGTCTTCTCGAAAGCTTTTCGCTGAAAGCGAGTTTGCACTTTTCAAGCGATTCATAATCGTTGTTATAAGCATCGTTGATGATGCTCATAAACTCCGAATTGATTTCCGCCGAAAGTTTATCCATATCGATATTTGCCAGTTTGAGCTGACTGTCAATCGATTTATAAACTTCAAGCTTCTTTTTGAGTGCTTCCGCCTCAACATAGTTTTCAGCCGATGCTTCATCTCCGAAAACCGCCGCAATGGAACTGCCTCGGCTGATTCGTTCACCGTTATCTGCAATCTGAACGGTGACACCGGACTCGGCATTGGTGAGTATCGTTTCATCACGGATGATATACATTTGCGCATCAACCGTTTCGGGAACAGTCTGGCTGAAAACCGTCTGCGTTGTGTAGGAATGCGCCACAAAGCCATAAAGCTCGGCGGCAAAATAAACAACAATAATTACTGCGACTGCAATAAGAAGAATATTGAACAGTCTTTTACCTGCTTTCACCCTCTCACTTCCTTTCAATTATTTCGAGCACAGCACCGAGCAATTCTTCGGCACCTGCATATTCATCAATATAAACAAATCTGATTCTTTCGTCACGTCTGAACCAGGTCAGCTGACGTTTTGCATATCTCCTCGTCTGCATCTTCAGATTATCGATGCACTCCTCAAGCGATTTTTCACCCGCAAAATACGGATTAAGTTCTTTATATCCGATTGCCTGCTTAGCCGTTCTGCCGGGAGGATTGTCAAAGAATTCTTTCGCTTCCTCAAGCAGACCGTTTTCAAGCATAATATCAACACGCTTGTTGATACGGTCATAAAGGAACTGCCTGTCTCTCGCATCAAGACAGATTGAAACAGTTTCGAACGGGGTCTCTTCTCTTCGGGAAAGTTCGTTCTGTTCGGATATTGTTTTTCCCGTCGTACGGTAAATCTCAAGCGCTCTGATAACTCTGCCGATATTATTCGGATGCAGTTTCGATGCCGCTTCGGGGTCAATCGCCGCAAGTTCATCAAGAAGAACCTGAGCGCCTTCTGTTTCCGCACGTTTTTTCAGCATTTCACGGTATTCAAAGTCGGTTTCTTCGGGAAGAAACTCAACGTTGTCGACAAGCGAGGAATAATAAAGCCCCGTGCCGCCGACAAGTACCGCTTTTTTGCCTCGCTGATGAATATCTGCGATTATGTTTTTTGCCGCAGCACAGTAGGATGCAACGCTGAAAACCTCATCAGGCTTTGCGAAACCGATAAGATGATGCGGAATTCCCTGCATTTCTTCTGCGGAGGGTTTTGCGGTCGCTATATCCATTCCCTCATAGATCTGCATCGAATCGCAGGATACCGCTTCGCCGCCGAGCGCTTTGCAAACGGCTACCGCGAGCGAAGTTTTGCCCGATGCCGTCGGGCCGACTATTGCAATCAAGGGTATTTTAGACTCTGCCAAAATTCTTTTCCAGCTCTCTTTTTGTCATTTCAATCAGTACGGGTCTGCCGTGGGGGCAGTAGCGGATATCGGGTATTGAAAGAAGCTGCTTTGCAAACCGCTCCATCTCAAGGCGTGACGTGAAGTTGCCCGCCTTGATGGCACTTCTGCAAGCTACGGAATGGAAAATCCAATCGAGCTTTTCAAAAGAAACGTCCTGCTTCTTATCAACAAATCTGCCCGCAATCTCGCCGATTACATCCTCAACGTCGTCAACGGAAAGCTCCATCGGGCATTCCCTGACGATAACACATCCTCCGCCGAAATCCTCAACCTCAAATCCCGAATCATTGATAAGTTCCAGATTCTCAAGAACAGCGGAATACTCCTCTTTTGAAAGAGTTACCGTTACGGGAATCATCAGTATCTGCGGAGTTCTTTCACCGCTTTCTTTTTTCAGTTTTTCATAGATGATACGTTCGTGGGCGGCGTGTTTATCGATGATAACCATTTTGCCCCTGTATTCGCAGAGGATATATGTTCTGAACGCTTCACCGATAAGGCTGAAATCCTCCTCGGAGAAAGATTCGGTTTTAACCTCGGATGTTGTTTCGGGTGCAGAAACCTTCTCCTCAACGGCAGGTGTTTTTACCTGTGTAACGATTACCGTCGGTTCGGGAGGCTTCGGTACAGGTCTGTGCAGAAGGATATCCTCTGTTGATTCTGCGGGTCGGGTAAGCTTAACGTCGGGAGCGGAGGCTCTCACGAAAGAAGTCGGTTCAACAGGTCTGACTTCAACTGCGGTTTTCGGTAAAGACACTTCCTTTTTCGGTTCTTCCGTTTTCGGAATATGCTGCCAGAAATCATGCTTCGGAGTCGGTACCGCAGACGGCTGAGAATTTATCTTGAGCTGCTCGGCGGGTTTTTCGGGTGCTTTGTAAAAATCCTTTCTGATCTCACTGACCTGCTTGGGTGTGTCACCGATATCAAGTGCATTTTTGCAAGCATAATATACCGCATTGAAAATCATACGCTCGTCAGAAAATCTGACCTCGGTTTTTGCGGGGTGAACATTGACATCCACAAGCGACGGATCAATGGAAATATTGAGAACACAGGACGGAAATTTGCCAACCATAATTGAGTTTTTATAAGCCTCACTCAAAGCGGCACTGCCCGTTCCCGTTTTGATAAGTCTGTTATTGATAAAGAAAAACTGCATATTGCGGTTCGGTCTCGCCGCAGAGGGCTTTGAAACGAATCCGCTGACGTTGATGCCGTTTGATGTGGCTGATGCGGAAATAAGGGAATCGGCAAACTCTCTGCCGAAAACCTCTCTGATACAAGTGAACAAATCACCTCTGCCGCTTGTGATAAGCACCTGCTTCCCTTCACGGATAAAACGGATTGACACCTCGGGATGCGAAAGTGCAATTCTGTCAACAACGCCCGCAACGGCATTTGCTTCGGTTACATCCTTCTTAAGGAATTTCATTCTTGCGGGTGTTTTATAGAAAAGATCCCTGACGATAATTGTTGTGCCTTTCGGACAACCTGCATCGTCGCAGAGGATTTCTTCGCCGCTTTCTATGATATAACGGGTACCGATATCCTCTTCGGCAACCGCAGTCATTACCTCGACCCTCGCAACGGCGCTGATGCTTGCAAGCGCTTCGCCTCGGAAACCGAGAGTCATAATACTGTTGAGGTCATCGGCATCAGCAATCTTGCTCGTTGCATGGCTGACAAATGCATTCCTGATATCGTCTCTCGAGATACCGCAACCGTTATCCGTGATTCGGATATAAGAGATACCGCCGTTCTTGATTTCAAGCGTAACGGTATCCGCACCTGCGTCGATTGAGTTTTCGAGAAGCTCCTTGACAACTGATGCGGGGCGCTCAACAACCTCACCTGCGGCAATAAGCTCGGCAAGTTGTTTTGAAAGCACGTTGATTTTAGGCATACGGCACCTCCTTTGAGTAAAAATGATTTAATCGAACTATAAATAATCAACAGCAGACTCAGTCCGCGTAATTAACTGTTTGCCTGTTTGCACAGGTCATAGAGAACTGTCATTGCTTCAATGGGAGTAAGTGTGTTGACGTCAAGCTTCTTAAGTGCTTCAACTATACCGTTTGCGGCGGAATTGCCGAACGAAAGCTGGTCGGATTCTTCACTTTTTGATACGGAAACAACTCTTGTGACTCCCTCTGTTTCAAGCTCGTGAAGAACAACCTTTGCCCTTTCAACAACACTGTTGGGAACACCCGCAAGCTTTGCAACCTCGATACCGTAGCTGCCGTCGGCACAACCCGATACTATTCTGCGAAGGAAGGTGATATCGTCTCCCCTCTTTTTGACGGCAATGTTGTAATTCTTCACACCGTCAACGCTTTCTTCAAGTTCGGTCAGTTCGTGATAATGAGTTGCAAAAAGCGTTTTTGCTCCGAGTCTGCGCTTATCTGCAGCAAACTCAAGCACAGCTCTCGCAATGCTCATACCGTCAAAGGTCGAAGTGCCTCTGCCGATCTCATCAAAAATTATAAGGCTCTTTGCGGTTGCGTTTTTGAGAATATCGGCAACCTCGTTCATTTCAACCATAAAAGTTGATGAGCCCGACGAAAGATCGTCACTTGCACCGATACGGGTAAAAATACCGTCAACAACGCAAAGCTCTGCTGACGTTGCGGGAACAAAACTGCCCGCCTGAGCCATAAGCGAAATCAGGGCTACCTGACGCATATAGGTGGATTTACCCGCCATATTCGGGCCCGTTATGATTGCACAGCGGTTATCCGCACAGTCGAGCCTCGTATCGTTGGGAACAAACGGAGAATCCAGCATCTTTTCGACAACGGGATGTCTGCCGTCGGTAATATCGATCATAGTGCCTGCATTCATTACGGGGCAACAGTAATTATTCTCCGCCGCTACTCTGGCATAAGAAACCAACACGTCAACCGCCGCAACGGATGAAGCGGTTTTCTGGATTTCGTAAAGATGCTCCGCAGTCTTTTTACGCACGGAATCGAAAATCTCATATTCGAGACGCACGATTCTCTCCTGTGCACCAAGCACCTTGGATTCGAGTTCCTTGAGTTCCTGTGTTATGTATCTCTCGCAATTGGCGAGGGTCTGCTTTCTGATATATTCTTCGGGAACAAGCTCTTTATACGAGTTTGAAACCTCGATATAATAACCGAAAACACGGTTATAACCGATTTTGAGTTTCTTGATTCCCGTTTTCTCCTGCTCACGCAGCTGAATATCTGCGATGTAGCCTTTGCCGTTATTGACGATATCACGGAGCGAATCGAGTTCTTCGTTGAAGCCGTCTTTAATCATACCGCCCTCACGAACGGAAAACGGAGGCTCATCGGTGATTGCATTTTCAATCATCTCTACAATCTCGGTGAGAGGATGGATTCCCGAGCAAAGCTCGTTGAGAAGTGCGCTCTTGCAGTCTGCAAGATAAGATCTGATCTGAGGCATTCTGGCAAGAGTTGAAGAAAGCGCTTTGAGTTCTCTTGCATTTGCCGTTGAATAAGCAATTCTTGTGATAAGTCTCTCCATATCCTGGCAACCCGTCAGAACGGAAATAAGATCGTCACGGAGCATCGGATTTTCATAAAGCTCGGAAACCGCATTGTGACGTTTGGTGATTCCCGCAATGCCGATAAGCGGCTGTTCGAGCCACGAACGGAGCATTCGCTTACCCATTGAGGTTTTTGTTTTATCAAGCACCCAGAGAAGCGAGCCTCTCTTTTCTCTGTTTCTCATCGTTTCGGTGATTTCGAGGTTACGCATTGCCGAAACGTCGAGACGCATAAAACTGCTGTCACCGTAAAAATCGATGCTTCTGATATTTTCGAGTTCGGATTTCTGAACGCTTCTCAGATAATCCATAACCGCACCGAGAACGGAAACGGCGGCAGGCTCGTCATCGAGAGAAAGCTCCGAAAGCGAAGCAACTCCGAAATGCTTCATTATCATTGCGGAAGCTTTTGAAAGGTCAAAGCAAGTTTCGTCAAGCAGGTCGCATGACGAATGCAGACGGGATTTGATAAAATCCGTCACCTGCGTAAGCTTGAGCACGTCGGGGCTGATTATCAGTTCGCTTGGCATAAATCTGCCGAGCTCGTTGATTATTCTGCGCTGTGCATTCTTGCTTTCAAAGGCAGTCAGATGAATACTGCCCGTGGAAATATCAGCAAAGCAAAGACCGATGGATTCCTTTGACGCGAATATACCAGCAAGAAAGTTATTCTTGCTTTCATCAAGCATTGTGCTTTCGATGACCGTGCCGGGAGTGAGAACTCTCGTGACGTCTCTTTTAACAAGGCCCTTTGCTGTTGCAGGGTCTTCAAGCTGCTCACAGATTGCAACCTTATAGCCCTTGGCTACAAGTCGTGCAATATAGGAATCCGCACTGTGGAAGGGCACACCGCACATCGGTGCTCTCTCCTCCTGACCGCAATCCCTGCCCGTAAGCACAAGCTCAAGCTCTGCTGAAACAAGCTTTGCATCGTCAAAGAACATTTCGTAAAAATCACCCAGACGGAACATAAGGATTGTGTCGGGGTAATTTTTCTTAATTTCAAAATACTGTTTCATCATCGGGGTAAGCTCTGCCATTTAAGTCTACCGTACCTTTCAAAAAATCCCGCAATACTGCAGAAAAGAAAGCGGATTGTTTCTGCTTCTTTTCCGCAGTAACAGAGTGTTGATTATCAGTGGCAACCGCCGCAGGATGAGCATTCGCCGCCGCATTCGTGCTGCTGCTGAGGCTCGCAGGTTGCGGGGTCTTCGCCCTGAAGGCAAAGAGCAAAAATACCGTTGATATAGTTCATAAGCTTATCAATCTCGCTTCTTGCTGCTTCAAAAGCCTGCATATTGGGGTTAGCCATAATCTTTGTGTAGATTTCGCCGAACTCCTTGTCATAAGCTTCAAGCTTCTGCTGATTCTTGTCTTCCTTTGATGCTTCGTGCTGGAATGACATCTGAACAAGCTGAATTCTTGCGATGAGTTCGTTGAGTTCCTGATCCTCTTCGTTAGCCTTCTGAGCGTTCATAAGAGCAACGTATCTCTCATCCTGCTGAAGAAGTGCGCCGAGTTCTCTTGCTTTTGCAATTACGTCCATTTTGTGTTTCTCCTGTCTGAAAAATATTTTTGCTAAATTACGATTAACCGTAAATTATAACCTGAATCAATCACAGAGTTCGCCTCTGAGAATCCACGTCAGAGATTCGGTGACTCTGACGTTTCTGAAAGTGCCGATAACGGATACATCGGCGGGAAATTCGATGATAATGTTGCCTTCCGTTCTGCCCTCAATCAGACCGCCCTTGCTGACACTCTCACAAAGCACTCTGTAGGTTTTGCCGACCATCGATGCGGTTCTCTCTGCGGCAACCTTTTCCTGAGCATCGAGAAGTTCCTTGAACCATTTACCTTTTTCTTCTCTCGAAACGGGATCGGGCATCGAAGCGGCTTTCGTACCCTCTCTGGGTGAAAAAATGAAGGTGAACATCGACGTGAAATTTGCCTGTTCAACAAGGGTGACGGTTTCACGGAATTCATCATAGGTTTCACCCGGGAAGCCAACTATAACGTCACTCGTTACTGAAAGCGACGGCATAAGCGAATATGCATATTCAAGAAGACCGAGATATTTTTCTCTCGTATACCGTCTGTTCATCGCGTCAAGCACTCTGTTGCTTCCGCTCTGGAAGGGAAGATGCAGATGCTTCGCAACCTTTTCGCACTGCGCCATCGTCTCGAGAAGTTCGTGAGTGCAATCCTTGGGGTGCGACGTCATAAAGCGGATTATAAAATCGCCTTCGATTGCATTGAGTTCACGCAGAAGCTGTGAAAAATTGCATCCGTAATCGGGATATTTGCCGTAAGAGTTGACGTTCTGCCCGAGCAACGTGATTTCTTTATAGCCGTTTGCAACAAGTTCCTTCGCCTCGGCAATAATAACTTCGGGGGCTCTGCTTCTTTCTCTGCCCCTGACGTAAGGCACGATGCAGTAGGTACAGAAATTATTGCATCCGTACATTATCGGAATCCAGGCTTTGAAATCACTGTCACGGTGAAGCGGCATATCCTCGACGATAACGCCGTCAACGTCGGGAAGCTCATAAACCTTCTTGCCTGCACTCAGGCTTCTGTAAAGGAATTCGGGAAGTCTGTGAATTACGTGAGTTCCGAAAACTATATCAACAAACGGATAGCTTGTCCTGATTTTTTTTGCGACCCTTTCCTGCTGCATCATACAGCCGCAAAGCAGAATCTTCATGTCCTTTTTTGCCGCCTTGATGTTTTTCAGCGCACCGACGTTACCGAAAACTCTGTCCTCTGCGTGTTCACGGATTGCGCAGGTATTGTAAAGCACAAGATCGGCATCCTCGAGAGTTTCGGTCATAACGTAGCCCATCTGCTCAAGCATACCCTTGAGTCTCTCGCCGTCGGCAACGTTGCCCTGGCAACCGTAGGTGTGCACAAACGCTTTGGGAGCCTGTTCAAAACGGTGCTTCACGATATCGGAAACAAGCGCCGTGAACTCCCTCTGCTTCTGCAACTCCTCTGCGGAAACGCTGATTTTATTTTTATCAGAATTAACAGACAAAGCCGTATTCCTCCATAATAGCTATAATATTTATATATTATATAATAAAGCGCCGCATTATTCAAGAGCAAATTGAATAATACGGCACATTTTTTGTAACTTTTTTATGACTTTTTGCGTCTTTTTCAGAAATTATTCCTCATCAAACAGTGATTCCGAAAAAGCGAACATTTCATCTCTGCGTTTATCGGTTTCATAGCCGCTCGCAATATAGCCGCCGTTACCGTCCGAAATAATGATACTGCCCTCTTTGACCTCGCCTTTTATGTCATCAAGAGAAACGCTGAAGATATTGCCCATATCGTCGATGCATACGGCAAAACCGTTAACAATTCTGTCAATACTCAGAAACATTCTTTTTTCACCTCATTGAATTTTCATATGAAACCGAAAGAGTCTTACCGTCGGAAACAATAACGATATCACCGCAGAGATCCGTTCTGAAAACATCGTCGGTATGCTTTTTGATTCTGTTGACCGCCTTATCGTGCGGATGACCGTAATCGTTACCCTCACCGCAGGAAATAACGCAGATTTCGGGAGTTACGGCATCGAGGAACTTATTGCACGAAGACGTTGACGAGCCGTGATGACCCGCTTTGAGCACGTCGCAATCAAGATTTGCTCCATTATCGAGCATTTCGAGCTCCTCCTCCGTTTCGGCATCGCCCGTAAACAGGAAAGAATTCTCACCGAAATCAAGACGCACAACCGCTGACATATTGTTGATATCCTCGGCATCGTTTGTGACGGGTCCGAGAATTTCGAAAGTTGCCGTTCCGAGATTGTATTTTGCGCCGACCTTAGCTTCGGTAATCTTCGCCTCCGATGATTTCAGCGCATTGAGAAATGCTTTGTACGTGCTGTTGGTCGGAGTCTGCGATTTCGTCAGACGTGGCATAATTATGTTATCTGCTTCAAATTCCGCAAGCACCTCGGGGATGCCGCCGATATGGTCGGAATGCTGATGAGAAACAACAACGTAATCGAGTTTTTCAACACCTAGTGTTTTAAGATAATTTATAATCTCATTCTCATGACCGTTTTCACTTGCATCGATAAGCATATATTTTCCGTCGCACTCAACAAGCTCACAGTCTCCCTGACCGACGTCGATATAATGCACCTTGCACGTGCTGACCGATGCTTCGGGGTCGGTTGCGTCAGGATCTGCGAGATTATCCCACAGTCCGAGAAAAGCACCGCCTAAAACGACTGCAACCGCAACTATCAGAAGCAGCAAGATATAAAGGATTTTTCCTTTGGTGGACTTGATATTTTTACCCGTTTCATTTACGGACTTTATTATTTCTTCCGCCTGTTTTCTTTTCATTTCTCCTACCTCTGTTACCGTCATAACGGTTATTTTTTATATTCGATGTCGAAGGCTTCTGAGCTGCTCTGACAAGACATTTATCCGAGTTGCCGATAAGGTCGCTTCTGCCCGCTTTACGCAAAGCTTCAATAACCAATTCTTTTTTTCTCGGGTCAAAATACTGGAGCAATGCCCTCTGCAAAGCCTTTTCGTGCGGGTCTTTCGCAACGTAAACCTCTTTCATCGTGTAGGGATCAAGCCCCGTATAGAACATACAGGTTGAAACCGTGCCTGGGGTGGGATAGAAATCCTGCACCTGCTCGGGGCGGATTCCGATTTTCTTCAAAAACAAAGCAAGTTCAACAGCATCCTTGAGAGTGCTGCCGGGATGGGATGACATAAGATAAGGCACAAGATACTGCTCCTTGCCCTCTTTCTTGCTGAAGCTGAAATATTTCTTTGAAAACTCGACATACGCCTCAATATGCGGTTTGCCCATTTTATCAAGCACCGCCGCAGAGCAATGCTCGGGCGCTACCTTCAGCTGACCGCTGACGTGATGTGCAACAAGTTCTCTGAAGAATGTATCGTCTTTATCCGCAAGCATATAGTCATATCGTATACCCGAACGGACAAAGACCTTCTTGACTTTCGGGAGCGCACGTACGGTGCGGAGAATATCAAGATACTCGGTATGATCTGATCTGAGATTCGGACACGGTGTGGGAGCAAGGCATTTTTTACCCTTGCAGAGTCCCCTTTGTTCCTGACCCTTGCACGAAGGGTGGCGGAAGTTTGCGGTAGGTCCTCCGATATCGTGGATATAACCCTTGAAATCAGGCAATTCCGTCAGCAATTTTGCTTCCGCAACAACAGAATCCTTGCTTCTTGTTGTGATATATCTGCCCTGATGGAATGCAAGCGAGCAAAAATTACACGCTCCGAAACATCCTCTGTTGTGCGATACCGAAAAACGAACTTCTTCAATGCCGGGAATGCCCCCGTCTTTTTCATACATCGGATGATACGTTCTCATATACGGCAAAGCATAAACCTCATCCAGTTCCTCCTGCGACAAAGGAATTGCGGGCGGATTCTGGACAAGCATTCTGTTGCCGTGACGCTGTTTGATGGCTTTGCCTCTGAAAAAATCCTGCTCGTCCTGCTGAATTCTGCACGATACCGCATACTCTTTTTTGGAGTTGCAGACATTTTCAAACGAGGGACATTCCGCACCGATATAGGGAGTTTCACGCACGTCGACACTGTAACAAGTGCCCCGCACGTCACGGATATCGGAAACAGGAACGCCTTCGTCAAGAAGCTTTGCTATCTCAACCATTGAGCGTTCTCCCATGCCGAATGAAAGCAGATCCGCCTGCGAATCAAACAGAATGGAGCGGCGGATTTTGTCATCCCAATAATCGTAATGCGCAAAACGGCGCAGAGAAGCCTCAAGACCGCCGATAACAATCGGAATATCACCGTAAATTTCACGGATTTTGTTGCAATAAACAATAACCGCTCTGTCGGGTCGGAAACCCGCTTTGCCACCCGGACTGTATGCATCGTCACTGCGTTTTTTCTTCGCCGCCGTATAATGTGCAACCATAGAATCGATATTGCCGCTGCTGACAAGAAATCCGAGTCTGGGTCTGCCGAAACGTGTGAAATCTCTGTCGGAACGCCAGTCAGGCTGTGCAAGAAAAGCAACTCTGAAGCCCGCATTTTCAAGCACTCTCGTAATAATCGACGCACCGAACGAAGGATGGTCAACGTAAGCATCGCCGCTGACATAAACAAAATCAGCGCAGTCCCATCCCCTTGCGGTCATATCCTCTTTACTGACAGGTAAAAATCCGTTCATATGCCCTCACAAACAAAAGGCGGTCAATTAAAAATCAACCGCCGCAAATTTCAATTGATTATGCGAAGAAATCATCGTCTTCGCCGTCGGAATCGTCATCCGCAAAAACGTCATCGATGTTGGGCGCACCGCCCTGAGCGAGTGCCTGCATCTCATACCACTGCTGCTTTGAGATAAGAACAGCTCTGGGTTTTGCACCTTCGGAAGGACCTACGATGCCCTTTTCTTCAAGCTGATCCATAACTCTCGATGCTCTGGCATAGCCGAGCTTGAGTTTCTTCTGAAGCATTGTGGTCGAAGCCTGACCCGCCGAAACAACAACGTCAATTGCCTCTTCAAGTGCGGGATCCCAATCGCCCTCATCAGTATCGTCAGATGCCTTTTTCTTGGCATTTTCAGTCTCGGCAGCCTTGGTTTCGATTTCTCTGATGGTTTCTTCGTTATAAGTAGTCGTCGACTGTGACTTGACGAAATTAACGACCGTTTCAACTTCCTTATCGGAAATAAAGCAACCCTGAACACGCTTTGATTTTGATGAACCGGTCGGGCAGAAAAGCATATCGCCGTTACCGAGAAGTTTTTCAGCACCCATTGCATCAAGAATAATTCTTGAGTCTGTGGGCGACGAAACGGAAAGTGCGATTCGGCTGGGAATATTCGATTTGATAAGACCCGTGATAACGTCAACGGACGGTCTCTGGGTTGCAATAACAAGGTGAATACCTGCGGCTCTCGCCTTCTGGGCAAGACGGCAGATTGAGTCTTCAACCTCTTTGGGAGACACCATCATAAGGTCGGCAAGCTCATCGATAAAAATAACGATCTGAGGAATCTTTTTAAGGTCGGGTCTGCTTTCACAAAGAGCATTATAGCCCTTGATTTCCCTCGTTCCGCTTTCGGCAAACATGGCATATCTTCTCTCCATTTCACCTACCGCCCAGCCAAGTGCACCCGCAGCTTTTCTGGGATTGGAAACAACGGGCACTTCAAGATGAGCAATGCCGTTATACATAGTGAATTCAACCATCTTCGGGTCAATCATAACCAGCTTGACTTCGTCGGGAGTGGCATTATAGAGAATGCTGACAATCATCGCGTTAAGGCATACGGACTTACCCGAACCTGTTGTACCCGCAACAAGAAGATGGGGCATCTTCGCAAGGTCCGCACATACAACCTTACCCGTGATATCCTTGCCGAGAGCAACGTTGAGCTTACTCTTTGAATCCCTGAACTGAGGAGTATCAATGGTTTCGCGCATTGTGACCATTGATTTTGCACTGTTGGGAATTTCAATGCCGATAGCCGATTTGCCCGGAATGGGCGCTTCAATACGCACACTTGTAGCAGCAAGGCGAAGCGCAATATCATCGGCAAGATTTGTGATTTTATTGATTCTGACACCCGCATCAGGCACAAGTTCATATCTTGTGACCGAGGGTCCTCTTGTGATTTCGGATATTTCTGCCTTAATTTTAAAGCTTTCAAGTGTTGAAATAAGCTTCTTGGCGGCAATCTGCGTTTCAGCGGTGCTGTCGGCAACCGCCGTTTTTTCGGGTGGCTCAAGGCATTCGATAGAAGGCAGAGTATAGTCCTCGGTTTTTTCTTCCTCTTCGGGGAAAGCTCTTTCCTCCTGAACGGGGTCCCCGTCAGGCTTGGAAATCGATTTTGTGCGGCGTTTTCTCTCTTTAGCCGCCTTATCAATCACTTCTTCAACAACCGAAGTCTCGTCGTCAGGAAGTCTGATAACAGGAATTTCAGGTTCTTCGGGAGTAAACTGAATCACGATATCTTCTTCGGATTCATCTTCTTCATCGTCTGCGGTGATTTCAATTTCAAAATCTTCGTCATCCTCCGCAGATACGGTGGGACTTGCAGGGGGCGAGAATTTCTTCTTCTTCTCCTCTTCTTTCTCCGCAGCAATACGTTCACGGCGCTCCTCCATCTTTTCTGCGCCTCGTTCAATTGCCTCACCTGTTATTTTGCCTACTTTATCAACAGGTTTTCTGACAACGGAAACAATTGTTTCAAGTGTGACACCCGTAAGAATAAGGAATGTGCACACAAACAAGATTATAAATATAATCAGCGCTGGTGCCTTGCCCATAAACACCGCCATTGTGCCGCCTACAAGTGCGCCGAGAATTCCGCCGCCTTTGATAACGGGCACTGTGCTGTTCCAGATATCGGCAAACTGCTGTGCCCACTCGATTTCCGAAAAGTAATCGGCACTGTTGAAAACAGTATGTAACACGGAGCAAAGAAACACAATCAATGCACCGATGCCGACCGTTCTCGGAATTGCATTTCTGCCCGCCTCACCTTTGGAATAAACAAACGTTGCATAAACCATATAGATCGGAACAATAAACGTCAGTAATCCAAAAAGCGAAATGAATTTGTTATGCATCCAGGACCAGATACCCTGACCCTCGATAACTGCAACGAAGAACAGGAATACCGCAATTCCGATCATAATGACGGAAATATTCTGTCTGATTTTTGCTTCGGTATCAAGCCGACCCTTTTTGCTCTTGCTCTTTGCGGAGCTTGTACGGGCTTTGCTCTGAGACGACGTCTGGCTTGTTTTCTTTTTTGACGAAGCGTTTTTCTTGTTGTTGGTGCTTGCCATCGGTTTTTACCCTTCCTTTAATTTTATTCAATCGCAGTTATTTTTCTTGTTTTCCTCAATCATACCGTAAAGGCACTCAAGCGCATCGGAAAGCGAACCGATTGAATCAATCAGACCTTCGCTGACCGCCTTTTCGCCTTCAAGCACAGTTCCCACATCGAGAACAAGCTCACCCGTTGCAAGCATAAGCTCTCTGAATCTGTCAGCAGAAATAGCGGAATTTTCCGAAACAAAACGGACTATCCGCTCCTGCATTTGCTCGAAATACGAAAGAGTCTGCGGCACGCCGAGAACAAGACCGTTCATTCTGACGGGGTGAATTGTCATTGTTGCCGACGGAGTGATGAACGATTTATCCGCAGAGACCGCAAGGGGTACGCCGATTGAATGACCTCCGCCGAGCACAAGAGATACGCTGGGAGTTTTCATTCCGCTGATAAGCTCCGCAATCGCAAGGCCCGCTTCAATATCGCCGCCTACGGTGTTAAGAATAAGAACAAGCCCGTCAATGCCGTCGCTCTCCTCAATAGCGACAAGCTGGGGAATAACATGCTCATATTTTGTCGTTTTGTTCTGCGCAGGCAGAATATAATGCCCTTCCACCTGACCGATAACCGTCAGACAATGAATAACGTTTTCGCCTTTTTTGACGGTGATTGAGCCGGTCTCGATGATGTTATTTATCGCCTCACTGCAACCCGATTCACAGTTACTTCCCGAACAATCGGGAGATATCCACGAGGGCGATGAAATATAAAAATTATCTTTTTTGCCGTTTCTTTTTTTCTCCACAATATTCATCCTCTCACGAACGGATAATCCGTTTTTTGAGGATAGTATTTGTCGCAACGGCCGAAAATAGACATAGTCGGGCATTATTGATTATTATAACATTACAGTAAATAATTTGCAACCGAAAAACGCAATATTTTGTGCCTTATTTGTTAAATTTTTCAATTATTTGTGGATTCATAAAAGAAAAACAGACCTCTCCGAAAAAAGGAAAGGTCTGAAACGTTCAACTATATTATGTATCAGAAAAGGCCTGAAATTCTGCCGTTTTCGTCTACGTCAATCTTCTCGGCAGCGGGCACCTTGGGAAGACCGGGCATGGTCATAATATCGCCTGTAAGAACAACGATGAATCCTGCACCTGCGGAAATCTTGACGTTCTTGATTGTGACGGTAAAGCTTTCGGGTGCGCCGAGCTTTGCGGGGTCATCCGAGAAGCTGTACTGCGTCTTTGCCATACATACGGGAAGATTTGCATAACCGTTTGCGGTAAGCATATCGATCTGCTTCTTTGCGGCGGGAAGAACGGAGATACCGTCACCGCCGTAAACCTTTCTGACAACTGCTTCGATCTTTTCTTCGATTGTGCCTTCAAGTTCATATGCAAAGGTGAAATCGTTGGGCTGTTCGCAAAGAGCAACAACCTCTTTTGCGAGTTCTTCTCCGCCTTTACCACCTTCAGCCCAGACGTTTGAAAGAACAACGTTTACGCCGAGTTCCCTGCACTTTTCAATGATAAGCTCAACCTCTGCATCGGTATCGGTGGGGAAACGGTTAACCGCAACAACCGAAGGAAGTTTATAAACATTCTTGATATTGGAAACGTGGCGAAGAAGGTTGGGAATGCCCTTTTCGAGAGCCTCAAGATTCTCGGAGCCAAGCTCAGTCTTTGCAAGACCGCCGTGCATTTTCAGCGCTCTGATTGTCGCAACAATAACAACCGCATCGGGATTAAGACCCGCATAACGGCATTTGATATCAAGGAACTTTTCTGCGCCGAGGTCTGCGCCGAAGCCTGCCTCGGTAATTGCATAGTCACCGAGCTTCATTGCGAGTTTTGTAGCCATAACAGAGTTACAACCGTGAGCAATATTTGCAAAAGGTCCGCCGTGAACAAAAGCGGGTGTACCTTCAAGTGTCTGAACAAGGTTGGGCTTGAGAGCATCTTTGAGGAGAGCAGTCATGGCACCCGCAGCCTTAAGCTGACCTGCGGTAACGGGCTTCTCATCGTAGGTATAACCGACGATAATTCTTGAAAGTCTTTCCTTAAGGTCGGTGATTGACGTCGAAAGGCAAAGAACAGCCATGATTTCGGATGCAACGGTGATATCGTATCCGTCTTCTCTGGGCACACCGTTGACTCTGCCGCCGAGACCGTCTGTTACAAAACGGAGCTGTCTGTCGTTCATATCAACGCAGCGCTTCCATGTGATTCTTCTGGGGTCAATATTAAGAGCATTGCCCTGATAAATATGGTTATCAAGCATAGCTGCAAGAAGGTTGTTTGCCGCACCGATTGCGTGGAAGTCACCCGTGAAATGGAGGTTGATATCTTCCATAGGCACAACCTGAGCATAGCCGCCGCCTGCCGCACCGCCCTTGACACCGAAAACGGGTCCGAGAGAAGGCTCACGCAGAGCAACCATAACATTCTTGCCGATTCTCTTGAGACCGTCGGCAAGACCGATTGTTGTTGTTGTTTTGCCCTCTCCTGCAGGAGTGGGAGTGATTGCGGTTACAAGAATAAGTTTGCCGTCTTTTTTATCACTGTCATCAAGAAGAGAAAGGTCAACCTTTGCTTTGTAGTTGCCGTACTGTTCGAGGTATTTGCCGTCGATTCCGGCTGCTTCTGCGATTTCTGTGATAGGTTTCATCTGAACGGACTGAGCGATTTCGATATCGGTCATCATAATGTCATTCTTCCTTTCGTCGGTTAGTGTAAAATATGCCGTAAACAAATAAAGACAGTCCTACCGGATAATGGATAGAACTGCCCAGACGGTCGGCAAAAAAATCAGATTTTCTGTTCCTTTGCAGTGCTCTGCTTAACCCGTCAGTCACAAAAAATCCTTTATAATTTACAACTGGATTTTATCACAATCCGATAAACTTGTCAAGCATAGCGGAATTATAAGTTTTGTCATTCTAAACAAACACCGCAGTTTCGGACCACGGAGTTTTTTCGCAAAACAGAAAATTTGCAAAACCCGACAAAAATTCCGTTTTAAGTATTGTTTTAAGATGTATGTTATGATATACTAATTAGTCGGAAAATAATATTACGGAGGTTTTACTCATGAATTATGATGTTGCCGTTGTCGGCGCAGGTGTAATCGGTTCTCTTATTGCACGTGAGCTCAGCCGCTACGATATCAGCGTTGCACTTGTTGAAAAATGCAACGATATGGCTATGGCTACTTCAAAAGCAAACAGTGCAATCGTTCATGCCGGTTTTGACGCAAAGCCCGGCTCGATGAAAGCAAAAATGAACGTTGAAGGCGCCGCACTTATGCCCGCACTGTGTAAAGAACTCAGCGTACCGTTCAAACCCGTCGGTTCGCTTGTCGTCGCTTTTTCAGACGATGAAATGCTCACCCTCAACGAGCTTCTCGAAAGAGGTGTTGAGAACGGTGTTCCCGGTCTTGAAATCTATGACGTTGCCAGACTCCGTGAAGCAGAACCCTTCATCAGCGATGAAGCAAAGGGCGCTCTCTGGGCACCCTCCGCAGGCATCGTCTGCCCCTACGAGCTGACTATTGCCGCAGTTGAAAATGCGGTTGTCAACGGTACAGAATTTATCCGTAACTTTGAAGTTAAAAAGATTGATTTTTCCGACGGTATTTTCACTCTTTCGAACGGTGAATCCGAGGTCAGAGCAAAATACGTCGTCAATGCCGCAGGTGTGTTCTGTGACGAAATTGCCGCACTTATCGGCGACGATTCAATTCACACCACGCCCAGAAAAGGCGAATATATGCTCTGTGACAAATCAATCGGTCACCTTGCAAATCACACGATTTTCCAGTGCCCCTCAAAGATGGGTAAGGGTATTCTCGTAACTCCCACCGTTGACGGCAATCTTCTCATCGGACCGAGTGCACTCGACATTGAAGATAAAACAGACGTAACCACAACCGCAGGTACACTCGCCGACGTTCTTACCGCAGCAAAGAAATCGGTCCCCTGCCTCACCACAAGAGAAGTCATCACTTCCTTTGCAGGTCTCAGAGCCCACTGCTCCAGAAACGACTTCATCATTGAACCCAGCGAAAAGAACGCTCAGTTCATCAACGTTGCAGGTATTGAATCCCCCGGTCTCTCTTCAGCCCCCGCAATCGGTCTTTACGTCAAGGATATGCTCATCAAGGAGCTTGACGCAAAAGAAAAAGCCGATTTCAAGGCAGAAAGAGAAGAACCCGTCCGTTTCAGACATATGAGCAACGAAGAACGCAAGGCTGTTATCGCAAAGAATCCCGCATACGGCAGAATAATCTGCAGATGCGAAACAATAACAGAGGGCGAAATCCTCGATGCAATCCACGCTCCCGCAGGTGCAAGAGACGTTGACGGGGTCAAGCGCAGAACAAGAGCAGGTATGGGTCGCTGCCAGGGCGGCTTCTGCGGCTCAAAGGTTGTTGAAATCCTCGCAAGAGAACTCGGCGTTGAAATCAACGAAATTACCAAGTGCGGCGGCAATTCAAAAATTCTTTATGACAGAACAAAGTGAGGTGGAGATTATGCTTAATTACGATATAGTTGTTATCGGCGGCGGCCCCGCAGGTATGGCGGCTGCTCTCAAGGCAAAGGAATGCGGCGTTGACAGTATCCTCATTCTCGAAAGAGCCGAAACTCTCGGCGGTATTCTCGAGCAGTGCATACACACAGGCTTCGGTCTCCACTATTTCGGCGAAGAGCTTTCAGGTCCCGAATATGCCGACAGATTCATTTCTCTCGTCAACGAACAGAAAATCGAATACAAAACAGACACAATGGCTCTCGAAATCACAGAGAACAACGTTGTCTATGCAGTAAACAAAACAGACGGTCTCCTTGAGATTCAGGCAAAAGCGGTTATCCTTGCAATGGGTTGCCGTGAAAGACCCAGAGGAGCACTCAACATCGCAGGCTCAAGAGCATCAGGTGTTATGAGCGCAGGTACCGCACAAAAATACGTCAACATCGACGGATATATGCCCGGCAAGAAGGTTGTTATCCTCGGCTCGGGTGACATCGGTCTGATTATGGCACGACGTATGACACTTGAAGGCGCGGAGGTCAAGGTTGTCTGTGAGCTTATGCCCTATTCAAGCGGTCTGACAAGAAATATCGTTCAGTGCCTTGACGATTTCAATATTCCGCTCCGCCTGAGCTGCACCGTTATCGGTATCCACGGCAAAGACCGAGTTGAAGGCGTCACAATCGCAAACGTTGACGAAAACCGCAGACCCATCCCCGGCACTGAAGAATATATCGAATGCGATACTCTTCTTCTTTCAGTCGGTCTTATCCCCGAAAACGAACTCACAAGAGCCGTCGGTATTGAACTCGACCCCGTTACAAGCGGTGCGGTTGTTGACGAAAACAGAGAAACGTCACACAAGGGTGTTTTTGCCTGCGGTAACGTTCTTCACGTTCACGACCTCGTTGACTACGTTACACTTGAAAGCCAGACTGCAGGCGAAGGCGCCGCAAAATACGTTCTCGGCGGCGGTGAACAGCCCGCATACGTCTCAACAAAGGGCGTCAACGGTGTCCGTTACATTGTTCCGCAGAAGGTCAACATCAGGAACGACGGCGACGTTAAGCTCTATTTCAGAGTCGGTCAGGTTTATAAGAATGCAAAAACCGTTGTCAAGTATAACGGCGAAACCCTTATCAGCAAGAAGAGACCCCGCCTTGCACCCGGTGAAATGGAAAGCGTCATCATCAAAAACGATATGCTTAAAAGTTTCGCCGAGGGCGGCGTAATTGAAATTTCGGTAGAGGAGTGATTGAAATGCAGAAAAATATCATTTGCGTAGCTTGTCCCATGGGCTGCGGCATCACCGTTGAAATCGACGATAACGGCACAATTCTTTCCGTTACAGGTAACACCTGCAAAAGAGGCGATGCCTATGCAAGAACCGAAATCACAAATCCCGTCAGAAGCCTCGCTACAACCGTTAAAGTTGAAGGCGGTGTTTTCAACGTTGTTCCCTGCAAATCATCAGGTGCACTCCCCAAGGATAAGATTTTTGAATGCATGGAAGTTATCAACAAAGCATCAGCCAAAGCTCCCGTTAAGCTTGGCGACATTCTTGTTTCCGACATTCTCGGCACAGGCATTGACATTGTTGCCACCAACCATTGCCCTATAAAGTGATATCAGCGGCGGAGCCAATATCGGTTCCGTCGCTTTTTACTGCAGATTTTATGCAAAAAAAATTTCAAATTCTTGCCTTTTAGGGGTTTTATTATTGAAAATAATATGCTATAATGTATCGAATAAAATCAGGGTAGTAGGGTCTGCGTGAATACGCGGCACAAATTTTACCCTTAAAACAAAATCCGTTTATAATATTTCACAGACTTTGCATAAATCGGAGGAACTTATGGAAAACAAACATCTACTCAAGCTCATGGACCTGAGCACCGAAGAAATCAATGAGATTCTCAATCTCGCAGATCAGCTCAAATACGAAAAGAAGAACGGAATTGAGCATCACCTTCTCAAAGGCAAAACTCTCGGTATGATTTTCGCAAAATCATCAACCAGAACAAGAGTTTCTTTTGAGGTTGGTATGTATGACCTCGGCGGTCAGGCTCTTTTCCTGAGTTCTCACGATATCCAGCTCGGCAGAGGCGAACCTGTCAACGATACCGCAAGAGTTCTCTCAGGCTATCTTGACGGTATTATGATCCGAACCTTCGCTCAGAGCGACGTTGAAACACTTGCGGAATTCGGCTCAATCCCCATCATCAACGGACTCACCGACTACTGTCATCCCTGCCAGGTTCTTGCTGACCTGATGACAATCCGTGAATTCAAAGGCTCAATCAAAGGCAATAAGCTCTGCTACATCGGTGACGGCAACAATATGGCAAACTCCCTCATCGTCGGCGGTATCAAGATGGGTATGAGCGTCAGCATCGGCTGTCCCGACGGCTACAAGCCCGATGCCGAAATTATGAAATGGGCTGCTGAAAACGGCGATTTTGTCTGCACAAGCGACGTTCTCGAAGCCGCAAAGGACGCTGACGTTCTTTACACAGACGTTTGGGCATCAATGGGTCAGGAAGCCGAAGCTGAAGAACGCAAAAAGATTTTCACAGGCTACCAGATCAATGATAACGTAATGGCTGTTGCAAAGCCTGACGCAATGGTTCTTCACTGCTTACCCGCTCACCGTGAAGAAGAAATCACAGCAAAGGTATTCGAAGCACACGCAAAAGAAATTTTTGAAGAGGCTGAAAACAGACTCCACGCACAGAAGGCTGTTCTCGTCAAACTTCTTAAAGACTGACAGATAAGGGAGGAATTTTAATGCCAATCAGCAAAGATATTAAAAAAGTAATGGTTATCGGCTCCGGTCCTATTGTTATCGGTCAGGCTGCCGAGTTTGACTATGCAGGCACTCAGGCTTGCCGCGTTCTCAAGGATGCAGGTCTTGACGTTGTTCTCGTTAACTCAAACCCAGCCACCATTATGACCGACAAGGCTCTTGCAGATGAAATCTATCTCGAGCCCCTCACTGCCGAAACCGTCAAAAGAATTATTGAAAAGGAACGTCCCGACAGTCTGCTTGCAGGTCTCGGCGGTCAGACAGGTCTGACAATCGCTATGCAGCTGAGCAAAGACGGTTACCTCGATAAGATGGGCGTCAGACTCCTCGGCACAAACGCCGAAGCTATCGACAAAGCCGAAGACAGAAAGATGTTCCGCGACACAATGACCTCCATCAATCAGCCTGTTATTCCTTCGGAAATTGCAAACGACGTTGAAACCGCTGTTGAAATTGCCGCTAAAATCGGTTATCCCATCATCATCCGTCCCGCATTCACACTCGGCGGTGGCGGCGGCGGTGTTGCAGAAAATGAAGAAGAACTCCGCGTTATTGCAAAAACAGGTCTTGACCTCTCCCCCATTACTCAGGTACTTGTTGAAAAATATATTTTCGGCTGGAAAGAAATCGAGTTTGAAACAATGCGTGACTCCGCCGGCAACTGCATCGCAGTCTGCAGCATGGAAAACTTCGATCCCGTCGGCATTCATACAGGCGACAGTATCGTTGCCGCACCCGCACTCAGCCTGACTCCCGCTGAATACGAGATGCTTCGCAAGGCTTCACTCGATATTGTCGATGCACTCGGTATCATCGGCGGTTGTAACTGCCAGTTTGCTCTCGATCCTCACAGCATGAACTATGCTGTTATCGAGGTTAACCCCAGAGTTTCACGTTCATCCGCTCTTGCAAGTAAGGCAACGGGTTACCCCATCGCAAAGGTTACCGCTATGCTTGCTCTCGGAATGACTCTCGATGAAATCAAAAACGACAAGACAGGTCTCAACTGCGCAAACTTTGAGCCTGACGTTAAATACATCGTTGTCAAACTTCCCAAGTGGCCCTTCGACAAGTTTGTTAACGCAAGCCGCAAGCTCGGCACTCAGATGAAGGCAACGGGCGAAGTTATGTCAATCGGACCTACGTTTGAAATGGCTATAATGAAAGCTGTCAGAGGTGCTGAAATCTCGCTCGACACACTCAATGCAGAGCCTAAGACAAACGCTCCCCTTGAGGAACGTATGAGAGAGACAGACGATATGCGTCTCTTCTCCGTATTTGAAGCTATCAAGGGCGGTATGCCTATCGAAAAAGTTCACGAAATTACAAAGATTACCGAATGGTTCCTTGAAAAGCTCAAGAATCTCGCTGATTTCGAAAAGTCAATCGAAGGCGGCAACCTCACAGAAGAAAAATACTATCAGGGTAAGGATTACGGCTATACTGATGCCGCTCTCAAGCGTCTTTCAGGCGTCAAGGAGCTTCCCGCTCACAAGGATGCGGTTTACAAAATCGTTGACACCTGCACCAAGAACTTCAACACAGCAGCTCCCTATTTCTATTCAACATACGGCGATGAATGCGAGGCAAGACCTCTCATCGACGACAAAAAAGAAAAGATTATCGTTCTCGGTTCAGGTCCCATCAGAATCGGTCAGGGTATCGAGTTCGACTATTCATCGGTTCACTGCGTATGGACTCTTAAGGAGCTCGGCTACGAGGTTGCAATCATCAACAACAACCCCGAAACCGTTTCAACCGACTACGATACCTCCGACAGACTCTATTTCGAGCCTCTCACTCCCGAAGATGTTATGAACATCATCAAGGTTGAGAAACCCATCGGCGTTGTTGTTGCGTTCGGCGGTCAGACTGCTATCAAACTTACAAAATTCCTTGATGAAAACGGCATCAGAATCCTCGGCACATCCGCCGACGGTATCGATACCGCTGAAGACAGAGAAAGATTCGACGCTCTTCTTGAGCAGTTCGGTATTCTCCGTCCCAAGGGAATGGGTGTTATGACAAAGCAGGAGGCTCTCGATGCTGCCGCTGAACTCGGCTACCCCGTTCTTCTCCGCCCCTCATACGTTATCGGCGGTCAGAATATGACCATCGCTTACAGCGACGCTGACGTCAACCGTTATATGGACATCATCCTTTCGGGAGAAATCGAAAACCCCGTTCTGGTTGACAAATATATGATGGGTACAGAACTTGAAGTTGACGTTATTTCCGACGGCACTGACGTTCTTATTCCCGGTATTATGGAACACGTTGAAAGAGCCGGTGTTCACAGCGGTGACTCAATCGCAGTTTATCCGCCCTACAACCTCAACGACAAGATGAGAAAGAACATCATTGAATGCTCAGAAAAACTTGCTCTTTCTCTCGGCACAAAGGGTCTTGTCAACATCCAGTATCTCATCTATCACAACAAGCTTTACGTTATTGAGGTTAACCCCAGAGCTTCAAGAACAATCCCCTATATCAGCAAGGTTACGGGTGTTCCCATGGTTGACATTGCCGCAAAGGTAATGATCGGTATGCCTCTCAAGGACCTCGGCTACGGAACGGGTCTCTACAAGACTCCTCCCTACTTCACTGTCAAGGTACCCGTATTCTCATTTGAAAAGCTCAGCGACGTCAACTCTATCCTTGGTCCCGAAATGAAGTCAACGGGTGAAGTTCTCGGTATCGGTAAGACAACTGCAGAAGCACTCTTCAAGGGTCTCACCTCTGCAGGCTTCAAGATTCAGCTTCCCACCGCAGAAAACGAAATCGGTCTTCTTCTCAGCGTTGACAAGCACGATATCCTCGATGCGGTTTCACTCGCAAAGAAGCTCGATGACCTCAAGATCAAGATTTACGCTACACCTGAAACCGCAGAAGCTATCTCACACCTCGGCATCGACGTTGACGTTGTCAAGGGCTTCAGCGAGGGTGACGATATGTTCAAGCTCCTCGAAACAGGCAAGATCAATTACGTTGTTTACACCGGCGCCAACTACGGCTCGGCTATGAACGATTATATCGCACTTCACAGAAGAGCAATCCAGCTTTCTATCGCCTGTATCACTTCTCTCGACACAGCAAACGCTCTTGCCGATATCATCGCAAGCCATTTCAATCAGCAGAACACAGAGCTTGTTGATATCAACAATATGCGTACCGAAAGAAGCACTCTCAAGTTTGTCAAGATGGATGCATCGGGCAATGACCACATCCTTCTCGAAAACTTCGATAACTCCATCACCTGCCCCGAAAGCCTTTGCGTCAGCCTTTGCGACCGTAACCACGGTATCGGCAGTGACGGTATTATTCTCGTTGAAAAGTCAGACGTTGCTCAGGTCAAGATGAGAGTATTCAACCTCGACGGCAGTGAGGGTCGAATGGGCGGTAACGCAATGCGCTCCGTTGCAAAGTACGTTTATGACAACGGCTTCGTAGATACCGAAACAGTTACAATCGAAACCGCAAGCGGTGTCAAGAGCGTTGAGCTTTATGTTATGAATGACAAGGTCAGCTCCGTCTGCGCAAATATGGGCAAGGCTGAACTCAAGGATGCTGTTACAAGCACCATCGGCGTTGATAAGTTTGTCGATTATCCCGTTATCCTCGGCGGCGAAGATTACAGAATCACCTGCGTTTCAATGGGTAACCCCCACTGCGTTGTATTCTGCCCCAGAGTTGATAACATTGATATCGAAAAGATCGGTCCCAGATTTGAAAAGGCTTCAATCTTTGCTCACAGAGTCAACACCGAGTTTGTCAGAGTTGTTAACGAAACCACTCTCAAGATGAGAGTCTGGGAAAGAGGTAACGGCGAAACTCTTGCTTGCGGCACGGGTGCTTGCGCAGCTGTTGTTGCAGCGGTTGAAAACGGTTACTGCAAGAAGAATACAGATATCACCGTTAAAGTCAAGGGCGGCGACCTCATCGTTAACTACACCGATGACGGCGTACTCCTCACAGGCACAACAAAGCTTGTATTCGAAGGCACCGTTGAATATTAATTAATATACAAATAAAAATGACCCCTGACGGAATCGAAAGAAACCGTCAGGGGTTTTGTCATATGTTATATTGTCTATCCTTTATTTGCACCAGATCAAGGTGTATTCTTCTGACATTTGATGCCGAAAATCAATCCGAGAATTCCCCGAAGCATTGCGGGACTTCGCACAACAACAACCTTCATCGCTTCGCCCCCTTACGTTAATATCGGCTGAGGCTGAGCCCTGCAACTATCAACACGGCAGCGATGATAACGATTGCCAGAGTATAGGGAAACAAAGCGGCAACGAGCATACCTACCGCAAACGCAATGCAGACAGAGCATCTCAAATCACAGCATCTCAAAAAATCACCGCCCGACAATACCGTTTACAGCCGACGGACACAGCCGTTTGCCGTTTGAGTATTCACTCAATACAGTATAATCAGCGACGGAGATTTTCGTTACTTTTATTTTTGAGCTTTGAAATTTCCCATTCCTTGATTTCTTTAGCCTGTTCCATCATAACGCAGTAGCTTTCGTGACGGCTCGCAGCAACGTCACCGTTTTCGACTGCTTCAAGAATACGGCATCCCTTGTCTTTGACGTGAAGACAGGATGTGAACCTGCATTGACCGATATACGGCTCAAACTCGGGGAAAGCATAGGGTAAATCATCCTTGAGGATAATTTCAGTTTCCTCAAGCTCAAGGGATGAAAATCCGGGTGTATCGGCTACGTAACCGCCCTCTACCTTGAAAAGCTCACTTTCACGGGTTGTGTGTCTGCCTCTGCCGAGTTTATCGCTGATTTCAGCGGTTTTGAGCGCAAGAGCAGGATTTATGGCGTTGAGAAGAGTTGACTTACCCACACCGCTGTTGCCGCAGAATGCACTGATATGATTCTCGAGTTCTGCCTTAACAAGCTCCACGCCTTCGCCCGTAACAGACGATACAGCAATTGCTTTGATGCCCGCCTTGCGGTATATTTCGATATATCCGTTCACTTCGGCAAGGTCACTTTTTGTGAAAACAACAATCGGTTCAATGCCTCTGCTGACTGCAATTGCCGTTAATCTGTCAATGATGAGCAAAACGGGATTTGGCTCTCTGGCAGACGAAACGATAAAAAGACGGTCAATATTGGCAACGGGAGGTCGGAGCATCAGGCTGCTTCTCTCCCTGATGACGTCGATAGTGTTTTCAGCATTTTCATTGATGCTGATTTCCACTCTGTCGCCGGCAAGAGGCTTGATTCTCGATTTTCTGAAAACCCCTCTGGCCTTGCATTCATATATCCCGTCGGCGGCTTCTACATAATAGAAACCGCCGATACCCTTAAGAATAATTCCTTCTGACTTAATCAAAATACGCCCTCCAACTGACCGACAATAAGGTCAATCTTCTGGTCAACGGAATAAATCGAGCCGAAGAGTGAGCCTGATGTTCCGCCTTTGGGTGACTGCGAAAGAATAACACCGTTCTGTTTCGGATCGATAACGGGTACACCCGTAACGTAAACGTTCCAGAAACCTGCAGCCGCAAGTTCTGATCTGGCTTCAGTTTCGGTCTTGCCCGTAACATCGGGAAGCTTTGCCGAAGTGACGTTGAAGCCGTTTGTGTAAGTCGCATTTGTTACAACTGCGGGATTTGATGTGAAATTAACGGTGCAGGTGTAATGCTCCTTGCCGTCGATATAAACCTTGACCGACTTATTCTCACCGCTGCCCTGAACAAGAAGTTCATATGAGCTGCCGTCGAGAAGGACAGGTTTTTCCTGACTCAACTCATTATTGACGAACACTTCAAGTGTACCTCTTGAAGATTTTGAGGGAAGATTGAACACAATCTTTGCTTCAGATGAAAGCGGGACACCGGTGCTTACCGTCAGAACAACTTCAGTGCCGGGGTAAACCAAATCGCCTGCCTTGGGGCTATGCGAAATAACTTCACCCGCAGGTTTGTCACTGTCTTCCTCAATTACAACGGGGTTGACTTTCAGACCCTGCGACTGGAGCAGCGCGGTTGAGGTGGAAACGTCCCAACCCGTAGCATCAACAACCGTTATCATATTGGCATCAGATGCATAATAAATGTTGATTGTCGAACCGACATCGACCTCGTCACCGACCTTGGGGTCTGTTCTGAGAACCGTGCCGAAGCTTTCGGTGAGATTCATTTCGGGAACAATATAGACCTTGAATCCCTTGCTTTCAATCTGCTTCTGTGCCTGTTCCCAGTTCATACCGACAACGTCAGGAACAATGGATTTCTTGTTATTATTGGTAACGTACAGAGTAACCGTCATCACTTCGCCGTCTTTTCGCTCCGTGCCTGACTTGGGATCCTGAGCGTGAACAACGCCGTTTTCATAGCCTGTCTTGGGCTCTTCGATAATTTCAAAATTATAATATCCCTCATACTTTGCCTTGCCGTCGATATCCTTTTCAAAGTTCTTGCCTACGAAATCGGGTACCGATGCAGTTTCTGTATGAACAATCTTATTGAGAACAGGAATGCTGTCGATAATTTCGGGACGAACAAACCAGAGAATGGCAATTGCGGCAATAATAAACATAACGAATCCCGCAACAACACCGAGGATAATTGCTGTTTTTCTGTTGCCGTCATTCTCCGTTTCTTCGTCATCATTCTCAAGCCCGAAACCCGGATCAACTGCGGGAGGTGGCGTTACCGGAGGAGTAACAACGGGAGGCACCGTAGGTACAGACGGCTTCTTGTTGACATACTTTGTGGGATCATTATCAACAAAATAGTCCTTCTGGAATCTGATAGTCGGGTTTCTCTTGAATTCTTCGATATCAAGAAGCATTTCCGCCGCTGACTGATATCTTTCTCTTGCGGTCTTTCTCATTGCGTGCATAACAATCTGCTCAAGACCTACGGGAATATTATTATTAAGTTCTCTGGGTCTCTTTGCCTCGTTCTGAAGCTGCATAAGCGCAACGGAAACAGAGTTATCCGACTGGAAAGGCAACTGACCCGTAAGCATTTCGTACATAACAACGCCGACGGAATAGATATCTGCTCTGTCATCGGTTGTTTCACCCTTTGCCTGCTCAGGGCTTATATAGTGAACAGAGCCGATTGCGCTGTCAGTCATCGTTTTTGTGTCACTGTAGCTGAATCTGGCAATACCAAAATCCGTCACCTTGATGCTGCCATTCGAGAGCAGCATAATATTCTGGGGCTTGATGTCTCTGTGGACAATACCCTTATCGTGAGCGTGCTGAAGCGCACGGAGAATCTGCATTGTGAAATGCACGGTCTCTTTGATACCGAGTCTTCCCTGCTGCTCAATATATTCCTTGAGGGTGATACCTTCAACATATTCCATTACAATATACTGAAGCTTGTCACCGTAGCTGACGTTATAAACCTTAACAATATTCGGATGCGACAAAACCGCAATTGCCTTGGACTCATTTTTGAATCTGCGGCGAAATTCCTCGTTTGCAAGGTATTCGTCCTTCAGAATCTTGACAGCAACAATCCTGTCATCAATATTATCATAAGCTCTATAAACAACCGCCATACCGCCTACGCCGATTACTTCCTGAATCTCGTAGCGTCCGTCAATCCTTTTACCGGTATAATTATCCATATGATCGTTCCTTTCAAAGTTTCGTCCTGCGAAATCACATTGAAACCGTAACAACGGTTACGTTATCGCCTCCGCCGTTTTCAAGCGCAAGATTAACAAGTCTGTCGGCATATCTGAGATATTTGCCGTCACCCGTCAGTTCAACAATATCTTCGGGATTGGCATAGTTTGATAAACCGTCTGTGCAGAGAAGAAGCAGAGAATCATCGTAGAAATCTTCCTGACAGAAATCAACGGCAAGTTCACTGTCGACTCCGATTGCCCGTGTTATAATATGTTTTTTCGGATGGTCGGCAACCTCTTCGGGGGTTATCTCGCCGTTTTCAAGCATATTCTGAACAACGGTATGGTCGCGCGTCAGCTGAACAGCCTTACCCTGCGAAATCATATAAGCTCTGCTGTCACCAACATGAGCAATATACACAAATTCATCCGTTATGATTGCGGCAACGGCAGTTGTGCCCATACCGGAATATTTATCATCGGTCAGAGAGAGCATATAAATATGTTTGTTTGCATTTTCAAGAGCAGAAACAAGCAACGCCTTGACAGAAATATCACTCATACCGTTTTTATAACCGCTGCAGATTTTTTCGCGGATTATCTTGACCGCCTCGGAGCTGGCAAACGCGCCTTCTGCGGCACCACCCATTCCGTCACAGACAATTGCATACCCTACGCCGCCGATGAGTTCACCGCCCGTATAGGAATCCTGGTTGTTTTCTCTGACGATACCTTTATCGGTTCTTGCAACTATTTTCATTCTTCTGCTCCCTCCTTTTCATTTTTTTCTTTTTCTTTGCGGCGCAACTGACCGCATGAAGCATCTATATCGGAGCCCAGTTTACGGCGCACCGTTGCATTGATGCCGTTTTTTGAAAGAATAGAAACAAATCTTTCAACCCTTTCGGGGCTGCTTGGCCTGAAAGGACTTTCCTTGACCTCGTTGACGGGAATCAGATTAACGTGACACAGCATCCCTTTTAGCTTTGAAGCCAGGATTGAAGCGCATTCATCGGAATCATTGACACCCGAAAGCATCGCATATTCAAACGATATCCGCCTCGAGGTTTCACCCGCATACTTTCTGCATATTGCAAGAAGCTCAGCCACCTTGTATCTGTGGTTGACGGGCATTATTTTATCACGCAGCTCATCAGTCGGAGCATGCAGTGATATTGACAAAGTCAGCTGGAGCTTTTTATCGAGCAATTCTCTGATTTTCGGCACGATGCCACAGGTCGAGAGTGATATGTTACGCATTGAAAGGTTGATACCTTTCTCGTCGGTAACAAGTGTTATGAACCGCATTACGTTGTCATAATTATCAAGCGGCTCACCCATGCCCATAAGCACGATATGCGAAATTCTTTCTCCCAATTCCTTCTGAGCAACGTAGACCTGAGACAGAATTTCACCCGCAGTCAGACTTCTTTTGAATCCGCCGAGGGTCGATGCGCAGAATGCACATCCCATCTTGCAGCCTATCTGCGACGAAACACAAATCGTATAGCCGTATTTATATTTCATCACAACGCTTTCTACGTAGTCGCCGTCCTGCATTTCAAACAGCAGCTTGACCGTGCCGTCCGCCTTTGAGACCTGCTTGCGGACAACCGTGCAGGTTATTATCGGGAATTTCTCCTTAAGCTCCTCGCGGAGAGACTTGGGAAGATTGGTCATTTCATCATAACTCAAGGCAAGGTGACGGTGAAGCCATTCATACACCTGCTTTGAGCGAAAGCCCTGAATACCCTCGTGGGTAAAAGCCTGCGAGAGCTCTTCAAAGGTCATTGATAAAATATCCCTTGTCATTGGTTTCCTCCGTTTTTGCAGAATGCCGCAACAAAAAATCCGTCGGTCGAATGGATATGAGGCATAAGTGTGAGATATTTATCCTTATCGCTGTATCTGGGCAATTCGGGGAAAATATCAACTGCCTCGAACTCGGGATGCTCTGCAAGGAATCTGTTGCAGACATCCTCATTCTCCTTGGGATTCAGCGTGCAGGTTGAATAAACAAGTCTGCCGCCATCCTTGAGATATCTTGTGGCATTGCATAGTATACGATACTGCAATTCAGGTAAATTGTCAATATCGGCTGTTTTCTTGAATCTGATTTCAGGTTTGCGTCTTATTATACCGAGACCCGAGCAGGGCACGTCACAAAGGACCTTATCAGCCAGACCGTAATTCTCGTTATAAATCGACGCATCGGAAAGATATGCGTAAACGTTGATGAGTCCGAGACGTTTCGCACCGTTTTTGATAAGATCGACTCTTGACTGATAGATGTCAAACGCTCTCACGCAGCCCGTATTCTGCATTGCTTCGGCAATGGTAAATGCCTTACCGCCCGGTGCGGAGCAGAGGTCAAATACGGTTTCACCGATTTTCGCATCAACCGCTCTGCAGCAAAGCTGAGAAGCGAAATCCTGAGCGTGGAAAAGACCTTCCCGATACGCAGCCAGTTCTTCGACCGCTCCCGTATTATTAAGCACAAGCGAATCGGGGAAATTCTCAACCTTTTCGGCAATAACCCCATCCTCCGCAAGTTTCCAGATAAGGTCGTCAGCCGTTGTTTTTGTGGTATTCACCTTCACTATTACAGGTGCGGGTTCAAGCGCCTTTTCGGCAATGGCAACCGCATTGTCAAAACCGTAAGACTCAATCCAGAGAGCTATGAGCCACTCGGGACACGAATATTTGATTGCAAGGTAAGCGGGACTTGTTTCTGCCCCCTCGGGAAGTCTGAGTCCGTTATCGGCTACCCTGCGAAGCACCGCATTGACAAGCGATGCCGCAAACGCAGATTTGTTGACCTTTGCAAGATTAACACTTTCATTGACTGCCGCTCTTGACGGCACTTTGTCAAGAAAAAGAAGCTGATATGTACCGAGCCTGAGTATTGTATGAAGTTCAGGCTTGAGCTTACGCACAGGCTGATTGAGATAAAGGCTGAGGTTATAGTCGATCAGAATCAGTCTGTCAAGCGTACCGTAAACAAGATTTGAGAAGAAAGCCTTGTCTCTTTCGTCAAAATGGTCGTTTTCTTTAAGAGCCGCATCAACAACAAGATTTGAATAAGCTCCCTCTCTCTGTATTTTGAGCAAGGCTTCAAACGCCGCCTGCCTCGCAGTTTTCATATTTCAGAACATCCTTTCGGGGGTCAATTTCTTCTTCTGCCGCTTGCTGCAAGAATACGGAGCGCAAAACGAAGCAGGTTGGCAAGAGCAACGAGCATCGATGCAACATAGGTCATAGCCGCCGCAGAAAGCACCTTCTTTGCTCCGCCGATCTCGTCATCATAGAGCAAATCCGTGCTGTCAATAACGGAAATTGCTCTTTGACTTGCATTGAATTCAACGGGCAGAGTTACAAGATGGAAGATAAAAATACCCGCATAAAGAGCAATACCGATATAAATAAGAATATCGAACGAAAGGAAAAGACCGATAAGGGCAAGAGGTACGCCGAGAGTTGAACCGATATTGCAAACAGGAACAAGAGTGTTTCTGATTCTGATCGGAGCATAACCCTCTGCGTGCTGAGCCGCGTGACCCGCCTCGTGGCAGGCAACACCGATTGCGGCAACACTCGTACTGTCATATACACCGTCGGAAAGCCTGATAACCTTTGTTCTCGGGTCGAAATGGTCGGTCAGTTTACCGTTGACACGTTCAATGCGTACGTCTGTTATACCGTAATAACTGAGTACAGCCTGAGCAGCATATGCGCCCGTAATATTTCTCATATTCCTGACCTTCGAAAATTTGTTGAAGGTTGATTTGACTTTATACTGCGCAATCATTGCGATAATCATTGCCGGAATAACAAGAATTATATACCAATAGTCGATAAAGAATCCGTACATAACGTTTCTCCTTTCACATCAATCCATCAGAGTGCCTTTCTCAACCGCATTACCCCTGAGAAAATCAGCCGCACTCATTGATTTTTTACCCTCTGCCTGAAGCTCAAGAATCTCGATGCAGTTAAGATCACCACAGGCAACAACGAGCCTTTTATCGGCAACAACAATCTCACCCGCTTTGCTTCCCTTTTCTTTTGCAAGAACGGATTTATGAAGCTTTATCTTTTTGCCGCCGAGGGTTGCATTTGCCGACGGCCAGGGCGAAAGACCCCTGATTTTATTATGAACCTCAATTGCAGATGCATTCCAGTCAACGGGTGAAAGTTCCTTGGAAAGCATCGGAGCATAAGTGAATGCATCGTGGTTTTGCTTTTCGGGTTTAAGTTCACCCTTAAGAAGCGCATCGATTGTTTCTTCAAGAATATCCGCACCAAGAGCGGAAAGTCTGTCGTGAAGCTCGCCTGCTGTTTCGTTTTCACCGATTTCAACTGCGCCTTTGATAAGCATATCGCCCGTATCGAGTCCCTCGTCCATCTGCATTGACGTGACACCCGTTTCTGAAAAGCCGTTGATAACCGACCACTGAATCGGTGCCGCACCCCTGAGAAGAGGCAGAAGCGATGCGTGGATATTGATGCATCCGTATTTCGGAAATTCAAGAATTTCTTTGGGAAGAATCTTGCCGTATGCAACAACAATAACAAGCTCGGGGTCAGCTTCTCTGAGCATCTCAAGAGCAGTACCGTCACGCATTTTGACGGGCTGATAAACCTTGATGCCGTTATTTTCCGCAAGCACCTTGACGGGAGGAGGCGTCATTATCATTTTTCTGCCCTGAGGCTTATCGGGCTGAGTGAAAACACCCGTAACCTCGTGGCCGCAGTCAATCAGCCTTTGCAGACAAGGTACGGCAAATTCGGGCGTACCCATAAAAACTACTCTCATTCGGCATTCTCCTTCTTGATAACACGCTGAGTGAACACAATGCCGTCAAGGTGGTCTATCTCGTGGCAGAAGCAACGTGCCTTAAGGTCTTCGCCCGTATAAACACACCATTTGCCGTTTCTGTCCTGAGCCTGAACTCTTACGGTTGCAGGTCTGCAGGTTGTGCCGTATTCGCCGGGAAGCGAAAGACAGCCTTCGTCTGCAAACTGTTCGCCCTCCCTCTTGACGATTTCGGGATTGATAAGCTCGATATATCCGTCGCCGCAGTCAATAACCACAACGCGCCTTAAAATTCCGACCTGCACAGCCGCAAGACCGACTCCGTTTGCCGCATACATAGTTTCTTTCATATCGTCAAGCAAAGTCCACAGACGGGAATCAAATTTTTCAACTTTTCGGGATGTTTTTGCAAGAATCGGGTCACCGATTTTCACAATATTTCTGATAGCCATAGTTTATTTCACCTTTCAACCGTCGGCAGATTTCCAACGGTTAATCACAATAGATATAGATAATGATTATAATATTATACGGTAGATTCGGGATTGATATCGGCAAAAGTTGTTACAGCCGAGAAACGGTTATCCGTACCCATTTCAACAAGAATTTTCGATATCATCTGCCTGAATCTCGCGGTGTTGCGGCATTTCACAATAAGCCTGTAACGGAATTTGCCGCTGATTTTTGCTACTCTGGCAGGCATCGGCCCGAGAGTTATGATTTTTTCACCCTTATACTCTCCGTTTGTATATTCTCTTATCAGCTCAAGCGTACGGCTTGAAGCCATTTTGACGGATGATTCGTTACTGCCGACAAAACCGATCACACACAAATCGCAATAGGGCGGATAAACAAGTGCTTTGCGAAGCACAATTTCTGTTTTGAAGAACTCATCATAATCCTGCTTTGCGGCAAGACGGATGATTTCATTTTCGGGGGTTAGAGTCTGAATCACTGCAGTGCCCTCGAATTCACCTCTTCCCGCTCTGCCCACAACCTGAGTCAGAAGGGAAAAAGTTCTTTCAAGACTGCGGAAATCATCGTTATACAGCTGCTGGTCAACCGAAACGACACCAACAAGCGTTACGTTCGGGAAGTTGAGACCTTTTGCAACCATCTGTGTACCGATCATTATATCGTATTCGCCTTTTGCGAAACTATCCAGAAGCGATTCGTGAGAATTTTTGCCTGACGTTGAGTCGGTATCCATTCTGACGATTCTCGCTTCGGGCAGAAGGGCTGCAAGCTCGTCCTCGATTTTCTGCGTGCCGAATCCCGAATATCTGACGGCATCCTCGCCGCATTCGGGACACTTTGTTGAGAAAGGCACTGAATATCCGCAATAATGACACATAAGTCTGTTATTGGCGGAGTGATAAGTCATTGAAATGCTGCAATTAGGGCAGCATATAACCTCTGCGCACGAATTACAGGCGGCAAAGGTGTGGAAACCTCTTCTGTTGATAAGAAGAATGGACTGTTTGCCGTTTTCCAGATTCTGCTTCAGAGAATCATAAAGTGTTTTGCTGATTGCCTTGCTGCCGGGTGCTTTTTCTTCCGAACGCATATCAACGGTTACAACCTTGGGCAAAACCGCATTGCCGTATCGGTTTCTGAGAGTGCAAAGCTCATACTTTCCGTTAAGCGCAGAAGCAAAACTTTCAACGCTCGGCGTTGCAGAAGCAAGAATCAGAAGACCCTTGGCAAAAGCAACTCTGTATTTGGCAACGTCGATTGCACTGTAACGGGGTGACTGCTCGGATTTATAAGTATGCTCCTGCTCTTCGTCAACGATGATAAGACCGATATTTTCAAGCGGTGCAAAAACAGCACTTCTGGTACCGATAACTATTTTTGCCTCACCGTTTCTGACTCTTTTCCACTCCTCGAGCCTTTCTCTGACTGAAAGTGCACTGTGAAAAACCGCAACGTTACTGCCGTATCTTTTGCAAAAAAGCGAAAGAGTCTGCGGAGTGAGTCCGATTTCGGGCACCATAACGATAACCGACTTACCGCTGTCTATAACGCCGTCAATAACGCTCATATAGACCGATGTTTTGCCGCTTCCCGTTACTCCGTAAAGAAGAGAGACTGCCGCTTCGCTGCTTCGGGCAAGGTCGGTTAGTTTTTTATGAGCCGCTTTCTGCTCATCGGTCAGAACTATCGGAGTGCGCTCACCCTTTTCTCTTGTGAAATCAGGGAGCTTCATTACAGGCACTTCGAAGAATTCCGCCACACCGTTTTTGACGAGTGCATTTGCTACGGCGGGAGTAAGACCCGTAAAGTAGCAGAGTTCCTTGACGCTTGCCGATCCGACGTCGGAAAGCACGTCAAAAATCTGTTTTTGCTTCAGGGTAAGCTTTGCCTCCGGTTCGGTCTGAACAAGACGCATCATCCTGACGTTGATGTCGCCTAGATTCCTGACCGCATCGGCCGTTGTGAGAAACAGTCCCTTACGCACAAGCGATGCGGGAATTTCTGAATCCGCTTTGACTGAAATCGCTCTGAAAACGGTATCTGCCTTGACGAAAACACCCTTGCTGACAACGTATTCATAAAATTCCTTTTCAACGCCCTCAAGCGCCCCGACCTTTTTGGGATCAGCCTCGGGGTTCGCCGCATACGAAAGCACCATACGGTGATTAATACCCGTCGGGAGCATCGCTTTTGCGGCTTCATAAAGTGTACAGAAGGTGCGGTCTTTTATCCATTCGGCAAGGGCGAGCATCTCATCATTGAGAAGCGGCTCTTTATCAAGCACCTCGGATATCTTCTTGACTCTCTTGCTTTCTGTGAAATCAGAAAGTTCAAAAACGATACCCAGTCTTTTTTTATTGCCGTTGCCGAAAGGAACGGTTACCCTGCAACCTTTTCTGACGCTTGGCTCAAGCTCTGCGGGAATCGAATAATCAAACGCCTTATCAAAAGTATAGACCGCCGATTCAACGGCAACTTTTGCATATTTCATCTGATTATCACTCCCCTCGGTGCTTGATTTTTCATTTTATTCAGATATTTCTGATTTCTTCGGGCTCGATGATTGCAAACTTGCCGTCAAGAATCTCTTCGAGTGCAAGGCTGACAGGCTTTTCTGTCATGGCAATCTTGTTTTCCTGAGCATATTCGGAAATTTCTCTTGCTCTTTTTGCAGTTGCCGTTACGAGAGAATAACGGCTGAGATGGTCTTTAAGAACGTTTCTGAGATCGGGATTAAACATTGTTGATTACCTCACTTATAGTTTTTTTGTTGCGTCCGATTTTATTTTTTTCTGCGGTGATTATTGCCTTGATATCCTCAACGGCACATTCAACCGAATCATTGAAAACAACGTAATCATAGTCATATGCCTTACGGATTTCTTCACGCGCAATAAAAAGACGGTGCTGAATTGTTTCTTCATCCTCGGTGCCTCTGCCCCTGAGTCTTGCCTCAAGAACGTGCATCGACGGAGGAATAAGGAAAATACTTATAACATCATCGTAACGGTTTCTGATTTTTTCGGCTCCCTGCACCTCAATCTTGAGAAATACGGATTTGCCCTGTTCAAGCATTTCATCAACGGGCTCGGCGGGGGTGCCGTAATAATTCTTTGCATATTCGGCATACTCAAGCATTCTGTTTTCTGAAATCTTCTTTTCAAAATACTCTCTGCTGACGAAATAATAATGTAAGCCGTCAATCTCTCCTTCCCTTTTTTCACGGGTCGTCATTGAGACCGATACTTTTACGTTGCTGTCAACTTCAACAAGTCTGTTGAGTACGGTATCCTTACCTGAACCGGAAGGGCCTGAAAGAATCACAAGAATTCCTCTCTCACTCATTCTTCATCCTCCTCTTCATCGATATCCTCCATCTCATCGTTGAGCCTGTTGGCAACGGTTTCGCTCTGGAGATAAGTAAGAATAACGTGGTCACTGTCTGTGATAATAACTGCTCTTGTTCTTCTGCCGTGAGTCGCGTCAATAAGCGTTCCTTTTTCTTTGCATTCCTGAATAATACGCTTGATGGGAGCTGACTCGGGGCTGACGATGGCAACAAGCCTGCTCGCGTTGACCATATTGCCGAAACCGATATTTATCAACTTCATTGCTCTGCCTCCGTTTTATTCTATATTCTGAATCTGCTCTCTGATTTTTTCAATCTCCGCCTTGATGGCAACAACTCTTCTTGCAATCTCAACATCCTGAGCCTTTGAGCCGATGGTGTTGGCTTCTCTGTTGAATTCCTGAATCAGGAAATCCATCTTTTTGCCGACCGCTTCACTTGAATCAAGGAAACCGCGCATCTGAGAAATGTGGCTGCGGAGTCTGACGGTTTCCTCGGCAACGGCAATCTTATCTGCAAAAATCGCTGCCTCTGTGAGAATTCTCTGCTCCTCGATATGCGTATCGGCAAGAAGCTCCCTGAGTCTGCCGAGAAGCTTTTCGTTATACTCCTTGACGGTTTCGGGTGAACGCTCTTCGATGAAGCTGACGTTATCAAGAATAGTTTCAAGCCTTGAAAGAACGTCATCCCTGAGCCTTGAGCCTTCTCTTTCTCTCATTGAAACAAAGCCGTTGAGAGCTTCCTCGGCAACAGTCTGCACCGCCGCCCAGATTTTATCTTCATCTGCCGCCTGCTTGCGGATTGAAAAAATATCGCTGACTCTCGAAATATCCGAAACCTTGACGTCGTTTTCAAGACCGTAGGTTTCTGCGAGCTCTTTATATGCATCAAGATAACCTTTGACAAGAGGATGATTGACGCTGATGATTGTATCAGGCTCCTCTACGGTTTCAATCTGCACGTAGCATTCCATTTTACCTCTTGTAAGCTTACCCATAAAGAAGCTCTTGAGTTTCTCGTCAAGGAAGCCGTAGCTTCTGGGAAGCCTTGAGGAAAATTCAAAATATCTGTGGTTGACGCTCTTGACTTCAACCGTTATGTTCATACCGTCGACAAGCATCTGACTCCTGCCGTAACCGGTCATACTTTTTATCATTTCAACTACATCTCCGTTTTTGTTATGTGATCAGGAACAGCAACATCCGCAGCCGCCCGCAAGTGCCTCGGGAATTTCAACAAACGAGCCTTCCTCATTTCTGAAACCGAGCCTTGCAAAAGCAGGACAAAAAATTTCCTTCGGAATATAAGCGAGATATGCGTTGCGGTTTGCCGCACTGTTCATTGCGGCTCTTGCGAGACCTTCCGCAGCGATATCGTCATCGCATTCCATCAGAAGAAACTTCATATTGAATCCGTCAACCGTAAAGGTGCAGAATCCGAGTTCCTTATCGCTTTCAAACGCTCTGAAGCGGAAAAATCCCTCTCCGTGATCAGGAAGAAAGGTTATCATTTTGAACTACCGCCCTTCTTCTTGACACCCGCCTGGTTTAGAAGCTTCTCAACTTCTTCGGGAGTCAGGTCACGCCATTCGCCCGTCTGAAGCATACCGAGTTTAACCGAGCCGACCGCAATTCTGCGAAGCCTTGCAACCTCAAGGTTGAGAGCCTCACACATACGGCGGATCTGTCTGTTTCTGCCCTCATAGAGAACGATTTCAACAACGGAACGGCCTTCTTCCTTCTGAAGCACACGCACATCTGCGGGAGCGGTCATTCTGCCCTCAATCTCGACACCCGTTGCAAGAATATCAACCTGTTCTGCGGTGATTTCGGGACGGACCGTAACTCTGTAAGTTTTGGGCACGTGCTTTGACGGATGCATCATTGCATTGGCAAATGCGCCGTCATTTGTGAGAATCAGTGCACCCTCGGAAACTCTGTCAAGTCTGCCGACGGGATAAATTCTCTCCCTGACATCCGAAACAAGCTCAAGCACACATTTTCTGCCGAGTTCGTCATCTGTTGTTGTTACGTAGCCTCTGGGTTTATTGAGCAGAATATAACGCATTGAGCTTTCTTTTCTGACTTTTTTGCCGCTGACCGTAACCGTATCTTTTTTGGGGTCTACGCTGTCACCGATTTGTGCGACGGCACCGTTGACCCTGACTTTACCTGCTCTGATCATTTCCTCCGCTTTTCTTCTGGAAGCAACACCCGCTTCCGAAAGAAATTTCTGGAGTCTGATTTTATTATCGGACAAACCGATTTCACCTCTGAATAAATATTTCTTTCAGCTTTTCTGAAAATTGTTTGAAAAAACTTTTATCGTCATTGACCAATTCGGGAACAACAGATTTCACCTCTGCGGATTCATCCGCTTCAACGGGTATTTCGGCTACAACACCGTCACCCGAAACGAACACCGCTTTACCGAGAATATCGCCTTTTTCAATCGGTGCATATTCATACGGTCTGATGAGAAGGATGCATTCGCTCTCCGAAAGACCTTGTGATTCATACCCAAGTCTGACTCCGACGCTCGACTTATCCGAGCCGAATACTCCGACTTTAATCTGCGACAAATCACAGGTAAGCAATCCGCTTTTGCAAACGGAAAAACCGTAGTCGAGCAACGTCTTGTGATCCGACCAATCGTCGGGAGCGTTGAGAGTAACCGCAACAAGCGTTACTCCTCCCCTTTTTGCCGCACTGACGAGACATCTGCCGCTCTTTTTCGTGAAGCCTGTTTTTATGCCGATTGCATCGGGATAGCTCCACAACAAGCGGTTATGATTCGTAAGAGTGCGGGAATAAGGCGGATTACCGTAGGTAAGACGCGCCGTTTTTTGCGAACAGATTGATACAAACTCGGGGTTTCGCAGACATTCCGCCGCAAGAAGCGCCATATCACGGGCGGTTGAATAATGTTTTTCATCATCAAGACCCGATGCGGTGACGAAATTTGTTGCCGTCATTCCGATTTCTGCCGCGCGTTTATTCATCATATCCGCAAAGCTTTCCGCATCGCCGCCGACAACGGTTGCGACGGTGTTTGCCGCGTCGTTGCCCGACTGCAAAAGCATTCCGTAAACAAGCTCACTGAGAGAGACACTGTCTCCCGCAACAAGACCCATAGACGTGCCTTCAACGGAAACCATCTCTTTGGTGACAACGATTTCCTCATCGGGTTTTGCATATTCAAGCGCAAGTAAAGACGTCATAATTTTCGTCGTGCTTGCCATTGAAAGCCGTTCATCGGCATTCTTCATATACAGAAACTCACCGCTTTCGGCACACAAAAGCGCCGCACTTTGCGCACTGATATCAAGATGCGATGCCGACGAATAAACCGTACTCACCGCAATCAGGATAATCACGGTAACGGCAGATATGATTTTTTTCACAAAAGCTCATCCTCACATATCGGTTATGGTCTCACAAATCTGTGACACAATTCCAATATATGATTGACAGAGCGGAATAATTATGCCTGTGTTTCTGCGGGGGGATTTTCCATATAATCGTTGATTGCGGTTTCAACGGTGTTATCCTTTGTCTTGAGCTTAGTGATAACCTCTGTTGCCTTGTCAACAACGTCGGGAATCATACCGATTGCTCTTTCAACCGAGCCTTCTGCTGCGTTGAGATATCTGACTGTTACACTGCCGTTATTGATAACAAGGAATGCAACGGGAGAAATTGTGATACCTGCACCGCCGCCGCCACCGAAGAGCTCTGCATTGCTCTTTGAGGGGAAGTCTGTGCCGCCTGATGCAAAACCGTATGTTACCTTTGAAACGGGGATAATCTGAAGAGTATCGCTGATTCTGATGGGATCACCGATAATTGTGCTTACGTCAACGAGATCCTTGATTTTTTCGATTGATGTGCCGAGAATTCCTGATGCTGACTGTTCTTTCATTTTGTTTGCCACCTTTCTGATTTTTGAAAAATTATTTATTTATCTGCTTTTCCACATTTCCCTCTGCGGGAGCTTTGCTGTGCTTAAGCAGTTTAAATACAACTTTGAAGAGAAGTTCGAACACAAGCACGAACACTGCGTTGATGAGTTTAATGGGTCTCAACGAAATCTTCGTGTGAAGCCTTGCTTCGGTTTTGTTGAAAATAAAATCGGGAACGATTTCGATGTTATATTTTTTTACACGTGCCTTGTTCACGAACAAACCCATCGCAGGGAAAGCCGCCGAACAAACCTCACCGTATTTAATGGCGGTATCTGCCGAATCCTTACCGCCGACGTTGAGCGAAATATAAAGCTCTTCAAAAAGAAATGCTCTGCCGATTCTGCCGAACATACCGCCCAATGCCGCAACCGCATCCTTCAGAAGCTGAACAACGCCGCTGACACCTCGGTTTTTATAGAATCTGACAAACATATTGTCGCCCTTTTTCTTTTTGGGCTCCTTGACAACTTCGCTCTCTTCCTTGGGTTTTTCTTCTTTTTTCTATTTTT
>JAFVVQ010000018.1 GCA_017502085.1 Clostridia bacterium | reverse complement strand
TAAGAAGCGTGAAGATTGAGCTTGACCTTGCCGGGAATGAGGCTGAATGCTTTGTCGATATCCGCCATAAGCTCGTCGGGCGTTCTTGCTTTGCCGGGGTAGTTGCCCGTTGTCTGAATACCGCCCGAGAGTGCATCGTCGCCGTCGAAACCGCCGACATCGTCACCCTGCCAGCAATGAACGGAAACGGTAACGTCTGCAAGGTCGGCAAGAGCTTTTTCGGCGTCTATGCCGTATTTTGCATATATTTCTTTTGCGCTTTCAAATCTGTTCATAACTAACCTCCGTGAGATTATTAACCAATTAATTATATCTTTTTATGGAGAGATAGTCAAGACGTGCAACGTGACTTTGCGAATTTTTTACAAAATATATTCTGACTTGCACCTGATTTATCGGTAGTTTGCAAGAATATTTTCAAACGCTCCGAATTTGCTTGATTTTAGCGGGTTACAGTTATATACTTAATCTGTTATATTATTCTATTCCGCGTTATAAGGAGAGAAAAAGATGAGAAGCGTTCCCGAGTATTTCGGCTGTATGGTTTTTGACGATAAGACGATGAAATCACGTCTGCCCAAAGAAACGTATAAGGCAATGAAAAAGGCGATTCAGGATAACAAGCGTCTTGACCTGAGCGTTGCCAACGTTGTTGCAAATGCAATGAAGGATTGGGCAATTGAAAAGGGTGCAACCCACTATACCCATTGGTTCCAGCCGATGACGGGTATTACTGCTGAAAAGCACGACAGTTTCATCTCTCCCTGTGAGGGCGGAAATATCATTATGGAATTCTCGGGCAAGGAACTTGTCAAGGGCGAATCCGATGCATCATCCTTCCCTTCAGGCGGATTACGTGCAACCTTTGAGGCAAGAGGCTATACCGCATGGGATCCCACTTCATATGCATTCATCAAAGAAGAAGTGCTTTATATTCCTACCGCTTTCTGTTCCTACGGCGGTGAGGCACTTGATAAGAAAACCCCGCTTCTGCGTTCAATGGAAGCAATCAGCAAACAGACTGTCAGAATTATGAAGCTTTTCGGTCAGGAAATGACGGCGGTCAAAACAACCGTCGGTCCCGAACAGGAATATTTCCTTGTTGACAGAGAAGTTTATGAAAAGAGAAAAGACCTGCGTTATACGGGCAGAACGCTTTTCGGCGCAAGACCTCCCAAGGGTCAGGAGATGGATGACCATTATTTCGGAAGCATCAAGCCGAGAGTTGCCGCTTATATGAAGGATCTTGACGAGGAACTCTGGCAGCTCGGTATCCTTGCAAAAACGGAGCATAACGAAGGTGCACCCGCTCAGCACGAACTTGCTCCCATATTCACAACAACAAACATTGCCGCTGACCATAACCAGCTCACGATGGAGATTATGCAGAAGGTTGCGAGAAAGCACGGTCTCGTTTGTCTCCTTCACGAAAAGCCCTTCAAGGGAGTCAACGGCAGCGGTAAGCATAATAACTGGTCAATCCAGACCAATACGGGCATCAATCTTCTTGAGCCGGGCGAAACACCCTATGAAAACGCACAGTTTCTGCTTTTCCTCTGTGCGGTAATCAAAGCGGTTGATAATTATCAGGATCTGCTTCGTATCTCTGTTGCAACGGCGGGTAACGATCACCGCCTCGGTGCTCACGAAGCACCGCCCGCAGTTGTTTCGATGTTCCTCGGAGACGAGCTTAACGATATTCTTGAGGCAATTGAAAACGATACCGCGTACGATGCAAAAGAAAAGGTGCAGATGAAGGTCGGCGTTCACGTTCTTCCCAGATTCCCCAAAGATACGACCGACAGGAACAGAACGTCACCCTTTGCTTTTACGGGCAACAAATTTGAGTTCAGAATGCTCGGCTCTGCAAACTCCATTTCAAGTGCAAATATTGCTCTCAACACTGCGGTTGCCGAATCCCTCAAATCCTATGCCGACAGACTTGAAAACGTTGAAAACTTTGAAGAAGCACTTCACGCTCTTATCAAAAAAACAATCAAAGACCACAAGAGAATCATCTTCAACGGCAACGGATATGACGACGAATGGATAAAGGAAGCCGAGAAGAGAGGTCTTTCAAATCTCAGAACAACTCCCGACTGTCTGCCTGCACTCATCAGTGAAAAGAGTGTTGAGCTTTTCGGAAACCATAAGGTTTTCACCAGAGAAGAGCTTGAAGCAAGATACGAGATTTATCTTGAAAATTACTGCAAGACAATCAATATCGAGGCTCTCACGATGATTGATATGGTCAATAAGGACATTCTCCCTGCAATGAGCGAATACATCGGTGTTCTCAGCGGCAGTGTTCTTGCGATCAAGGGTGTATGCCCGGCATCTCCCTGTGTCTATGAAACGTCAACCGTCAGCAGACTTTCGGAATTGAGCGCATCCGTCTGTGAAAAAATTGCTGAGTTTGAAAAGAATCTTGAAAAGATCAACTCCTGCAAGGACAAGCTTGAAGTTGCCAATATGTATAAGGATATCATTCTCCCCGCAATGGAGAGCATCAGAGCCGATGTTGATGCAGCTGAATCAATAACAAGCGCAAAATACTGGCCCTATCCTTCATACGGCGATCTTCTTTTCAGCGTACAGTAAAAAAATAAAATCCCGTGACTGCGGTCACGGGATTTTTTTTTGCTCTGCACATATATTTATATTGTATAAATTGTTGCGGGGTGCAATATGAATTTTAATATCATTGAGCTTCTGAAAACGGTGATTATCGGTATTATTGAAGGAATAACGGAGTGGCTGCCCGTCAGCAGTACGGGTCATATGCTGCTTTTTGATGCTTTTGTTCCGCTTGAAATGACGGAACGATTCAAGGAAATGTTTTTCGTTGTTATTCAGTTCGGAGCAATCCTGGCTGTTGCGGTAATGTTTTGGAACAGAATTTTTCCGTTTTTTATTTGCAGGAAAAAAATTGCCGTCAATAAAAATATCGTCGGCATGTGGGGCAGAGTGGCGGTTGCGTGCGTTCCGTCGGCGGTGCTCGGTCTGTTGCTCGATGACTGGCTTGAAGCGAATTTCGGCTCACCCCTGACAGTTGCGGCAATGCTGATACTTTACGGCATAGCGTTTATCGTTATTGAAAAAAGAAACCGAAAAACCTCCCCGAAGATTTTCACCGTCGGAGCGATTGATATGAAAACTGCGCTGATTATCGGCTTGTTTCAGGTTCTTTCGATGATACCGGGAACATCCCGCTCGGGGGCAACGATTATCGGAGCGCTTCTTCTCGGCGTATCACGCACAGCGGCGGCTGAATTCACGTTTTATCTTGCCGTACCTACGATGTTCGGAGCAAGTGCGCTGAAGCTTTTGAAATTCGGTTTTGATTTTTCTCAGGCTGAAATTATGACCCTGATAATCGGTATGGCAACCGCTTTTGCAATTTCGATGCTTTCGATTAAATTCCTTATGGATTACGTGCGCCGTAGGGATTTTACCGCTTTCGGAATCTACCGTATATTGCTCGGCATTGCCGTTATCGGTGTGTGCGTTATAAGATGAAAAAATCCGCAGAAGTATGTTTTGTATACCTCTGCGGATATTTTTTATTCGGTAATAAATGCGTTGGTTTCCATCTTCATTCTGCATATATCGTATACGCAAAGACGCATTGCCTTGCCCATTCCTATCGGGTCTTTCATATATGCAAAACGCAGAGCAAGTTTTGTCTGCGGAGCGGAAACGACGTAGAGCATCGTCAGAATTCCGCTGTTACGGGCATAAACCGCAAGAACGGGATCGAGATAACCTTCGCCCGTAAGGTCGATGCTGGCATCTGTGATAACGAAGCCGTCGAAGCCCCACTCTTCACGGAGGAGATCGGTGATGAGCGTTTTGCTGCCGCCACACCATTCTGTACCGATTCGGTTATATGCCGACATAATTCCCTTTGCCTGACCGTCTTTAACGGTGATTTCAAACGGCTCGAGATAGATTTCACGAAGTGACTGTTCGTTCAGCCAGGTATAAAGACCGTTGGACTGTCTGTTGGTTTCCTGTTCGTTGGCAGCGAAGTGTTTGACGGTGACAACGAGCCCCTTGGACTGTGCACCTCTTGTGACTGCTGCGGACATTCTGCCCGAAATCAGCGGGTCTTCGGAGTAGTATTCGTTGTTTCTGCCGCCCTGAGGACTGCGGTGAATGTTGCATCCGGGAGCATACCAGACGTGAGTACCAAGCTGCTTTGCTTCTTCGCCGATGATTTCACCGAATTCTTCGGCAAGTTCGTCATTCCAGGTGCAGGCAAGAGCTGTTGCAACGGGGAATGCAAGACCGCACTGACTATATAGCAGACCGCCTTCTCCCTTGACACAGGAGGGACCGTCGTTATCCGACGTAGCAGGAATACCGAGTCTTTTGACGGCGGTTGTTTCATATCCGCAGTCTGTGATAAGAGCGATAATTTCGTTCAGTGTGAGTTGGTCAAGGAATGCATCCCAGAGACTTTCATCCTTTGCAACGTCCTGCAAGGTGATGGTTTTATCATATTTGACGCCGATTTTCGGAGCTTCACCCTCTGTTGTCGGTTCGGGGCGTTTGTCGCTGTTGATAACCTCGGAAGGTGCTCTGTAATCCTCGGCTGAAGGCGGGGCAGGGTAGGTGCCTTCGGTATCCGAGCGTGAAAGATAAGTGAGGTCACCTTCGGCAAACTCAAACAGATTGCCGATTTCGTTGCCTGAATTATCGTCGGTTTTATAAACAACCTTCTCTGCAACGGTGTAGGTGCAGCTTTCTTCAAACGTTCTTATATCGTGAGCAACGTGGATTTTATATTCACCCTTGTCAAGCACCCAGGCTTCTTCTGTTACCGCATCATATGATGCCATATCCCTGACGTCAAAGCTGATTTCAAGAATATCGCTTTCATCGGGAGCGAGTTCTTTTGTTTTGCCGTATGCGGCAAGTTCGATTGCACTCTTTTCAATGCCGCCTTCATAATAGGGAGCGGAGAAATAAAGCTGAACAACCTCTTTGCCTGCGGCGTTACCCGTATTGGTGACCTTCACAGTGACGGAGATTTCTTCGTCGGATGAGGTGAAATCGGTGACATCCCATTCGAAATTGGTATATGAAAGACCGAATCCGAAGGGGTACTGTACTTTTTCGGGTGCAAATGTTTCAAAATATCTGTAGCCGACGTAAATGCCTTCTTCATAGTCGACGAAGTATTTCGGAATACCGGGAACCCCTTTATACATATAGTTTCCGAAATTTTCGGATGCGGGGTGGTCCTCTATATCGTAGGAAATTGTATCAACGAGTTTGCCGGAGGGATTGACTTCACCCGTCAGCACCTTGCCGACACTGTTCGTTGCTACCTCGCCGGGAAGCCACATTATCATAGCTGCCTTTATGCTGTCATAATCCTCAAGCCAGGACATATCGGTGATATTTGAAATGTTGAAAACAACAATAACGTCGCTGAATGCCGAGCAGACTTTGTCAATCATTTCGGTTTCATCAGCGGTGAGATTGAGCTTTTCGATGCTGAGGTCTTTCATTTCCGTACCGACTCTGCCGATAACGATGATTGCGGTCTGCGAAAAATCAACCGCTTGTTTCATCACGGAATCGGTAAGCTTTTTTGCGGGCATTTCAGACTGACCGCCGCCGAAAAACTGCTTGAGAACAGTGATGACGTAACTGATAATACCGAGGTCGTATTTTGTGCCCGTGTTCTTTGCGTAGAGATTATAGAGGGATTTGTTATATTCGATTCCCGCATTATCGAGTGCGTCGTAGAATCCGACTGCATCTGATGAACGAACTGCACCCGAGCCTGCGGCACCCGCGAAAGCAATTGAGCAGGATGCGGCGCCGAAAACGTTGACCTTACGTGTTTTCAGTGGCAGAACGCTGTCTTCGTTTTTGAGAAGAACAATACCTTCCGATTCAATCTGCTCCGCAATTTCAACGGATTTCGCAGTTGTTTCCGATGAAATCAGCGAAGCCGCAAAAGCGTTTGCGGATGCAGAGAAAACAAGAATCAGAGCGAGAACGAGAGATACAGTGCGTTTGAAAATGTTTTTCTTTTTCATATAGCAGCCTCCTCGCGGCATTTGTTAGATATATTATATCACGGAAGTTTACTGTTTGCAACGGAAATAATACAGAGCAAAACGAAAACTGAATCCGAACAGATTTTATCAGATAAATATTATCGGCTGAATGCAGAAAGCGGCTGTAAGGTTAATCTTACAACCGCCTTTATTTTATTATTCAAGAGTCACAATCTCCACGTTACCGATTCCGCCGTTTACATATCCGCCGTTCTGATAGTAAATTTCTGAATTTATGCTTATTGCGGCGTTGTCGGGTGCATATAAAACCGCTTTCATATCCTGCGGCAGAGTAAGGTTGATAACGTAATCTCCGCCGACCATTTTATAATTCACGGTAATCAATCCTTTGACGCTCGGAACGGTGCAATTCATACCGTCGGACAGAGCATACTGTGGCTTGATTTCAACCTTTTCATAACCTGCCTCAAGGGGAGTGATACCTGCAAAATTTTTGCTCATTATAACAAGCGGGCCACCGCTCCACGCGTGGTTCATTGTGCCTTGCCAGGAGTTCCAGAATTCCCAGAGGGTTGAATAATCCTCGCATACCATACCCTCGTATCTTTCTTTGATTCTGTTACTTACGGCTTCATATTCTCCCATTTTGCAAAGCGCTTCAAGAACGTAGTATTCCATATACGGACTTGAATTCTTCGTGGTTATGAGTACGTTTGTTATCGTATCATATTGCTCTTCTTTTGCAAGACCCGATAAAACCGCAAGGGCATTTGCTCTGTCATCAGGCTTTCTCACTTTTTTGCTTTTGAATCCGTTTTCGGTCCAGAGAGACTGATAACCCTTTGCAATGGTATTCTTTCTTTCGGTGAAGAACTGTATATCCTCGTTTTTGCCCAGAATTTCCGCCATTTCTTCGGCGGCGGAAAGTGCATAATAGACCCATGCGTTTTCAATGGCAGTCATATCCGCCTTGCTGCCCCAGTCAGCCCAATCCCACGAGCCTTCACGGTGAATAACAAGATTGTTTTCGCCGATTTCCCATAGCTTAAGATAGTCAAGCGAAGCACCGTAAACCTTTTCGACAAAAGCTTTGTCACCCGTATATTCATAGTATGTGAGGAAACCGACGATTCCTGCAAGCTGTTGAACGGGAAGTTCGAAATAGTCACCGCTGATGGGTACAACCGTCTGAAGAACCTTGCTTTCATCGACGTGAGAAAGCATAGCCTCCACACCTTTCTGATAGAGCAGATAGGAGTTGCTGTCCATAGAGTACATCGTCATAATCATTTCGCTTGTGACGTCACCCCACCACTGGGCTCTTTCTCTGTCGGGGCAATCCATAAAACTGTCACGCATTGTAACGTAGAGTGTGCGCAGGGATTTTTGCCACAGTGAATTCATGAATTCGTCATCGCAAACGAAGTTACCGCAGAATGAACTGTCATATCCCGTTTCGCGGTATTTCAGAGAAACAACCGTGACACCTCTGGGAATTTTATAAGTTATATGCTCTCCGTTAACCCAGCCCACGGCTTCAAATTCCTGTTCGCCCTCTTTTGTTTTGTAGGTGGTTGAAACTGCACCGATCAGGGTGTTTTCGGTGGTTATGCGGATTTTTTTGCCTGCGGGCGCAATGACCTTGAGATACGGAGTAAGCTGTGCGTTGTAGGGTATGTCGACGGTGATTTTTTCGCCGAAAAGCTTTTTAACGGTATAATTCTCAAAATCCTTTGAATTTTCATAATCCCTGAGACCGTAATCCTTCAGAAAAGGTATTCCTCTCGGATAGAGCTTACCGTAAGCACCTTCGCCGCCAACGGCATATTCGGTTGCGTTTTCCCATGAAGAAATGTCATAAGTTTTATTTGACCAATCGCCGATTTCCTTCCTCGCATCATAGTAAATACTGTATTCGGGAAGTCTGTAATTGGGCGGATAGAGAGCGCTGTCAACGTAAGCACTGTTTCTTTTCGCTTTCCAGCTTTTGTCGGAGAGGATGCTGATACCGTTACCGATCGCTTCGAAAATAAAACCGCCCTGACCGCTGCTTTTATACGAATAGCTCGTTTCATTATCCCAGTACCACACAAGAGCGCAGACCAAGTTTTCGCCCGATTTGAGATACGGTGCAATATCGATGCTGTCATAATATCCGCTGTTTTCATCCGGACCGCGTTTCACGCCTCCTTCAAAAACAACGGTTTCCTCGTTTATGAAGAGCCAATATTTTGAATCTGCAGAGATGTGAGCAATAAGCTCTGAGGGAATACTGTCGATGCTGACGTTTTTGCGAAAGCACATCCAGACGTTTTTCTCCGTCAGATTTTCCTTATCCCATATCCATTTTGCCTTCCATTCGGTTTTGGCTTCTGTGGGAATCACGCGGTATTCGGGAATGGTTTCGGGTATCTCGTAATCGTTTCTGAACGGCACCGTTTCAGGATTGCCGAATGAAAAAACCGAGGAAATAAAAGCTGCCGCAATAGCGAGATAAGAAATGATTGTCTGTATGATTTGCATATAAACCTCCCTGGTGAAACGAACTGCCTGAATCTGATGTGTCTATATTATCATAACCGATTCGAAAATTCAACTTTTCCGTGTGTGGTCAGAAAAGAATGGCTTGACGGTTGATTTTTTGCTTGTTGCAGTGTTATAATCAGCTTTGAACGTTGATGGAATAATACTGAATGCGAAAATATGCGGAGCAGGAAGGTGCGCCGAAATCCGTATTCTCGTTGTCAACGAGATTATCGGCAAATAAAACAGTATCTGAAGTTGTCAGAAAAGCTCTGAAAGATAAGATATTCCGTGCTGCGTCGGGCGAGGGGAGAGCAATTACACCGTTACAGATGCTTAACCCGAAGCTTTGACCGGTGACCATAATACTGCCGATAAATAAGAGAATGGAGAGGTGTTGTATATGATTTTTGATGTTGGGAAATTGCAATGGACAAGGGAACCTGCGTATTACTCCTTGTCTTCTGAAAAAATTGAAATCACAACAAATCCGCATACCGATTTATGGCAAAGAACATACTACCATTTCAGAAACGACAATGCTCCTGTTTTACAGATCGAAACTGATGAAAAGTTTTTCTCTTTTGTCGTAAAAACTGAATTTGAAACGAAACACAGGTTTGACCAATGCGGTATTGTTATGTATCTTGACAGTGAAAATTGGTTAAAGGCCTCGATTGAATATGAAAACGAAAAGTTTCAGCACCTCGGCTCTGTTGTTACAAATAACGGCTATTCAGATTGGGCGACAACAGAAATTGATGCGGCTGTAAAATCAATGTGGTACAGATTCAGCCGCCGTGAAGATGACTATTGTATCGAATGTTCCGAAGACGGCATCACATTCAGACAGATGCGTGTGTGCCATATGTGGAACGGTGCCGATACAATCCGATTCGGCATTTATGCTTGCAGTCCGGAAAACTCATCTTTCAAAGCAAAATTTACTGATATGGAAGTCACAGAATGCAAATGGCACGCTCACAACGGGCAACAACCTGATTCGGAATAACAAATTCTGATTTGCAGAGATAACGAAGAATGAAACAATTAAGAATTATGCATATCTTTTTTATTACTGTTAAACGGTAATGATAAGGAAACACAAACTTACGTAATTATTACTGTTGATTTTTGGGCTGATTTAATACAGATAGAAAACGACAAACTTTATTCGATTTTTGACAGTTAAGGAGTGACAGCTTTGGCAAAGAATAAATCATCAAACAGAAAAAAGAGATTTCTGATTTTTGTCTGTGCGGTTGCGGTCATAGTTTTGCTGGTTACGGGAGCAAATATTGTTTCCGTCAACAATCTTCTGGAAAAAGGGGGTTCATACAGCAGAATTCAGGTGGAAGATCAGCTTGTTCCTCAGAAAGACGGTAACGGAAACTGGTATTTCACAACCGACAGAGATTTCAGGGTAATGCACATTACCGATATTCATATCGGCGGCGGTTTTATGACCAAAACCGTTGATGAGAAAGCCCTGAACGCAATTGCTCTTATGGTAACAAAAGAGAAGCCCGACCTCGTTATCGCAACGGGAGATATTGCGTTCCCCGTACCTTACAGAGCGGGTACTTTCAATAACCGCTGCGGTGCAAAGGCTTTTGCAAATCTTATGGAAAATCTCGGCGTTTATTGGGATGTCACTTTCGGCAATCACGATGCTGAGGCTTATTCGTATTTCAACAGAAAAGCAATGGCGGATTTTTATGAAAACGAAGAGTTTAAATACTGCCTTTTTCAGTCGGGTCCGGAAGATGTTGACGGAAAAGGCAATCACGTTATTGAGGTGAAAAACTCAGAGGGCATCATTACTCAGGCAATGGTACTGATTGATTCTCAGGCTTATGTGGATAATAGCATTATTGAAAGCATAAAGGGTAATTATGATAACATTCATACCAATCAGATTGAGTGGTATGAAAAAGAGATTCTTCGTATGAATGCCGAAAACGAAAAAATCAGCAATAAGAGTGTTCCTGTTAAATCTCTTGCTTTTTTCCACATTCCTCTGACGGAAATGCTTGACGGCTGGACCGAATTCACCGAAAACGGTTATAAGGACACAGAAAACTTCAGGTTTATCGACGGAATTATGGGCGAAGGCGGAAAGATAGTTTATTGCGGTTCAGGTGAAGACGAAATGTTTGAAAAGATGCTTGAACTCGGTTCAACAAAAGCTATGTTCAACGGTCACGACCATCTTAACAGCACCACATTTGATTATAAAGGAATTCAGTTCAGCTACGGATACAGCGTTGATTATTTTGCATATTCGGGCATTGATGAACTCGGTTCGCAGAGAGGCTGCACAATGATTACCTGCAAGCCTGACAGTTCGTTTTCGATCGATAAATATAATTTCTATTCCGACAGATACGATGTTGAAGGATTCGGGCGTGAAGAAGTTACAATGCAGTTTGAAGGTGCTTCATATCGGTATGCGGAATCATAATATCTGTAATAAAATGTTTGGAGAATTATTATGAGCAAAGAAAAACTCAGTGCAAAAAATTGGTTTATAATAACCCTTTTCTGTTTCATGGGCGGTATTGCGTGGAATACAGAGAATATGTATTTCAACACATTTATCACCAATGAAATATATGCCGATGTTTCGCAGGCAGCTATTCTCGGCTCGATGGAAGCAACAACAGCCGTTGCGCGTATGGTTGCGCTTTCTGCCATTGCGGCTGTGCTTACCACGTTTATAATGGGTGCTCTGAGCGATAAACTGAAAAACCGTAAGATGTTCATTTCTGTCGGTTATATTTTCTGGGGTATTGTTACCGCTATGTTCGGTTTTATCACAAAAGAAAATGTTGCCAATCTTTTTAATCTTTCAGATGAAGCCAGGATTCTCGGCACAACGGTATGGTTTGTTATCATAATGGATATTGTGATGACGTTTATGGGCTCAACAAGTAATGATGCCGCTTTTCAGGCTTGGGTAACTGATGTTACGGTGCCGAAGCAAAGACCGATTGTCGAAACGGTTTTATCTGTTGTCGGCACAGTATCATCATTGGCAGTAACAGGTGTCGGCAGTTTTGCACAGGCAGGAACTATTACATATAAGGTTTTCTTCGGAGGTCTCGGCATTATTGTTACTCTTTGCGGCGTGCTCGGTTTATTCTTTATTCAGGACCCGCCCCGCACATTGCAGAGAGAAAGCTCATCAAACTATTGGGAAGACCTTTTCTACGGTTTCAGACCTTCGGTGATAAAAGAAAACGCAAGACTCTATCTCTCCCTTGCGTCATTCTGCTTTGCAATCATCGCGTTTCAGGTTTTCTATCCCTATCTTCTCACCTATGTGCAGTACGTTGTTATCCCCGACAACGGAGGAGTTGAGAATATCCTCAGAGTTCCCGTTATCCTCACCGCCGTTATTGTTCTTGTTGTTACTCTTGCTTGTATTGTAATACTTCTCAGGTTGTCTGCAACGAAAAAGGGCATCTGCCTTGTTACGGGTGTTATCGTTTTATCGCTCGGTTTCTTCCTTCTTTCAACAAGCACGGGGATTTATGTTATTCTCATCAGTATCGTTCCCGTTGTGCTCGGCAACGCTCTCGTTAATATCCTTTTCAATGCGGTAGTCAAAGATTTTATCCCCGAAGGCAAAGCGGGTATGTTCCAGGGAATACGAATGATATTTGCAGTTCTTCTTCCCATGATTATCGGCCCCGTTATCGGTGACAAAGCTTGTCAGCATGCCGCAAGAACAATCATAAATGAAGTGGGTGCGGAAGTAATCGTGCCTGCAAAAAATATGTTCCTCTGGGCGGGCATTATCGGTTTGCTTGCGCTCATCCCTCTGTATTTGCTTATCAAAAAAGGTCTGGATACAGACAAAACTGATGACAATAAGGTGACGGTATGAACAAGTGGAATTTCTATACATCAAAAGAACTCAAGCCCGAAGGCTGGCTTCGCCGTCAGCTTGAAATACAGGCGGAAGGCTTAAGCGGCAATCTTCACAAGATATGGCCTGACATCCGCGACAGTGCGTGGATTGGCGGAAACCGTGAGGGTTGGGAAAGAGTGCCCTATTGGCTCGACGGCTTTATTCCTCTTGCCTATCTTCTTGAAGATGAAGAAATGATTGCATCTGCAAAAAAATATATTGATGCCATTGTTTCCGCTCAACAGGAAGACGGCTGGATTTGCCCTTGCGCTAAAGAAAAAAGAGCAAAATATGACACTTGGGCAGTTCAGCTTATCTGCAAAACACTTAAGGTTTATTACGAATGCTCGGGCGATGAAAAAATTCCGCAGGTCATCTATAAAGTTCTCAGTAATTACTATGATCTTCTTAAAAACGGCGAAATCAAGCTTTTCAAATGGGCAAAGTACAGATGGTTTGAAACGTTCATTTCTCTCAATTTCATTTATGAAAAATACGGTGAAGAATGGATAAAAGATTTTGCGAAAATCATTGCAGAACAAGGCTTTGACTACAACAACGTCACTGATTCGTGGAAAAAACCCAGCCATAACTGGCTGAGAAAAACGCATATTGTCAATCTTGCTATGATGCTCAAGAGCGAAGCGGTATCTCACGGATTGCTCGGCAAGGATTATACCGACAATGCCGAAAAACTCCGTACGATTCTTGACAAATATAACGGAACGGCATTTGAAGGCTTTACCGGTGACGAAGTGCTTTCGGGTCTTGATCCCACGAAAGGCACCGAATGCTGTGCGGTCGTTGAGCAGATGTATTCCTATGAAGAAATATTTGCACATACAGGCGATAATAAATGGGCTGAAAGGCTCGAGATGCTTGCATTCAATGCTTTGCCCGCAACGCTGAGCGAGGATATGTGGACTCATCAGTATGTTCAGCAGGTCAATCAGATTGCCTGTCAGAAAACAATGATAATGGCTCCGTGGAGCACTAACGGTCCCTTTGCTCACACGTTCGGACTTGAACCGAATTTCGGATGCTGCACCGCAAACTTTAATCAGGGATGGCCCAAGTTTGCCCTTTCTGCCTTTATGCACAGCGGAAAAAAGATAATCAATTCTGTTATGATACCTTCCGTTCTTAAGACTGACGGGGTGGAAATCAGGCTCGAAACAGGTTATCCCTTCAACAACAAAATGCATTATTTCATTGAAACGGACAGCGATTTCGATTTTATTATCCGCATTCCTTCGTTTGCTGAGAATCTTAATGTCAACGGCGAAAAAACGGATGCAAAAGATCTTGAGTTTGAAATAAAACAGGGCAAAACGGAAATCGAAATTGAATTTACCGCAACACCGTTCCTTAAAGAAAGACCGAATAATCTTTACGTATTGCAGATGGGATCACTGCTTTTCTCGGTTCCTGTTGCTTATGAAAAGAAGATGCGTGAGTATATCAAAAAAGGTGTTGAGCGAAAATATCCGTATTGCGATTATCAGTTTATTCCGAAAACGCCGTGGAATTACGGATATGCAGATTCGGACTTTGAAACAGTTTATAATCAAATCACGGATACACCGTTTTCGCAGGATAATCCGCCCGTATTAATCAGGGCAAAAATGAGGCAGATTGATTGGGGACTCAAATTCCCTTACAGAAGTATCGCAAGAAAAACTCCGAAATCAACAAAGCCCATTTCCGAAGTTCAGGAAATCAAACTTTGTCCGTACGGCTGCGCAAGGCTCCGTATGACCGAAATGCCGATAATCAGTCAGTAATCAATCAGCATTGAGCTTGTCTCTGAAAATGTCTTCAAAAGCAATGATTTGCATACAGAAGACGATTGATAAACTCCGATTTGGTGAATACAAATATCTGAATATATAAAAAGGACGTTGCCGACAGTAAAAACTGTTTCCGGCAATGTCCTTTTTGTTCATATAATCATCAAAAACAGGCGTTTTAAGCTGATAATGTTCAAATAAAATAAACGGAGATAAATGAAAAAGCTGAAACCGTTGTATATCAACGATTTCAGCCTTTCTGAAGATGGTCCGAGTGGCGGGACTTGAACTCACGGCCTCTTGACCCCCAGTAAGGAGCTTGACATCTCCTTTGGAATAAGCCTGAATTATAGTTACCAATGTTATTTAAATTAAAAATTTCCGTAAATAAATGCCGTGTTTCCTATATATGCAAATAAAACTGTTATTCCTGCAAATATTGTAAATAATGCTAATCCTGAAATTTTTGTTAAATCTAATATTATGTATTCGGTAGAGATTTTTTCGCTATTATGCTTTTTCTTTAATAGTGCAATGATAATTTCAGCAAGTGCAAAAATGATAGCAACAAAACTCCAACTGTAAATTTGTCTTATTCCTTCGGATTGTGTCAATCCAATAAACATATCGGCGGCGTTTCCGAAAGATTCGGCACGGAAGAAAACCCATGTGATTGTTGCAAAACAAAAGCAAAAAACACATGAAATAATTTTAGCAATGAGCGATTCTGTTTTCTTTTTATTAAAGCTACGGAATAATTTGTGAATAATCAAGCCCAATCCGTTTATTCCGCCCCAGACAATAAACGTAAAATTAGCACCATGCCACAAACCGCCTATAAGCATAGTGAGCAGCAAATTGATGTATGTTCTGATTTTCCCTTTCCGGTTGCCTCCAAGTGAAATATACAAATACTCCTGAAGCCATTGAGAAAGGCTGATATGCCAGCGCTTCCAAAATTCTGTAGGGTTCAAAGATGCATAAGGCAAATTAAAGTTTTTGTCAAAATCAAATCCGAGAATCTTTGAGAAACCTATGGCGATATCCGAGTAGCCAGAAAAGTCAAAATAAATCTGTAATGAATATGAAATCATTGCCAACAGAATCGTTACCGAATCAAAGGCTTTCGGCACTCCGAAAACATCATTTACAAATACAGATAAATTATCGGCAAGAACCATTTTTTTGAACAATCCGAGAACAACTATTTGTATACCTGTTTCAAGATTTTTCAGTGAGACACAATGTTCTGCATCAAGCTGACCGAAAAATTTTTCGGGTTTAACAATCGGACCTGAAACGAGCTTTGTAAAAAAAGAAATATAAAGAGCGACGTCGATAAAATTTTTGTTTGCGGAGTATTTTTTTCTGTAAACGTCAATCAGATAGCCGATTGCAGAAAAAGAATAGAATGAAATCCCGAGAGGGGCGATAAGGTTGAGTGTAACAAAATCTGTTCCTATCAGGTTTCCGATTGATTGAGAGAAAAAGTTGAAATATTTAAAAAAACCGAGCTGAATAAGAATAACTGTGATGCATAAAGCCATTAACAATTTACTGAATTTTGAATTTTCTGTTATTTTTAAAGAAACAAAATATACTATCAGAGTAACAGCTGAGAGGCTTATGCAGAATTTCCAGTCAACAATCGCTGTCAGGGCATAACTCGATATCAGAAGCAACAGCTTGTTTACAGTTGTAAAATATGGTTTATCAGATATGCAGAATTTTGATACCCACATTGTGGCATAAACAATGGCAAAGAAGATAAAAAACTTATATTCGGTAAACGACATTTATCTTCCCTCCATTTTACGTATTTCAGCAGTAAGAGTTTCAGCTATTTTGCTATGACCGTATCTATTAAGATGACCGACTCCTACTGCAGTGTTTGAAAAACCGTGAGCAAGAGTTTTGTTATTATTATATAATTCAAAAAACGAATGCGACATATCAATAAAAACAATGCCTAATTCCTCACAGGTTTCTTTGTAAACCTTAAAATATTTTTCGTCCGTTTCAAAAGTCAGCTTACCGTCTTTTGAAAGGTGTTCATTCGGTGCGTAAAAAATTATCGGTGTGACTCCATGTTTATTTGCTTCTTGTACTGTAATTTTCAGGAAATCTGAAAGAATCAAGCGGTATTCGTTGGTGATAACAGTTTCTTGCGGAATATCGTTATCTTCCTTATTGCTTTTTGTTTTTATCCAATTATCAAGCTGATTATATAATGGTTTGAAAGCAGGGATTTTCTGCAAATAAAACAGTAACCCGCTGTCGTGAGATTTTATAGGTGTTGATTCACCTGATATCACCTCGTTCATCAAATCGATATCAAGTTGAACGGTATTTGTTTCAATTACAACATATTTTGACGGAGTATATTTATTCAATGCAGATTCAATATTATCTGTTATTCTATATATTGTGTGTCCTGAAATTCCGATGTTATAGGTGTAATATTCCGTCATTAACTCATTGAGAAGAAATCCGCAGTTTTCATATTGGTTAACTTGATAAGCCTCCATATGAGAACTCCCCATAAGGAGAATATCGATTTGCTGATTAGGAGTTTCAAGGTTATTAAAACCGTTAATATCTATTTTAACGGAAGAAAATCCCTCTTTCATATTGTTCATTTTTTGACCAGGCAACCAAGTGTAGTCTGTTGATTTTGTTGGATTGGTGATATGAATTCCCGTGTAACTGTAAAAATAAGAAATAGCAGATAAAACCGCAAGTGAAATAATACTTGCGGCAAAAACTTTCAGAAACCATATAACTATTGATTTGAACGAAGTGGTTTTCATATTTCACACTCCTTATAAAACAAAAACCACTGAACAAATTCAGTGGTTTTAGATGGTCCGAGAGAGGATACCAATCCCGAACTCAACCCCGAATTTTCTATCTCTTTAAATGAAATTTGTTTTGAACCTTTTTTGTAATTAAGGTTAATCAAAATCTTATCGTCATAAACCACAATACTGTTAACAAAGTGGTCAACCAAGGTTTTGCGACCCTTTACAGTATCTGTATCAACATCCCTGAAGCTCATTATGTAAAAATAAATCTGCTTGAATGTGTACGTAGGTTTCCTGATTTCTTCTTTTATTATACTTGCTTCAAGCTCGGATTTCAACCCTTCCAAATCATCAAGACGTTTTTTCGTTGAGTCATTCAATATTCCTGCCTGAATTGCGTTAAGCATATTCTCTATGCCTTTTTCTGTTTCCTCGAGTTGCTTTCTGAGCAACGGAAGCTCGCTGCTTTCCTTTTCCTGAAGTTCAAATGCTTTGGTAGCAAGATGGTTTACAAATTCATCATCCATAAGCATTTTCTTTATGTGTCCGATAACAACATCTTCCAGCCTGTCCTTACGGATTGATTTGTGCTTTGCATCGCAAAGTTTCTTTTTCTTTGTGTTTACAAATCTGTAATAATGATATTTGTTCCCCGTACAACTTGTTCCGCTTTCGCCAACCATATATTATTTGCAAGTTTCGCAGAACAATTTTGTTGTGAAAATATACACATCATCATCGGTTCTTCGTCCGGTTGCCTTTCTGCTTGTTGCAATGCGATACTTTCACCCAACAGCTTTCTCAGTTTGCGAATCGGCTATATTAACAAGGAATTTTACCGTTAAATCTTTTTCTGTCAGACCAATTCTTTTTATTTCTTCTGTCCATAGAATTATCTTGCCAAGTTGAAAGATTTGAAATGCACATTTTCAGATAACCGTTAACATAAACATCAAAGCATTCTTTTGTACCGTTAAAATTATATCCGTTAATAATAGGCTCTTCACCTTTCAAAAACATTTCTCTCATTTCAAAAATGTCAATAGGATTTCCGCTTTTATCAGCAAACCAACAACCAAACGAGGGGTCGAAAACACACCACTTATCAAGTTCGCCTATATATGCTTGACAGGTAAAATGGCAGTTTTTTAATATAGAAGAACACATAGAAACTGGATATGCTTTTATTCCGACAGCGACCAGACAATCTGCAAAACAAATCGCTTTTAACCTGCAATTAATTGCTTTTCTAAAAGATTTTCCGAATGAATTTTTTAAAATATCTATTGTGTTATCTGTCATATAGTTAAGTGATGCGCCGTTATAAAAAGTATTTTGCGTTAGCCAATTCAATATCTGAATAACTTTTTCAAAATCAGTATCGGCGGTGGCAACTTCAGAAAGTTTATATTTTTCATTAATTATTTCATGAAGCTCAAAAAAGGCAGCGGTATGAGCTAAATCAGTTTCAACTAAATCCTCATTGTCGAGATAGTATTTATCTCTAATCTCTACAGGGTCTTCTGCAAGCAGTTTTTTATAATCAAGTTTTTTTACAAACCGTTCGTATTTTTTGGGATTAATCTGCAACGGAAGACATTTAATCAAGGTTTTGATATTCATTATTTTTTCTCCTATGCTAACCTTAAAATTTATAGTATTATTTAATCTGTTTCTTCACCTAATAACTTCTTCTGTTTGTATTTCGGAAGTTTGCCTACAACCGTTATATAACTGTGATCTGCCATTTCCAAAATCATTTCGTAGGGAACGCTGTCAAGAGGGAATGTGTTGAAATACGGTTGTTGAACCGGCGGACAATGATAACCTCTTACAACAATATCAGGAAACAGATGTCTGTAAAAATCGCCCTGCATTCGCTCACAATTCAGAGTTGCCGTTTCTTTGCCTTTGAGGATAAAAAGTTGTGCAAAGATTTTTCCTTCAACTTTAATTATATCACTGTCAGGACCGAAAGGATGGTCAACATATGCTCCGTTTTTTGAAAGACAATAACTAAGTAATTCTGAATACGTCATATGGAAACCTCCTTTAAAATTCGTTCGTATTAATCAGCGTTCTGATTTTAACAATGCATAATAACTGATGTCGCAAATACCCTGATTATTCCTGTCTGCACTGTGCAGAGTGCCTTCATATTTCATTCCGCATTTCATCATCACTTTGCCCGAATTGGGATTTCTCGTATCGTGTCTTGACTCAATTCGGTTAACATCGACAACATCAAATAAATAATCCATAACTGCTTTGAGAGCTTCGGAAGTAATTCCCTGATGCCACCAGTTTCTTCCGATACAATATCCTATATGCATCATCGAAACATCTTCGTTGATCAATACAACGTCAATACCGCCAATCGGTTCATCGCCGTTTTCTTTTAAAACAATAGCCCAATGATAATAATTATCGTCAGAATACTGTTTCAGCCATGATTTTACTGCTTGTTTGCTTACCTTTTCGTTTGAATGAACCTGCCAGGTTAAATATTTTGTTACTTCAGGGTCAGTTGCCCAATTCTTATATACAGCTTCAGAATCTTCTTTGACAAATCTTCTCAGAATCAGTCTTTCCGTTTCCAGTCTTTGCGTTCCGCAATGTTTCATATCTGTCACTCCTTTAAAATCCGTATTTCTGAATTTAATTATAATGCTCATCAGCAATTTTTGCAACACTTGAATTGACGGTGAATCTGATATATAATTTATGACAATAAAAAGGTAAACAAGGTGATTCAATGAGCAAATATTACAAATCTAAAAGCATAAAAATTGAATCAACGGGAAAGAAAATCGAACTGCTGATTTTTCAGCCGACTCTGAATGCCAAGCCTAAAGATAAGACTCCCGCGATTTTATGGATTCACGGCGGAGGTTACATAACGGGTATGGCAAGAATGATTTATATGTCACGAGCCATTGACCTTGTCAAAAAATACGGTGCGGTTGTTGTAACTCCCGAATACAGACTTTCAAACGAAGCACCATATCCCGCCGCATTGGAAGATTGCTATGCCGCTTTGAAATATCTCAAAGAACATTGTGATGAACTCGGAGCAAACAGCAGTCAGATTATGGTCGGCGGTGAAAGTGCAGGCGGTGGACTTGCCGCAGCACTTTGTATGTATGCCCGTGACAAAGGTGAAGTAAACATTGCATTTCAGATGCCGCTTTATCCGATGATTGATAATCTCGATACCGAATCGTCAAGAGATAATCACGCACCCGTATGGAACACAAAGCTCAATCATTTCGGTTGGAAGAAATATCTCGGTGATTTATACGGAAAAGATGTTCCGCCGTATGCGGCTGCCGCTCGTCAGACCGACTATTCAAATCTTCCGCCCGCTTACACATTTGTCGGAGATATTGAACCGTTTTATTGCGAAACACTTACCTATATAGACAACTTGAAAAGTGCAGGAATTGAAGCAAAGGTTGATGTTTATCCAAACTGTTTTCATGCATTCGATATGCTCACACCATTCAGAAAAGTCAGCAAAGAAGCAATAGCAAAATTTGAAAAGGAATATCTGAATGCCTGCGAAAAATATTATGCAGAGCAGAATGATTATTCAAAAACATAACTGAATTGAAATCACAGAAATCACCGTCGCAGTAAATTGTAGCGCAGCGGTGATTTCTGTTTTATTGCTACTTGTTTGCTTGAAAGATAAGATTTTGCACTTTTTAGCAAGCAGTGCAAACCTACGTAGGATTTGCATTTTTGCTTGCCGATTTGCCCTATTTGTAACTTGGCAAGCAAGGCAAATGTGGATACAAACTTGCCAAAATCAGCTTGCAAGTTGTTCCTATTTTCAACCGTTCACTATCTTTGCAAGCAGGGCGAGTGGATACCCACTTTTGCAAAAACCTCATTTTCAAATTATGCCGATTTACAATTCGTTCATAATTTTTCTCATCGGTTTTTACCGCTTGTTGGTGAATTTCTTCCTCAAACCCCTAACAAAAATCGGAGAGAAAATTTAAAAATCTTCTCTCCGAGCTGCGCCCGTTGGGCTTAAATTATAATATAAAAAATTGGGATAGTCGTTCTACAACGCAAGGGTAAAACCCTTGTTTAAAATCTTTGATTTTTTATCAGCGGGGCTGCGCACTTTACATTCCGTCAGGATATGTATAGAAGTGCGCCATTCGGAAATATAACAGTCTTTCCAAACACTTTTGCATTTAAAATCAACACTTTTGCACAATCGGAGAAAACGGTTGACAAATTTGTTTTGTATTGTTAGAATATAGAAAAATTTTAAAGAAAGGCAGGTGGATAAAATGACAAACAGAAAGAATGATGTGATGCAGAACGTTTTGAATCGAAGTGTCGTTTTGTCTGCCATGCTGTGTTGACAGAATAAATTTATCTGCATTTTTCAGACACTTCCGAATGCAAACGGAAGTGTTTTTATTTTTTATTTCAATAATTTGAATTGTGAGGATAATATGAAAATCTGTATTTGTGACGATGACTGTTTTGCCGTGAGAGAAATCAGAAATCTGCTCGAGCCGTTCCGTACCGAAGATGACGGTTTTGACATTTCCGATTTCTCCTGCGGTGAAGATTTGATTGAATTATATAAAAACGGCGGATGCTTTGATATTGTTTTTATCGACATTGAGATGGGCGGTATCAACGGCGTTGAAGCTGCCGAAACAATAAGAGAATTTGCACCCGAAACGATTATTATTTTTGTTTCGGGCCATTCAAGTTACATCTTTGACGCGTTCAGAATCGAGGCTCTGCATTTTCTTGTGAAGCCGATCAAAGAAAAAGAATTTGCTGAAGTTTTCACAAGAGCGATGAAAAAATACACCGCAACAAATGCGAGCGTTATTCTGAAATGGGAAAGCGTGCGAAACAAAATTTCCATTAATAAAATAAGCTATGTTGAGGGTTACCGCAGACATCTGACCGTGCATACCGCAAGCGGTGTTTACGAGGCTGTGGGTAAAATTTCGGAGATATACGAAATTCTGAAACCGCACGGATTTGTTCGTGTTCATCAGGGGTTCATCGTTAATATGAACTACATAAAAAGCTTCAATGCAAACGAGGTTGAACTGACCGACGGTTCAAAAGTTGCCGTCAGCGTTCGGAAGAAGCAGGAAGCATTGAAGGCGTACGATATTTTTATCAGAAAGTGGGGCTGGTGAAATGGTAAGAATAATTGCTTATTTTCTGTTTGCTTGCTTTGAAATATACACAATGGATATTCTTTTTTCAAACATTTCAAAAAGAAAACTCAAAGGAGCACATCTTGCAATATTTATGAGTGTAGCAATAACGGTCAATACCGTTGTTTCATATTTCTTTGCAGGCACGGGCATTATGCTTCTTGCTTTGGGCGTTGTTACGGCATTCGTTTTTGCTCTTGTTTACAGAGTAAAAGTGCATTTTGCCATTATCAGCAGTGTTCTTTTCGTTATGATTCAGGCAGGTTCAGAAACAATAGTCACACTTTTGAGCGGAATGCTTATGGGCGAAGAGTCTCTTGATTTTCTTCAGAATGATGAAATCTTTCTCGGAATGGGACTTATATGCAAATTCTTTGCGTTTTTCCTTATCTTCTTTGTTTCAAAGAAAATAGGCAAAATTGACCTAGGTGTTTCCGGCGGCCTTTCGGCATTGCTCATAATTCAGCCGATCGCAACCGTTTTTGTTACACTTGTTATTCTTAAATGCACCTACGAACTTGATAGTATTCCGGCGATTTTATTCTCTGCTGTTGCAATTCTTATGATTGCAGCAAACTTAGTTACCCTCTTTCTTATTTACAGACAAAAGGACTATGTTGAATCAAAGGCAAAGCTTGGTTTTGCCAACGAACAAATCAAAAATCAGCTTGCTCACTATGAGGAGCTTTATCGCTATCAGAGCGAAATCCGCACTTTCAGACATGATATAAAAAACAAATTGCTTTCCGTTTCGGGACTTCTCGCAGACGGTCAGACTCAGTCTGCCATTGATGCAATAAAGGGCGAAGTGGATTTTCTTGATGAAGCAAACAACGGTGTTATAAATTCGGGCAACCCCGCAGTTGATGCCGTTCTTCAATCCAAACTCGCCATTGCCGAAAGCAAGGGAATAACACTCGATTATTCGGTTAAAATTTCGGATAAAATCAATGTTGATTTGCTTGAGCTCGGCGTACTTATCGGCAACGCACTTGACAATGCGATTGAAGCTGCAGAGGGTCTCGGAAACGGCACGGAGAAAACGATTTTTGCAAGCATTATTACAATGGGCGGCAGAATCGTTGTTTCCGTTGAGAATCCCGTTGAATCGCAGGTTGACACAAAGCATATCGGCACGGCAAAAGCCGATAAGCTCAATCACGGCTACGGACTCAAGAGCATAAAAACGATTGCACAGAAATATGACGGCGATGTTTTCGTTTCCTGCGAGGGAAATATATTCACCGCCAGTATAAATATCTGCAACACTTTTGAACATTAAATCCACACTATTGCAGAGCGTATTTCAATCATTTGATTTTTAATTTATCATTAATACTGAAGCGGCGGAGGCTATGCTTTCGCCGCTGTTTTTATCGCTAAAAGGAGGTAGATAAAATGAAATACTATTCAATCGTTGCTTTGATTTCTGCGGTTATTCATTCCGCACTCGGAATTTCGATTTGCCGCAATAAGCTCAAAGCCTTCGTTAATATAATGTGTAAAAATTCCGAAAGATACAAAATTCTCGGCGGATACTTCATTGCTATAGGCTTGGTTTTGCTCGGTTGTGCCGTTGCGGCACTTCGGGAATCAACGGGCGCATTTATTTATCTTGTCATTTGCGCTGTTATCGTTTCAATAATCATTTCACTTATCAGGAGGGAAAGCGTGTGAAGAAAAAATATAATTATTTCAGCAACTTAAAATTTATGCTGAAAGAGCATTGGGGTTTTGATAAATCCTATGTGATTATGCAAATCGGTCTGACTCCGCTGGGCGCTGTAAGCTCGATTGTGGCGGCATATCTGCCAAAAATCGTTCTCGACTGCGTTGAAAACAAAACACCTGCTTCGGAGCTTCTTCTCAAAGTCGGTATTCTTTCTGCTCTGCTCATTATGTTCGGATATCTGAATAACGTTATGTATAACAAAAGCTGGCAGGGACGAATGCTTGCAAGGGATATTATGCTCCACAGACTCATCTGCAACAAGGTTATGAGTATGGACTATAACAACTACACCTACAACGAAACCCGTGTTCTGCGTGAAAAAGCGTGGAATGCAATTCACGGCTGGGACGGAAGCGTTGCAAGATTCATTGAGCTTAATGCAACTGTTGCATCCTCTGCTTTCGGCTTTACGGCATTCACGGCAATCATCGTTGAATGCAATCCGTGGTTTATCCCCATTCTTATTCTCTGCTACGGCATCAGCATGGCAGGTTGGCTGATTTTCAACAAATGGAAAGAAAAAATGAAGGACAAGGTTGCCGAAATCTTCCTTCGCCTGCACTACGTCACCTACCGTTCAAAGGATTTTTCAAATGCAAAGGACGTGCGCATTTACAATATGTCCGACTTCCTAATGAGAAAAATTGATAAGCACCTTGACGATGCAAATTGGTGGAACATCAAAAGGAACAACGGTCACTACTTCAACTGCATGCTTGAAGATGTTTTTAAATTCGGCGTAAGCCTTGGCGCATATATCTATCTTATTTATCTGAAGCTCAATTCTGAGATGACACTCGGCGATTTTTCTCTGTATTTCGGTGCGATAACGGGATTCGGTCAGTGGCTTGCAAAGCTTGTTGACTCAATTTCCGAAATCATTTCGGGCGCACACAACGTCAGCGATTTCAGAGGTTTCCTTGATATCGAGGATAAAATGAACACCAAAGAGGGCGAAAAGCTGCCGTCAGGCAAGGATTTGCCCTGCGAAATCGAGATAAAGAATCTCACTTTCTCTTATGACGAAACCGAAAAGCCTTCGGTTGATAATCTTTCGCTCAGAATAAACAAAGGCGAAAGAATTGCGATTGTCGGGGTTAACGGTGCAGGCAAATCAACGCTTGTTAAACTCATCTGCGGTCTGTTCATTCCGAACGAGGGTCAGATTCTCATTAACGGCATTGACAGCCGACTTTTCAACCGTGACGAATACTATCAGCTGTTCTCGACGCTCTTTCAGGATTGTGCGTTGCTGCCTGCAACAGTCGCAAAGAATATCGCACTCTGCGAGGAAAGCAAAATTGACCGCAAAAGACTCCGTGAATGTATGAGGCTTGCAGGAATACTCGATAAGGTTGAAAGTCTGCCGCAGAAAGAAAACACTCTGCTTGTCCGTGAAGTTCACGAAGGTGCGGTTGCGTTTTCGGGCGGTGAGCTTCAAAGACTTCTGCTTGCAAGGGCACTTTATAAAGATGCTCCGATAATCATTCTTGACGAGCCGACTGCCGCACTCGACCCCATTGCAGAAAACGATATGTATCTCAAATACAGCGAGCTTACAAAAGATAAAACCGCAATTTACATATCCCACAGACTTTCGTCAACCCGTTTCTGCGATAGAATCATTCTTCTTGACGATGCGAAAATTGCCGAAATGGGAACTCACGAGGAATTGCTTGAACTCGGTGGCAAATACGCCGAAATGTTTGAAACACAGAGCCGATATTACAGAGAGGAGGCGATTATATGAAGAACTTTTTCACAGGCTTTAAAGAGGATTTTGAAATAATCAGACAAGGCTTGAAGCTTGTTAAAATCTATCTCGGCAAAAACTATTTTTCATTAAATCTCATCGTAAAAATTCTCCGTGCCGTTACGCCTTATATCACAATTTACTGCACGGGTCTTGTTATCACTGCACTCACCGAAAAGCATGGCTTTGAGCAGATATTGAAATACGTTCTCATCGCAACAATCACAACACTCGTTATTGACGTTATCATCCGAACAATCAACCGAAAAGCCTTGATAATGCTCAACAGCTGTTGGGAAAAGCACTCTGCACTTCTCTCCCGAAAGGCTCTTGAACTCGACTATGCAAAGGCGGAAAGCTCATCCGTTCAGGAACTTCGAGGAAAAATCGAAGAAAATGCAAACAACGGCAACGGTCTTACTTGGGTTGCCGAATGTGTAGCAGAAATGATATCCTGCGTTTTCTCAATTATCGTTGCAATTGTTATGATTTCGGGTATGGTTTTCAGCAAATCGCCTGCAAAGCTTACGGGATTTATGGCGTTTGTTGATTCGCCCCTGCTCGGTATGTCGCTTGTTATTTTCTCTGCCGTTATGATTGCGCTTTCGGTTAAGTATCACAGTCTGAGCGAGAAAAAGCAGTTCAATATTTTCAACAGAGTTGTGAAATTCAATCCGATTCTTGAATACTACAATCAGAAATATCTCAACGAAAACGAAAGCGGCAAGGATGTCCGTATTTTCAACGAAAAAGGACTTATCAACGAAGAAATTACCGAAAAGATTTATAACCCCACCGCAAAGATGAGAAAGGATACTTTCAGAGTCTGGGCAACCATCGGTCAGGTAAGCACGATTTCAACAAATCTGCTCGGCGGTCTTGTTTATATTTTCGTCGGACTCAAAGCGCTTGCAGGTGCATTCGGTGCAGGCAAGGTTGTTGAATATTATGGCGCAATCACAAAACTGATAACCGCTTGCACGGATATTGCGGGCAACGCAGGTTATCTGCACGCAAATAATGCTCAGTTAAAGCAGGAAATCGAATATCTGAATCTCGTTTCCGATATGGAAAACGGCACAAAAACTGTTGACGGTATCGACCCTGCAAACTCTGTTTTTGAATTTCACAATGTTTCGTTTGCCTATCCCGAAACCGAACCGATGATATTAAAGAATTTCAGTATGAAGATTAAGTCGGGCGAAAGGCTTGCGGTTGTCGGTATGAACGGCAGCGGTAAATCAACGATGATAAAGCTCCTTTGCCGTCTTTATGACCCCACCGAAGGAAGAATCACGCTCAACGGAATTGACATCCGTGAGTTTGACTATGCCGAATACTTGAATCTTTTCGCAATCGTCTTTCAGGATTTCAAGCTCCTTGCATTCCCCGTGGGCGAAAACGTTGCCTGCTCCGATGAATACGATGAAGAAAGAGTATGGCAATGCCTTGAAATGGCAGGTGTAAAAGACAGAGTTGAAGAATTCCCGAAGAAGCTGAAACAGTCAATCTATAAACTATATGAAAAAGACGGCATCGATCTTTCGGGCGGTGAAGAACAAAAAATCGCCATTGCGAGAGCACTATATAAGGATGCACCGTTTGTTATTCTTGACGAACCCACCGCCGCACTTGATCCCATTGCCGAAAGCGAAATATATTCAAGATTCAATGAAATCGCAGGCGGCAAAACAGCGGTCTACATCTCCCACAGACTTTCATCCTGCCGTTTCTGCAGCAGAATTGTTGTTTTCGACAACGGCAAAGTTATTCAGGAAGGCACTCACGAAGAACTCCTCGAAAATACAAACGGCAAATACTCCGAGCTCTGGAACGCACAGGCGCAGTATTATGCCGAAAACACAGAAAAAGATGGTGAATAATATGATATTTGATGAAAAGATAATAATTCTTAAAAACGGCCAGCAAGCAATTCTGAAAACTCCTTGCATTGAAGATGCCGAAGCTATGCTTGAAAACATCAAAACCGCTTGCGGTGAAACAGAGTTTCTGTCCCATTACAAAGAATATTGGGATAATATTTCAATCGAAAGAGAGAAAGAATGGATACGCAGTAAGCGTGAATCTGAAAATAACCTCGTGATTGCGTGTTACATAGACGGCAGACCCGTCGGATGCTGTGATATAACGTTCTTCAACGGTTGTAAAAGCTTTCACCGTGCGGGATTGGGCATATCCATAACAAAAAAATATTGGAATCTCGGCATCGGCTCCGCAATGTTTGAGGCACTTATTGAAGCCTCCCAAAATCACGAAGGCACAGAAATTGTTGAGCTTGATTTTATTGAGGGCAACGACAGAGCAAAAGCACTCTACGAAAAATTCGGTTTTAAAGTCACCTGCATCAAACCGAATTATTGCAAACTCAAAGACGGTACATATCAGAACTTGGTTTATATGCAGAAATACTTGTGATTTCGGTAACAAGTCCGTTTTATGACACAGTAAAGAGCGTATAATCAAAGCATAACCCCAAAAGGAGGAGCAATATGCTTTATCTTGAAAGCTTTTCCCTGCCGTCAGACTATACAGAAATTCAGTTTATCAGATTTGAAAACAGAACTTGTTTCAACACGATGTACCCGTTCAAGATTTTTCCCGACAAAGAATTGGAGCACATCGGCTTTTCGCCCGTAACGATTTTTTACGGCGGTAACGGCTCGGGCAAAACAACCCTTCTGAACGTTATTGCTCAGAAGCTTCACGCCGCCCGTCAGTCCGAGTTCAATAACAGTCCGTTTTTCGGCGAATATGTTAATTACTGCCGTTCGGAACTTGCCAAAAGACCGCAGGAAATCCGTTATATTTCGAGCGACGATGTTTTCGATTATGTTCTTGATTTGCGCAACATCAACGAAGGAATTGACACCCGCAGAGAAGAAGCCTCCGAAACGTATTTTGAGCTGAAATCAAAAATTTTTGACCCCGAAGAAAGGCGGTTCAAAGGTCTTGACGATTATGACCGATGGAAAGAAATCCACGATGCGGCAGCAAAGAAGAATTCGCTTTCAAAATACGTAAAAAAGAATGTTGGCAAAAATCTTGATATGTGTTCAAACGGCGAAACGGCAATGAAATTTTTCGTTGATCGCATAGGCGAAAACGCTCTTTATCTGCTCGACGAGCCTGAAAACAGTCTGTCAATAAAGCTTCAGACAGAGCTTGCAAATTTCATTTATGATTCGGCAAGATTTTTCGGTTGTCAGTTCATCATCGCAAGCCATTCGCCGATATTCCTATCAATGAAAAACGCACAGATTTATAATCTCGATTCCGTTCCCGTCAGAACCTGCGATTGGACAGAACTTGAAAACGTAAGAGCATATTTTGATTTCTTTGAGCAACACCGTTCCGAATTTCTGAAATAAAAACTCACCTCAACCAAATCGGTTGGGGTGATGTTGCATACAGAAAATAAGTAGTGTATAATAAAAACAGATTTAAAGGGGTTGATACAATGAAATTACTTGTAATCCGTCACGGTGAATCCGAAGCAGATTTGCTTGATGTTCACGAAGGCAGAGCAGATTTTGCATTAACCGAAAGAGGTCACAGACAAGCTGAAGCTATGGCAAATTATGTTGCCGATAATTATGATATTTCCAAAATATATGCAAGCACATTGACAAGAGCAAAACAGACAGCACAGCATTTATCCGACAAAACCGGGATTTCTATTGTTTTTGATGAGAACTTGATGGAGTTCAATAACGGACTTCTTGCAGGGTTACCCCGAGCAGTAGTAAGAGAGAAATATCCTGAAGTTCTCGATTTGCCGATTGACAAAGCAGTTTACGGTCAGGAATCTCAGGTCGAGTTCAGACAAAGGGCAGAGAATGCGCTTTCAAGAATTATGAATGAAGCTGAGAATGACGAAACCATTGCTGTTGTTTCGCACGGCGGAATGATAAATCAGCTTTACCGTTCATTCTTCAATATGCCCGTTGATTGCATTTATTTCTTCAACACCGCCGACACAGGTATTCATATCTGGAGTTTGACAGACAGAGAAAGACGGGTTATCAAAGCGAATTTTGACGAACACACCAAAGGAATTTAAGGTAAAATTATGAGTAGACAAAACATATTTGACAACAAAACATTTTTCAGCGGCTACAAGGCGCTGCGTGACAGCGATTGCAACGCCAATGATTTAATTGAACAACCTGCAATGCGTAGACTTCTGCCCGATTTGAACGGCAAATCCGTTCTTGATCTGGGCTGCGGTTACGGTCATAACTGCATCGATTTCGTAAACAGAGGTGCAACGAGGGTTGTCGGCATTGATATATCCGAAAAGATGCTTGCCGTTGCAAAAGAAGAATCCGCACACAGCAAAATTGAATACCGCAATATGAGTATGACGGATATTTCAAATCTTGACGAAAAGTTTGATTTCATTTACAGCTCACTTGCTTTTCATTATGTTAAAGATTTTGATACTTTCGCAAAGGATATGTATTCCGTTCTGAGCGAAGGCGGTCAGCTTTTGTTTTCGCAGGAACATCCGATCATCACCTCAACCGTTGACGGTGCAGGCCATTTCAATAAGAACGAAAACGGCGAAAAAGTTTCTTATACTTTTTCAAACTACAACCAACCCGGCGAACGCAAAATTCATTGGTACGTTGACGGCGTAATAAAATATCACCGCACTTTCAGCAACATTATCAACGCACTTGCCAAAGCAGGTTTCGTTATCGAAGAAGTCTGCGAACCCACACCCGAAGAATGGGTAATCGAAAAAGTACCTGCATGGGTAAAGGAGTATATCAAACCTAACTTCCTGATTGTCAAAGCGAAGAAAATGTAAAAGCATAACAAATACTTGTTATGTTGATGATATGTTTATCTCAAAATTGTTTTGGCGTTTTAAATACCGAATAAAGATGAAACTGGTTCTGTTTATTATAGAATACCGCCTAAAAATATTACACCCTACATTGTAGCACAACCGCTATGATGTAGGGTAGCTTTTTGCTTGTAACACATAAAAGTAACATTTTTGTTAAAAAAACTCACATTTTTGAAATGTCTGTTGCATTTTGAACCTTTTTGTTTTATAGATTTGTTAAAAATATAATTATTAACTGTATTTAAAAAACAAAGATAATATATAAACATTTTGGAGGGCGAAGATGGAAACAGTAAATTTTTCTGAAGTTAAAGAAGAACTTTTATCAAATCTTAAAAGAAGAACCCTAATACCGATATTAGGTTCTGGATTCACACGGAATTGTCCAAGTACAAATGGAAAAGTTCCATCCGGTGAAGATTACAGTCAACATATGATTAATCAATTACTTGAAAGCCAAAAATTTAATGAAGAAGATAAAGAAACGCTAATAAAGCAGTCCTTTTCGACTATATGTGATATATATTTTGAACTAACAGATAAAGATACTCGAAGAAAATATTTATATGATAATTTTATAAATGTATCCATACAAGAAAACAAAAAAAGTTTTTGTCGTTGGATTGGCCATATATCTATACCCTCAACGTTGATGATGGCATTGAAAAAAACAGTAATTTTAATTGTGTCATTTGCAGTAATCGCGAAGTCGAAGAACATATTTTCAACACAGAAAAATGTCTTATTAAAATTCATGGAGATGTGTGGGAGATGATAAAATATCAAGATGATAAAAGTGAAATTTTTTCAAGAAAACAGTATGTTGATAGTTTGTCAAACAACACTTTTTTATTACAAATGTTAAAGCATGATAGTTTATGTCAGAATTTAATTTATATTGGTTGTAGTTTGGACGATGAATTGGATTTGTTATCCGTGCAATCTTCGCCTAAAACCTCAAGCGTTGTAAAAAGGTATGTTTGTGTAACTCAAAAACCATCTATTTTACAAGAAATCAATCTAAAAAGATATGGTATAACACATTGTGTTGTTTTTGATTCTTTTGATTCTATATACGAAGAATTGCATGCCTTAGGACTTGAATCACAAAAAATATGTAACGATGAATTAGAAAAATACAAACATTTTTCATTTAAAAAATGTCTTGATAATTATGAGGATAATAAACATTATTTATTATATGGAAAAAGCTTGTTAGATAAACATCATGAAGTTACATATCCCTATTTCTTTGTATCAAGAACCCATACAGACAAAATAATAAAAAATATCCCTCAATATGCATTGCAATTTGTTTTAGGAATGCGCTGCTCTGGAAAAACATATACTTTGTTTGACATTATTTCCAGAATCAAAGATAGAGATACTTATCTTTTCCAAACCAAAGACAGTCTAACAGAAAAGGCCTTTTATCAAATGCTTGGAAAAAATAATAGTGTAATACTATTCGATAGCAGTTCGCTTTCTGTTTCGCAAATCGACTATCTTATAAAAAATATAGACGGGCTTCAAAAGAAAAATATTAAAATAATTATTGCAATAAATAAAAGTGAACGCGATATACTGGGTCTATTATCGCTTTGCATAAAAAGAGAGATTATTTCCGAAAAAGATGTCCCTGTTACTGAAATCTCAAACAAATTTGACACAGTTGAGCTTGATAGAATAAATCCTTTACTGACATCCACAAATATGGGAGTATTCAGACAAAAACAGAATCTTCTTGACAATATCTTATATATAAGTGATAGCTTAAATGAGAAAAGCAAATACACTTCTATTATTCCTAAAACAGATACTCAGAAACAGCTTGCAGCGCTAATTGCACTGGCGACAGAACACAAAATATATTCAAGTAGAGCTGTAATGTTTGATATACATAACGAATTGGAACTTCAAAAGAAAATCTCTTCACCATTAATAGAAATAGATGCAACATGGTCTTTCGAGAGAAATGTAAGCAATAATTCTCCATATAAATATGTTTTAAATGCAGAATTTTGGCTTTGCCGTCATTTGTCAATGTTTGCCAGAAAACCACAGAATTTAAGCAAAATAGTTTCTGCATATCAATATTTAATTGAGAAAATAATTGAAAATGATCAAGGACCCAATATTCATTCTGTAAATAAAAAAGGAACATATAAAGATTATATATTATTTGACAATATCAATCGTATTTTTAATACGGGCTGCTCAAACAGCAAAGAAAGTTTAATGATTGTAAAATCAATATATGATGGTTTGAATTCCTTGCTTTCTGTCGATCCTAACTATATGCATCAAAGAGCTAAGTGCTATATAAGACTTTCGCGTTTTGAAAAAGAACAACTAAAAAAAATGGAGTGTCTTGATAAAGCTTTTAGAGATGTCAATGTTTCGATTCAAGTTTTCGAACAAAGATATACTGAAAGCGGCAATGAACAGATTTTGATATCATTAGCCCATTTAAAATATACTCACGCACTTATATTGTGTCATAAATCAAATATAAATGATTATAAAGATGTTAAAGAGAATAGCGAAGCAATTCTTCTTTTACAAGAGGCATTGAGTTCTCCTTTTAACAGTTATGAGTACGCCAAAAAAGATGTATATAATTATGATAATGTTGTTTCAAAAATCATATTTTCTTCTATATCCGATAAATCTTTGATAAACGAAGATGCTTACAGTTGCTTAAGTTTCCTTTTTAATGTTTGCTCAAATGATGACAAAAATTATAATCCGTCAATAAATTAGAATCGCCTAACTAGTTAAGTGTTCTGTTAGAACTAAAAGTCCGCACCACTGAAGCTTTCTGTGGTGTGGACTTTTAGACGCATTTAAGTGCAAGAACAAACATCTGGTACAGCCGGGTGGACTGTTGTAATTCTGCACAAGTACACGTTGGTTCATTTGTATAAAACAGAGAAAGTCTGAAAAAGCAAAAATTTTTTCGTAACATTATGCGATTTTCCTCATTTATATATAGAAATTCATTTCTGTATTATGAATGAGGAAGGTGTTTTTATGGGTTTTTTAGTATGCAGTGCGGCAGAAAAGGAGGCAACCAAAGCAAAACTGATTGAATTTATGGAGCAAAATGATATTGCATATAATCTGCTCGAGTGTTGCGGCTGTGACAGATTTTGTTTTGATTTCAGCGGTGAAGAAAACGCTTGCAAAAAATATTGTTGCAACTCAGGAATCATTGTGCAAACAAGCAATAAAGATGTTTGCAGGATTTACCCGCACGAGATTCTTTACATAGCAATTGAAGACAGAAAATCTGTATTGTATTTGACTGACAGAAAAATTGAAACTAACTACCGACTTGACCATTGGAAAGGTATTCTCGACCTTAAAATATTTGCCCAACCGCATCACAGTTTTATTGTAAATCTTAATTATGTCGATGAGGTTACAAGGGAGTGGGTAAAGGTAAAATACAAGAGCGTAGAATATCCGGTTTATATATCTTCACGGAAATTTAATTCGTTCAGAAATTCATTTTTAAAATTCGGTGAAAAGTAATATAACATTTCTCGATTTATATCATACACATAAATTCTTTTATTTAATTATCAGGAGGTAAAAAATATGCGTTGTCCAAAATGTAATTTTGAAAGCAAAAACAATACCGGGTATTGTTCTAAGTGTGGAGCTGAACTCAACACGGTTAATCCGTCAAACGATGAAAAATCCAAGAAACAAAGAACAATATTAATTGTTTATTTGGTTGTTCTCACTATTTTAATTGCAATTCTTTCAAATCCCGTTACAACTATCCTTGGAGTTGTATTGATTCTGTTACCTTTCATCATTCACAAGAAGAAGGAAAAGGAATACATCGACTCTCTGAAAAATGATTTGGAAAAACAAAAAGAAAACCTGGATTTATGTCAGCGAGAGAAGAAGGAACTGGAAGAACAAGCAGAAAAGCTGGGATTTAAAGAATACACCCAAACAAAAGCAGAGGTTGACAAATTAAACGGTGAAATTGCGACTTTAAATTCCGAAGTTGTTAACTACCAAAACAGAATCACCGGTTTAAAAGAAGATTACGAAAAATCTCTGAAACAGCTCAAAACAGCTACTAATAAACTTAATAAAACAAAAGAGTTATACAGAGCAATCGACTATTCCATAAATACATATTTCGGATATGTTCCGACGTTTGAACAGTGTAAGATACCTGAATCTATCGTAAGTGATTTGGAAGAACTTGCTCCTACCGTTACCCTCAAGCTTCACTGCATGGATATGAGGGAACTTCGCAAAGCATTTAATGATAATAAAAAAGAGATTGAAAAAGTCAAAGAACAGTATCGAGGCAGATACACAACAAAAGTTAACCAGGCTCTTTATGATTTGATTGTTGTTGCACTTGATTCCGAATTGCAGAACGTTCTCACATCCCTTAAATATGAAAAACTTGATGTTGGCGTTGATTCAATAAAAAGCATGACATCAAAATATCTTGAAATGGTCAGCAAGGCAAATCAGAATATGGTTGGTACGCTTTCTGCCTTTATCGGTACTATGGAGTATCTTTATATCAACGCTGTAAAAATCGAATACAACTATTACGTTAAAAAAGAACAGGCAAGACAAGAACAAATCGCGATCCGTGAACAGATGAGACAGGAGGCAAAAGAACGCAAAGAACTTGAACTTCAGAAAGCAAAATTCGAAGCTGAAGAAGAAAAATACCGTAATGAAATCAGCAGTGTTGAAGCACAAATGCAGAGTGCTTCCGCCGATGAGGTTTCTGCATTAGAAGCAAAGATTGCCGAGCTTAAAGCACAGATGTCTGATATGATAATTAAGAAAGACGAAATTGTTAAGTTGCAGAACGGTAAAGCAGGAAATATTTACGTTATCAGTAACCTTGGTTCATTCGGAGAAAATATGTTTAAAATCGGTATGACAAGACGCCTCAATCCTCAAGAAAGAGTTGATGAGCTTGGCAGTGCCAGTGTTCCGTTTGAATTTGATGTTCATTGCTTTATTTTCTCAAACAATGCGGTTGAACTTGAAAGTCAAATCCATACTCAACTGAACGAAAAACGAGTAAACAAAGTAAACCTGAGAAAAGAATTTTTCTATTCAAATGTTGATGAACTTGAAGCACTTGTTCATCAGATCGATCCTACCGCCGAATTCACAAAAACAATGGCAGCGGAAGATTACAGACAGTCAATTTCAAGTGAGGCTGTTTATTCTACGGATTATGTGTCTGATGATAATGAGGATGATAACGACAATTAATATGTGTCATAAAAATTCGACATAAAACTAACAAGCCATACAAGCTGATTTAAGGTCAACTTGTATGGCTTCGTTGTATTATAGTTCAGTTCTTCTTTTGACGTTCTGACATATATGTTCTGTATGCAACAAGAGCATTCAAGCAAAGATCAATCAAATGTGTATCCATTTCATTTATCGGTTTTTCAAGTTCTTCGCTGATAATCTTATCCAGCTTTTTTGCATTAAGTTTAAGAGTTTTGTCATTCAGATATGTTCTTATTATAGTAAGACAGCGTTTATATTCTTTCAAAAAGATCACCCCTGATTTTTGTCTATATTTATATATGACGAAAAATCGGATTTGTCACGCAAAAAACTCAAAAAAATTAACCGAGTCTCTTTTCAGACTCGGTTATTCTTCGTTTTGGGTATAATAAAGATTTATGATTCGTTTTTGATTCTTTTCTGCATATTTCAGGGCTTGAAAGGCACCGCCCGATTCGTTTTTGACATAAACAACAACCATATCCGAACGGTCAATCATATCTCTGTTTCTTGCCACAATTGCAAATTTGAAGTTTTGCGAATCACAGATTTCTATTGAATCATAGTAGCTTTCAAATGATTCGGTATTGTTTCGGAGTTCAGCGGTTTCATAAGGAAGAACAAGGGTTAGAAAAGCATTTTCATTGCCCGTTTCTTTTTTCAGCTTTCGTATAACCGAAGCCGCCATCAGGTCAAAATCGCCGTTTCTGCCCAGAAGAAATTCGATTTCTCTGTTTCCGTTTTGCATAACAATACGCAAAAGCTCATAAAGCTTGCCTTCGACGGCGTTATGTTCATCAATAAACCTGTGACCGAACAGGCTGACGGTTAATTTCTCTTTCATTTTCTCTCACCCAAAGGTTATTGCCGATGCACGGCAAGGCGCATCGGCAAAGAATTAGAAGTTGTTTTGCGTTTTTATGTTTAGCAGCAGCTTATGTATTCTGAACGAATCAGCTCTTTTGCTGTGTAATCACATCTTGTGCAGGCCTCAACATAGTATGTGTTTTTAAGGCAGCGGGGTGCAGTAGTCTTAGCATTATGAGTTATTGTATGTGCAGTCGAGCTTTCAATCTTATGACCGAAAAGAGTACACATGAGCCCGTAGGCTGCGGTATCTTCGCAGTCATCGTGATCCGTTTCGACTGAATGAATGAAGCTGTTCATAAGGTCTTCGGAAACGCCCGCTTCAAAAACGAAATCCATGTCACCTCTTGTTATGACAACTGTATTTTCATCCGCATCCTCTGCGGAGGCTGAAAAGGTTGCGAGAGAAAAAACCGAGGCTATCGCCAGAATGAGAGCAAGAATTTTTTTCATGTCATTTAATCTCCTTAAGATTCTCTATAATTTTCAAAAGCTCTTCTTCCGTACTTGCTCCGACAGAATATAAATATCCCTTGTGTTCAAACATACCTTGGACTGAAATATCATCTTTTGTGATATAAACATTCAGGTTTATAATCTTTTTCATCTGACTTTCTTCTTTGATTTCATTTGCAATTGTTCTTTTAAGATAAATGGTGATTCCGTGTTTCGGATTTTCAGACGCAAAAATATAATGCGTGCTGCTCGTAACATCGTCAATATACCAGCATGTTGTTATCTTTTCATTATCAGGAAGCCAGGTCGGGAACAGAATAGCTATTTTTTCATCTCTGACAAGCTCTTCTGTGGAAGAATAAGTTTTTGATTTATTATCTTTTATTAATTCTATATTTTCAAAAGCCAGACCGTCGCCGCCTTTCATAAATTCAACGATTTGTTTTATATAGCGGTCGACTATACTGTCTTCTGCGCTGCCCAAAGAAATGGCAACAATTGAGAAAATTGCAAGCAGCACCGCAAGTACGGCGGCTATAACAGCAATTCTCTTTGCCCTTATTTTCTTCTTGGCATATGAGTTTATTGCCGTTACCTTTCCTTTGAACGGTATTTTGCTTACTCTTTCTTCGATTTCTGATTTTGTAAGTCTTTCTTTTCCTTCAAGCTCCATGAGAAAATCAACGCATTCCGTTACAAGGTCGCTGTCCATTTCCTTATAGTCCTTTGAAGTTTCAAGCAGAATTATAGCCATAAGCTTGTCTTTTAAAGACTGTTTTTCGGCGCTGAAATCTTGTCTGTTTCCCATGGATTTGTTCACCTCCTGTAGTTATGATTGATAAAATGCAATACCTCCCTTCATGTATATATGACGGGAATTGCATTTTGTCACGCAAAAAATTTATATTTTTTTGAAAATTTTTTAAAAACGCATAAAAAGAAGCAGAATTGCCATGAATATGAACGCTGTTTTTTCTTTTATTTTCAATCTCAGTCTGTAAACTCTTGCCCTTACTGCGTGTTCAGAAATATCAAAAGTCTTTGCCAATTCTTTGTATTCCATATGTTTGGTGTAAACCATTTCGAAAAGCTCAAGCTCTTTTTCACTTAACGAAGAAAGAATGCTCTTCTTCTTTTCCTCAAGCTCTTCCGGGGTCACCTTATTATCTTCTTCCATTTCATAAAGGATATCCGTGCTTGTTTGCGAAGCGAAAACCGTTCCGTAAATAAGCTCTTTTTCTCTCTTGGCAATAGCTCTGAACTGCTCTTTTATTTTGTTGTCGGCAACTTTATATAGCCATGCTTTTATGTATTCATCTTCAAGTTCATTGTATTTTTCCTGGAAGAAAAGAAAAACCTCCTGAGTAACATCAGCAGCATTTTCTTCCTTTTTGAGTCTTGAAAGACAAAGATGATATATGTCGTTATAGTATAAATTAGCAATCTCAGTCGCTCTTTCAAAACTTATCAACAAATATCACCCTTTTTCGTCAAATTATTTACACATTTGTCTAATTATAACAGTTTAATATGGTTATGTCAAAGAAAAGATTTATCCTAGGAAATTGTTTTCTAGAATTATTATCTCAAATCTGACAACGGTGTGTAGTCCGTGCTGTTTTTTAAATATTCTTCCATCTTACCGCTGAGCAGTAATCTGACATAACTCATCGGCTCGTTATAAATGAGAAAATCAAGTTCAGATGTTTCGTACATATTGTTTGCATATTCGTTTTCAACGGCAATGCAGTCGATTGACACCATTGAACCGTCGGCGAGTTTCACCTCAACACAAGCGGTATCGATATTAAATTCACAAGAAATAATGTTATTAATCATAAAATAAAAAACTCCTTTTAATAGTTTGAAAAACGTAGG
>JAFVVQ010000017.1 GCA_017502085.1 Clostridia bacterium | reverse complement strand
TTTGCAATCAACAGACAGAAAGACTATACCACTATTTTTTACGGTGATTCGCTGCTTTCAGTCAACAATCTGAAAGCCATTGCACGTGCTTGCGGAATCCATGTTTATTCCGATTCAGAAGACGTGCTGATGGCAAATCAGAATATGGTGGTATTCCACGCTGTCACTGCAGGGGAGAAAGCCGTCACCTTTGAAGGCAAGACTGATGTATGGGACTATTTTAATAATAAATGGTATACAGATGTGGATTCAGTCACATTCTCTGCTCAAATCGGCGAAACAAAATATCTGTTCTACGGTGATAAAGAAGAGATAGAAAATTGGAGCCTGCCGATTTACAGCCAGAAACAGGAACAACCGTGAAAGTGTAACGGTGACAAATAAACTAAACAGCCCTCCGGGATTAAACCTCGGAGGGCTGTTTGCCGTTGAGCATAAGAATTGAACATTCTTTGTGAAGATAATGGGGCACAGCGATATAAGCAGGGTTGTTACGTTTGCTAAAAGTCAGAAATAAAGTTCTGCATATTGCTTGATAATCTTTCTGGCTTTGATTGCCGCATCGGGGTCTTTATCGAGTAAGTGGCCTGAATTTTTGTAAAGAACGAAATCGTGCTTAATACCGTTTCGGGCAAGCTTACGCTCAAAATCCTCTATGTGCTTTGCCGGAATAAGGTCATCTTCTTTTCCGTAAAAAATTGCGGTAGGGATGCAGTTTTCATCAACGTAGTTTATAGGTGAGATTTCACTTAAAGCTTTTTGTGAAGCTTCGTTATTTAAAGTTTCTTTTGATATATCTGCATTGCATACCTGTGACAGGAGTCCGTATTTCCAACTTTCAAATTCACCTTTAATGCCCATAAGAAAATCTTCCCTTGTGCAATCGGTAGGCGGGCAGTAGCAACAGACTGCCGAGGGCTTAATCGGCGAAACTTCTTTTTTCGTGTAAGCATAAAGAAGTGCGATATGTGAGCCTGCAGATCCGCCGGATAAAATAAGCTCATTTATATTGTAACCGTATTCGCTGCATTTTTGCTTTATGGTGTTAAGTGAGCTTGTTACATCATCAAGCACATGATGGACATTTATGCTTTTGGAAACATATCGGTAATTAATAGCGGCACATATATATCCAAGTCCTGAAAAAAACTCTGCATCGGGAGTGTGAGCAGATTTATCACCCTCAGTCCAGCCGCCGCCATGTATAAAAAGTATCAGTCCTGATTGGGAAACAGGCTTTTCAGGAATATAAATGTCAGCTTTCTGTCTTTCGTGGGTACCATAAGAAAAATCTTTAAAAACAGTCATATTCATTCCCCGGTAAAGACCTCTTTGATCGCTTCCAGATAGCCGTAACCGTAAAGGTCATCAGGCTGGAGATAGCTTGTTTCAGTCCATTCATTCCAACTGTTAACTGTTATGAACGGAGCTTTCATAATTCCTTTTTTCATTGACTCATCAGCAAATTTTTTGACCTTTTCGCAGGCAATTCTGAAATTTTCGGGAGTGTTGTTTTTGACAACGCCGGGCATGAACTTGTTGAATCTCACGTTATTATCCCAGCCTACTGAAATATTAGGATAGAAAGGCACATTCATCAACTTGGTTTCTTCTTCAAGATTATCAATATAAGCGTCGGTCTGCTGCGCATAGTCGCCGTCGGGGTCAACGCATGAAAACCAGTTGTAATTTGTAACGGAATCAAATCCGAGATAATCATAAAGCTCATAAACTGTCATGCCTTTGCAGTCGTCACCGTCATTAAGCCAATTATATGTATGTCCTTTCCAGTTTACAGCCTGAAAATGGAGACCCTTGAAGCCTGCTTCAACGGTTTTTCTTCGGAATTCTTCAAGACCTTTTTTGCATTCCTGAGTTGTGCCGAATGTACGGATGAAGTTGTCAACATCAAAAACCATGTAGACGGGGCATCCGTCAATCATATAATAATTTTCACGCTTGAAATATTTTTCGATTGTTCTGTCGCATATCTCCGAAAAAATTTCGGGAGTAACAACGCCGCTCCAGATAACGGTTGAAAGGTCTGTATCGGAATTTCTCTTATCCCAGAGATGATTGGCGTTATGATTTGCCCACATGAGCATGAACTTCATCTGAGTGTTGTTGCGTGCCTTGAGGAATCCGTCATTAAGACAGTTTTCAAGGAAAGGTCTGTTATCATACCAATACCAGTCATAAATAAAAACGTTGACGCCGTAAGAAACAGCGCAGTTAATCTGCATTTCCATAACCCTGCTGTCAGCTTCGTTAACATATCCCCAGGTGGGAATACGGGGCCAACGGCAACCTTCATAGCCTCTGTTGGTCATTGCTTTAACAGTCTGCCATTCACCATAGCCCTCGGGCCAGAAAATACGGGTTCTCGGCTCGTCACCTGTGTAAGACGGCCATATAAAGGCGGCTATATCATAATTTCTCATATCATTACCTCACAAACGCAGTCAGCCTGATTTTTTAATTCACATTGCTTTGCGGAATTGTCATTTTGATTATATCAAAATTAGTATACAACACATCTCTGCATTCTTCAAGCGAATAATTGCTGTTTTTATTAATTCAAGTTTAGCAGGTTTGTATGGTAGGGTGCAGGATATATTTTGTATCAAAATATATCATCCTTGCCATACAGTATAAATCCGAACCTTATGCCAATCGGCGAAGGGTTCGGATTTGTTCTTTTTCTGAACGGTTATTATTATAACTTAAACTCAAATTATTATAAATGTATGATTCATCGGATCTGAATCTCTTTTTGTCAGCAAAGCCAAATGCTTTTGTTTCAGTCTTGAATTGACATGAAAAGTGTGTTATGATATTTTAAATCAGAAATGAATAATCGGGGTAGAAATATGTTTTTAGATACTTACGGTACTGAATTCAAAATAGATTATAACAACGTGGATGCGCTTAACAGATATCCTTCCGATATTATGGCGGAATACAATCAGTCGATGGAAGAGGGGCTTGACGTTAAAAAATATAAGCCACTTTTTGAGGCGATTTCGGAAATGGAAAACGGGGAATTTAAAAAACGCCTGAGTGATGTTGTTTTCGATATGGTTATGAGTGCGCCGATGCGTACTGATTACGAATATATCGAACCGCTGAAACTTGAAGAAATCAAGGCTCACAGAAAGCCCCATAATTTTGTTGCAGTCAAGCCTGATGCCGATACTCTTCGCAAAAAGCTTCTTGGTGCGTGGATGGGCAGGGCTTGCGGATGCCTTCTGGGCAAACCGATTGAGTGTATTCGCAGCGATGAGCTGATTCCGCTGCTCAAGGAAACCGGTAACTATCCGATGCATCGCTATATTCTCAGTACTGATATCACGGATGACGTTTGTTCGCACTATAAATTCGGACTTCGTAACAAGTGTTATGCCGATACGGTTGACGGTATGCCTGTTGACGATGATACGAATTACGTTGTTCTTGCGCAGAAGATTATTGAGGATTACGGCAGAGATTTCAAGTCCGAGGACGTTGCAACTGCGTGGATGAAGTATCAGTCGGTTTATTCTTATTATACCGCAGAGAGAATTGCTTACGTAAATTTTATCAACTGCATTCAGCCTCCCGCATCTGCAATGTATAAAAACGTCTGCCGCGAATGGATTGGCGCTCAGATAAGAGGAGACTATTTCGGATATATCAATCCGGGTAAACCCGAGGATGCTGCGGAAATGGCGTTCAGAGATGCGAGTGTTTCCCACGTCAAAAACGGTGTTTACGGTGAGATGTTTGTTTCTGCGATGATAGCCTGTGCCGCAGTTACCGACAACATTGACGATATTATTCTCGGCGGTCTTGCTCAGATTCCCGGGACATCAAGACTTTTCGAAGCGGTAATGAAGATTTTTAACGGCTTTAAAAAAGGTGTCACACTTGACGAATGCTTTGATATTATCCATTCTGATTTTGATGAATATACCGACCATGGCTGGTGTCACACAATTTCGAACGCAATGATTGTTACCGCCGCACTTCTTTACGGTAAAGGTGATTTCGGCAAATCAATATGCATTGCTGTCGGAATGGCTTTCGATACCGACTGTAACGGTGCAACCGTCGGCTCGGTTATCGGGATGAGAAACTCAATTGACGGTATTGATGAATATTGGCGAAAACCGATAAACGGAAAAATACACACCTCAATTTTCGGAGTGGAATCCGTCGGAATTGAGAAAGCAGTGGATAAAACGCTTGAACATATTTAAGGCAGTAAAAAAAGCTCCTTCGTGTTGAAGGAGCTTTTTTATTCGAAATTTATCTGGAAAGAATTGAACTTGCGGAGCTGAAAAGGGGCTTGATTACAGTATCGATAATAATACCCGGCATTTCAGAGAAACCGTTGGGTCCGAATAAACTGAAGAGGAAGGGGCTGATCTTTGTGAATATATTGTCACTTGTATCAACGGCTTCCATCACACCGATTTTAACAAGAACTGCAGTGAGATCTTCACAAGCCTTGTCGAGATTTGTTGAAGACGTATCGGCAAGTGTTGCTTCGGCAACTGCAAGTGCGTTTTTCAGAGCGTCTGCATCTGCGGCTGAAAGTGTTGAGGTGTCAACTGCCTTTGCCTGTTCGATAGCACTTTCGATAATTCTGACGTCCCTGCCCTTGTTGAACTGCGGGAATCTGGGGTCTGAATATACGTCTGTGACATCGTCGTGAGCAATGAGATAGAAAGCAGTTTCAAGGATGATGTTGTTATGCTGTGTGAGGTCGTGACGCTGACCTTCAAAATACCAGGTGTGGTCGGGAAGGAGACCTGTTGAAGCATCAACAACGTTGTCGGGAGAAATGTGGTTATGTGTGGGGTCAGAGCAGTTGGGACTTGTGTTGGCCTGTTTGTAGCCCTCTGGAAGAGTTTCGCCGCAGTTTGCTGCGTGGGCGCCCATTGATGTTGAATCGAGCTGGATAATGTAGTCAGCATTTTCTGTGTTCCAGTTTTCGCCGACGTTTATCATTGCATAATTGTATTGTGCAACGTTGAATACCTGAATGCCGTTGTCAACAAGTTTCTGAATGTTTGCTTTGCAGTGAAGCTGAGCGTTGTAGTATTTATCTGTCTGTTCCTTGATTTTTGCTCTGTCGGGAGATGAGAGATATTTTTCACTTGCGGTGGGATAGTCTGCTGAGGGACACATAGCCCACATACTTGTGCTTCTTGTCATAATTTCATTTACAAGAACGTCAACTGCACCGCTGAGAGCGCCGACGAGAACATCGTCGGGGAGGATTCTTGCAACAACTTCGATGAGCCTGGCTGTGTTTCTGTCGAGAAGACGGCTTTCTTCAAGGAAACCGTTATAAAGATAATCGGCATTGGTGAATGTGATTCTGTCGTTGAAAACGTCGCCGATGATTCTTGAACCGTCGAGGCAGGGTACGATGAAAATGACCTTGTGAAGATCGTCATAAATCTCAGGTCTGTATTCAAACATTGCACTTGCGATGGTACCGCCCTGGCTGATGGGAACGATATTCACCTTATCGTGACCCGTCTGCTCCTTGACCATCTGAATATAGTCATAGAGTTCGTTTGCCATCTGGATATGGTTACCGAATGAGTTATATGAGAAATAGTAGAGATGATCGTAGGGGAGGTCTGTATCGTATTTGTTGAAGGGAATGTGAGAGTTGATGATGCTCATTTCATATTCACTGCATTCTGCAAATGAATAGGGGAACTTTTCAACTTTAACGTTTGTGACAATCTGAGCATTGAGATCAGCCTGATTGATACCGAAACAGCTTCTGATAACTTCCTTGAGAGCATTGGAAAGACCGATGTCCTTCTGAGTCAGCAGTGAAAGAATAAGCGGAACGGCAGCTTTTTTGATGATATCGCCTATCTGGATGTATGCGGGGAAGGCGGAAATCTTTTTGCCGTCCTTGTTGAGAAGGAAATTTCCTTCGTCATCGGTTACGCAAACACTTGACTGACCGAGGCCGGGGATGATGACTGTGGGGTAATATTCGCATTCACCGTTGCATTCTGTTCCGGGTTCTTCTGCCGCAAATGAACCGATTGAAGCAACGGAAACGAGCATGGCCGCACAGAGAATGAGAGCAATGAGTTTTTTGAAGGATTTTTTCATTTTTTTGCAACCTCTCTTTACAAATTATGGTTATATTCTATCACGAGTTTATATCTTTTTCAATTACTAATAGAATATTTGTTTAATTTTTAAGTGTTTTTTCGGCGGCTTCGCGCAGACAGAAGCCCGTCAGAAGCACCGCATCGGAATTGTATTTCTCAAGCAAAACCGCAAGAGTTGATTTAGTCTCATCGCAGGGATTGTTTCTTGCATCGTAAATTGCATCGAGCAGGTCGCAGCACATTGAAAACTTTCTGACCCATTTCTGCATTTCTTCAAACAGAGGGATGCTCGTGTCGCTGATGAGATCGAGGCATTTTCTCATATTTGCGATATAATCGGCAAGGTGAGTGAGCGCCTTGTCTTTCTCTCCCCGGGATTCAAAGAAAGCAACCTGCATAAGAGTTTCGCCCATAAAAGCCGAGCTGTATTTCGAAAGGCAGGATACTCCGAGGTGATCTGCAAACAGACCGAAAAGCTCTGCGTTTTTACCGAGCATAACCCGATGCGCATTTCTGAGCGAATCGTCGGGATTATATGCAACGGGATTCCAGAGGAAATCCGCAATCGTCATAAGCGGAATCTTAGAGCATTCTGCATATTCCATTACGTTTGAAATCAGACCTTCACAGTGCTTGTAAAGTTCTTTGTCTCTGCCGATAATTGCACCGAGATGAAGCTCCTGGAACATTTCGCAGTCGTTTACGGGGTAATTATCCCAATAAAGGGGTTTGTGCCCGGTTGAGCGCATAAGCTCATCGGCTTCTCTGACAGTCAGCACTCTTGAGCAGATTTCCGCCCCGGTCCAGAAAAGGTCGACGTCATTCGGGATGTTTGAACCGAATTTGGAAATGTAGTAACCGTTTTCGTCGCCGCTGTACTGCGTCGGGCAGACGGTAAGTGTAATTTCGGGGTCGGCTTTCTTGAGTGCGGCATAGGTCTTGTTGACGAGATAAATATGCGCATCAACGATTTCGTCAAATTCTGCGGCATCTTCCTCATACTGGAATTCTTGCGGAATATCGTCAAGAAGAAGACCGAAATTGCGTATGCCGACAGCATAAAGGCTCATTATCTTTCTGATAAGAAGTTCAAAATCCGAATCCGAGGTGTATTTATATGTCAGACCGGGTCCGACCGCCCAATGAAAATCGAGAAAGTTTTCACGGGCGGTTTCAAAAAGAGTTTTAAGCTCAGCAAGTTCTTTTTCGGGATATAAATCACGCCATTTTTCACGGTGATAAATATCGTCTTTCGGTGCATAGAAGAAAGAGTTCATTCCGAATGAAGCCATCAGCTTCATAACGGAAACTCTCTTTTTGTTTTCCCAGGTGTTGCCGTAGAAGCCCTCGATATATCCTCTTTTTTTGAACAGGGGATAATCCTCAAGTGTGCCTGTGTGCAATTCGTTGCCGATAACAAGTTTGGCAAGCGTATGTGCCGCACGGAAGGCGCCCTTTTCGCAGGATGCTTCGACAACGGCACCGTTTTCCGAAACGGTAATAATATATTTTTCATCTGTCAGACGGGAAATTTCGTCAATATAGGTTGTCTTTTTGCTGTTGACACATTTGATTTCAACGGGATATCCGTTTGCGGAAAGAATGTTGAAGTCCGAAAGAACTTTTTCGGCAACAGCTTTGAAATCACCCGAAACAACGAGTGATTCTGCCACGACGTGAGAGCCGTTGAGATTGTATTTCTGAGGAATCGGATAAATCACAGATGTTTGATCTCCTTTTTATATTTTTCGATAAGGCGATTGTTGATATCGTCGCCGCCGTCAACGTTTGCGCTGCAGAAATGCTCGGGATAGAATCCTTTTTCCGCACAAAGCTCAACAGCGTGAGCAACGCAGGCATTGAGAATCATAGCGCCGGCAACGGTGGATGTGGCACAGATATTGCCTTCAACTCCGTCGACATTTATACAAGCATCGCCGATGCATCCGCAGTTGTCAAGGACGATATCCGCAATTTCGCAAAGTCTTTTTCCGCTTCCGTGACGGGATGCACCTGCGTTGGTGTGACGCAGATTGGTCAGCGCAATAACAGTCAATCCCTTTTCTTTGCAGAGCAGAGCCATATCAATGACAACACCGTTTCTGCCTGAATTTGAGATGATGACGATAACATCATCGGTTTTCATTGAGTAGTCCTCAAAAATTCTTTCTGCAAGACCTTCTTCTCTTTCTGCAGCCGTGCTTCCTGCGGCGTCGATATGGAGCATAAGAGTGTCGATGAGTACGGGCTGAATGTTGAGTAATCCGCCTGCCCTGTAAAAAAGCTCCTCGCTGAGCATATGCGAATGACCCGTGCCGAAAAGAAATATTCTTCTGCCGTCAATCAGTGCGCGGCTGAGTGCATCTGCGGTTTTTTCGATGTCGCAGGAGCATTTCTCTTCAATTTCAGCAATGATATGTTTGATAATGTTTATGTATTCGGTATATTTTTTCATTTCAAAGACCTCGCAATACTGAGTGCGCCTTCTTCAGGCGGAATATCAAGAATTTCTGCCTGAAGCAAGGGGTAAATCTTTCTGATTTCAGTGATGAATTCATTTCTGAATAACACATTGTGCTGAAAAACTCCGCCGTAAAGCATAAGCGTATGGCAGTTATCTGTTTCTTTGAGAAGAGAAATAACCGTACGTGCGTAAGCTTTGGCTTCTTCAATAATTATGCTTTTTGAAATTCCGCATCCCGCATCCGCAAGAGACGAAACGTCTTTTGCGAATGCCGCAAAATAATCCTTCGTTTTGTCGGGAGAATAGATTAAATCTATTGCTTTTCTTAAATTGTCAACGCCGAAAAACTTTTCGGCACTTTCAAGCAGAGCCGTACGCTCGTTTTTGTCGCACATCAGACAGCATTCCCTGAAAGCACGGATTGCAATTGAATATGCCGAACCCTCATCACCGACAATATGACCCCAGCCGCCTTTTGCGATTATTGTGCCGTCATCTTTTTCAGCGACCGCCATTGAGCCGGTGCCGCAGATGGCTATGCAGTTTGATGATGAAGCTTTGAGCGCAACGTAAACGTCGCTGCTCATACCGATTCTGTCCGCATTGATGATTCCGCCGCAGAGAGCGTTGATTGTTTCTTCATCGGCATCGCTGTCGAGCGCAGAGCATCCGATGAATGCTCCGTCAAATCTGCAGATTCCGAGAGTGTTCTTCAGCTTTTCGATAACGTCAGCAAGATTGTTTCTTGCCGCTTCCATACCTACGGAATAGAAATTTATCGTTTCGCCCGATTCTTTTAAAATAATTTTTCCCGTTTCGTCTGATACGGCAGCAGTTGTTTTGGTGCCGCCGCCGTCAATTCCGAGATAATATTTCATTTTATGTCTCCGTCCTTCAGGGATTCACTTTACCGAATCAATCAGCTTGCCGATTTCGCAAAGAATCGTTCTTGCGGTTTCGGGTCCCGTTGAATTTGTTTCCTCATAATGGCTTCTGTCGAATCTGTCTTTTGCATTGTTGATGTAGGGTGTTTTTTTATCGGTCAGGAAATCGTTGTCGGGGATTATGTATCCGAGTTCATCGTTGCAAAGACCGATAACAAACTGATGGTCGCATCTGCACATATCACGCAGTATGCGGTAATCTGCAGCCTTGCCTGTGGCGGATTCCTCGGCTGAAAGGAACTCGCCGTTCCAAAGTTCGGGGAAAAGCTCACCCGGAATAAGGAACATACCGATTCTGTTTTTGCCCAGTTCAAGATAACCGACCTCGGAGCTGATGAGAGCCTTACTTCTTTTATCGGCACGGAAAATATCGTTGTTGAGCACTTTGAGAAGTCTGGCAAGGATAAGAACGTAGTTTGTCGCATCAAGCTTTATCGGAGAGGATCTGACGTTGATAACCGGCTCGATTTCCGTCTCTTCGGTGAGGGAGTTTGCGATTTCGCCGAGAGTCTTACCGAATTCTTTGGTGTATGCCTCGCAGTCGATTTCTTCACGGTAAACCTTTTTGATTTCTTTTGCTGAAATCATACCGCCGATTGCACCATTGAAGAAAACAACCTCGGTATCCTTGTTCTTTGCCTCAATTTCTTTAATCATATAGGCAGGGAAATCTGCGCTGATACGCTTGGTTTTGCTGCCGAGAAGCTCTGCGTGAGAGGCAAAATTGATGATCTGGATCTGCCCCGAACCGTCGGTTGCCTCAAATCTGATTCTCGTCAGATTTTTGTCATAGGCAATCGGAGTTCTGCAGTCAAACTGCATATCCTCCACTTCGCAAACCGCAAAAAACATTCTGCCGTCTTTTCTGTTTTCATAAGCGGCAATGATTGTTTCTGCCGTCTTTTTTTTGAGGATTTCCATAAAAGCTTCGTTTCTGCCGCTTTTGAAAATCTTTTCGCCCCAGAGTCCCTGTGTGTCAACTGCAGAATGACTGTGGGTTGCGGAAACGGAAATTGATTTCAGTGAGGGGATTCTGCCGCTTTCTATAACGAGTTTTCTGATATCATTGATGTCTTTTCGGCTGATGCCGACAGCATCAACACAGCAGAGTGCAACACCGCCTCTGCCCGTATTGTCATCAATATAAACGGCGCGTGCAAACATATCGTCAAGTACACCCTGAGCAGGATTGTTTGAATCGTAACCTGCGATAAAATATTTTTCAGTGGCAACATTGTCGGGTGTTACTGTTTTTTTGGCAAACCCGCAGGTGAAAAACTCACCCGCTTTGTCTGTAAATTCCGCATCACCCGTCAGCATATATTTATTTGCTTTTTCGGGTGAAGTGAAATAGCTTTTGGGCATTGAAGCGATTATGCTTTTTGAAAGAATTTCAAGTGATTTTCTTGTGAGCTTGTCAATATTCACGGTTGCACCCCCATAATATTTTGAAAATAATTCTTAAGTATAATTATACACAATTATAAATCGATTTCAATATATACTTGAATTAATTTCCGTTTTGTTGTATTATTTATCGGTAATAAAAAAATAAAGGGGAAAAGAATATGGTATCGGTCAGAAAATACGATCCGAAGGATTATGAAAACGTGCAGTTTGCGTGTCTTAACAGCGAAGGTCCCGCAACAGACCCTGAGCAGACACAGAGATTTGTTCTTATCACGTTCTGTAACTATTATATAGAAAAGGAACCCGAAAACTGTTTTGTGCTTGACGATGACGGAAGAGCGGTCGGATATGTAATCTGCGCAGAAAACTATGATAAGTTCAAGCCTGTTTTTGATGCGGAATATCTGACTCAGACGTTGGATATGCCTCCTCACAGATATGAATGGGCAAGCACATCAACCGTACTTCAGGAAAAATATAAAGAAGAATATCCCGCACATCTTCATATTTATATTCTTCCCGAATATCATCGCAAAGGTTACGGCGGTCAGTTGATAAACGCACTTTTTGATCACCTCAGAAGCAAGGGCGTAAAGGGTGTTATGCTTACTGTGGGAGAGAGAAATTCAACGGGAATCGGATTCTATAAAAAATACGGTTTTGAGTTTATTGAACAGTGGAAAGATGACGTCGCTTTCGGAATGAAACTTTAAAAGAATCAAAAAAATTAACGGAACAGTTCATAGCGGACTGTTCCGTTTTTCTGCATTTTGTCGGATTTTGCGATGAAAAATATTGCGACATTAACTATAAAATATTGACAATTATCGCTCACTGTGTTAACATTTCTACAGAAAGTGTGACGAAACACAACAAAGACGCAAATTGGTGATAATTTGCGTCACAAATTGTCGATGGAGGTAGAAAAATGACAAAAGAGTTGAAAATTATGCTCACCGAGGACGGAAGCGAAACCCTGCACGAACTTGCGGGGATACTCAGAGGTAACGGCTGCGAGGTATCGACCGTTATCAAGGACGGCACGCAGATAATCGAAAGACTGCGTGCGGGCGAGAGACCCGACGTACTCCTGATGGACGGATTTATGTCCCGTCTCGACGCACTCGGAGTGCTTCGTGAAATCGAATCGATGCACCTTGAGAAGAGACCGATGGTTATGGTGCTTTCATCTGCCGATAACGAAAGAATCGAGAGCGAAATCCTCTCAAACGGTGCGGATTATTACTTTCTCAAGCCGTATAATCCCACGATGCTTGCAGAGAGAATCGTGCAGTTTGCGAGTATTCACAACGCATCCGAAAGCAAAAACGGACTCAAGGACCTTGAGGTTGTTGTCAGCCGCATAATGCATCAGATAGGAGTACCAGCCCATATCAGAGGCTATCAGTATCTGCGTGAGGCGATAATTCTTTCAGTGAATAACAGTGAGATGATCAGCTCTGTGACAAAAATCCTCTATCCGACGGTAGCCAAATCGTTCAAAACAACGCCGTCGAGAGTCGAAAGAGCCATCCGTCACGCAATCGAGGTAGCGTGGGACAGAGGCGACGTCGACGTGCTGAGCTCATATTTCGGCTACACGATCCAGAATGAGAGAGGCAAACCCACAAACAGCGAATTCATTGCAATGATAAGCGATAATCTCAAATTGCAGATGAAAACGGTGTGAATCCGTCTTTGCAGTTATGAAAAGATTTCTTCGGCGTATCTGACGGTATTCATGGCATCGGGGGAATAGTTATCCGCACCTATCATTGCGGCATATTCCTCGGTCATAACTGCACCGCCGACGGTGATTCTGCAATCGGGAATTTCCTTGCGGAGAAGACTGATTGTTTCTTCCATTGCGGGTACGGTTGTTGTCATCAGTGCGCTTAAACCGACGAGCGGAGCACCGCTTTCTCTGACTGCTTCAACAACCTTTTCGGGTGCAACGTCTCTGCCGAGGTCAATAACGTCATAACCGTAGTTTTCGAGCAGAGTTCTGACGATGTTTTTACCGATATCGTGGATATCGCCCTTAACTGTTGCGATAACTATTATGCCCTTTTTGCTTTCACCGGCAGGGATTGCCGCTTTGACAGCATCAAAAGCCTTGCCTGCCGCTTCGGCACTCATCAGAAGCTGGGGGAGATAGACCGTCTTTTCTTCAAATCCTTTACCGACCGTGTTGAGTGCGGGGATAATCATTTTATCTATAATCTCAAGAGGAGGAACGGTCCTGAGCATTTCGGATGCGAGTGCATATGCCGAATCACCGAGACCTTTGACAATAGCGGAATCAAGGGTTTCGGAGGCAACGGATTTTGTTTCTTTCGGGGCGGAATCGGATGCAAAATCAATGTATCCGCAGCAGTTTGTATCCCTGCCCGTCAAAGCCATAAAACCGTGCCACGCCTTCATCATTTCGTCGGAGTGGGGATTGATTATCGCACAGTCAAGACCGCACTGCATAGCCATTGTGTAGAACACTGCGTTGACGTCTGCTCTTGACGGCAGACCGAATGAAATGTTTGAAACACCGAGGCTTGTGCGGATTCCCTTGCCGTTGAGAATTCTGACCGCCTCGAGAGTAACGTTTGCGCTTTCGGAGTCGCTTGAAACTGCCATTGCAAGAGGGTCAACGATAATTTCATTTTTGCCGATGCCGTATTCAGCGGCTTCGGCAATTATTTTTTCTGCAATTTCAACTCTGCCCTGTGCGGTTTCGGGAATACCGTTTTCGTCAAGAGTAACTGCGATAACGCAGCCACCGTATTTTTTCACAAGCGGAAAAACCGCCGCCATACTTTCGGACTTGCCGTTGACGGAATTGATAAGAGCCTTGCCGTTGTATATTCTCATTGCGGCTTCCATTGCGAAGTAGTCAACGGTATCGATCTGGAGAGGAAGATCCGAAACAGCCTGAAGGGATGCAACGACTTTGGTGAGCATTTCTTTTTCGTCGATTTCGGGCAGACCGACGTTGACGTCGAGCACCGAAACACCTTTTTTGTGTTGCGAAACACCTTCACCGAGAATATAGTTCAGATCGTTGTTCCGAAGTGCTTCTTTGAATCTCTTTTTGCCCGTCGGATTGATTCTTTCGCCGATAATGACGGGGTCTGTGCCGATTTCGACGGCGTGAGTATATGATGAAATAAGTGTTTTTTCTTTCTTTTCGGGTAACGCAAAAGGAAGATTTTTTGTTTTCTCAACGGTTTTGCGGATATATTCGGGAGTTGTACCGCAGCAGCCGCCGATGATTGTTGCACCCGCTTTGACGATATCGCACATTATGTCGGAAAACTCTTGTGCATCAACGTCGAAAACACTTTTGCCGTCAACGATTTTCGGCAGACCCGCATTGGGGTTTACAATAATCGGAACTGAAGCATATTTTGCCGTTTCTTTTGTGATTTCAAGCATCTGAGCGGGTCCCATTGAGCAATTCATACCGATTGCGTCAACCCCCAGCCCCTCGAGCATTGTAACCATAGCGGCGGGATCTGCACCCGTCATAAGTTTGCCGCCGTCACTGTAAGCGTTTGTTACAAAAACGGGAAGATCGCAGTTTTCTTTTGCGGCAATGACGGCTGCTTTTGTCTCATAGGAGTCGTTCATCGTTTCAATCAGTATCAGGTCCGCACCCGCGGAAGCACCGATTCTGACCGTTTCGGCAAACACCGAAACCGCTTCTTCAAACGGAAGGTCGCCGAGAGGCTCGAGCATCTTGCCCGTAGGACCGATATCGAGCGCAACGAATGAATCCTCATAACCCTTGCACGCTTCTTTTGCGTTGTTGATTGCGGCGGTTATGATTTCTTCAGTATTGTCAAATTTCAGTCTGTTTGCGCCGAAGGTACAGGCGGTGATAATATTTGCACCCGCTTCAAGATAAAGGCGGTGCATCTCTCTTATTTTTTCGGGATTGGTGATATTCCAGATTTCGGGGGAAATTCCCGCTTCAAGTCCCCACGATTGGAGCAGAGTACCCGCTCCGCCGTCAACATAGGTTATTCCGTTTCTGATTTTTTCGAGTATATTCATATCAATTCCTTCTTTATGAATACGGGCAGTTGATACGGTTGCAAACCATACAGCCCTTTTTATTTCTGCATTTGTTTTTTTCTTTGCTCAGCCCGAGTATTGCCGTGACTGATTTGACGGGAGTCAGCATACCGCCGTCAGTGAGAGCAAGACCGATATGCTTTTTCGCTTCAAGAAAATCAAGAATTGCTATCTGGCATCCGAGGGATAAATCACCGTATCCGGGACTGAATCTCGGGCGCAGATAGTCGGTATCTCCGATGCTTTTGTTGATATAATCGCAGAAAGCCTCGATTGCCGCCGAGCCGATTGAATCGGTCACAATGCCTTTCAACGGAGATATCAGCGAATTTTTTGCGATAAGCCGATGAAGTGCGGTGCCGGTTGTTGCGGCAAAAACAAAAGCCGTTTCGCAGTTTTTCAGATTGCCTGCGAGGGATTTGCTGTTGATCTGCATGAAATCGAGACAGATTCCTCCGTTTTCGTTTTCACAGCAGCCGACCTCGGCAATACACGCCCTGAAATCAATGCATTCAAGAATTTCCTTTCTGCATTCTTCGATCAACGGAAGAGTAACGGCATCAGCCTTTGCTCCGAAATAGCCGAGATATTCTTCGATTGCACTTTGCTTTATTTCGATTTCATCGGGAGCGACGGTGATAATTTTAATCATAACTTATTCACCCTTTGCATCCTCTGTGTTTTTCTTTTTGAAGATGAAAAGCTTGCTGAAAACATAATTCATAACGATAACCACAATTCCGACGAGGATTTTGGCGAGAATTTCGTTTTGCGAAAGTACGGTTACGAGAACGAACATCAGGAAGCTTTCTGCAAAGAAAGAAAGGATTCTTGCACCCACGAATCCGAGTAATTCTTTGCCGGCAACGGATGGACTCCAGCTTTTTGATTCGAAAACAAAAAGCTTGTTTGTGAAGAAAGCGAAGATAACACCGATTACCCACGCAATGGTGTTTGCGTCGAGATAATCAGAACCGTCCGAAAGAAACGCGAGAGCCTTCTCCCAGCCCGCAGATGAAAGCAACGTGTTGAGTATACCTGTCCAACCGATTGCAATAAATAACTTCTTGAAAATATAGAATGCAATGAGATTGACGGCGGTGGTCAGTACGCCAAAGAAAATATACGAAACAATTTCGCGGGTGAAGAATTTATCAATAAGCTTACCGATGAAGCTGTCTTTTCTGAAAATTCTGAAGAGCAGTTCTCTTATTTTATCTATCATTCCGATCTTCCTTTCGTGAAGCACAATACTACATCGTATTATTTTAAAACAATCAGGGAATAAAGTCAATAAATGCTTGCATTTTTGATACAATATGATAAAATACTATTTATAAAATGCGGGGAGTATGAGATGAAAGCGAAACCGACGGATAAAAAAAGAATATTTTTTCTTGATGAACTCCGTGGCATAGCGGTTTTCTGCATGATATTTTATCACGCATTTTATATGCTCGGCACGATGTTCGGATATGAGTGGGCAAAAAAGCTTTTTGTGTTTTTTGCTCCTGCACAGCCGTTTTTTGCGGGTCTGTTTATCCTGATTTGCGGAGTATCGTGTTCGCTTTCAAAAAGCAATCTCAAAAGAGGGGCGAAGCTTATCGGTGCGGCGGCGGTTGTGACGTTTTTTACCGCATTTATTATGCCGCTTTTCGGTTTTATAGAATGTGAAATATATTTCGGTATTCTTCACCTTTTGTCGGTGTGCATCCTTATCAGCACCTTGCTCGAAAAGCCGTTTGGCAGGATACCTCCTTTTGCGGGGCTTCTTGTGTGTGCGGTGCTTTATCCGTTCACAAGCGGAATATCATCGGGTATGCTCAGCTACGGCGATCTGCTTTTGTTGAAAATTCCCGAAGTCTTATATGAATCCGATTGGCTTGTACCCATCGGGATTTCATCGCCGTCATTTTTCTCGGCGGATTATTTTCCGCTTCTGCCGTGGATGTTCATTTTTTTTGCGGGTGTATTTGCCGGCAGATACTTCAGAACAACAGGTTTCCCCGAATGGGCTTATCCTCAGAGAATAAGGCTTTTCGGTTTTCTCGGCAGAAACGCCCTCATAATCTATATTGCACATATGCCGCTCATCTATGTAGTTGCGGAGCTTGTCCGGCTCGTTTCAAAGTTGTTAGCGGCTTGAATTAATTTATAATTATTTTTTTTAGATAGGAGAATTACTATGAGTGAAGCATGCAGCGGCAATTGCTCAAGCTGTGCATCAGCGGGCGGTTGCTCATCGAAAAAAGAAGATTTAAGAATTCCCAGCGGTCCTTTCAGCAACATTAAAAAGGTTATCGGTGTTGTCAGCGGTAAGGGCGGCGTAGGTAAGTCACTTGTAACGTCTATGCTCGCAAGCGCAATGCAGGCAAGAGGCAATGCCTGTGCGGTGCTTGATGCGGATATAACAGGTCCCTCGATTCCCAAGTCATTCGGTATCAGAACAAGAGCAAAAGCAGACGAAACGGGTCTTCTTCCCGAAGAAAGCAATACAGGCATCAAGATTATGTCCGTCAACCTTCTCCTTGAGAGCGAGGATTCACCCGTCGTATGGAGAGGTCCCGTTATTTCGGGTGTTATCCAGCAGTTCTGGAAGGACGTTGCGTGGGGCGACGTTGATTATATGTTCGTTGATATGCCTCCCGGAACGGGTGACGTTTCGCTCACCGTTTTCCAGAATCTTCCCGTTGACGGCATTATCATTGTCACAACACCTCAGGATCTTGTTACAATGATTGTCAAAAAAGCTTTCAATATGGCGAAGATGATGAATATTCCCGTTCTCGGTTTGGTTGAAAATATGAGCTATGTTGTCTGCCCCGATTGCGGAAAGGAATTCCCTGTTTTCGGCGAAAGCAAGCTTGAAACCGTTGCGGAGGAACTCGGTGTTCCCGTTCTTGCAAGGCTTCCCATTGACCCCGCAACAGCGGCACTTGTTGACAAGGGTGCGGTGGAACTTGCAGACGATAAATATGTTGCCGATGCGGTTGATTTTTTGTCAAAGATGCAGTAAAATAGAGAAGTTAAAACTTTTTAGGAGTTGAAAATATGATTGATATCAAATTTTTAAGAGAAAATCCCGATATCGTTAAAGAAAATATCAAAAAGAAGTTTCAGGATTCCAAACTTGCTCTTGTTGACGAAGTAATCGAACTCGATGCAAAGTCAAGGGCAGTCAAGACAGAAGCTGATTCCCTGAGAGCAAACAGAAACAAGGTTTCGAAAGAAATCGGTGCACTTATGGCTCAGGGCAAGAAAGAAGAGGCTATGGCTGCAAAGTCAAAGGTAACAGAATTCTCCGAGAGACTTGCAGAGTGCGAAAAGCTTGAAGCTGAATATTCCGAGAAGGTCACAAAGATTATGATGATTATTCCCAATATCATCGATCCCAGTGTACCCATCGGTAAGGATGACAGTGAAAACGTTGAGGTCACGAAGTATGGTGAACCCGTTGTTCCCGAGTTCGATATTCCTTATCATACCGAAATTATGGAACGCTTCAACGGTATCGACCTTGATGCGGCAAGAAACGTTGCGGGTAACGGCTTCTACTATCTTATGGGTGATATTGCGCGTCTTCATTCCGCTTGTATTTCATATGCAAGAGACTTTATGATTGAACGCGGATTTACTTACTGCGTACCTCCCTTTATGATCAGAAGCAATGTTGTAACGGGCGTTATGAGTTTTGCTGAAATGGATGCAATGATGTATAAGATCGAGGGAGAAGACCTTTATCTTATCGGCACAAGCGAACATTCAATGATCGGTAAGTATATCGACACCATCGTTGACGAAGCAACTCTTCCCCATACTCTTACAAGCTATTCACCCTGCTTCCGTAAGGAAAAGGGCGCTCACGGTATCGAGGAGAGAGGTGTTTACAGAATCCATCAGTTTGAAAAGCAGGAAATGATCGTTGTCTGCAAACCCGAAGAAAGTATGATGTGGTTTGAAAAGCTCTGGCAGAATACCGTTGATCTTTTCCGTTCACTTGATATTCCCGTCAGAACTCTTGAATGCTGCTCAGGTGACCTTGCTGACCTCAAGGTGAAGTCATTTGACGTTGAGGCATGGTCACCCAGACAGAAGAAGTATTTCGAAGTAGGCTCCTGCTCAAACCTTGGTGATGCTCAGGCACGCAGACTTAAAATCAGAGTCAACGGTAAAGACGGCAAGTATTTTGCACATACTCTCAACAATACCGTCGTTGCTCCTCCCAGAATGCTTATCGCCTTTCTTGAGAACAACCTTAACGAGGACGGAAGCGTTGATATCCCCGTTGCTCTCAGACCTTATATGGGCGGCAAGGAAAAGCTTGTTCCCGTGAAATAAGAAATTTATAACCGCACCATCGGCTGTCCTTTGGTGCGGTTTTTTGTCAGGAAAGGAGAATGAGAATGCCTTATCTTTTTACTCATTTCAAAGAAAAAATCACCCCCGACGGTGAACAGGTATATTTCGGTATCAGCCGTGACGGATTCAACTGGGAGGAGGTCAACGGCGGCAATCCTGTTCTGACCGCAAAGCTCGGTGAAAAGGGCTGTCGGGATATCGAGATAGTCCGTCTGCACACGGGCGGATTTGTTATAGTTACAACAGACCTCTGCGTTGCATACCGTTATGACGAAAACCTTAATCTTGACTGGAAGAATATAAACAGTACGGGCAGCAAATGTCTGCGAATGTGGAAAACCGATGACCTGATTCATTTCAGCGAAGAAAGACTCGTTCATTTCGGCAGAGATGATTTCGGCTGTATGTGGGCGCCCGAGGTTTTCTTCGATGAGGAAACGGAAGAATACCTTATTCATTGGGGATCAACAGTTGCCGAAACTAATTATAAGCATATGTCGATTTATTGCAGCACAACGAAAGATTTCGAAACCTTCTCCGCTCCGAAACTGTTTTTTACAAAGGATAACGAAATCCTGGATTCCCACATCAGAAAATTCGGTGATACCTATCATCTTTTTTATAAGAATGCAGAGCATCCTCCGATGAATATGCACGCAACGTCAAAGAATCTTTTCGGACCGTATGAGCACGATGAGGATTTTGAAAAGTATATGGATGAAAAAATCAAAAATCCCGGTTCCTACGAAGGCCCGACAAGCTGCGTGCTTGCCGACGGAAGATGGTGTCTTTTCCTCGATTTCTTCGGATGTGAAAAAGAAAAAATGGGCTACGTGCCCTTTGTTTCCGACGAACCCGGTAAGGCGGTTTTCGAGAGAATGAATGAAGGCTTTTCCTTCCCCTACGGCTTCAAGCACGGCGGAATCATTGAGATAACCGACGAAGAATACGAGCGTCTCAAAAATATGTAGTTATCGGTTAAAACGGAAAATGGCTTGAACGGGAATCAATCCTGTTCAAGCCATTCTTTGTTTATTCTGTTATCTGCAAAGCTCGTCTGCGAGTGCTTCAAGCTGTGCAAGACTTTCGCTGTTGAGTGCGGACATAATCTTAACCGTATTCTCTGCAAAAGTGAGATTCTTGCTCTTTTCGAGCATCTCTCTCATAACCTTTGCCGCAAGGGGAGCCCAGCTTCCGTTTTCAATGAGTGCAACCGTTTTGTTCTGGAAATTTCTTTCGGTAAGATGATTTATAAATTCACGCATAAACGGGAAAATCTCGCCGTTATAGGTTGTTGTTGCGAGAACGATTTTGCCGTATCTGAATGCATCCTCAACTGCCTCAGCCATACCATCTCTTGCGAGGTCGGTGACTGCAACCTTCGGGCAGCCTTTTGCTTTGAGCAATTCTTCGAGCTTTTCAACCGCTTTCTTGGTGTTACCGTAAACGGAGGTGTATGCGATAACAACGCCTTCCGATTCAACGCCGTAGGATGACCATGTGTTGTAGAGACCGATATAATAGCCGAGATTTTCGGTCAGAACGGGGCCGTGAAGGGGACAGATAATCTGAATGTCAAGCGCCGCCGCTTTTTTCAGAAGAAGCTGTACCTGAGCACCGTATTTACCGACAATACCGAAATAATATCTTCTTGCTTCACAAGCCCAGTCCTCATCGGCATCAAGGGCACCGAATTTGCCGAGACCGTCGGCAGAAAAAAGAACTTTATCCTTGCTGTCATATGAAACGATAACCTCGGGCCAATGTACCATCGGAGCGGTGACAAAAGTCAGCTCGTGAGTGCCGAGCGAGAGGGTATCATTGCCGCCGACAACGATACGTCTGTCTTCAAATTCCGTTCCGAAAAAGTTTTTCATCATTGAAAAAGCTTTTGCGGAAGATACGATTTTTGCCTCGGGATATGCATTCATAAAATTCACGATATTTGCCGAGTGGTCGGGCTCCATATGGTGAATGATGAGATAATCGGGCTTTCTTTCGCTGAGAGCATTTCTGATGTTTCCGAGCCATTCTTCCGTGAATGCGGCATCAACCGTGTCGGTGATTGCGATTTTTTCATCGATAATTGCGTAGGAGTTATATGACATACCTTCGGGGACGATATACTGACCTTCAAAAAGGTCGATATTTCTGTCGTTAACTCCGATATATATAATATCATTTGTAATATTCATTTCAATACCTCGTTTGCTGTTTTTTTAAAGTATAGCACGTAAGCGACAAAATATCAACTGCCGAATAAGTGAAAAAATGTTGTTTTTTTCAAAGCGGTAAAGTATAATGAGAATCAGAAAAAAGAATGTCGGAAGGCGGTTTCGTTATGAATGATTTAAGCAAAATTTTTGCCGATATAAAAGACGGCGCAACGGTGACTCTGGAATCGGGCAAGGTCTATGATGTCAGACCCGAGGATTCATATAATCTGACGGGATATTTTTGCTCAAACACCGCCAAACTTCACGAAAATCCTTTGGGCACCAAGTTTGCGGCAATTTATCTGAAGGATAAGAAGAATATCGTTATCGACGGCAGAGGTGCCGCTGTAATTGTTCACGGAAAGATGACTCCGATGATATTTGATAACTGTGAAAATGTGACGGTGCGGAACATTGCTTTTGATTATGCCTGCCCGACGATGACAGAGTTTACCGTTCTTTCCGAAGACGGTGAAAGCGTTGTGATCAGAATTAATTCCGATTGCCTTTTCAGGGTTGAAAACAATGAGCTTATCTGGCACGGAGAAGAGAAATCCGACGGAGGTTTTTATTGGGAAAACAAGAGCAGCGAAAGAGGCAGATATGTCAAAGTTCTCAATCCGAAAACAAGGCATACAAAGGATTTTCGCCGTGAAGACCTTGAGTTCGAGAGGATAGAATGCATTGATGAAAACACTCTTCGTTTGTTCCCGAAAAACAAAGGCGTACGCTTTGGGACGGGTAATGTTTTTCAGACACGCAATATTGTCAGAGACCAGACGGGCAGTATGTTTCAGCGATGCAGAAATCTCTGCTTTGAGGACTTGAGAATTATGTTTATGCATGGTCTCGGTATGGTTTCGCAGTTCTGCGAAAATGTGACATACAGGAACTGTGATCTGACTCCGAAAGAGGGTAGAACAATCGCAAGCACCGCCGATTTCTTTCAGTTTTCGGGATGCAGAGGTAAACTGAAAATCGAAAATTGCAAGGCTTGGGGTGCTCAGGATGACTATGTCAACGTGCACGGTACCCACCTTCGCATAGTTGAAAAAGATGATTCGGGTAAAACTGTCGTTGTCCGTTTTATGCACTCTGAGAGTTGGGGATTTCAGGCATTTGAAGTCGGTGATGAACTTGAATTTATCCGTTGGGACACACTTATACCGTACGGCAAAACCTCCGTTTTGTCATATGAAAAACTGAATGATACCGACATAAAACTCAGTCTTACCGAGGGTGTTCCCGAAAGTGCCGTTATCGGCAAAGACGTTGTTGAAAATGTGACGTGGACTCCCGATCTTCACGTTGTCGGTTGTGATTTCGGTCATACGTCGGGCAGAGGAATCCTTTGTACGACAAGGGGAGAAGTTATTATCGAGAATAACCGTTTTGAAAGCCTCTGGGGTCCCGCGCTCCTTATCGAGGATGACTGCAATTTCTGGTTTGAATCAGGCTATACAAAGGAAATTTTATTCCGTAACAACATTGTTACGGGTTGCGAATTCGGTAAAACGTGGGAGACTGCTCCCGTCATCCGATACAGTCCGAAGGTTATGAACGAAGAATCGCAGGAATATGTTCACGGGAGACTCGTTGTCAGCGGAAACACGTTTGAAAAAGCCGTATACGGTACACATTCTTTCCGGCTTGAATATCTTGCCGAAGCGGAGATTACCGATAACCGATTCGACGCTCCTTTTGCCGTGAATACGAAATGTGTCGGTAAGGTTACGTATACCGCCAATATTGTCGGATAAAACCATACTAAAAAAAACCTTGAAATATATCTGATTTAATTATATAATATATTTTCAGAGCATATTGCTATGATTTGTCAGTTTTATTATATTTTTGCGGAGGAATACGATGAATAAGTTTTTCAGAAAGACCGTTGCCGCGGTTTTGTCGGTTGTTATTGCGCTCAGTTCGGGTGCGGTGTCGGCTTTTGCCGCTTCGTCAGACGGAGTGTGCGGTGAAAATCTTGAATGGAGTTACGATTCTGAAAACGGAATTCTCGGAATTACGGGAAGCGGAGAGATGCAGGATTATCTTGCGAACCAGACTCCTTGGTATAATGTCCGTTTGCAGATAAAAACTGTCAATATAAGTGACGGTGTTGAAAGCGTAGGTAACAATGCTTTCAGTTGCTGTGTTTCTCTCGAATCTGTGAATCTTCCCGAAAGCGTTGCGGATATCGGCATCAATGCTTTCCGTGACTGCGAGGCACTCGATGAACTGATGATTCCTGAGGAAACTGTGTCTGTCGGTGCGTTTGCTTTCTATGCATCGGGTCTTGATAAAGTTGATATTCCCGCCTCTGTTGAATCAATCGGAGTGAATGCTTTCGGTTGGTGTGCAGATCTCGAAAAAATAACGGTCTCAGCAGATAACGGAAGGTATTCAAGCGATGAAAACGGCGTTCTTTTCAACAAGAACAAGACCGAACTTCTCAAATTCCCGAATAACTGTGCGGTCAGCGGATATTCAGTTCCCGGATCCGTTGAAAAAATTGCGGATGATGCTTTTGAAAACTGCCATCTGCTCAAAACTGTTTCAATTCCCGCAAACGTAGCAGAAATCGGAAGAGGTGTGTTTTTTAACTGTTCGCTTGAAAATATCATCGTTTCCGCAGATAATGATCACTATTCAAACGATGCTTACGGAGTGCTTTTCAACAAAGATAAATCCGAGCTTATAAGTTATCCTTCGTGCAGCAAGGAAACGGAATATTACATTCCCGAAACCGTTGAAGTTATTGCGGACGGTGCGTTCCGCAATGCTTCAAATCTCAAGGGTGTTGTTCTTCCTGATGGCATCAGTGCCGTCGGTGATTATGCGTTCTTATACTGCGAAAACCTTGAGTATGTGCATATTTCTTCGGATATTACCGTTATCGGCGAAGAAATCGCCGATTATACTGCAGCATATATCTGTTCGGATTCTGCTGATTCCCATGCAAAGGAATATGCGGATGAAAACGGCTATGAATTCAGACTTTGCACCGCCCACGGTGAAGGCAGAAAAATTCTTGCATACGGCACTTGCGGAGACAGTGCGAAATGGGTGCTTTATGCCGACGGTGAGCTGGTTGTGTCGGGCACAGGTGCTGTGAGTGATTTCGGAGAAAACGGTGCGCCGTGGTCGGAATATACCGACAGCATTAAAAAACTGACTGTTGAAAACGGTATCACACATATCGGTGAAAATGCTTTCAGGGGTCTTTCCTCTCTTGCGGAAACCGTTATGCCTGAATCTGTTGAAAGCATTGGTGTGTCTGCGTTTGAGGGTTGTGATTCGATGAAAAAAGCAACCTTTGACGGTTCTCTGGAGGATTGGTGCGATATCGGATTCGGTAACGAATATTCAAATCCCGATTCCTTCGCATCCGAACTCTTTGTTGACGGAAAACTTCTTGAAAATATTGCATTGCCCGAGTGCGTCAAAGAAATCGGGGACTATGCGTTTGCGGGTAACACAAACGCAACAAAGATTGATTTCGCAAACGCGACTTCAATCGGTGACGGTGCATTTATCGGCTGTGCGGTTGAAACGGTGATTATTCCTGAAACGGTTGAAAAAATCGGCGAATGTGCTTTTGCCGGATGTGATAAACTTGAATTCATTCATATTCCATCGTCGGTTACCGCAATCGGCGCAGACGTAATTCCCGACGGAGCATATATCTGTTCAGACTCGGCTGAAGCATATGCGAAAACCTATGCCGAATCAAACGGATATGAATTTATGCTTTGCGATAATCACAATAAAATCAACATTTCCTTTGCGGAAAATGAAATCGATATCAAGGTCGGCTCGACTTACAGACCCGATGTCAAAGTAACCCCTGCGGATACTCCTGTCAAGTGGTGCACGGACAATGCTTCTGTTGCTTATGTTGATGAAAACGGAACTGTCAGTGCGATTTCTGCAGGTGAAGCGTTAATCACCGTTGAAACTCTTGACGGCACGGTTTCAGCGACCTGCAAGGTGAACGTTTCGTTGAGGGATTTTGTTGTTTCGTGGGTTTCTGACGGAACTGAAATATATTCCGATACGGTGACTGAAGGCGGCTTGATTCCGAAACATACAGATCCCGTAAAGACGGGTTATACATTCCTTGGCTGGACTCCCGGGATTCCCGCTTCAATGCCTGCAACAGATCTTGTTTTTGTTGCAAACTGGCGTGTCAACAGCTACGTTGCATCCTTTGATGCCAACGGCGGTTCGTGGCAGGACGGTTCTGCTGAAAAGAATTATTCAGTTGACTTCGGCAGAAGAATACCTGTTCCCGAGTCACCCGCGAGAAATGGCTATTTCTTCCTTAAATGGACTCCTGAACCCGATGTGATGGACAGCGTTGACGGCAAGAAATTTGTTGCTGTCTGGGCGGCAGATTCTCATATTCAATATACAGTCAGAACTTATGTTATGCAGACCGACGGCCGCTATAAAGCAACCGTTGAAAAGTTTGCGGCAGAGACAGATTCGACTGTCACTGCGGAATACTCTGTTGAGAGCGGTTTCGTTCTCAATGAAGAAAAGAGCGTTCTTTCAGGCGTTGTTGCCGCTGACGGTTCTCTTGTTCTTGAGGTTTTCATTGACAGATCAAAATATCCCGTGACGGTCAACGGAGAAACGAACGAATATCTTTACGGCGAAACGATCCCTGCTCCCGAGACTCCCGATGCGCCTGAAGGACATTCGTTTGTGGGCTGGACGGACGAAAACGGTATTGTGGTGGAATTTCCGCTTGTTGCAGGTGAGGACGTTCCTGCCGTAATTATTCCGCATTTTGGTAAACTCAGCTATACTGTAACGTGGGTTGTTGACGGTGTTTCGACAGTTCAGACTTATGAGTATATGCAGACGATTGTTCTTCCGCAGAATCCCGAAAAACGCGGATATACTTTCAGATGCTGGATGCCCGAAGTTCCTGATTCCATGCCGGCTGGCGATCTGACTTTCGAAGCAATGTTTGATAAAAACCTCTATGTCTGCTCCGATTGCGGAGATGTTTTTGATGACGAGGATGTGTTCAATGAACACCTTGCTTATGAATACGAACGAAAGACAATGAAGGTCGAAATTGCCAGAAATCCCAAGGAAGCCGTGATCAAATACGGTGAAACATTGTGCCTCACGGCAAAGGTTACGGGAAAACTTGACGTTGAGGTTTGCTGGTTTGTTGACGGCGTTGAAAAGGGCAGAGGAGAGACCTTTATGCTTTATTTCTTGAGCGGCACAAAAACAGTCGAGGTCAAACTGCTTGACAGCGAGGGAGAAACTCTGACCGATGAAAGAGGAAATGAGATTTCCGATTCACAGAAGGTTACCGTTAAAGCGGGATTTTTCCAGAAACTTATATCTTTTTTCAAAAATCTTTTCAGGCTCAACAGAACGGTTAATCAGAATTTTTTTGCAGCGAAATGGTGAAATACCAATAAACCAATCACAGATAAAGGCATCGGAACAAAAAATCCGATGCCTTTTTTATGTAATATTATAAATTTATATATTCTTATTGACTTTTAATTATATTTGATATAGAATTATCTATGTAATTTTATACCATAAAATCAGTGCAATGCCCGATTATGGGTGCTGCACAACCGATATGAATGTTACAGGAGAGTAAACAGCAAATGGAACAGAGAAAAAACGGTGCGGCTGAAAGAGATTATTATGTTGTCGATATTGCGCACATTGTCAAGAGTGTCTGGAGCAGAATATGGGCGGTTATACTTGCGGGCGTCGTTTCGGGTGCAATCGGATTCTTCCTTTCAGCTTTTGCGATAGCGCCGACATATTCGTCTTCGATTATGCTTTACGTCAACAACAGTTCATTTACTGTCGGAGATATCGGCTTCAGCATCAGCTCATCTGAAATCACAGCAGCACAGAGTCTTGTCAAAACTTATACGGTGCTTCTCAAAAACAGAACGACACTCGAAAAAGTCATCGACGAAACAAAGATCAACTATACGTGGGAAGAGCTTTATAAGATGATTGAAGCGGCTCCGGTAAACGATACGGAAATTATGTCAATCACTGTAACTTCAAAAGATCCGTATGAAGCGGAAAAAATCGCAAACGGTATTGCGAGAATTCTGCCGAAACGTGTTTCTGAAATCGTTGAGGGCAGCTCAATGGAAGTTGTCGATTCGGCGATTGCCAACACGAAAAAGATTGCTCCCAGCATAACGATGTTCACGGCAATCGGTTTTGTTCTCGGAATTCTTCTTTCGGTTATTCTTCTTGTTATTCTTGCTCTTCTTGATAACACTGTTCACGATGAAGAATATATCCTCAACAATTACGGCTACCCGATTCTTGCAAAGGTTCCCGATCTCCTTGATTCGGGCTCCAGGAGAAGCAGATACGCCTATTCCTACTACAAAAACAATTAAGGTGCATAATCGATATGAGAAAGAAAAATAAAACCGGTTTTTTCTCGGGTAACGAGAGCAAGAAAACGCTTCACAAGAACCTTGAGTTCACTGCGATGGAGCAATATAAACTGTTGAGAACCAATCTTTCGTTTACTCTTCCGCAGGATGAAAAATGTCCTATTATAGGTGTAACGAGTGCGATGAGAGGAGAGGGCAAGAGTACAACCTCCGTCAATCTTGCCTACGTTCTGGCGGAAAGCGGCAAAAAAGTTCTTCTGATTGACGGCGATATGCGTATTCCGAGTATAGCCAAGAAGATGGGCATAGAAAACAATTTCGGTCTGACCGATCTGCTCAAAGGCGCAGGCTCCGTTCAAATGAACGATTTCAAATATGAAGAATTCAACAATTTTTATATTATGCCGTCCGGAGCATTGCCTCCCAACCCGTCGGAACTTCTCGGCTCGGTGAGAATGAAAAACATTTTTAAGTCTTTTTCCGAGAGTTTTGACTGCATAGTTCTCGATCTTCCGCCCGTCAATCTTGTTTCCGATGCTCTTGCGGTTTCGCAGTTTATCAGCGGAATGGTAGTTGTTATCAGAGCCGATTATTCCGAAAAGAGAGAACTTGAGAACTGCTTCAGACAGTTAAGACTCTCTGACGTCAACGTTCTCGGCTGTGTTATCAACGATTACAAAGACGGCAGAGGATCCTACGGCAAATACAAGCGTTATTACAAATATAAGACTTACGGTGAATCACCTGAAAAAGAATAAGAAGGTGACGGTATGACTGATATCCACTCTCACGTTCTTCCCGAAATGGATGACGGGAGCCGCAGCGTTGCCGAAAGCTGTGAAATGCTCAGGCTTCTGCAACAACAGGGGATTGACAGGGTCGCGGCAACGCCTCACTACAATCCTGACCGTGAAACCGTTGCGGATTTTCTTGTAAGGCGGCGTGATTCACTGGCAAAGCTTGAGGCTGAGATACCCCGCGGAATGCCTCGGATTTTTCCGGGTGCAGAGGTAGCTTATTATGAAGGCATCAGCCGTCTTGAGGGACTCTCATCACTCTGCATAGAAAATACAAATCTTCTGTTGATTGAGATGCCTGTCGGCAAATGGTCGGAATATGCGGTCAGAGAACTTACCGACATTGCTTCGGGAGGCAAAACGGTTCCTGTTATAGCTCATATTGAACGTTGCATATTTTTCCAAAGTAAAGAGGTTTTCGGCAGGTTGCTTGAAAACGGCATTCTTATGCAGATGAATTCGGGTTTCATCAATGATTTCCGAACCCGATTCAGGGCAATGAAGCTTTTCAAAAAAAGCAAGGTGCATTTTCTCGGCTCCGATTGCCACAACACTCATTCCAGAGCCCCCGATATCGGAAGGGCGCATTCTATTCTTTTAAATAAGCTTGGCAGTAATTATATGTCCGGCTTTTCAGCATATGCAGATAATTTTTTCACAAATAAAAATTAATTTTCGAAAGGAAGATCTATTATGAAAAAAGTTCTGGCACTCATCCTCGCAGCAATCATCGCAGTTTCCACAGGCGTTGTCGCATTCGCAAAGGGCGGCTTCCTTGCAAGTCCCTCCGGCAACAAGGCACCCGTTATCGAAAACGTTGAGTACGGCGAAGATTCATGTGAACCCGAAATCGTTATCACTTCTTATGCAGAGCGTCACAAGCTCAGCGCAGAAAAGAGAGCAGCTCTTGAAAAGGCATATGACGAAATCGCTGCAAACAAGAATCTCTCCAACCTTTCATCAAAGCTTATCAGCATCGCAACCGCTCTCGGCGCAAAGACAACCGATCTTGCAGTAAGCGACCTTTATGATATCAGTGCATATCATAAGGACGGTCACGAGTATTGCGGTTCTGTTACAATCACCATTTCGGCAGAAACCCTCAAAAACTTTGCAGCTCTCCTTCATCGCCACGGCAATAAGGATTGGGAAGTAGTTGAAAATGCTGTTGTTAATAAGGCTGAAAATGAATTGACTTTCACAGTTGATGACCTTTCACCTTTTGCAATCGTTGTTGACAAGAGCGCAAGCGATATTCCTGTTACTGGTGAAATGCTTGTTATCCCTGCAGCAGTAATGGTTATTTCCGCAGTGTCGCTTGCATTTGTTCTTGTTGTTCTTAAGAAGAAAAAGCAGGAAGCATGAGTAATCACCACTACACAACGAAAGAAAAGCGGATAAAAAAACTCAGATATGCGGCGATTGTTCTGGCTGTGTTGTTGTTTGCTTCGTCCGCCTTGCTTTTTATCGGTTTGTGGGAAAGGCATAATAATCGATATTCCTCTGAACAACCGTCAAAAGCAGAATCCGTTGTTGAATATAACGGTCAGAAATATAAACTCAGGAAGAATATTGAAACTGTTCTTATTCTTGGTCTGGACAAATATGAGTCCGGATCCGATACCGAAGAATCATATAACAATGACAAGCAGTCGGATTTTATGATGCTTCTTGTTATTGATCACGAGGCAGAAAAGTGTTCTGCGCTCCACATCAACCGTGATACCGTTGCGGAGATGAATATTCTCGGAGTTGCGGGCGATAAGGTCGGAACAGTCAGCAAGCAGATTGCCCTTGCCCATACCTACGGTAATGGCAAAGAAGTCAGCTGCAGAAATTCCGCCGATGCTGTTTCAGCTTTGCTGAACAATATTCAGATTGACCGTTATATCTCTGTAACAATGGATGCGGTTCCGACTTTGGTGGATTATGTCGGCGGTGTTGAAGTTGACGTGCTTGATGATTTCACGGGCATTGATGATACACTTGTTATGGGTGAAAAAGTCAACCTTACCGGTGAACAGGCACTCACATACGTACGAACACGATACGGTCTCGAGGATAGTTCAAATTCACGAAGAATGGAACGTCAGCGCCAGTTTATCGAGGCGCTTTATGCAAAGGCTTTGGCAAAAAGCAAAGAAAACAGCAATTTTGCGGTCAATGCAGGTGCAAAGCTTTCGGAGTTCATCGTGTCGGATTATTCGGGCAACGCCCTTCAAAAGTTTGCTGAGAAGATTATGGATTATCAGTTCAATGATATTCTTGCTCTTGAAGGTAAATATGTTGAGGGTGAAAAGCATATGGAGTTTTATCCCGATAAAGCTTCGGTCGATGCAACAGTCATCAGCCTTTTCTACGAACAGAAAGGCTGACGGTAATAAAAAGAATTTCAGTTAGGAGCAGCTTCTGATGGTACAGATTCCTGAAGAAAATATCACAAGAGACGCACAACTGAATATCAAGGTCAAAGCAGCGGAGAAACCTGTCTACGAGGCTTTCAAGAGGGTGCTTGACGTTGTTTTTGCTGTTCTTGCTCTTGTGATATTGCTTGTTCCGTTTGCGATTATTTCAGTGATTATCGTGATCGACAGTCCCGGCGCTTCTCCGATTTATGTTCAGAAGCGTGTCGGCAAAAACGGAAAAGAATTCAAATTTTATAAATTCAGGTCTATGGTACCAAATGCGGAAGCTATGCTCGATTCGCTTCTTGAGCAGAATGAGATGGACGGACCCGCGTTCAAAATGCATAATGACCCGAGAATCACAAGATTCGGCAAGTTTATACGCAGATCCTGTATTGATGAGCTTCCTCAGCTTATCAATATTATAAAGGGTGATATGAGCTTTGTGGGTCCGAGACCTCCTCTGCCCAGAGAAGTGGAAATGTATAACGATTATCAGTTGCAGCGTCTTTGCGTCAAGCCGGGACTTACCTGCTTCTGGCAAGTAACTCCGCAGAGAAACGATGTTTCGTTTGATGATTGGATGAAGTGTGACATCAGATACATTGAAGAGCGAAGCATCATTACTGATATTAAAATTTTCATAAAAACCTTTGCTGTGGTTTTTGGTATGGAGGGCATATAATGGCTCCGAAAAAAGACGGCGGGCTTCGCATAGCGATGCTTGGACACAAAAGAATACCGTCAAGAGAGGGCGGCGTTGAGATTGTTGTGACGGAACTTGCAACAAGAATGGCGGCGTCGGGGCACAGTGTTTCCTGCTACAACAGAAAAGGTCACCACGTAAGCGGTGAGGAGTTCGATTCGGAGCGACTCACCGAATATAAAGGTGTCAGAATAAAAAGCGTCTTTACCGTCAGAAAGGGCGGTCTTGCCGCTGCATCATCATCCTTCTTTGCCGCTTTAAAAGCGGCATTCGGCATATATGACGCAGTTCATTTCCATGCCGAGGGTCCTTGTGCAATGATCTGGTTGCCGAAATTTTTCGGCAAAAGATGTGTGGCAACGGTTCACGGGCTCGATCATCAACGTGCCAAATGGGGCAGATTTGCCTCGTGGTATATCCGTTTCGGTGAAAAATGTGCAGTCAGATTTGCTGATGAAATAATCGTGCTCAGTGAAAACGTACGTGAGTATTTTTTGAAAACCTATAACCGTCAGACGGTATTTATTCCCAACGGTGTCAGTGCCGTTGAAAAGAAACGTGCCGATGAAATTATCAGCCGTTTCGGTCTTGCCGAAGGAGAGTACATACTTTATCTCGGAAGACTTGTTCCCGAAAAGGGTGTTATGCGCCTTATCGAAGCATTCAAAAAAGCTTCACCCGAAAAAAAGCTTGTTATTGCGGGCGGCTCGTCGGATACCGATGAGTATGAAAAAGAACTGAAGGCTGCCGCAAAGGACTGTCCCGATATCGTTTTCACGGGGTTTGTTCAAGGAAGGTTGCTTGAAGAGCTTTTCAGCAACGCATATTTTTACGTTCTTCCCTCTGATGTTGAGGGAATGCCTTTGAGTCTGCTTGAGGCTATGAGCTACGGCAATTGCTGTCTTGTTTCCGATATTCCCGAGTGCACCTCGGTTATCGGCGATTGCGGGGTTGTTTTCGACAGAGATAAGACGGATGATTTGAAAAACCAACTTCAAATGCTATGCAAAAACCCTGATATTGTTCGTTCTTATGCCTCAAAAAGTGCAGAATATGTCTGCAATAAATATAATTGGGATGACGTTGTTTATCAGACCGTTGAGCTTTACCGAAAAAGGAAGTGACCTATGAAAATCCTGCTGGTGAATAAGTTTTTATATCCGAAAGGCGGTTCGGAGACCTATGTTTTCAGGCTCGGCGAAACCTTGCAGAAAATGGGTCACGAGGTTGAGTATTTCGGAATGGAACATAAAGACAATGTTATCGGCAACCGAATCGGAGTTTATTCTCCGAATGTGGATTTTTCAAAAGGTGCAACCAAAAATCTGAGTGCACCGTTCAAAGTCATTTATTCTTCAGTGGCTAAAAAAAGAATGAAAAAAGTTCTGGATAATTTTCAGCCTGACGTCATTCATTTCAATAACATTCAGTTTCACCTGACACCAAGTATAATTCTTGCGGCACAAAGTTACCGCAGAAAGAGCAAAAAAAAAGTGAAACTGGTTTATACAGCTCATGACTATCAACTCGTCTGTCCGAGTCACGGTTTGTTTGATTCGCAGATGAATGTGTGTGAAAAATGTCTTGGCGGTAATTATTGGTACTGTGTCAAGTCCGTATGCGTTAAAAAATCGAAATTAAAAAGCCTGCTTGCAACGGCGGATGCTTATCGCTGGAAGTACGGCAGAGCTTATTCTTATATTGATACAATTGTTTGTCCGTCACGGTTTCTGAAATCAAAACTTGATAGTCAGAAAAGGTTTTCAGACAAAACGGTTGTGCTTCACAATTTTATCGAAACCAAATGTGTTGTTGCGGAAAAAAAAGAGAATTATGTTCTTGAATTCGGTCATCTCTCGAAAGAAAAAGGTACCGTGACTTTGCTCCGTGCGGCAAAGAATATGCCGGATATCCGTTTTGTTTTCGCCGGATTCGGTGAAGCTGTTGAAGCGATCGCCGATGTTCCCAACGCAGAGTATGTGGGGTTCAAAACCGGTGAAGAACTCTCGGAGCTTATTTCGAAGGCGTCGTGCAGTGTCTGCCCGTCGGAATGCTATGAAAACTGTCCGTATTCCGTAATTGAATCCCAGATATACGGCACCCCTGTTATAGGATCGGATATGGGCGGAATCCCCGAACTTATCAGAGAAGGGGAGACGGGTCTGCTTTTTGAAGCGGGGAATGTTTCTGACCTTGAGGACAAGCTGAAAAGTCTTTTGTATTTCCCCGAAAAGCTTTCTGCGTTCACGGAAAACTGCAGAAATACTTTTTTTGAAACTCCCGAAACGTACTATGAAAAACTTGTTCGTATTTACGAGGACTGATTTATGAAAATATATGAAATCGGAACGGGTTATACACCTGTTCCGGCGCGTGTTTCTGCGGCAACGGAAAGCGTTGTTGAGGAACTGACAAAGGCGTACATGCAGATGGGGTGCAGTGTTGAGATAATTGATATTGCTTCAAATGACAGAGCACCGAATGATTTGCCGATAACCGAGGTAAAGGTTCCTTCAGTATTTTCAAAGACTGATGTTGCACTCGGTCTTGTTCATAAGCTCAAAAGAGTTGTTTATTCCGTGTGCCTTGCTTTCAGACTGAGAAAAATTCTTGCAAATGAAAAAGAGAGAGTTGTTCTCCATTTTCATAATCAATATAATATGTTCTTTTTTCTGAAGCTTGTTCCGAAGAAAATCCGTTCACGGTTTTTTCTTGCGTACACTAACCATAACGGTATGTGGAGTCTGCCCTGGAATGAAGTCAGCGGTACACTTAAAAAGCGTTATTTTCAGGAAATTGAAGCCATGAAAAATGCCGATGCTGTGTTTGTTCTCAACGAATCAATGCGTCGGAATATCGTTGGTAATCTTGGATTGAGCGCAGAAAAGGTTGTTCTTATCGGTAACGGTGTGAATACCGATGTTTACCGACCGTTGACCGATGATGAAAAAAATTCAATAAAAGAAAACTTTGGTATTCGTGGCAAAAAGATTATTCTTCAGGTTGGCTCCGTTAATGAAAATAAAGGTCAGATGAAGGTGCTTGAAATACTGACACCCGCATTGAAGAAGCACAGTGACCTTGTTTATGCTTTTGCAGGTGAAATTGTTTCGGCAGAATATCATGAAAAAATTCTTGCCGATGCCGTGAGACTCGGTGTTGAAAAACAGGTGAAATATTTAGGTGCATTTGCACCCAACGAAGAGATGAACGGTATTTATAATATTGCTCACGCAACGGTTATTGCATCACGGTATGAAGGATTTCCGCTTGTATGCGTTGAATCTCTTTCAGCAGGTGTGCCTGTAATTGTTTGCGGCGATATGTGTGTCGCTGTCGGCGACGGGTGTGTGTGTGAATCCGACTCTGAAAAGATTTCAAACATTATATATGATTCGGAAAAACACGGAAAGCTTTGTGCGGCGGCAAGAGAAAATGCTGTAAAGAATTTAACGTGGCAGTCGGTTGCCGCAAAATATTATGACCGCTTCGGCAGGTGATTGTTTAAATGGCCAAAAAACTTAACGGCACTGTGATTGTGACCTACCGTTGCAATGCCAAGTGCACGATGTGTAACAGATATAAGGTGCCTTCAAAACCCGAGGAAGAAATCACGGTTGAAACAATCCGTAAATTACCTGAAATGTATTTTACCAACATAACGGGAGGAGAGCCTTTTATCCGAGAGGATCTCAAGGAAATAGTCCGTGAGCTTTACAAAAAAAGTGACCGTATCGTTATTTCCACAAACGGATTTTTTACGGACAGAATCGTTGATCTCTGCAAGGAGTTTCCTCAGGTCGGAATCAGAATTTCAATCGAGGGTCTCGAAAAGACAAACAATGAAATCAGAGGTCTTGATGACGGCTTCAACAGAGGCTACACAACGCTGAAAACCCTTGTTGATATGGGTATGAAAGACGTCGGCTTCGGTATGACGGTGCAGGACAGAAATGCACCTGACCTTGTGCCGCTTTATGAGATTTCAAACGAGCTTGATATGGAGTTTGCAACTGCTTCGCTCCATAACAGTTTCTATTTTGTTGAATCGAACAATATAATTCATGACAGACTGACGGTTGCGGAAAATTTTGAGAATCTCATTAACCGTCTTCTGGACTCAAACAGTCCCAAGAAGTGGTTCAGAGCATATTTTAATCACGGCTTGATAAATTATATTTTCAGTCAGAAAAGACTTCTGCCCTGCGATATGAGTTTTGACACATTTTTTATTGACCCCTACGGTGATGTTATGCCGTGTAACGGAACTAAAGAAAAAGAGGTTATGGGAAATCTCAATGAGCAGAGCTGGGACGAGCTGTGGAACAGTCAGGAAGCTGAAGCTGTACGCAAAAAGGTACGCTGTTGCGACAGAAATTGCTGGATGATCGGCTCTGTTTCCCCCGCAATGCATAAATACATATGGAAACCTGCATTTTGGGTTGTGAAGCACAAGTTTCTGCATTTCTTTAAAAAGAAGAAATACTCAATGTATGAGAATAAAATTGTCCGTGATTACCGCGACGGAAAGGTAACGAAAGAGCAGCTTGACGCTTGTTCAACTTGTGAAAACTGCACGGCAAACAAATAACGGAAAGTGTTGATAAAAATGACAGTATTAACTAATTGCTTGTCAGAGACACCTGATGAGGGATGTCTCAGAGTAGCAAACAGTCTTGTCAGCCGAATCAAAAAAGCATTTGATGGTGTGACGGTTATTTCTTATGAACGTAAATCCTGCCTGACAGATGTTTTTGTCAGATCAAACAAATTTCTTCTGACAAGAGAAATGATAGCTGCAGTCAGAAAATGCGATGATGATATCCTTTATATTCCGTTTCCCGCAAGATCGTCTGCAACGGCTTTGAGAATACTAATTTTGTCATTTTTTGCACGAAAAAAAGTCAGAGTTCTACTCTCTCAGGTGACGGAAATAAGCTTTGCGGCAAAGATTTTTCTTTTGCTTTGTAATGCGGAGTTTTTTGTGATTTCAGAGGATACAAAGCAGAAAATGGAGAAAACCGTAAATAAAAAAAGAATCAGAAAAATCTGTCTCGGCATCGATACGGAAAAATTCATTCCCGTATCTGACGAAAAGGCAACTGAACTGAAAAAGAAATACGGTATTCCCTGCGACAAGCCCGTTGTTCTCCACGTGGGACATCTCAATGAGGGCAGAAATATATCGCAGTTAATAAAACTTGCCGACAGATTTTTTGTTTTGCTTGTCACAAGCACCTTGACAAAAAATGAACAGGATGAAGAACTGAGGAAAAAACTTTTGTCTTGTCCTGCTGTCAGGTTGATTGACGATTATATCCCGGATATTGAGGAAATTTATCAGCTTTCAGACGTTTATTTCTTCCCTGTTGTCGAAGAGGGCAGATGCATTGATGTTCCGTTATCCTGCCTTGAGGCGGCTTCGTGCAACAAGCCGATTGTCACAACAGATTTCGGCGAAATGAAGTCGTTCAACGGTAAAAATGGATTTCACTTTATTGATTCTTTCAATGCAGATGTAATCAACCGTCTTGTCAGCGAAGCGGTAAACTGCAAAAACCCGGGTTCCCGTCTTGCCGTGCTTGATTATGACTGGAATGCGGCAATAAAAAATTTTATTGACTAACGGTGGTGAATCGTAATGTGTCAGCCGAGAGTTTCGGTAATTATTCCTGTGTATAATGCGGAAAAATATCTTGACAGATGCATTGAATCTGCCGTTAATCAGACGTATGAAAATATTGAAATAATTCTTGTTGATGACGGATCAGTCGATTCAAGTCCTGCGATCTGTGATGAGTGGGCGAAAAAAGATGAACGTCTTAAGGTCATTCATAAGGTCAATGAAGGCGCGGGCCTTGCGAGAAATTCAGGTCTTGACGTCGCAACGGGAGAATACGTTGTATTTATTGACAGTGATGACTATATCCGGACTGAAACGGTTACAAAATGCGTTGCGGCATCAATGGGGTGTGACGCAGATACTGTTCTCTGCGCCAGAGCAGATGTTTTGCCGAACGGGGATATATCGAAAAAAACTGTTTACACAGATAAGTTATATTACAGAGATTCAGAAGTGCTTGAAGAGCTTTTTTCAAGCCTTTGCAATCATTCAAAGGGATTCGGTCTCGGTGTTGTCGGTAAAATGCTGAAAATGAAAATTCTAAAGGATGAAAAAATCAGATTTCGTTCGGAGAGAGTTTTTCTTTCGGAGGATGCGGTTTTCCTGACAGAATATTTTTCAGCAGTCAGATCGGCAAAGGTTATCCCTGAGCATTTATATATGTGCGTGATTCATTCCGATTCACTTTCAAATGAAATCAAGAATGATTTTCAGAAAAAAAACAACCTTTTTCTGAAAATGATTATGGAAATTTCTGAGTCAAACAACTATTCCGAAAAAGTCAGGAATCATCTTAAGGCGAGATATCTTGACTATGCTCTTGTCGGTGCTAAACAGATAGCATCTGTAAAGGCTTCTGTTAATGAAAAACGTTTGTTGCTCAAGCGACTTTATAAAGATGAAACGCTTATGTCGGTTATAAACTCCGGGGCGTTGAATCTGGTTTCAAAAGCTTCGGCAATTTTCTGGAAACTTTTGAAAGGCAAAGCTTTTGTCTTGTGTCTGATTTTGCTTGATTTAAAAGCAAAAAAATAAATTATCGGAGAATTCTTATGCTCAAAAAAAGGTCAGGACTGTTGTATATAAAAAAACGGACATTCAAAGAGGCGCTGACTCTCGGCATTTTTGTGTTTCCGTTCATAATGTCTTTCCTACTGGAGTTTCTTCATTTTCCGTCGCTTATCAAGTACGCCGTTGACGGGATGTATTTTATTGCGGTTATTCTTGTTATGTTGGAAAGAGGAAAGATTATTGAAAAGAAGTATGCTCCGTTTGCTGTTTTTACGGTAGTCTTTTTGTTTTATACATTATTTATATATCTTTTCAATTTCCAGTCGCCGTTTTATTATCTCTGGGGTTTGCGGAATAATTTCAGGTTTTTTGCAGCGTTTTTCCTGTTTGCTATGGTGTTTGATGAGGAGGAAGCAAACGGATGCCTCAGATTTATGGACGTTGTTTTCTGGCTCAATGCAATTGTGACTGCATTTCAGTTCTTTTTTATGGGACTCAGGCAGGACTATCTGGGAGGACTGTTCGGAGTCGAAAGAGGATGCAATGCATACACGGTCATATTCTTTGCAATTGTTCTCAGCAAATCGTTGCTTAACTTTATGCTCGGAAATGAAAAAACAGGCATTTGTCTTTTAAAATGCGGTACCGCATTGCTGATATCAGCAATGGCAGAGCTTAAATTCTTCTTTATTCTTTTTGTAATCATCCTCGCTTTTTGTACGGTTATGACCCGATTTTCGTTCAAAAAAGCATTGCTTATTATTGTTGCGGCGCTTCTGCTGACAGTTTCAGGACTGCTTCTTCCGATATTTTTCGGTGAAAGCAGAGCGCTTACGGTAGAAAACATACTCAAAACAATAACGGCATCCAACTATTCATCGGCAAGGGATCTGGGCAGATTTACGGCTATTCCGATAATCAGCCGTGAAATTTTGACCACACCGTTGAGCCGCCTTTTCGGTATGGGACTTGGCAACTGCGATACTTCGTCTTTCGCAATTTGCAACAGCTCATTCTATCAGAGCCATGCTTATATGAATTATAACTGGTTTTCGAGTGCATTTTTGTTTCTTGAAACGGGGTATGTCGGTTTGATGGCTTATCTTTCATTCTTTGTGCTCGTATTTATCAATGCATGGAGAAGAATGAAGAAAAAAGTCTCCGATCAGCTATTCTGTCGTATTGCGATGATAATGTCAATAGTGTGTTTTATTATGGTATTTTATAATTCATCATTGAGAACGGAAATTGCATATATGGCGTTCTTTTCGTTAGCTCTGCCGTTCGTAAACAGAACAAAAAACAACGTGGCAGAAACGGAATCTATAAATGAGGAGGTTTCGGTATGACAACAACAGTGATCATCTTTAAAAGGCTGATATCGTGGCTGATGTCGGTAATAGTTATGCTTTCGTCTGCACCGATTCAGCCATCTCCCGAAACGGGAAAAGAGGCGGGTCAGACTGCAGGGTCGGAGATTCTTGAAGAAATTGCCGACTTGTCGCAGGGTAACCCGCTTTGGTCGGCGCTGATAGAAATGAACAAAGTTATGATACGCTATCTCGGCCCTGAATTTCTTTCGGAGGAGGAGATAGTCAGCGCTGTTTATGCGATGGATGAAGAAACTATGCTCCGTGTAAAGGAGGATATAGATTCTCTTCAGCCCGTGTGGAACGGTCTTGGCGAAGAGGAAAAGGAAATGCTCTTTGCGACTGATACGGCAAAGTCACTCGGTATTCTTTATGATACAGTCGATTCCGTACTCAATCCCGTTCTTCAGGCGGCGGGTACAAACAGTGTGCTCGGCGGCAAAGTTCTTGTTACTGATTCACTCGGCACGGGTGTTGTTTCGGGCGATTCCGTAACAATTACCGCAAAGGGCAGTACACTTTCTGCCAAGACCAATACGGTTGATATTTATAATAATTCTTCAACTGCGGCAACACTGAGGTTTGAATACAGTGCATCGGGTTTCAGTTCTTTCAGCGAAAGCGGAACAAAAGGCAAATATGTTGTTGTTCTCGAACCCGATAAAAACATCACCATAACAATCAAGGCGAATGCGGGTAAAACTGCAACACTTGTTCTGAATAATTTCAGTCTTGTTCCCGCAACTGATAATTCCGATATCGTATTCAGCTTTGATTCATCATCGGGAAAGGTGACGGTTGACGGCGCCGACGTAACTGCGGGCTCATCAAAGAGCGTCAGCTTCAAGTCGGGCGCAAAGCTTGTTGCAACTCCCGCCGTAGGTACCGAGTTTGTTGCGTGGGTTGATGCACTCGACAACAGAGTTCTTTCGACAAACAAAGAATACGTTCTGAAACCGGCATCGGCAATGACCGTCAAGGCTGTTTTCGGCGGTAAGATTTCAACTCCGTATTTTCTCGTTGACGGCGGAAAATATCTTTTCGATGACCTTAACGAAGCAGCGGCTTATGCCGCAAATGCAGGGTCGAAAACGGTTGTTCTTATGAACAATGCAACGCTTCCGGCGGGCAACTATACGGTTCCGGCGGGTGTAACGTTGCTTGTTCCGTTTGACGATGCACATACTGTTTATACAACCGTTCCCGAATGCGTCAGCGGAACTCATACCGCACCGACCGCATACCGCACACTCACAATGTCAACCGGCGCTCATATTACGGTTAACGGCGTTCTGAGTCTGCCGGCAAAGCATTATTCGGCAGTCGGCGGCAGAACGGATACGGGCTCACCCGACGGTGCCTGCAGCTTCATTAAAATGCATGAGGGCAGCAGTATTACAGTCAACAGAGGTGCAGCACTTTATGCCTACGGTTTTATTACAGGCTCAGGCAGTGTTACGGCTAAAAACGGTTCATCCGTTTATGAATATTTCCAGGTAATGGACTTCAGAGGCGGAAGCCAGACCTCTGATATGAAAAACGGCGTTTTCCCGCTTTCGCAGTATTATATTCAGAATATCGAAGTACCTTTGACCATCGAATCGGGTGCGGTTGAAAGCTGTTATACAACCATGTGCATTTCGAACATGAATCTCGGTGCAGGTGTTGAGGTCTTTGCGAAAAGCGGAGCAATGTTCAATCTTTCGTCGGGTACGGTCACAAAATATTATGACGTCAATACCGACAGACTGGTTTTTGAGCTTAACGGCGAAATGTCGATAAGTCCCATAGAGCTCTCAATCGGTTCCGGCATTCTTTCAACAAAAATCAATTCCAAAAATTATGAGCTTCCTATCAACGGCAATATAACAGTTAACGTTGCGAGCGGTAAAGTAATTCTTTCTCAGGATGTTTCGCTTCTTCCCGGTGCCGAAATCATAATCGGCGAAAACGGAAGCTGTATTCTTGCTTCGGGTACCAATGTTTATCTTTATGATTCAGCTGAATGGGGTAATTTCTGCGGCGCATATAATAAGCCGTTTATTCCGTTGACTTATGCCCCGGGCAGAAAATATAACCGCAAGGCGTCTGATCTCAAGGATGCAAAAATCCGTGTGGACGGTTTGCTGGACGCATCACAAGGTTATCTTTATACTACTGTCGGCGGAGCGGATATCTGCGGTGGAGAAAAAGGTGAAGCAAGACTGAAAAAAGGCACCCAGACCGCAACTTATCAGCTTGTTCAGGGCACAGGATATTCCAATATCGGACTTACTCCCGCAAAACTGAAGAATGCTGACGGTACATATAAGGAGCAGACGGCGTCTTCATCAACAAGTGTTTATAACGGCGGTATTTGGAAAGATCATGCCGCTCATCAATATAGTTCTTCCGTAACTTTGCAGCCTGATTGCGAGAATGACGGTGTCAGAACCTTCACCTGTTTCTGCGGAAGCACCTACACAGAGAAGATTTCCGCAACGGGTCATAAGCACGGCGATGACGCAACTTGCACGGATGCACAGATATGTCTTACCTGCGGTAAGGAACTCAAAGCGCCTCTCGGGCACAAGTACGTTTCCGTTGTGACCGCACCGACCTGTACGGAAAAAGGTTATACAACCCATACCTGTTCGAAATGCGGAGAGGTTACCGTTAACAGTGAGGTTGCTGCACTCGGTCATAAACCTGATAAAGCACCATCATGCACTGAAAAATCATTCTGTACCGTATGCGGCGAAATGCTTTCCGATGCAAAGGGTCACAGCTATTCCCATACGGTGACCGCACCTACCTGTACGGAAAAAGGTTTCACAACTCACAAGTGTACGGTTTGCGGTGACTCGTATACCGATTCAGTGGTTCCCGAAAACGGACATACTCCGGGCGCCGAAGCTACCTGCACAGAGCCTCAGTCATGTACCGTGTGCGGCGATATTATCAAAGCTGAAAACGGTCATGCTCCGGGTGCTTCAGCGACTTGCACCGAGGCTCAGATTTGCACCGTTTGCGGCATAGAACTCAAAGCTGCTCTCGGTCACGAAACCGTTCATCTTGATTCGGTAGAGCCTACCTGCCTTGATGACGGTTACAGTTCAGGCAGTCACTGTACAAGATGCGGATATTCGGAAGGAAGCCACGTGCTTCCCGCAAAGGGTCATTCCCCGGGAGCGGCGGCAACCTGTACGCATAATCAGATATGTACTGAGTGTTTTGCTGAAATCGCACCCGCAAAGGGTCATAATTACAGAACACAGACAATACTTCCCACCTGCTCAACTATGGGATATACAGTTCATACTTGTCTCAACTGCGGAGACAGTTATACTGATTCGCAGACTGCACCCAAGGGGCATACTCCCGACAAGGCGGCATCCTGCACCCAGGCACAGTTATGTACGGATTGCGGAGATGTGCTTGCGGATGCAACGGGGCATACGGCAGGGGAAAGTGCAACCTGCGATAAAGCACAGACTTGTCTCAAGTGCGGTGAAATTGTTTCACCCGCAAAGGGACACACTCCGGGCAGAAGAGCAACCTGCACAAATGCACAGTTCTGCACTGAGTGCGGCACAGAGATCGCTCCGATGCTTGAACATAAACTTTCCAAAACAGAAACGCCGGCAACATGTACGGAAAACGGTATTACCGTTTATACTTGTTCCCGTTGCCGCTATCAGTATATTGAATCCGAGTCAGTTGCAATGGGCCACAGTATGGTGGCGGCAACTTGCACAACTGCTTCGCATTGTTCGGTTTGCGGTTATACCGAGGGTCAGGCTCTTGGTCATACTCCGGTAATCGATGAGGGAATTCCCGCATTCTGTGAGGATGAAGGTCTTACAGACGGCAGCCATTGTTCTGTATGCGACGAAGTTCTTGCAGAACAAGAGGTAATTCCTGCGCTCGGTCATAACATTGTTGAAGTTCCCGCAAAGGCACCCACCTATACAAGTGTCGGCTGGGAAGCTCACGAAAAGTGTACACGCTGTGCATATTCAACCCGTGTTGAAATTCCGAGACTTGAATCGGAAGGTATTGTTGATTTTGAAACCTTTATGATTAATCTTGCCCTGCTTGAGGAAATGGCAATTTCCTATGCAACTGAGGTTCCCGGCAAAGACCCCGCAGAGCTTGTTATCAAGTATATCAGAACGGGTGTTGAGGATTATGTTGACGGTTCATGGGGCATTATGGCGGGTTATGAAGATAAAGGTTTCGCCGATTATGTTGCCAGAGTTGAGGATGAATATAACTCGATGGAAGGCATCGAAGAGTTCATCATTGTCAGCGAAATGAAGAATATTGAACTTTTCGAACTTCCCAACGGCGACCTCGTTGATTTCGGCCATATGTTTGGTGCAATGGATATCACATATCATAATAAAAAGAGCCGCAACCATGCAGACGTTGCAGGTTGGGCGGGTGATATTGTTGACCTCATTGAATTTTCCGATTACGGCGGAACGGACGGCAGCCTTGATGAAATGATTAAAACCGTTTCAGAGGACTATCTGCTCAAGGATAACCCCGATGAAGTCGGCGGCTTCAATCAGCAGGATATTTATGCCGACATGGATGCACTTTATCTGATGAATAACATTATCGGCAAAACTTATTCCGATTTCTTTATTACATCACTCTTTGAGGAATATTTCACCGAAGAACTCACACTTGAGAGCAGAGCGGATTATTTCCTCAAGAACAGACTTGGCGGCGTAAGCACAAGGCAGGATATCCGTAATGCCGTCTATAATGCATATACGGGTAATAAAATGATAACTACCCTCGAGGCGACCAGAGAGTTTAAAACAAACAATCTTGCAGACCTGAGAAAGGCTTGTTGCTATGCCTTTGCAGATTATATCTGTTCTCTTGCGGGTGACTACGTTGAAAACACAGCGAACCCCTATTTCACTGTTTTTGCATCTGAAACCTCGAATCTTGCTCCGGGTATTGTTCAGAATATCAAACACGCAACTTCCGCGGATAACAAGCAGATGGTATTCTACACTGCTACCGCTGACCTGACAAGAGACGACGTTCATATTTTTGCAAACTATAAGGATAACGACCCCACCAAATGGGGTATGCAACCTGTTCTTACTCAGGCAAACGCAGCTCAGGAAAAATACGGCAATCCCGAAAGCGAGCATTACGTTGAAAATTATAACGTTATTGCCTCAATCAACGGTGACGGCTATAATATGAGTACCGGTGAGCCGGGCGGTCTTCTTGTTATGGACGGTAAGGAGTACCACGGTCCGAGTGCAAACGGATTCTTCGGTATCACCAAGGACGGCAAAGCAATTATCGGCACAACGGAAGAGTATAACACTATCTATAAAGGTCAGCTCAAGGAAGCTGTCGGCGGATTTGGCTCGAGACTCATCAAAAACGGTGAGATTGAAATCAGCAAAGATTCAAGCTATTACACAACCCGCCACAGCCGTACGGCTATCGGCATAACGAGAACGGGCAAGGTTGTGTTTATGGTGCTTGACGGCAGACAGGAACCTGTCTCCTGCGGCGGCAGTATGGTTGAAATCGCTCATATTCTGTATGAAGCGGGCTGCGTTGAAGCTATCAACCTTGACGGTGGCGGATCAACAACGTTCGTTTCAAAGCCTGAAGGTACGGATGAACTGAAGGTTGTCAACAAGCCTTCCGACGGTACTTCACGTTCTGTCAGTACGTCACTCATTATGGTCTCGACTGCTCCCAATTCAACTGCATTCGATCACGCTGTTATAGAGAGCGAAACTGATTATCTTACAAAGGGTGCCTCTGTTCAGCTTACCGCTTCGGGTGTCAGCGCAACCGGCAATTCAGCTCCGCTTCCTGAAGGCACTTCATGGATGGTTTCTGATGAAAAGTGGGGTACCGTTACAGCCGACGGTGTGTTCACCGCATTGAGAAACGGCTCGGTTGACGTGAATCTGATGCTCGGTGAAGACGTTCTCGGAACGATTACACTTAATGTTGTTGTTCCCGACAGAATCTATTTCTCCAAGACCAATATCGATACTGTTTACGGTGCGAAAACAGAACTTCCGATTATTGCGCTTTATGAGAACAAACCCGTTACAATTGCAGAGAATGACGTTGTATTTACGTTGAGCAACAATGATGCGGGTGTTATTGATGGCTCGTACTTCATCGGAACAGATGGCACCGGTATCAAGAATCTGACTGTTTACGCAGCTCTTGCAGCGGATGACAGTGTAACGGCATCGGTTGTTATTTCACTTTACAACCAGGGCGAGCTTTCATTCGATTTCGATCAGGCAACGGGCGGAGACAGAACCTTTGCCTGGTACAGAGAGGTCAGCAATTCCGTCACAGAGGATAATAACCTCTACGAAGCAATAGATCCGGAAAAACCGATGGAAACAAGCTATTCGTTTGCTATCGATATGACGCAGATACCCATTCCGGAGCAACTCGAAGAGCTCACATCGCTTCTGCCGGGTGCAGAACTTGAAAATGCATCAGCATGGACATTCCTTATGCAGCTTGCAGAAAGGGTAAGTGTTCTTACGCAGGTCAAGCCCACTGTTGTTATCGACAGCAGATTTGACGTTGATTATTCGGAAATGAAGGTTATCAACGATTATTTCGCACTTACCTCAACAGAGTTTGACGAGGATACAAACACTCTGACTCTGACTCTTAACTGGATTGACCAGACTCAGGCGATTGACCCCGCGATGGCTAACCCGCTTTGCATTCTCAGCGGAATCAAGCTCACTCCGAAAGCAGATGCCGAGTGGAAGAATGACAGAATTGCGGCAGTTCACAGCGGAGAGGTCAGCTATAAAGTTTATATGCGTGCAACCGCTCTTTACTCCTTCGCGAATAAGACTGAAAATCAGCAGAACTATGGTATTTATCCCTTTGTTAATCCCAGTGATGAAAATGAAAAAGGCGGTTGGTTCGGCGCTGTTTATTCATCGTTCACCGACACATATACGCTTTCAAAAGCAATCAAGGAAGGTTGGGTGAACGAAGGTGGTGGCTTTGCATATTATGCAGACGGCGAAAAGTATACCGGTATAAAGCTTGTCGACGGATATTATTACGATTTCGGAGAGAACGGAATCAACGTCGGACAAACGAAATTCACCGGTGTATTCTGCGACGAAAAAGATTCTCTTTATCGCTATGCAAAGCTCGGCGAACTTGTTACCGGTTGGCAGTTGATAGGTGAGGATTGGTATTACTTCCATTCCGATACAAAGGCCGCAAGAGAAGGTAAATATAAGGTTGGCGCCGTCGAATATGAGTTTGAAGAAAACGGCAGACTCGTTTCAGGCGTTTGGGCAAAATGTGTATTCGGCACAAGATATTATTATGGTCCGTCATTCCATCAGCGTGGATGGTTGACTATTGATGGCAACAGATACTATTTCTACGGCGGTTACCGATATGAGGGCATACGTTGTGTTCAGGAATCAAACAGTGAGTTCTATACGTGGTATGATTTTGGCACTGACGGCATCTGCAAGGATGAAATAATTCCTGACGGTTTCTACAATGATGCAGACGGTTCTCTCAGTTACGTTGTTAACGGTATAGCGCTTGAGGGTCTCCATGAGATTGACGGAGCGTATTATCTGTTTGATTACCGTTGCAAGGCGGTCAAGGGTAAGGAGTATGCGGCAGAAACACATTGCGACCTTCCCACGGGCGTCTACACCTTCGGCGATGATTATAAGGCACTTCACGGCATTTATGAAATCGACGGAGAAAAGATTTATTACTATAAGGGCAGACCCAAAGCCGCAGGTCTTGTTTATGAAGACGGTTATTATTATTTCGCGAGCGGTGATGGTAAGCTGGTAACCAACAAAGTCCAGTATGCATGGGAAACAAACGGTCTGCTTCCCGCCACCAACTATGAATACGGTGCCGACGGCAGAATGCTTGACGGTATTGTAAACAAAAACGGTACACTCTATTATTATGAACTCGGCAAAGCAAAGGCAGCCGGCCTGGTTTATGTTGACGGATACTATTATTTTGCAGGCGGTGAAGGTGAGCTTGTAACCAACAAGGTCCAGTATGCATGGGAGACAAACGGACTGCTTCCCGAAGCTTCCTATGAATTCGGCCCCGACGGCAAGATGCTTGACGGTATTGTAAATAAGAACGGTGTTCTTACGTATTTTGTAAACGGTAAGCCCAAGAGAGCGGGTCTCCTGCTGATAGACGGTGATTACTATTACTCAAGCGGCTCAAACGGTGAATTGACAGTCAATGCCGTTAAGTATGTCAGCGAGACCAACGGACTTCTTTCGATGGGCAATTACGAATTCGGCCCCGACGGCAAGATGCTTGACGGTATTGTAAACAAGAACGGTACCCTTTACTATTACGTGAAAGGCAAGGCAAAAGCCGCAGGTCTGGTTGAGATTGACGGCGAATATTACTTCGCGGGTGGCTCAAACGGCGAAATCATTGTCGCCCAGAAGAAATATGTCTGGGAGGGGAACGGAATTCTTCCCGAAGCGGAGTATGAATTCGGAGCTGACGGCAGAATGCTCAGAGGAATCGTTGATAAGAACGGTGTTCTTTGTTATTATGAAAACGGTAAGCCGATGAAGGCGGGTCTGGTTGAATACGACGGTGCGTATTACAATGTTGAGGGCTCAAACGGTGAACTGACCGTCGGTAAGAAGCAGCATGTCAGCGTTGGCAACGGAATACTTCCTGCAGGTGAATATGAATTCGGAGCTGACGGCAGAATGCTTGACGGAATCGTTGATAAGAACGGAGTTCTTTATTTCTATATTGACGGTGTGGCTGAATCCTACGGCCTGGTTGAGTATAACGGTGCTTACTATTACGCAATCGGTGCAAACGGTGAACTTGCCGTTGATAAGACTATCAATGTATGGAAGCATAACGGTCTTCTTCCCGAGGGCGATTATGAATTCGGACCTGACGGTAAGATGCGTGACGGTTTCTTTGAAAAGAACGGCGAAAGATACTATTATGAAAAGGGTAAACCCGGCAGAGTAGGTCTCAACTACATAGACGGTTATTACTATTTCATCATCAAAGACGGATTACTTGCTGTCAACAGAACATATTATGCCTGGGAAACAAACGGTCTTTCCGTTGAAATGAACTACACGTTCGATGAGCTCGGCAGAGTTGTCGGGTAAGATAATTTAAAGCGTTCCGCAGTGCTGCTTTGGGTGGCACTGCGGAATGATTGTTTGGAGAATTATGAAATACAGGCGGATTTTTGATAATGCAAAGTGGATAGTTATCTGTAAGGTTGTGCAATCTTTGCTACAGCTTCTTATCGGTATGTTCAGTGCAAGATATCTTGGCCCCGAAAACTATGGCTTGCTTAAATATGCGGCATCCGTTGTTGCTTTTGCGCTTCCCGTTATGAAGCTTGGCATGGATGCAACCCTCGTTCATGAACTCGTTGAGAAACCGCATATGGAGAGCAAAATTATCGGTACTTCTCTTACGATGAATTTTGCTTCGAGTCTTGCATGTATGGGGGCGGTTTCGGCCTTTGCATCCGTAATGAATGCGGGAGAAACAGAAACGATTCTCGTTTGTGCTCTTTACAGTGTTTCTCTGGTTTTTGCCGCACTTGAAATGATACAATATTGGTTTCAGTATAAACTGATGTCCAAATATTCATCAATCACTATGCTTTGCGTTTACACCGCAGTGATGGTTTATAAGGTTTTTCTGCTTGCAAGCGGAAAAAGTGTTTATTGGTTTGCGCTTTCAATTTCTCTCGAATACGGTCTTGTTGCAGCAGTGCTTTTAGTGATTTACATAAAAAAAGGCGGCAGACTGTCATTTTCTTTGGCCACCGCAAAGGAAATGCTTGGCAGAAGCAAACATTATATCACTGCATCGATGATGCTTGTCATCCTTCAGAATACCGACCATATTATGCTCACTGAGATGTCGGGAAAATTTCAGAACGGGTTATATTCTGCTGCAATAACCTGCACTTCGGTGACACAGTTTGTTTTTATTGCAATTATTGATTCCTTCAGACCTGTTATTCTTGAAAACAAAAAACAAAATTCCGATGAATACGGTCTTAACGTATCGAGACTTTATTGTGTAACGCAGTATCTTGCGATAGCTCAGAGTGTTGTGTTTACGGTTCTGGCAGAGCTTATTATCATTGTTCTCTACGGAGCGGAATATTCTGCCGCTGTTCCCGTTCTGAGAATTCTTATCTGGTATTACAGTTTTTCGGTTATGGGTGTTGTCAGAAACGTCTGGATTCTTGCGGAGCAGAAGCAGAAATATCTCTGGGTTATCAATCTTTTGGGGGCGATGACCAATATCGTTCTCAACGCATTTTTTATTCCCCGATGGGATGCCTGCGGAGCGGCCGCAGCGTCGCTTATCACACAGTTTATAATGAATTTTGTTATCGGTTTTATCTTCGGACCGATCAGACAAAACAACCGATTGCTTCTCAGGGGTATCAATCCGATGTTTGCATTCCGTGAAAGCAAACATGTGTTTTCGATGCTGAAAAATAAAGAAACTCCCGAAGAGGCTGATAATATATACTGAACAGATGAGGAGATAAAATGAAATTACTTTTAAGAATGTTCCTTGTGTTTGCAAAGGTCGGTGTTATGACCTTCGGCGGCGGGTATGCGATGTTGCCGATTCTTCAAAGAGAAGTTGTTGAAAAGCAGAAATGGGCATCCGAAGAGGAACTGATGGATTTTTTTGCAATCGGTCAATGCACTCCCGGTATCATTGCCGTCAACACCGCAACGTTTATCGGACAGAAGAACAAAGGGATTCTCGGCGGTATTTTTGCAACCCTCGGTCTTGTTTTTCCGTCGCTTGTGATTATTTCTCTGCTTGCGGGTGTTATCGAGGCTTTTTCGCACATCGTCTGGGTACAGCATGCTTTTGGCGGTATCCGCATTTGTGTATGCGTACTTATTCTCAATGCGGTTATCAAGCTTTTCAAGAAAGCAGCTATCGATTTGCCGTCTACACTGATTTTTATAGTTGTTGCACTTGCGGCTTTTCTCACAGATCTCAGTCCCGTAATTTTTGTTGTTATTGCGGCGGTGCTCGGTATTGTTATCAAGAATGCGGGAGGTAAGAAGGCATGATTTTTCTCCAACTTTTCTGGGCATTCTTCAAAACGGGGCTTTTTGCTGTCGGCGGCGGAATGGCGACAATTCCTTTCCTCTATGACATTTCTGACAGTACGGGTTGGTTTTCTCACAACGATCTTGCAAATATGATTGCGGTCAGTGAATCGACTCCGGGACCTATCGGTGTCAATATGGCGACCTATGTCGGATATGTAACAGGTATGAAGGTGGCGGGTATACCCACCGCTATTCTCGGTGCGTTGAGTGCAACGCTCGGTCTTGTAACACCTGCGGTGATAATCATTCTTATCGTTGCCGTTTTTCTTAAAAGCTTCCGTGACAATAAATATGTCAATTCTGCTTTTTACGGTCTCCGACCTGCATCGACGGGCCTTATTGCCGCTGCGGGTCTCAGCGTAGCTGTTGCGAATTTTTTCCCCGAGGCATTTTCCATTGCAGCATTCAACTGGAAGGGGGCAATCCTTGCTGTCGTGCTTGTTGTTATGACGAATATCAAGAAACTCGGAAAACTTCATCCCATCGTTTTTATCGCTGTTTCTGCCGTTGCGGGTGTTGTTTTCTCAATGTAAAGCTATCGGATACCCTGCAATCAGGCAGGGTATCTTTTTTCTTGAAAAGCAAAAGGATGTGTGATAGTATTATTATATAAATTGAAAGGGGATTCGGTATGGCTGAAAAATGGGTACAAGCCTGGGGTCAGGCACACGCCGCGCTGTCGTTTTTTTATTATCCTTCGTGCAAAAAGACCTACAGAATGGTAATCAGGTCTGCGATATCGGGCAAAAAATTGCGTGTTGAGTTGTCTAATGAATGTGCAAAAAACGACGTCTTCATAGGCAGAATAACTGCGGCGAAATGCAATGAAAACGGTAATTTCATCGGAGAATATAAAACAGTTACGGTCAGCGGCAGCGAAAAGTTACATCTCGGCATCGGTGACGTTGTAATGACAGACCCTGTTGATATCACCGTTGACACAGGTGAATATTTCTGCATCAGTGTTTACGTTGAAAAGGGCGCGCTCAGAAGCGGCAATCTGATTGATAATGTTTCGCTTATAACCGTCAAAGGAGACGTTACAACTGAAACCGCGGTTGAAAATCAGCGCAGAAAAAGGGATAAGGTCAGAGAAGTTGCCTCGGAATTGCTTCGCATGTATTTCCATAAACCCATCCCGATTTTTCAGTCCGTGCAGCTTCTTAATGAAACCGATGCATCCTCCATTGTTGTTTTCGGTGATTCGATCAGTCAGCAGGGCTATTGGACAAACTGCTTTGCAGAGAGAATACGCAACGAATTTCCCGGCAGATACTCTGTTATCAATAAGTCAATTATGGGTAACCGCACTAGGCTTGACTTCAGCAAAAGGTTTTTCTGCAAGGGACTTTTCGGTATCGGCGGAATCAACCGTCTTGAACGTGATGTTTTGAATTATCCTGATACGGAGTACGTGCTTTTTGCACTCGGAACAAACGATTTTCTGCAGTATAATACCATTGCCGCGCCCAAAAGCGAAAAGACGACTCCGAGGCAGATGCTCGATGCAGTTTCGGGTATTGCCGAGAGACTCAGCAAAAACGGTGTCAGAACCGTTGTTTTCAATGTTATGAATTTCGGCGAGTGTATCGATTCGAGACCCGAAAAAGAAGCAATGGTCAGTGAATATAATGCTCTGCTTGGAGAAAACAGCGACCGATTCCATGCAGTTTACGATCAGGCGGGTTTGTGTGTGAATCCCGATAAGCCTAACTGCACGAAGAAGGAATACCTCGGCAAGGATAATCTGCATCCCAATATGGAGGGCGGCAGATACGTTGCAGAAAATGTTGATCTGAATTGGTTCAGATGAATAAAAACAAAAACTCCCGGAAAGTCTGAACTTTCCGGGAGTATATTTATGTTGTTTTATCGGGGATTACAGCTTCATAGCGATATCCCATGCGCCCCAGATAACTGTACGGAGATTGCCGACCTTGGCAGCATCACCGATAACGTGAACGTGTTTGCTCTTGGGAGCAAGGGGGGTGGGAGTATAGCCAACGGACATAACAACGGAATCAGCAGGGATATCAAATACCTTGCCTTCCTTATCCTTGACCTTTACACTGCCTTCGTTGATTTCAACGAGGGATGTTTCAAGGTGAACGGGAACTTTGTTTGTCTTGAAGAAGTCTCTGAGATAGCTCGTGTTTGCAAGAGCAATGCCGGGAGTTGTTACAAGGTCATCCTGCATTTCAACGATTGTGGGCTTCTTGCCGTTGAGGTAGAGCTCATAAGCGATTTCGCAGCCTGTGAGACCGCCGCCGATGATTGTAACGTTTTCGCCGACCTCAGCATTGCCGAGAAGGAAATCAACTGCTTCAATTGCAGTATCAGTACCCTTGACGGGAATCTTCTTTGCCTTTGCGCCTGTTGCGATGATGACTTCATCAGCACCGAGAGAAGCGATATCCTTGACTTCGGTGTTCATCTTGACTTCGATGGGGAGCTTTGCAACCTCACGGTTGTACCATGCGATGAGGTCACGGTCCTTCTCCTTGAAGGAAGGAGCTGCGGCTGCGATAAATACGCCGCCGAGTTTGTCGCTCTTTTCATAAAGTGTTACGCTGTGACCGCGCTTTGCGCAAACGATAGCAGCTTCCATACCGCCGATACCGCCGCCGATAACGGCAATTTTCTTTGCCTTCTTGGCGGGAACGATCTTATATTTCTTGGACTGCATTGTAAGGGGGTTGATGGCGCAGCGTGAAAGACCCATTGTGTCAAGAAGATCCTGAGTGTTTGCGTGACCCTTGGATGATGAGAAGTTGAAGCAGGCATTGTGGCAGCAGATACAGGGTCTGATGTCCTCAAGTCTGTCTTCGATAATCTTTGTAACCCATTCAGGGTCGGCAAGGAACTGACGTGCAACACCGACACCGTCGATCTTGCCTTCTGCAACAGCCTTGGCACCTACGTCGGGTTCCATACGGCCTGCGCAGACAACGGGGATATCAACGAATTTTTTGATGTGAGCAACGTCTTCGAGGTTGCAGTTCTGAGGCATATACATGGGGGGATGTGCCCAGTACCATGAGTCATATGTACCGTTATCGGCATTGAGCATATCGTAACCGGCATCCTGAAGGTACTTTGCAGCCTTTTCGGATTCTTCCATTGCACGTCCGACTTCTTCGTAATCTTCGCCGGGCATAGCGCCTTCGCAGAAGCCCTTCATCTTGGACTCAACGGAGTAACGGAGAGAAACGGGGTAATCGTTGCCGCAGGCTTCCTTGATAGCCTTGACAACTTCAACTGCGAAACGGTATCTGTTTTCAAAGTTTCCGCCGTATTCGTCTGTACGTTTGTTGAAGAATTCGATTGCGAACTGGTCAAGAAGATAACCTTCGTGAACAGCGTGAACTTCAACACCGTCAACGCCTGCATCACGGCAGAGCTTTGCTGTTTTTGCAAATGCTTCGATGATTTCGTGAATCTGCTCTTTTGTCATTTCGGGGCAGATAATATCGTGAGCCCAACGTGAAGGCTGGGGGCTGGGTGAAGCGAGTTCGTGGGAAGTGTCAAGAATCGGCTTGACAAGAGCGCGAGTGAACTTGTTTTTGTGAAGGGGAGCAACGAGCTCTGTGATAGCCCATGAGCGGCCCATACCTGCTGTAAGCTGAACGAAGAGCTTTGCACCTGTCTTATGGATTTCATCCATGAAAACCTTGAGGTCTTCGAACATCTTGGGATTCTGCCAAAGCCATTTGCCCCAGAATGTATCGCGAAGGGGTGCGATACCGGGGATGATGAGACCTACGTTGTTGTTTGCTCTTTCGAGGAAAAGCTTTGCTGCTTCCTTGTCAAAATGGCAGCCGCCGAGTTCAAACCAACCGAAAAGAGATGTGCCGCCCATAGGGCACATAACGATTCTGTTCTTGATTTCGACGTTACCGATTTTCCAAGGGGTAAACAGTGCTTCATACTGTTTGTCCATCAATAACACATCCTTATATGAATATTTGTTATAAAATTTAACCTATATAATAATAAAATAATTAAAGAATTATGTCAAGCAGATATTAAAAATCTTTGATTTCGGCAGACGGAATCATCTCTTTTTTCTGATGACAAATTCGGTAAACATAACTCCCATTTCGGGTTCGCTCAGCTCAAGTTCGGCACAGCCGTTGACGAGAATGTTTTTCGGTATTGCGTAACTCGCACTGACAAATCCGTCACAGAGCATAGTTTTATCAAATTCTTCGTCGGTTTCACCGCCGAACTGAGGACCTTCATAGATCGTAACACCGTTTACTGTGATTTTATGATTGTGTGAGTCGATTTTTCTGTCAGCATACGTGACTTTAAGTTCATAATCGCAGTCAGCGGTCAGACCGCCGATTTTGCATCTGAACGTGAGGTTGTCATATACCTTGAACATACACGTCGGCATCGAACCGTCATTCACGTTGGGTCTGTCACCCTGGAAATTCATATAGATTTCACCCGTCTGATCAACGCCGCACTGTTCAAGACCGTTAAGAGCAACAGAGAAATAGTATTCATCACCGTCAACTTTGTTGCGGTCAAGAATCTTCTGCATATATCCGACGGGATCGGACGTTTCGGCTGCCGAATCAATTTTGCCGAGAAGCCATTTTCTGTCGGTAATCGGCAAATCTATCGTTTCGAGGATTGCACCTCTTTCCCAGTTATCGGCACAGTAATTCTTGATATCCGACTGCAGGCCGATGAGATCGAAGAGTTTTTTTGCCAGGTCAGTGATATCGTTTCGTATCTTTTTATAATTTTCATCGAATTCGGTGAGAAGAATCGTTTTTGCCTCATCGATTTTGCCGTATCTGATTTTTTTGCTTGCCTTTCTGATGAGGTCAAGTTCAAAGAGCCTTCTGTGACGGAGCACCCAGTCGCACTTTGCTCTCATATAAAGCTGGAGAAATCTCCAGTTTTTGTTGAGGAACGGATAAGCAACGGAAAGCTCATCATAAATGCGGAGATTGTTGTCGATTGATGGATTTTCGGCGGGATCACATTGCCAGCTCAGTTCAAGAAGTAGAATGGAATCCGCTATCTTCCGAGCATCCGCACCGAAGAAGAAAAGGCGGCAATAGTCAAGCAGAGTTGTGTTCAGGTCGCAGTCGGGGAAGAAATCCATATCTGCCCAGACTGCCTTGTTGACGTCATCTGTTATACCCTCAGAGTAACTGACAGAGCCGATAACGTAAGGTCTTGTGAGTCGGTGGATGAGTCTGTATTCACGCGGTCTGGGATTGGTGCATTCACGGCTCAGACCCGTTGTGAGAGCGAAATGCCAATCGTTGCGGTCGAAATGAACGGGATATTCGCATCTGACGTTGTGGGTGATATCGGGATAGAGACGCATCGGATATTTTGCAGGTAATCTGCGGCGAAGCTCATCTATCGGGAATGCTCTGTTGGGACCGATAATAACACCGCTGATTTCGTCGGGAAGTTTCTCCATTTCGCCAATGAAACGGATTCCCCAATCGTGGATTGAGTGGGGCTGTTGAGCCGATGGCCACATCTGACAATCGGGGTGCGATGCTTTTGCCGCTTTTGCGATTTCTCTGCAACGCAGAACAAATTCCTCGGGCTGAAGCTCACCCGGGTCACCTCCGGGCGGAAAAACAACGTTGAGACGAGGCATTTTTTCATAGAGTTTTCTTCGCCTTTCAACAGCAAATTCAACTGTTTCACCGTCATTGTTGGGATGCCATACGGAGACGTCGAGATCGAATTCATCCGCCATTGCCGAAGCGTTGACGATGAATTCCTCCTCGTCATATTTCATCAGGCGGTTTCTCTTCGAAACACCGTTTTCATAGGGAATGTGTTCAACCGTATTTGAGCCGAAAAACATCATATCGAGATAATATCTGCGGTAGTCTTCGTAGCTCCAGGCATCGTATGTGTTGGGTGTTGTTCTGTAACCTATCTGATGACCTCTGATAACCTTATCGGGAGTATAATTTCCTGAAATATCTTCGGTCAGATAAATATAGTTGCCGACCTTTTCAATCTTGCGAAGGAACATACCGATGCCGAAAATAAAGCCTCGGATCCCGCTTGCGTAAACGGTTGTTTTTTCGTCTGTGCAAACGATGGAGTAGCTGTCCTTTGATAACGAGGAATCCTCGATGAAAAGAAAATTTGCACGGTCTTTGCCGCATTCGGTTATGTATGTATCGTTGATACGCAGTCTGAGTTCATCGGAAAAGAGTCCCGCCGCTTTCTTTGACGGCGGAGTCTCTGCGAATATTCTGAATTCCAGATATTTAATCATTCTATACTCTCCAAATCCTTTTGTTTCATAGCAGTTCGTGCTATTCTGTGTTCTTCGAGTTCTGCAAGCATTCTCTCCTTCTTTTCGCCGTGAACGTTGAAAAGAAGAAGTGAAAGTCCGTAGCCGAATCTTGCGGCGGCGGGAGCGAGGCAGAAAATTCCCCAGATGCCCTGAAGCACCTTCGGATTCTTGTGGGGAACAATATTGCCGTAGATATCCTTCTGCGGCTTGAACTTTATCCAGTCGAATACCGCACCGGAAAGCCAGGAATGAACACTGGATGAAAGCTTGTTGACGTAGCTTGAAACCGCATTGACGATACCTTCGTTGCGGATACCCGTCTGCCATTCGAGGTAGTCGTACATATCACCCTTGAGAAGGGGATCGCAAACACCCATAACGTGGTTGGGCAAACCGCATACCGTCAGTGCAACGGTAACCCAGATAAAGTCGATGAGACTGTTGCCCGTAGGTTTATAGCCGACGAAATAGAGAATCGTGTATGCGGCGCCGCTGAAAATACCTGCTGAAATTGCGGTGGTGCGCAGACCGAGCTTTGCAATCAGTTTGGGGGCGAGGGGAGTGATGAAATAATTCGGAATACCCGTGAAAAGACTGCAGAGGAGCCTGTTTGAGAGCTTACCCGTACAGTTTAGCCAGAAGAAATCTTCCGATGCACCGCCGACACCCTTGATTCCTCCGAAGAAGTTTGAGAGAAGAAGTGCGCCGAGAGGACGGCAGGTAATAATGGACTTGGCGGATTTGAAAAATCCCGTTTCCTTCAGTTCTTCTTTCGAAGCGATGGAAACTCTTTCCCTCATATTGAAGAAGCCGAATAATGCACCGCCCACGGCGAAAAGCACGAAGAAGGTTGAAAAGCCTTTGTAAACCTCAGGCTGGGTGACGGCATTTTTCGTGATATTCGGAACGAAGTCGACGAAAACGGGAACGAGGGAGGGGAGCCATGTGAAAAGATTAACGAATTTCTGAGTTGCAATCAGAGTGCTTCGTTCGTTTGTGTTCGGGGTTATGTTATAAAGCAGAAGTTCCCAGCCGCTCAGATATGAAAAACCGATGCCGTAGATGATGGTTGCCGCAAGGGCGTAAATAAACATCTGCGTATTGTTGAAGCTGTTAGGTACCGTATAAAAAAGCACGGATGCAATTGCCCAGAACGGCATTGAAAAAATGAGGAACGGACGAAGTCTGCCCCAACGTGTTCTGCAACGGTCGATGATGACGCCTGAAATCGGATCGTCAAGAGCATCCCAGATAGTAGAAACCATGCTGAGAGTACCGAATGCCGTGCCTGAGAGTCCCATAAAGCTCATCATAAAGTATTGCTTTGTGGCACCGATGAACGAGGTGAGATTATTGATTGTGTATGACGTTGCGGCAAAAGCGGCAATTTCTCTCGGACGGATAAGTCGCTTGTGCTCCTGTTTGCTGTTCTGAGTTTCAACGCTCTTGTTTTCTTCGCCCATACAATCATCTCCTGTTTCATACGTTAAAAGTATTAATATTATAATATTAACATACTATTAACTGGCGTGTCAAACATTATGTTGATATGCCGTGTGTTTGAACAGTAGAAGGAAAAAGTGTTTGTTTTTAGGTGGGATAATTTTGAAAAAAACGCATATAATAAGAAATGAAAAAGTGTAAAAATAAATATAAAAGAAAATTTTAAAAAAACACTTGACAAATCCTGAAATACGTGTATAATTATAAAGCACCAAGCAAGAGAATATATATCGCGGAGTAGAGCAGCTCGGTAGCTCGTCGGGCTCATAACCCGGAGGTCGCAGGTTCAAATCCTGTCTCCGCAACCAAAGAAAAAGCCTTGAAATCCTTGAAAAATAAGGGTTTTGAGGTTTTTTCTTTTGCTTGTTATTTTTTATTTTAAGGCGAAAAAAATCGTAAAAATTGAAAAACAAATTAAATATGCAAGTCAAATGCAAGTCGAAAAATCCCCCGAAACTACACTTTTGTTGTTCCGGGGGAATGTTTTTTTATTTGTTATGTTATGCCTTTACAAAATCAGAAAAGATTTGCGATGTTATCAATGATCCCTCTGATGATTGTAACGAAAATTACGACATAGAGGCTGCCGCTTGTGAGAATCCAGTGTCCCATTGTTGCACGTCCTTTCTTACGGTTTCAAGAGTTTTCCCTGCTTGAGCATAGAGAAAAGCTTGATGTTCTGTTGCGCTGTTCCCATATAAGCTTTGATGTTGTTTGCGACTGCGATTTTACGGCGATAATCGAATCTGTTCTTTGCTCCGATCTCTTTGAGCGCATCGGAAAAACTGATGCTGTCGCCCGTATATTTCGGGAAGTAAATAGCTTTGCTTGTTTCAAATGCAGTCTGATCAAGCGGCCTGAGAACTCCGAGAAAATACTTGTAATTGTGTTCTACCTTTTTTGCCTGTTTACCTCCCCAGTTTTGGTCGTATGTAAAGAAGTGTTTTGTATCTCCTTCGCCTGATGCAATCGCTATGTGACCGTAACCGTTCATTGATTTACTCCATACGCAAAAATCTCCCTTCTGCGGGACAAACTCAGGAGTGTTTTTTATAAGGAGAAAATTATTTTTAAGGAAGCTGTGTTCATAAAAATCATCAAAGTATGCGTGAGCATTGCCGATTGCTTTCGGGGTTATTCCGAGAACATATTTCATCACCATTTTTGCAAAGTCTACACACTGAACACCGCAACTACCGTCATAGTCAACCGCTTTTCCGATATATTTTTCGATAAACTCGTCAAAAGTCATTGTTCCTCCACCTTTTTCTGAAGGGTTTTTCTTCTTCAGGAGGTCGATTGCTTTAACAATAATCTGCGGGATCGGTACACCCATAAGGCCGAAATTTTCAACAATACTTATAAGCTCATTGAGAATGAATGCGATACAAACCATATCTTTGACATATGCGGTTGTCAGCATAATATCGAGTCTGCAGGCTATGAGTACAATGAGCAGCATTGCGCCTTTTCGGCAGAGACCTTTGAGCCCTGCTCTTGATTCGAGTGCGCCTGTTTCGGTCTTCGTTGAGTTGTGGAATACACCCGCAACAATAAGGCCGGACACATAGTCGATGGTCATAAAAATAAGAAGCGTTGTCATCGCTGCCGACCAACCGCCAAAGAAAGAGGCAATTACAGATCCGACTGCACCTGCGCTGAATAAAGCAATATGTTTCATCTTATACATTCCTTTCTTTTTTTACTGAATCAGGAGGACGGGATTGATATACTCAACTACAAAGTTTGTGATGAGGTTCGCCACCGCAAGGTCATAAAGATCCCCGCCGTTGGGGCTTGTGAATACAGCTACAACATTGTGTCCTTCGTGTTTTTCCTCGCTCGGAAGAATAATGGATGCGCCGTCACAATTAAGGCGATAATTTTCGAGACTTCTGCCGTCAGCAAAGATGCCCGTTATGATTGCATCCTTCGGAATAGAGTCTGCAAGAAATGCGACAGATCCGTAGCCGTAAAGATCGGGAATGACTGAATAGTTTGTTTCGTTGTTAACGACCATAATTGTTTCTTTTGTGTCAATAATAATCTTCATTTTAGTTCTCCTCGATTTCATAATAAATTTTGATTTTCTGGTCCATAAACAAATTGGCTTCGACCGTGGTGTAGAAGGAGTTCGTACTCATTGCCGAGAAGACAACGATTGCTGCCGTGGTAAAGAAATTTCCGATCATATTTTTCGGATACATAATGTAGTACGGAGACGAATATCCGTTTTCAGTATCTTTTGCAATTACATCCTCAAGCGAAACATACTCGTTGGTCTGATTCATAATGTCAGGAATTTCAATTTTTTTGACTCTTGCATTTTCAGGAAGTAACGAGGTTTCGATTACTACAAGAGTCGGATCAGTCGTAAACATTGCTATCTCGGTGTAGTCTACCACGCCGTCTACCATTTGAGGTCTCTGTTCGTTCATTTCAGCAATTTCCTTGCTGAGTTTTGCGACACTTCCTGCAAGACTGCCTCCGTTTATGTCTCTTTCAACCTGAAGTCCGTTTGCTGACGGATTGAGATTATAAGCAACAAGCTTAGATTTGATAATAACATTATTATTGCCATCATATCCTTCAAGCTGAAGCTTTGCTGTTTCACTGATTGTTGCCTGTTGCCAGAGAGGGACTCTGATTGTTTCTGCTTTTTCGTAAAGTTCCGATCTGACAACTGATTTGATGTATTCTCTGCCGACCTCACAGGCAAGACAAAAATAAAGAATTTCTGCATTGTCCGTCATTTCCTTCGGCGGTGTAATTACAAGGATTGCGGCATTATGTTCGCCGACTTGTCCGAAATTATTGCCGTCGGGAAGGATGTTATCTGATGTAAAATCAACACGAAAATCCATTTTAACCACCTCCGTTTATTTTTGTGTGAATTTCGTTGAGGAAGTCTATCCAGTTGTTAACTACGAAATACCAATCCTCATTTTGCTTATTGATAATCTGGATCTGCGGAAGATTTGTGATTTCAACGGGAGAGGCTGTCCGGAGAATCTGACAGTTTGCTTCGATCGTTTCAAAAAGAGATTTGATTCCTTTGACCGGGTGTCCTTTGCCCTGAGCCTTGGTGTCTGCCAGTTCAGGGACGGTAATACCTTTTTCGATAAGTTCTTCACGGATAAAATTGCAGGCGAATGCAATTCGGGATATATCTGTTGCTGAAAGAATTTGTATTTCGTGGAGTGTTGGGAATACTTCGGTGTTAACAACTGTGATTGTACAGCTTGCGGCAAAATTACCGTCAACCGTGATTACAAGAATTTGACATATGCCGTCAGATACTGCGGTTATATTGCCGTAATTATCAACGACTGCTACTGTGGGATCACTTGTTTCAAACGTCACAGATAGCTCTTCTGCATTTGATGGCAATACGTTGTAATTCAGCTGATGCTGAGTATCGGGAAGTAACTCGTTGTTTGTGTCGCAGGTGATGCCTGTAACTTTTTGAGGCAACGTGAATTTACCAGATACAGACTTCGATTTGCCGTTTTCAGCTGTTACTTCGAGTGAATAATAGTACGTACCGCCGCTATCGAGGGGACTTAAGTCGTTGAGCGAATTGAGGTCGAAAAAGGTTTCATTTGATATGGATAGATTTTTCTCTTTTGTGAGTCTTATACCGTAAGAACTGCTGCTTGAAATCAAATCTGAAGTGTCTGCTTGAGTAGTTTTTCCAATACGGGATTCTGCCTGTTCATACGTCAGCCCTGTAAGCTCAAATACAATTGAATTTATTTTATATGAACGGTGAGCAGTGTTGAACGTTGCCCCGATATTGAAACCGTATCTGTTGCCGGACACCTTGAGATTTGTTACTTCCGGTGACGACATATCTATCTTCTCAAGTGCCCACGAAGAATGTGCTGTTCCGACGGTTTTATAGAGATATGTAATGAAAGATGACTGATCGGATTTAATTGTGATTTCAAAATCGCAATTTGCTTCATAATAAGAATTAGACCCGGGATAGTAATCAATCCATTCGTATCCCCAGAACGGAGATATGGAGACCCATTCGCTAGATGTATCGTGTGCCGTCCATAAGTAATTAACGGAAGGACCCCAGGTTTTCTCATTCATTGTGTATGAGAAGCAAAAGTTGTTAATCTTTTCATCTGCTCCTGAGTGTTTGTACTGTATTTCGAAACGGACATACGCTTTGGCGTTTTTGTATTCGGGAATTGTTTCGATTTTTGCTCTGAATTCCGTGTTTGGGTGCTCCGTTTTTGTCATCTCAAAATAGAGATATTTTTCAGCCATTATATTCAACCCCTTCCGCAGCATAATCACGTTCTATAATTACGATGTGAGCCGTTGCTTCGGTTGAAAGGGCACAATCCATTGATTTGATTATTCCTGTCTTAACACCGTTGAACGGGGTTTCTATTCTCAATATATCGCCGACCTTCTCGTCTTTCAGGATAATATCTGCTTCGATTTCGTTCCAATGATATCCCATTTCAAGAAGCTCGTTGAACCGGCTGTCAACGTTGCTGATCAGCGAATATTTATTATAGAATTTGGTCGTATTGCTGTCGCTTGCTTTTTTTGAGGGGTTTCTGGATATCTTTTCCGACGATATCGTTTTAAAATCTCCGCTGAAGGTTTGCAAATCGACTGCAGCACAAGGTGATTTCTGCTTATAGGTCGCAAAACCGATAATCTGATTTGAATTGATAACTTTGTTCCTTCGATTGCGGGGCTTGCAAAGTGTCAACTTCTTTTTCTCGTTTATAATATAAACACCTGCGCCGAATGAGAGCATAGTTGCCGCAAGTCGGGAGCTTTTTTCTTTTTCAATGAATCCCGTTAAGCTCATAGCACCGAAACGTGCAACGTCAATTTCGATGTTTGATGCTTTTTTTATTTCTTCCGCAATTTCGGATACGGTGTATGAGCCTTGCGATAGCTCGGGAAATTCTGAACCCTCAAGCTTCATTATTTCATCCGAGCATTCAAAAAAGTATCTTCCGTTGCCGTTGGGAGTTGCATTTTCAACAATGAATTTGCCGAAAAGTTCGTCGTCGGAATAAAGAAAAATTTCCTGTTCACTTTGCGGTGTGAAATCCTCTGTCAGAAGTGCTTCAAAGTCGCAGGTCGCACCGGGTAAATCCGAGCAATCTGGGTAAACCTCGTTGAATACACTGATTGCACCGAAGAAACTTGTGATGTCTCTGGTCCTTCCAAGGTCGATGCCCGCAAGTTTCACAAACTGAAAAGGTGTTTCAGTCTTTTTGAATGTAAGGATCACCTTGTTGAATTCCTCAACCTTATGTTCAAAATAAAAGCTCAGAGAGCTCGGATAAGTCGTTGCTGAATCGACGGGGGAATTATCCTTCTGCCATTCAATAAAGATCTCAGAGCAATGATTCTGATGAAAATAAAGGGTGATGCCGGGGGCGGAATAATATCCGTCTGCAAGGTCGATAACAAGCTGAACATTGGTGCTCTTGCCGCCGTTGCTTATTTCTTCTGAAATGAATCCGAGATTGTCTCCTTCTTCGGCTAATACGAGGGACGGGTCAAGGAGGTTTATTCCCTGACCCTCAAAAGATGCATAGTTGAGAGGAGAACGGTAATCGTTATCGAGGAGATTTCCGCCGTCCTGATAATCGGATGAGCTCTCTGCGGGTACAGTGGATTTTTCGGCGGCAAGTGCCGCAAAATCGTTGTAAATTATTTTGTTTTTTCTCAATAATTAACACCCGCCTTCGTCTCTAAGAATTCTCTCGCTTCCTTCAAGGAAGTAAAGAAGAACTTTTTTCTCCATCCTGTTCCGTCTTCGTGGGCCATTCCCGTTATTGATGGTGTAACAAAGGTTGTTGACGATGCCTTCGTTATGGCGCTGTCCGGAGGAGGGGAGAACGTTATTCTCTCAATCCATACCACACACCATTTTTTCATCCCGTCTTCAACATCTCTCTTGATGTATCCGAACTTTCCGGGGATGCCCATTAAGGGCTGGTCAACGATTAAATCCTTGGTAACATAAGCTCCGAAGGCTTTTTCGTAAGCCTTTGAGGAGATATATGTTGATCCAAGTGTCACCGCCGCATAGTTGAAAACCTGTCTGTATTCATTGAGCCCTGAAAGTTGGGTGAAGCTTTCGGCTACGGAAACGTTCATAAGTTTTCCGAGCTTAACACCGCCGCTGTGTGTGTTAGGTGCGAAAACGGGAAATAATGCTCTGTCGGTCATTATTTAGCCCCCCTTTGCGGTTCTGCAGGTTCAAACGTGAGAGTAAGATCACTCCAGATTTTTTTGCAGCCATCCCGGCGGATGAGCGTTCTTCCGCCGTTAGTGATGTGCGCTTCATAAATTATTGTTCCCTGATCGTGCTCAACTTCTACCGTGTGAAACTCAACGGGCTGTGCTATATGGTTATAAAATTCGTCCCATTTTTCGGGCGAAACCATCGGATTCCGCCTGATAAGAAGAGTGTGTGAATATTCAGTTCCGATAATATCGTGCTTTCTGCGGCCGCTCTGCATGGTCATTGATGCCATACCGACAGCAAGAACGAAATTCTCTGCAATCTCATCAACAAAAACGGTGTCGGAATAATCCACACCGTCAATTATCAAAATTTTAGACATCGAATTATTCCCTCCTTAAGCAAAAGCCGAGCTTCTTTTGTTTTCTCTTTCGATCGCAGGATTCAGAACCCGCACAAGAGTTCCGAGTGAGCCATTAGCAGTCATAGTCCAATTGACAGGCTTATTCTGTGCTGCAATAAGAGCATCAACTTTTCTGTTAAGCTCTGCATAATCAGAGAAGTTATCAGCTTTATCCTGCTTGTAAACGATAGCCTCTGATGCTGTAAGTAATTGCTCACCTTTGTGCATCATTGCTCTGTATCCATCATAGGGCACGTAGTCAATACCGCCTGCGTGTGAGCCGTCAGCCTCGTTGCTGAATATGTTTTTGAATCCGTCCTTAATTCCCTCGTAGATGTCTTTTGCAACGCCCCACCAGTCATAGTGAATTATTTCATCAATCAAAACTCCGATGAGCTCAATTGCACCTGCTATCATTTCGGGGGAGTTGGAAATCAGGCCGCCGACAATAGCGGTTACGACGTCAAGAGAACCGGTGGCAAGCTTGTGAGAGTTTTCGGGCATCAAAAGGCTGTCAACAAAAGAGAGGATCAAGGTTGTTGCGCCGTCCGTCATCATATCGGCATTGTCGCCGACAAAACCGACAACGTCAGAAACAAGCGTAACTGTAGTCCCCGAAAGTTTTTCCATATTTTCCGGAGTAATTAAGCCCTTTGCAAGGCTGCTCAAAAGCTCCGTTGACGATTCTGAAATTACATCTATGTTGTCAAGAAGTCCGTTTGAGAGTGTGATCACTATTTCGGGTGCAACTTCGGCGAATGTTTCCCCCAGCCCATTGAGTAGAGATTTAGTTTCTGGAAGCATCTCTTCAAAATTGGCAACTATATCATTTACACCACTTTCAATGAGCTTAGAAGCTCCGTCTTCACCAGAGAGCATTTCGGCCAAACCATCAACAACCGTTGACACACCCGGCAAAAATTCAGCCGTCATTTTGTTTTTTATGCCATCAACAGATTCGCCCAGATTTGCTAAGCTCAAATCATATGTAACTTGTGCCTCTTGAGCTTTAATCAAAACAGAGTTTATTTCCCGATATTTTTCAGCCTGCTTATCATAAAGATCGTTTAAGGTTTCGGTAATCAGGGCGCTTCTTTCTTGTTCGGTGTTGCATTTATCAAGCTTTGTTTGAAATTCATCTTCCTTTACTCCTACCCAGTTGAGCGCATCTGCAAGAGATCCCGTCAACGATCCCGTCTTAGCTGTTTCGTTCGCCGCTTCCGTCAATGACTCAATTGGAAGACTATCCCCAAACTGTGCATAAACACCTGTTGCAATGTTTGTCCAATCCGAAAGTTGCTCCTGATTCTTTGCTAAGAGAGCCAAGTGGCTTGCCGCTTCTGTAGCTTTGTCGCTATCACCAAGAATCGAATAAAGATTCTTATATATGTCGGTTGCTGTCTCCGCCGAATGTCCGTTTGTTGTGAATCCAGTTTCAAGCTTTCCGAGATTTTCACGAAGTTCTTTTGTTTCTTCGCTTATCTCGCTTAACTTATTAATCATGCTTGCTCCCGCCGCCGCTACGCCTGTCATGCCTGCTGCGGCAACAACAGCCCCGCCCTTAACAGCTGAAAGGCCTGCGCTTCCGAGTTTGTGTGCAGCATTATTTGCTGTTTCGAGAGCTTTCGTCATGCCCGGATGAGCGTTTTTTATATCCTCAATCTTATTTTTCCACTCTTCATATTTTTCCTTGACCTGATTTATAACCGCTTTCTGCTCTTTGATTTTTTGATTGTGTTCTTCGAGCGCAGATTCGGTTTTGGATAAAGCGGATTCTGTTTTTATTAAAACAGCTTCAGCTTTGTTGAGTCTTATAAGCCAGTCTTTTGTTGCGTTATCGTTTTCGCCAAGCTGTTCTTTTGATTCTTCGTAGGCCTTGGATAAAGTTTCAACCTTTTTTCTTTGTAAATCAACTTGGTTTTGATACTCTTTTGTTTGAGCGGATAAAGCTTCAATGCTATTTTCGCTGTCTGAAAAAGTTGCAGCGGTTTTTCTTGCCTCTGACTCTAAAAGCGCCATTGACTTATCGATATCTTCAAGAGCGCTTTTATATTCAAAAATTGCAGAGGTTTGATACTCAATCGCTTCTCTGTTTTTTTGATTAGCCTTCTCGGTTCTTGTTAAGGCAGCTTCAGCATTGTTAAGTTTTATAAGCCAGTCTTTGGTTGCGGATGCATTCTCTCCGAGCTGTTCTTTTGAATTTTCATAAGCTTTTCTGAGAAGTTCAACCTTTTCCCTCTGCTTTTCAGCTTGGTTCTGGTAATCTTCCGTCTGAACCTGCAAGGCCTCAAGACTGTTTTTATCGTCAGCATAGGCAGCGGCGGTCTTCTTTGCTTCAGAGGCAAGGACCGACATCGATTTATTGACTTCTGCGAGAGCTTTTTTGTATTCCGCTTCGCCGTCAACTACAAGCGAAGGACCTATTTTATATTTATCTGCCATCAGTCAACCACCGCCTCTCTTTTTTTCAATCCATGGTGTATGCAGTATTCCTCGTAAAGAGAGGTCATTTTAATAATCCGCATATGCCAGAATTGGAATTCCGAAAAGCCGAGCAAACAAACCATCCGGTAATACCACATATCGATATTTAGGGAGCTGTCTGCTCGGCTTTCAAGTTTTTTTCGTCTGCATCTTCGATGTCTTCTTCATCAAGTGCTTCATCAATCTCTTTGTCGATTTCAGCCTGCTCCGAATCTGTTGTGCCGATTGAAAGACCCATTGCCCTGCCGACTATCCTTGTTGCTTCAGGAAAATTTTTCAGCGATGTTTTTGCCTTCAAGTATTCGATATCAGCCTGAGGATACTCCTTACCCTCTTCGTATGCTTTTACAATAAATGCTTCATCGATAAGGGTTGCAAGTACAAAAAAGAAAACATCATCTTCAGAGATCCTTGTCAAAACCTCTTTCATCCCGCCTGCAAACTTTTCTTTTATTCTCGCAAAAGACCACATACCTAATTGAAGGTTAAGCTTGATTCCCTTGTATTCATAAATATTAGGGCTTTCTTCAACGTTGTTGATAATCCTTGCATTCATTCGTTACACCTCCGATTACTGTGCCGCTGCGGGCTGTATGCCCATTGTTGACTTGAGAAAATCAATTGCCGCTATTGCAGTATCGAAGAAATAATCATGTTTCCATTCGCTTGTAACAGGGTCAACCTTTGCGGTGCCACTGAGCGAAGGTGTTGTGAAAGCAACCGTATTGCCCTTGGTATTGCTTGTTTCCGCCGGCTGGTTGAAAATAACGCAGGGAAGAATTCTTACCCTGAATTTCTTTTTTCCGTTCTGCTTATGACCATCGATGTAACCGTAAGCAACCTCAGGCGCTTCATCAGAATCCTTCGAGATGATCTGCTCGGGATCTTTTTCCGTTGCTTCTTTATATTCGGAACCGAACATAAATGCAGCGGGTTTTGTGGGCAGGTGCGTTGTGTTGAGGGTGATTCCTGCGCCGGTTACACTGTTATCCTGCTCGGCAACGTCATCATCGCCGTAAAGCTCAACCTTGCTCTGAGTGGGAGTTACGGTACAGGATATCATTTTTGCAAGGATCATTCCTTCCTCAAATGTGACTGTTGTTCCGTTTTCTGAGATTTTTCTTTTTGCGATAATAGGTAATTTTGCTACAAACTGTGCCATTTTTATACCTCCGTTGAATCTGTGTCACTTATCGTGACTGTAGTGTGATAGAATCCCGTGTCGTTTTCATAAGAAGGCGGCATCGTTGATTCTATTGTGAAGCCTGAATATCGCAGGCTCTTTTTTATAAGCTCTTTGATTTTGTGAGCTTTTGCTTTGTCCTTTGTGAAGTGGTGAACATCGATAAGGGTTTTTTCTTCGATATCCTCATCGTCGCCATGAAGAATGGGAGATTCAGTAACATAATTGAAAACAATCCATTCTTTAAGATCGGGAAGCTCATTGCCGTTCTTATCAACCCGCTTCTTTTTGGCATCGTAGAAATCGGGAATGACTTCAATGCCGATGGGCGTTAATGCGCTTATGATTCGTGGGTTATAATTCATTTTTTCATCATCTCCCTAAAGAAAACTGCTTGCATTTCAATATTGACATCATCCTCGCAATCTTCAATTGCAGGTCTGATGAAAGGACTTGCTTCTTGGTCGCTCTTACCATACTCCGCATAGGCTGCCTTTTGAGCATTCGTGACATCATAATATTTGCCGTCGCTTGTTTTTCGGATTTCTTTGCCTGTAAAAACGATGGGAAGTATCCACGCCCCGTTTTTGGTTTTTTTAGGCTTTTTTGCTTTTATATTGTTTTTTAGCTTACTTGCTCTGACAGTATTAGAAGCTTTTTTAATTGATGTTGGTGCATGATGCTTTAAGGCTTTCACCAAAATAGGTGCTGCCTCTTCAAGCATTTTGGGGGCAACTTCATCAATTTTTGAAAGATGTTCTGAAAGCTCTTCTTGCAGTTCTTCCGACATCTTAAATCCGAAACTTGCCATACTCACTCCACCTTTGAACAGGTGAGCTCGATTTCATCCAGGTTGACGGGATAGTCTTTTTCTACTTTATAACGGTCGCCGTCATAGATAAGCTCGGTTTCTCCTCTGTAATCGATGTCCGAAACCGTGAAGATTTTTGAAACTTTCATGTCGGCTCTTTTTGCTGCATAAAATTCGCTTCTTCCGGGGTTTTCTGCTTTGCAAAAAACCTCATTTTTTTCTTCACGCTCAATCGGATTACCGTAAGCATCTTTCTCGTCTGTGACAATTACGGTTATAAGCTCAAGCGTTTCTTCAACCTGCATTATTCTTGCTCCTTTCACGAAGCGCACGACCTCGCACCGCATAAACAAGATTCGTCGGTACAGCGGTGCCTTTATCTCTGTTTCGAATCTTCCATGCCGCAAGATCTACAACAAGCATTTTGTCGTCGATTTCGTCAAGGTTTATTGTTATTCCCTTTCGCTTTTTTAGTTCGCTTATTATTGCCTCGAGAGTATCTTTGTAATAATCATTACGGGCATCGCCTTTGACCCCTAAATCGAGTTTGAGAAGTTTAATTGCATCATCCATCTTCTACACCTCCAAATGGGAACACAGGGGCGAAAGCCGCCCCTGCTTGCTGATGTGTTGATTAGTTGGCTGCAACTGCCGCAAAGGTGCTTGTGGTTGCAACATCCTTGTTGTGGATGTTCATTACGCCGAAACCTTCGCCGATAACGGGTGCACCGTCATATCTTGCTTTGCCTGCGAATACAGTCTGATCATCAAGATAGAGAACGTGCTCCGAACTGCCGAGGGTGATTGATTTTCTTTCGGCCATAGTGTAAAGGGAACCGTAACCGAAAACGATATCACCGTCGGGGATGAAATCAAGTTCCTCGATTGCGCCGCCGATTACGGGCATTTCGTTTGCAACGTTGGACTGAAGAACGGCAGAAGCATTGAATGCGATTGCCTTACCTTTGATTTCCATTGCGGTTGTGTGCGACATAGCCCAGAACATACCGTCTGTTGAGTATTCGCTTGAAGGAACACCTGCTGCAGAGGTGATTCCCTCGAAGAATTTCGAACCGGAGGCGCTTGTAAGGTCCTTCTTGATAATGTGTGTTTCGTGAAGATCCTTCCACTCGGGAGCCTTTGCGCTCCATGATGCAGGCTTTGCCGCCTGAGCAAGTCTCGTTACGATGCCGAGAGGCATATTGTTACCGGTACCATAGATAATGGCACGGTCAATTGCTTTACCGATACCCTTACCAAGAGCTTCGATAACGTTTGAAAGTGTTGCTTCGTCATTGTCCTCGATATCTGAGTTATAGATTGCAACGTAACCCGAAACCTTGTAGTTGCCGACTTCAATCTGATAGAAGGCAAGGCTTCTTTCGTTGAGTTTGGATGTTGCATCGGTCCAGATGCCTTCGGGTGCAATACCCATAATGGGAACTTTTGCATCTCCGGATACGGGAACAACGTTCACGTGCTTGAGGAGTTTTGAATATTCTCCGATCTGTTCCTTGACCAGACCGAGAACGTCAACGGGGACATTGTGCTGCATACCTGAAACGGCTCTTGTCTGAACAGCTTCTCTGATGCCGTCAAGGAAGCTTCTTACTTCAGGCTTTGCGATGATAGCGTTTCTCTGTTCAACGGGCAGAGAATAAAAAATACCTCTTCTTTTCATGTGGGAATAACCCGCCTTTCTTTCTGTTGTAGTTGTAGCAGAATCAACCGCTGCGGGAGCAGGCGGTGTTGCTGCTGCTGTTTCTTTTTCGTCAAGCTCCTTAAGCTCGTTTTCAATGTCATTAATTTCACCGTTGAGAGTTGCTTCTTCTGCGGCGAAATCAGTTCCACCGATTTCGTTTTCAAGCTCGGTGAGCTGTGTGTTTATAAGCTCTGTATCTTCGGTTGTCTGTGCCTCTTCCAGAGCTGTGCGAAGTGCACGACTTCTTTCCTCATAGCCGCTTTTTCTTTCGAGAAGAGCGGCAAGGGCTGTTCTTTTCTGCTTGAGATTAAACTCAAGTCTTAATCTTGTCAGCATTTAAGCTCCTCCAATCTTCTTGACAGCTCGGCCTTTTTCTGCTCAAGCTGTCTCTTTTCGATGTGTTCTTTCTGTCTTGTGCGTGCTTCAACCGATGTTTCCTCATATGCAGGGAAAGTGCACACTGTACCTTCGTAAAGTTTCAGCTTTTCAATGGTCCAATGGCAAGAACCGTCTTCTCTGTATTCGCAAGAATCCTGAAGAATTTCAAATGCGATAGAGCACTGGTCAACGTCTCTGCGCTTAACCCTATGGTAGAGGTTCATTGCATCGGAGTCCTTCTCGTTGATTTCAACTTCGCCCCACAGACCTTTTTTATCGATACGAAGTTTGTATGTTCCGGCTTTGGTTCTTCCGAGAACAAGCCTTGATTCGTGATCGATGAGGCAACGGATATCATCATTGATTGTTTCATCGAAAGCACCCGGTGCAATGCTTTCGCTTATACCGGGACAGATCTGATAGATTGAGTTGAATACAGCAAAATACCCCGAGATGTACTTTTTCTCACCTTCTGAACGGTGTTCAAGGTCAGACAGCATAGTCAGAGTTCTTCTATTCATCGGGTTCGTCCTCCTTTCTCAATTTTTTCTGGTCTCCGAGCTTAGCAACGGGAACATAGTTTTCAAGAACAACAAAATCATTCATGCCTTCAATGTCAACAGGCGATTCTCCGAGCTTGTTTCTGCCTTCGTTACGGTTGAGAATGCCGCCGCCGACCATTTCTTTGACGTATGCGACCTTCTCACTTATGCTGTACTGCATAAGGCTTTCGATATTGAATTTGAAATATCTCTTGTCGGAGAGCAGAAGCTTCTTTGTAAGCTCCTGCTGAATGCTCATGGCAATTGAGAGAATTGTTGTTGCTATGAAATTGTTATATGCCTCTTTGTTAAATTCGCCGACACCGATCAAAAAGGGCGGGATTCCGAAGGCTCGGGCAATCGCTCTCTTGTCAAGCTGCATTGTATCGGCAATCGCCAAATCATTCAGTGAAAGGGGCTGAATTGTTTTGACTTCGATTTCTCCGGCGGGAATAATCCACGGTTCGCCTTGTTTCGTTTTTGAAACATAGCTGTCGAGAACGTTTTTTCTTCCTTCTTCAGTCTGCATCGCTTCGTCATCGGAATTCGTGGTTATAATTAAGCTCGGCTTATATTCACTTTTCAAAAAAGCGGACTTTGTTGACTGAGCCTGTGCCAGATCCTGAACGGTCTGTCTTACCGTTGCGGTAAAGCCTTCTCCGATATACGGGGTCGTCGATGAGGGATTTATAACAAAGTGCAAAACTTCATCGGGGTCAAATCTCTGCCCGTTATGTGATATCTGGTATCCGTTCTCCGAGATGTTGACAAAAGAAACCGTTGACGGTGCCCACGGGATTATATTCTCGATATAAATTCCGTTCGTTTTGACAGCTGCAACCTTGTTTCCGCATTCAATAGCATCCTTGACGATGTTATATATGAAGTTCTTTCGGGTCATAAGGTTGTTGGGGCAGACGTCGATTTTCTTCGAAAGTTCATCCTTAACCCGATAATCTCCGTCCTCACCGTTTTCAAAAAGTTTTATTGTCATGTTACTTACAAGGTCGGCAAGGATATGAATACACTTTCTGACGTCTTCGTTTTTGGTGATGGGAACGTATCCCGTCGGCAAAACCTGTCCTGGCTGAAGCCAGAAGAGAGAACCGCCGTTGTTTGCGGACCTTGTTTGAGGTGCATCTCTTGAATTTCTTTTTTCAACTTTAACCACAGCCAAATTTATCACTCCTTTTTAAACCAGCTGCTTGATTTGCTTTCAGTGCTCAAATCACTAAGATATCGGTTGACAGCAAAAACGGCAGCATCGAAAATATCGATTCTGTCTGTTTCTCCGATTTTTTCGTACATAATCATATCGTCTGTTTTTTCGATAGCCTTAACGTTTGAAACACAATATTCAAAAGGCTCGGCGTGGCAATAATAAAGCTTGCCCTCCTTTGCCTTTTTTTCAATGAATCTGAATCCTTCGGATTTCAGATAGTAATACTGAGGTTGATCAACTATCTTGAATCCCTTTTTCTTCATCAACATGAAGTATTCACGGTTGAATTTTCTGTCGTGGCCGATTGATTTTATTGAAAATCCTCGCTTCTTCTGAGAGATATACCAGTTTACTATTTCCGCATGGTTGACAACAGGACCGTTTGACATATCAAGCCATCCGTCGTCTTGCCAACCGAAGAGCGGGATTCCGTCTTCATCTGCTTTTTCCTTTGCCTTAACAATCGGGAACCAACAATGCGGAATTATAATGAGCACGTCTTCGTAAACTCCTACCATTGCAGCAGCTGTAAGGTCGTGCATCTTGGAAAGGTCAGACCCTCCGAACCATTTGATAGGAAGTTTTATAAGCTCCTCAATGCTCCAGTTATATCTCTCATCGCTCCGCTGAAATTCTTTGATATCGAAATATGCTTTCAGTGCCGCCGTGTAAACGTTTAGCGATTTTGCAAAGAAGTCTTTCCTTTGCTGTGGATCGTTTTGTGCCTGCAATGCATCGTTCATAATGTCTTCCGGACGGATTGATATTCCGTATCCGGGATTCGCCATTTCGTGAACAACGGGATTGAGATAATCAACGTTGCCGTTTTCGTCCTCATCTGCTTTGCAGATAAAAATAAATAATTGCTCGTCTTTGAAAAAGCCGTTGAGGACCTTCTGGCAGTAAGACAGACGGCGGAAGCAGAAACTGTTGATGTTATCACCCGCAGTTGTTATTCCGACCATAAGTTTATTTGTGAATGTCTTCATTGCCTCTTTAATGATGTTGTATTGCTTTGGTGTTTTATAAGCGTGAAGCTCGTCAGCAATCGCAAGGTTACAGTTGAAACTGTCTTGACTGTCGGGATTTGCGGCCAGAGCGATTATTTCAATCGAACCATCGTCGCCGATTTCTCCTGAAATACTGTGCTCTTGGTTGTTGTCGAGTATTCTGAATTCATCTTCAATGCCCATCTTCTTCAAGTTGTAGAGAATAAACTTGAAAGCCTGAGTTGATTGCTTGAGAGCTGCTGCAGTTATGTATGCTGTAGAGCCGCTCGCACACTGTTTCACGGCCAAGGCAAACACAAGAGCCGCAATGAAGGTTGTTTTGATGTTTTTTCGGGGGATGAATATGAATGCTTCTTTGAATCGGCGGATATTAGTGCCTTTTAATTTAAATCCGAGAAGGTTATAAACAATGAACTTGTGATAGATGGTAAGAAAAAACGGTGTGCCTCTGAGTGCAACACCGTTGAAGTCTTCACCTTTCTGATGAACAAAGGTTGTTTCTATGAAATTTATAACCCACTCTGCATCCGTGGGGTCAAAATCATAAGCGGGATTTTCTAAATCTCTGAAAAATCGCTTCGCAGATTGTTTAAGCTCTTTACAAGCAATTTTCCTTCCATCAACAATAGATTGAGCATACTCAAAAACAGCATCTCTGTTAGGAAAATTTTTCATTCATTGCCTTTATCGCCTCTGCGAGTTTGTTCTGAGGTTTCGGAGGATCTTCATCCTTGAAGAAACTCTTCGGATTCAGGGCGAGGCGGTCAGAATAATTGAGAATATCTTTTCTCAGATGTTCCATTGTTGATACCAAAGGTGATTTTTTCAGATCTCCGCTGTTTGTTTTTGAGGCATAATTGAAGCCCTTTTTTGCAAATTCAATTTCAAGCCGTCTGTACTGCTCAAGCATATCTGCAAAAATATCAATAACGTCGTCAAATTGAGGTTTATAAGTGCCTAATTTTCGCATTTTTTCAACGACTTGTTTTTTAATTGTTTCTTTATTTAGCGCTTGCCTTCCCATCAGTCACCTCGAAAAAGTTTCAAAATCTGCGCACTATTGGAAAGAGTTCCACCCCGCCCGTGCAAAATTATAAAATAAATCATAAAGCACCCGGGGGGGATGTTCTTTTCATCAATGCTCTTCCGATATCGCTCAATTCTCCTGTGTCTCTGTCATGCATAAGCTCGTGCGCCTTGAAGGATAGAGAAATTAAATTCCAGTCACACCATGCATACTCGGGATAATCCTTAGCAGGGTAAATATGATGTACAGTCTTTGCTTCGATGCGTTTGCCGTAACGTTTGAAATGTTGACAGTTGTACTTGTCTCTTCGAAGGATCTTCTCTCTCTTCTTTCTCCAACGTCCGCAATGATAATCGAATTCGGCGATGATTCTCGCCCCCTTCTGGTGCTGTTGCTATGCACATACACAACCGAATGTTTTGTAGGAATGAAAAAGCGACCCACGATTTTTGTAAACCGTGAATCGCTTTGTTGAAGGAAATATGAGAAATGCTCTTTTCCTCATTGCCACAGTTTACATTTTAACGCAGGTTATAGCGGACATTCAAGGACATTTATAAAAATTTTTTAGGCATAGCATTATAAGCTTTTTCAAATGCTGCCAGCGCCTTCTTGTGCTTTCTTTGAATAGTTTTTTCACAGCAGTTTATTTCTTCCGCAATGGCATTCAGAGATTTATTGCTTATGTATTTCTTCTTGAGGATGAGTCTATAGTCCCAGCGGTCTATCTTGTTAATGATGCGTTCAAGTGTGCTCAGGTGATCGGCAAGCTCTGCGTTGTTTTCAAAAATCTTCTTTTCAAGATTCTCGATTTTTTCGTATGCCCGGATATACGCTGCATCATTCTCATTCGAACTCCCTGCACTTCCGATTGTTGATGAGGGCAAGCTTTCTTTTCTTTCGTGCAGACGTTTGAGCTCCGTCATGTTTTCTTCGATGAGGTCGGAGATGTTGCGAGCACATTCAAGCATTTTTATCGGATTCATTTGCAGTCTTCTCCTTTCGTTCAAAAACTTACGCATTTACAAGGCTTACTCAAGCCGACCTCTCAGTTAGCTTGCATTTTTGCAATTCTTTACGTTCTTGCGGGTATCTTTAATGTATTTAAAATATAGATAGCCGAATTCGGCTGTGCTGCTTTCGACGAAGATATATCCTTTGGGTGCTCTCGGAGGCTTGCTTTCGCTATACCGTCTCAGGCATTCAACGGGATCTTCTTTTTCCGGTTTCTTTGCATTTCTGCTTTTTTTATAATAATGACCGCCCTGCTCAACGGTCCAATGGTCGAATAGATAATTTGCAAGACCTGAATAATCTTGACCGTAATATTTGCCTTCATAATAATTCTTGCTTCTGAGGTTGTTGATTCTTTTGATATCACCGTAATACCATTGGTCTTCGATGACATTCTGCGGGATGCCTTCGGAGACCATATGGAAATGTATTCTCTCTGTGCTTTTTCCTCTTCCCATATAAATAAAAATAATGCTGTCAGGGAAATAATATTTTAATCTTTTATAATAATTATCTCTTATTTTGCGTGCTTCCTTGAATGTATGTACCTCGTGCTCATCATCAAATGTTAACGTTGAATATAAAGAAGAAGGGGAGAAGCTTGCATTGAAAAACTGTGCGTGCTTTCGTCTTGCCATTTTCCAACGGTGGCGGAATCGTTCTTCCTCTGTTTTGAAACGAGGTTTCGAAGGCTCGGCAGTCTTGATGTCGGCTATTTTATCTGACACAAAATAAACCCTCTGCTCACAAACAACACCGCTGAAGGTTCGGTCTTTTACAAACATTTTTCACAATCCTTTCTGTCGAGCCTTTTATAATATGTTTTAATTTAATATTTCCTTGGAGCCTTCGGCCGTTGCTTCGATTTTGTTGTTTTTAATAATCGCTTGAATAATGTTTTGCTGTTCTTCAATAGTCAATTTGTTTTTATTGAGATAATCAATTGCTGCCCCTACGGTTATTTTTTCTCTGATTTGAGGCTTGTCCTCAAATGTCATTTGAAGCGGAGCCGATGATTTGACGTATATGCTGATACAGTCGGTCCATTTTTCAATGACCGTTGCAAGAGCTTCCTTTATTCCGATAATATCAGGTTCGGCACTGTCGAGGAGTTTCGCCGTGATTATAACTTCAAACATTTTAAGCTCCTATATATATGTTGTTTATATCTCTCAGCATTTTTTCAGCTTCTTCGAGAGTGAATCCGCAGATGTTATCACCGGGAACTCCGCAAATCAATGCGTGTCCGTTAACCTGTTTTGTTTCTCCTTCAGGAGTGATATATGTTGCTTTTTCATTAGCCGGAAGTGTCTTTTTCTTTTTGCCATCTACCGCCAGAAGCACAGTTTCACGGTTGAAAAAGTCACAAGCATATTCTTTGATCTGTGCACCCTCTGTTTTTGAAGAGATAATCGAGAGAGCTTTATCCGGGTTGTTGAATGATTTTATGTAAGGCTCTTTGTGAGGAGGAATGATAATTAAATATCTGTTTTTCGCCATAGTGTTCGCCCTTTCTTATTCATTTTCGGCAGATTCTGCCACAACAATTTCGAAGCCCTTATTCCAAAGCCATTTTATTACCTCAAGCATCATATTTTTTGTAATGCTGTTATGTGTAATCATTCTCATTATCATATAAATTGCCAAGGCTTTTTCTTCGTCCGTATATTCTTCGCTGTTAATCTGCGTAAAAATTGCCATAGCTTTGCCTTTCTCCAAATCACTCAACCCCTTTCATGAAGTCGTTATAAATTATTTCGCAGTCACTTTTGCTGAACACAGAAGGACTTTGTACGTTTTCTGCATTTTGTGTTTCCTCGGGTTCCCACATATCTCCGGAATAACAAGCTTCGGCAAGACATACAAAAGGGTTATCTTTGCTCTGAAACCTGCAGGTTTCACATGTTTTTTCAAATGGCATTCAATCACCTCTTTTCTTAATGTGATGTTCCTCTTTTTTCATCATTTATTAATAAACGATGAAAGTGAGTGCTTTTTATGAAAACTCCAGTTGAATCCGCTCAGTCTTACAGAACACCGATGAAGGTTACGGAAGTTTTGCTGTTTGAAAATGGAGATGCTTATTCAGTTTGTCCTCAATGCAAAATAACGCTTGAAAGAGATTATCAGAGTTATTGCGACCGCTGCGGACAGTGTCTTGATTGGAGCGGATTGAATAAAGCGAAAATAATTAAATGGAAACCAAAGTTCAATTAGAACACTTAATTATTTACTTCATCGAATCTTTGCTGCTCTGCATCAGAAGGTGTTTCAAAAGGAGGTTCGATATCAAGAAGCTTTTTGACAGCAGAAAGAGCTTTGCAGAGTTTGAAAGCTGTGTCGGCATCCTCAAGTTTTGAAATAATATCTTTCATCTCCTTGATGTTGTTCTGAATTTCTTCAAAATAGAACGAGAATTTGAGCGTTTCGGGATTAGAGGATATCTTGGCATTCTTCTCGACAAGAGCCAGTCTGTCTGCCGCCGCTGTTTTTTCCTTCTCGGCGGTTGCAATAATCAGCTTGTATTTAGCTTCAAGCTCCGCAAACTTTTTCTTTGATTCGGAATCCACCTGTGCAACAGCCCTGTCTTTATCTTCCTTTGCCTTTTTAAGCTCGGCTTTATATTTTTCTTCCGTCTCTTTGCGGGCGGCTTTAACTGCTTTCTCAGTTAGCTTTGCAATTTCATCCGCCGAAGGTTCTCTTACCGAGACCTGAACAGGCTTTCCATAAGCTTCTTTAAGCTCCCGTTCTTTTTCAATCAACTCTGATTCTTTTTCCTCAAGAGATTTCTTAACAATCTCAAGCTCGTTCTCAACTGCAACAGAATCATCAAGCATTTCCTCGAGTTCTTTATTCTCTTTGGCAAGCTTGTCTTTTTCAGCAGTGAGGAACGTGATCTGCTCCTCTGCCGCTTTGAGCTTGTCAACAGCTTCCTTCAGCTCTCTCGTTGACATCTCGGCAACATTATTCTCTTCGATAAACTCCGCTCTTTCGAATCGGGAGATTTCACCGAGAATTTTAAGCTTTGTGATTCCGAGATTTGCATGCAACTGCAAATCAGCCTCTCCGAAGCTCTCAAGAGCCTGAATGTAGTTATATGCCTGCCGTTGTTTCAGTCCAACTGCATTTTCAACATATTCCTCAAATGTTTCAAAGCCAAGCTCTTTATAGAGATACTTGTCTCTCATGGTTTTGAGTCCTTTTGCAAATTCAACCATCGCCACGGCAGCAATTTCGCCGTTTTTGCGTATTTCATAATGAAGGTTAATCGCTTCCTGCTGAAGTTCGGTCTTTCCTTCGAATAATGTCAGTTCCATATAATTTCTCCTTAAGCTGATTTTTGATTCTTCAATTTATTCCTTATCTGAACTTTGTGCCAAGGCATAAGGACTTCTTTTTCCCATTTGTTTACGAAGTTCCTAACCTTTTTCGGAATCTTATGTTCATATTGTTTGTTCGGACCGTGCCGTTCGTTTCCGTAGCCGTGAAGCTGAACTTCTCTTGGAGCGACCGCACTGAATTCAATATTCAGTGTGTAGTATGAGCGTTCGGGGCGGCGGCTGTGCCTGACAAAGAATATAACACTGTTACCTTCTGCGTGCCTGTCCACATAACTCCCGACACAAAGGCGAAGCACCTTTCCTTCCTGAATGAGCTCATTCGGTGTTCTCGGGAGTATAATGGATAATTCTCCGTCACTGTATTCAAGCTCCGAATATCGCTGGTATACCTCTTTGAAACCTTTCGTCTTGCTGTTATATTTATTGCTTTTAAACATATCCGCAGCTCTGTCATGCGCCTCTTCAAGGTTCTTCGGATAAAACAATTCCTTTTCTTCGAAACCGACCATATTTATGTAATCGATGAAGAGTTCCGCTCCCCGATGATTGTTGCAGTTCTGCTTTTTAAGATAAAACATTATTCTGTCAAGATTAATTTCTTTCGGGGCTTCTGAAATCAGATCGGCAATTTTATTGCATGCCGTAAGACCGTAATTATTCATCATCTGCCGAAACTGATTCGGAAGAACACCGTATTCCTTGAAATATCTGTCAAAAATCTTGTATTCGTTAACTCCCCAACGAAAGCTTTCAAGCTCCATCAGAGCCTCTTTTGAAACTCCGAGCATTTTATGCGGCTTTCGTTCCGCAAAGTCTATCCAATCAAAATCAGATATCGCACCTGTCGGAAAACAATCATACTCAATGTTTTGGTTAACTATGTCATTGAACTGATCTGCAAAGCTTCTTCCGTATGGGGATTTAATTAATGCTTCTATGTTCGGATGAGTTCTCCAGCTGAGCAGCCAGACTATAGGGTTATTGCCTTCGTTTCTTATAAAATCTTCAAGTCCTGTTTTTTCTCCTGTTTTACCGGCAAGATCCGGAACAAACGGATCGCATATTCCACCGATTTTAAGCTCGTTTATTGATGCAAAATCATCATAGAGCTGCTGGTGACCGTCAAAAAATTCTGTTTCAATTTCTTCGCACCATTTATTGCCGTACCAATAAAAACACCTGATGTTTCCTCCGTCATCGATTATAACAGCACAGATCGGAACCGTTTCATTTTCAAAGCAGCCTTCAGGAGCGAGCCACCGCCGCCATTCCCAAGTCATAACAACTGTATATTGCTCAACATTAACTATTTCCTGAGAGCGAATGGCGTACAGCTCACCTTCGTCGGCAATCTCTGAAATTCTTTTCACATGAACTATCTCACCACAAAGAGGGCATTCAAAGAAATCATCTTCCCGATAAAGAACCGCATTCTCATCGTCTGCGTCGGCATATCCGTCGTAAACTGCGCCGTCTTCTCCCTGAATCAAGATAATTCCGCCGCTTTCGGTTTCTCTCTTTGGATTGTTAAGCCCTGTGACAAACTCTTGTTCGCATGCAGAACAACGGCATCGGGCTCCGTATCCGATTTTCGGCGGTTCATCAACAAATCCGAAAGCATCTGTAAACGCATTCTCGTTTGTTATAACCTCTTCTCTTTTGTAGAAGCAATAATCTTTATAAAGCTCGTCAAAGGCTTCATCATCAACCTCCATTAAATGATTGAGATGTTCTTTCCCGGGAGCAAGCGGAAGTTTTGAAAGTATGTTTTCAACGCTCATAAGATCACCTCACAGGAAATCTGCAAGATCAATAATGCCGCCCTCGGATTTGCCCGAATCAGCTTTTGTTTCTTTCGGGGAATCTGCAAGTCCGTAAAACTCTCTGAGGATTTTGTCGGCAACCTTTGGTGGAACACATGCACTTCTGCCGGTTTTATGTTTATCGGCAAATTCTTTGATTTTCTTTTCCGCTTTTACGATTGACATCTGAGGATTGTCAAGATCGTGAAGAATCAATTCTGCCTGTTCTGGACAGCTCCTGCAGATATCTTTAAGCTGCTCACCCACCTGATAAGCGGCTTCAAACTCATCAAGCCCTGCCTGTTGAGCTTCTATTTTTGCTATTACAGCATTAACCATATTTTTTTCTCCTTGAATTTTAATTTAATATCAAAAGCTTTCTGTTCCTTGTCAAAACAGTTCTCGACTTAAATTTCTCACAGAAGTTGCCTTGCGGTTGACAGCATCGGGGCTCGCCTTCGATTATCAAATAATCGCATGAGCTGTCACGCTTGGATTCTCCGTTATAATACTGTTCGTTTCCGATATTTCTTCGGTAATGGCATCCGCGGCAAACGGGCTCAATCCTGTCTTTAGGCTGAATCTTTTTCTTTGTGCTCATTATGCTTCTCCATTATTCTCGCAGGCATAAGACCGACGGGAGTTCTTATTATTTTCTCGGGCGGCTGCAGGTTCAGTTTTTCATCCATAATGTGAGCATAAAAATCTTCATTATGATTTTCATATCGGGCTATGATTTTAAGCGACAGCCGGAGCAGTTCCCACGGATCGGCATCGGGCTTGATGGCACTAAGAAGTTCCGAGACCATCCAGCCTGCTCTCATTAACGAATCCTGCCATTGTTTTGTTGTTTCGACATATCTGAGACGAAGTTCACGGATGTGATTAAACCAACGTCTTGCTCGAGTCTGCATTCCTTTGGAAACATTCTTTGTGATAACCTTTTCTCTTTCGCGGATAAAAGCGAATTTAAGCTCCTGATAAGCAAATTCTTCTTCCGGCGATGCAGTTGACGGAAGTTTCTTACCTTCATCAACTATTTCTTTTATTTCTTCAAAAGAACGCATCGGACATCTCCTTTCTTAACTGCTTGACATTTTCATTCAAGCAGTTTAAAATATATTTACAGTTATTTTTCTGTGCCGCCTTTCCGATGGCCGTCGGGAGGCGGTTATTCTTTTTGCGGTATAACTTTACAGATTCTTTCATCAAGCGCCTTTGACAGTCCGTAGCAATTGCCGTGCGATAAATGATTCTTATAAGCCTGATATGAGGCATCGAATTTTTCCGCAGGCAATCTGCCATTTGCAACCATTTTCGCCATTTTTAAATACTTGCGCTGTGCGTTCCGTTTGTTCTCGTTCTTAACCCTACGTATTACCTTACCGTCTTTGGATATATAAGTATGAAAGCCAAGAAAGCTGACACCGTTTTTAAACGGAAATATCTGCGTTTTTTCGTTAAGAGTAAGGTCAAGTGTTTTTAGGTGTTCTGTTATTACTGATAAGCAATACTTAAGATATTCTCTATTAGGGTGAATCAGATAAAAGTCATCCATATACCGTCCGTAATACTCAATCCCAAGCTCGTATTTTATAAGCTTATCCATACCATCAAGATAGAGAAGGGCAAGTCCCTGATTGATTTGATTGCCGAGCGGGATGCCCTTGCCTTCCGTGCTGTCAACAAACAGATTGCATAACCAGCAAATATCTTTGTCATATCCGAAATGGTATCTAATAATATCTTTAAGTTGCGGATGAGAAATGTTGTAGAAAAATTTTGTTATATCGCATTTTAGAATGTAGCCGTTATGTCCGTTTTTGCCGTAAAAATCAAGCATATGCATACTTAAACGGTCAAGCCCGAATAACGTGCCTTTCCCTTTTTGCCCTGCGCAGTTATCAAGAATGAATATTTCCTGCATACGGGGTAAAAGTACGTTGTCGCATAAGCTGTGTTGCACAACCTTGTCTTTGAATGACGTTGTTTGGATAAGCCGCTCTTTCGGCTCATAAACCTTGAATTCATTGTATTTTGAAACGGTATATGTTTTGTTTTCCAACTGTTCTATAAGGGAATGTATACCGTCCAGAGCCATAACCGAAAACCTTGCGGAGCTTTTCTTGAAACCCTTTCCGCTTTTAGATTTCCGGTAAGCCTTATACATATTTTCGAATTCTATTACCTTTTCAAAGTCTGTCATGCAACACAGTTCCTTTTTTTTGTTTATCCTTTCGGAAAGGTTATGCGTTCTTTTGATGTGGCGCATGGTTTTCGGCTTATGCCTACTCTGTCGAGCTTTCCACCAATACGGGCGAACGCCGTTATTGTTGTTGTAGTTGTTGTAGTTTATGTTGCCGTCGGGCGAAACGCAAAGAAAAAATACAACGCATAACCCAAGATCTTATTTTTGCTCCTTGGTTCTCCATGCTATTGCCATATACTTAACATCATGGACCATTTTACTCCAGTAAGCAGCAGAATCTCCGTTCAGAAGCTTCAGTTCCATGGAAAGCTCGATGAAAAACAGAAGCTCGTCACAGTAAGTAATCGCCTGCGTTATGGTTTCACACCGCAATGCTTTAGTAACCCTGTTGTTGATTCTGTTGGCCTCAAACAATTTTTCATAAATATCAAGGCTTTTCAACTGAATTCTATCTACAAGCGAATGTCTGTACTTTTTCGGATACCGATTGCAGTTTGATGTAAGTGTAAAAGTATGAGATGCAAGCTGTTTGGCCTTAACAATCACCTTTAATTCGGTTTCGTTTTTATCATTCATTTTAAAAAAGATTCAAAGATAGAAGATTTAAAGATTAAAAACGGGCGAACGCCGCTAATGAAGTTGTAGAAGTTGCAGTAAATGCCGCCGCCGGGCGAAACGCAAAGAGTCCAGTTTGAATTGCTGTGTTCATCCGAACTTTCGGGAGTTGCAAGCCACCACCACGAATTGACTTTGTATTTATCAAAGATCTCGACATTCTGTCTGTAAAAATCAAGTGTCGGCAGACTGATTTTTGATTCAAGTACAGGATAAGGTTTCAGACCATCAAGGGTTGTAAGGTCCGTCTCGAATTCGCATACATTTTCTTCACCGATAGTCTTGATAATTGAAGGCAGGATTTCTGACTGCAAGGTTCTCAAGACTTTGCTTGTTGTAAGGTTATTGTTTTCTCCGAAAGTCGAGCGAAACAGTATATTTCTTGCAACCGCTGCCACCATTCCGTCAGTATAGGGAAACTTTATGAACTCAATTCCTGCAACCTCAAATGTTGCGCCATTATCAATCACTTTGCTCATTTTCATTCTCCTTAATCAGATACAAAGATATTAGAATTTAAGATACAAAACGGGCGAACGCCGACACTGTTGTTGAAGCCGTAGTAGCTCATGATGCCGTCGGGCGAAACGCAAAGAGCGCATTCTGTATCATTGTGCTTTGCCGTGCTGAATGGTGTTGCCAACCACCACCATTTATCAAGCTTCTGTTCATCAATGATATACACATACTTGCGGTACTGTTCCGCAGTAAGCAGAGCAGCCCTTCTTTCAATAGTTCCGTAGCACTTCAGACCGTCGTTTGCGGTAAGGTCAACCGTGAACGGAAGAACGTTCTCTTCTCCGACCGCATTCATAAGCTCAACAGCAAAATCGTTGCAGATTTCGTCAACATTACTGCCGTCATAATAGTTATTTGTGCCGAACTCGGTGCTTTCTGTAAGCAATCCTTTGAGTAGCAGATATGTTCTGCCATTTTCCTGCTCAAGCACAATAAACTCTGATTCGCCGATTCTTACTGCCTCGCTTTTTGAATAATCTGCAAGTCTTTTCTGCTTGCAATCAAGTGCAAAACTCTCCGCAAGCTGTTTAGTCTGAGCTTCGTTAAGCTCGATTTTGATGCCGTTAATTTCAATGTGATTCATATTTTTCCTCCTTGAATTTTATATTAATTGACATTACATCAATGTTTTACCTCCACTCATCCCCGAACACCTTAATCTGACCCTCAATCCATTCGGAATCGGGTTTGCCGCGCTTTGTAGGTTTCTCCGCCCAAGCAACGATGCGAGGGCTTTTGCGGAGCTGTCTGCGAAGAAATCGCTTGAGTTTTTTCCAAAGCTTGCGGAGAAAGCGTTTGAGTTTCTTTATCTGTTTTTGCTCCCAGTCAACAACCTTGTCTTTGTTAACAGCAACAAGGGCAATAATCACCATTGCGATAATCTCATAGAATGTCGATGCTACCATTTTCCGGTTACCTCCTACTGTGCGAAGATACATATCTTCTTCTGAATGCGGCTTTCTACTCTCTGAAGCTCTTTGAGCAGATATGTTCTTCGGGCTTCATCGTTCTTTCGGCTTTCAATATCCGCTTTAAGCTCTTCTCGGGTAATGCGCCAACAGTCCCCGATTTTGTAGCCGGGTATTTCACCCGAATTAAGCTTCTTGTTGATGTTGGTCTCTGAAAGCTGAAGAAGATTTCCGACGTTGACGGGTGTCAGTTCGTCGGGAAGGTTCTCCCAATAGGCATCGAACGTATATTTTTTTGCTGCCATTCTTTTTCTCTCCTTTTTTTATTTTCTGTGGTTGGTGTGACTTGGCTTTCGTTTTACGTAAGTTTGAGAACAAAAAAAATAGCCTTAGCTTCATGTTCATCACATTCTAAAACCTCTGCCATTTTAGAAAGAATGTCGTAAGGAATTTTGCTATAATCCTTAAGATAGCTTCTCAGTGTGTCTCTTCCAATCCCAAGTGCATATGAAAAAGTGGTGTTGTTAAAGCCTTTTTCAACCATTTTTCCTTTGAGCTTTTCAACGTTTACGATATACATTTTCTCACCTTCTTTCGCTTCTTGCGTTTTGCGTAAGTTCAATATATCACTGATTTATTTGTTTGTCAATACTTTTTGCGAAAGTTTTTTTGCAAATTGCAAGATTCTTCTTGCATTATGCGAAAGAATGTGATAATATATTGTCGAGGTGATAAGATGTCTTTATCAGATGTATTAAAAAGAAGACGTTCAGAACTTGGCTATACTTTGCTTGAGATAGCTGATAAAATGGGAGTTTCCGAAGCAACGGTCCAACGTTGGGAAAGTGGAAATATTAAATCTTTGCGACATGGAAGGATTTCTCAATTAGCAGAGATTCTCAAGGTAAGTCCTTCTGCTCTTATGGGATGGGAAGAGGCTCTTCCTGACAATATCCTTTCTTTACCTAAATTCAAAAATGTTCCTCTGCTTGGCACAATCGCTTGTGGAGAGCCTATCCTTGCTACCGAAAACATAGAAATGTTTGTGAAGGTTGACGAGAGCATTCCTGCCGATTTTGCACTCAAGTGCAAAGGCGACAGTATGATTAATGCCCGTATTTTTGACGGAGATATCGTTTATATCCGCAGTCAACCTGATGTTGAGGACGGAGAAATCGCAGCCGTTCTAATAGGCGATGAAGCAACATTGAAAAAGGTTCATAAATTTTCGAACAAGATTGTTCTTTCACCTTGCAATCCGATGTATGATGATTTGATTTATTCTAACGAGCAACTTGCCGAAATAAGAATTCTCGGCAAAGCCGTTGCTTTTTTCAGTTTGATAAGATAAAGTAATTAAGGATGTGTTATTATGGGATTCAAGTTCAGAAAAAGTGTTAAAATCGCTCCTGGTGTTAAGCTCAATCTTAACAAAAAATCAGCTGGCATTACTGTTGGAGGTAAGGGTGCTCACTACACCGTTAATTCCAAAGGAAAACGAACAACTTCAGTCGGTGTTCCTGGCACGGGAGTTTATTATTCCTCTTCCAAGGGAGGCAAATCAAAAAGCAAGAATACAAGCGGAGGTTCCGTCGGTTCTATCGGTTGCTTGGGCTTTATTGTTCTTTTTGTCATCTTCGCCTTCGTTATGGCGGGAATTCAATTCTTGAAAGCTAATCCTAAGATTGGAATTCCCGTTGCTTGTATTTTCGTTGCTGTCGTAGCTCTTGTTGTTTTTATTGTATTGAAAAAGCGCAAGGACAAGAAGCTCGCTCAGGTCGCAGAAACAGAAGCTAAGGCTGCTGCAGAAGCTGAAAGAACGGGGAGTGCTGAAAGTTCTTTTCATGCGGAGCTTAAAGATTGCTATTCTCCCGAATCTCAGAGGATACTCGGAAAAGTTTACCGAAACAAGCATTCAGATACATTTAATGTAGATCTTTCTTTCGAGGTTTGTGAAGATTGCGATCCACCCACCGTCAAGGTTTTGGTTGACGAAGAATACGTCGGCATCATCAATGACGATGTTCCCAAACTGCTTCGCTATATCGATATTATAGAAAGCAGCTTGTTTGACGTCAGAAGTCACACAGAAGATGGAGAGCAAATGTTTATTGCAACACTTCATATCAAGTTCAAATAAAAAAAAGTCTCCCGATGCGCCAACACCGGGAGACAAGAAGCGCAAATCCCACCACCAACCACAGTAAGCAGGAGTGCAATAGTATTATAGCATCCTGCTTGAAATTTTGCAACCATTTTTCAAGAAAGGGTGTTATTTTATGCCAAAAAAACAAGTCAGAAGTGACGGAAGGTTTGCCATTCAGGTTTATCTCGGAAAAGACGAGAACGGTAAGCGAAAATATAAAACCGTCTACGGTAAAACACAAAAAGAAGCTCAGAAGAAAGCGGATGAGTTGCGTGCATCATTGGGGAAGGGGATTGACATTACAAAAGAAAAAGACACCTTTGAAGAATGGGCAAAGCTTTTTCTTTCATCGCAGAAAAACAAGTTATCCGAATCTGAATATAATACTAAGAAAAAACGTATCGAATATTTTTATTCCTACATCGGCGGAGTTCCTCTCAAAAGCATAAAAGTCTATCAGGTTGAAGAGGCATTGACCGACCTTTCAAAAAGGAATCCGGCAACAGGTAAGCCATCAGCGCATAAAACAATCGTAGGATATAAGCAGGTCTGTTCTCAGGTTTTTAAGTTTGCGATAAAAAACAGGGCTATTGAATTCAATCCTACCGAATTTGCGGATATGCCTCAGAATGCTCAGAAATCCGAAAGACGTGCTCTTTCGGAATCGGAACGAAATAATATTATCACATTAAGCTCCGGACACAGAGGGAAACGAGCCGCAATGATAGCTATGCTTGCAGGCCTGCGCCGTGGAGAAATGACTGCTTTGACGTGGAATGACATTGATTTTGAAAATAACACTATCACCGTAAACAAAAGCTATGATTTCAAAGCAAAAGAATTGAAGCTTCCCAAAACCGCCGCAGGTGTGCGTGTCATTTCGATGCCCTCTGCCTTGTCCGACTTCCTTCGTAAAGAATCAAAGACGAGTCTTTATGTCTGTCCCTCTGCAAAAAATAAAATGCAGACTCTTGATGGATGGAATCGAATGCTTGAAAGTTTTCTGATTGACCTTGAGTGTGAATTCGGAAGCAGCGGAAGAAAAAAGCATTGTGAACCGAAAGAAGTTGTTTTGACAATTCAGCCCTTCGGTTGGCACGATCTGAGGCACACGTATGCGACTATCCTCTTTGAAGCGGGTGTTGATGTTCTTACCGCACAGTACCTTCTCGGTCATGCTTCTGCCGATACTACTATGAAAATATATACTCATCTTTCGGAGGCTCAAAAGGCCCGCTCGATTGTTAAACTTGATGAATTTTTGAAGCAAAAATCAAAATGCAAGTCAGATGCAAGTCAGACAGGTTGAGAAACCCTTATATATCAAGGGTTTCAGCCGTTGTGGTACTGCTCTCATAACCCGGAGGTCGCAGGTTCAAATCCTGTCTCCGCAACCAGAAAACAGCAGTCGACATTCGTCGGCTGTTGTTTTTTTATCTGACAGGATTTGAAGGACGAGCGGCACAGAGCAACAGTCCGGTGGACTGTTGTGACCGCGAGCGACCAAGCGACCGCAGTCGCGCGAGTCAAATCCTGTCTCCGCAACCAAAAAACAGCAGTCGACATTCGTCGGCTGTTGTTTTTTATCTGACAGGATTTGAAGGACGAGCGGCACAGAGCAACAGTCCGGTGGACTGTTGTGACCGCGAGCGACCAAGCGACCGCAGTCGCGCGAGTCAAATCCTGTCTCCGCAACCA
>JAFVVQ010000016.1 GCA_017502085.1 Clostridia bacterium | reverse complement strand
TTCAACGATGACACCGATAAACGTATCGTTGAAAGTATCCCATACAGTTGCAACAATGTTCTGAATTGCAAGATAGCTGAAATCGATTTTGACAACATCATATATGTATCTGTCTTTGAAATCGTTGATATTCAGGCTCTGAGCAGTATCCTCAAGAACGTAGGCAACAGTTTCTTTTATGCCGACAAATCGCCTGTTTTTAAGAAGTATAGAGTTATCGGCAGTTTCAACATTTCTTTCAGTGCTGATAGAAATCACCTACCTTTTTATTTATATTGAAATTATACCATTTACGAAACTCTTTTGCAACTGGTTTCGAAAGAAAAAGCCATAAAAAAAGCACAAGACCAAGATCCTGTGCCTTACTGTTTAAAACGATATACTTTTCTATCAGTTGAATGTCTACAGATTAAATTACAGGAGTCAAAACAAGTCTTACACCGTCTGTATCTGTGAGAACAAGTGTATCATCTTCAAATTCATAAGTGTATTTGAACGTCTTTTGAAGTGCAGGAGTATCGGTGATAATGATGAGAGTTTCTTCATCAATGGTGTAATCCACTGCGATTTCAATACCCATAACCGTTGAAATCGAACCTGTACCGTCCTCGTTGAACAAATAAGTTGTTTTAGTAGATACACCAAGAATACTTGTGTTAGCAGTCCACTCGCCAACGATGAGTTTTTCTGAAATAGCTGTACAGCCGGCAAATGACACAATCAAAACGCATACCGCAATAACAACACTTAAAACTTTTTTCATAGTAAATCCTCCTCTAAAAATTCTACATTTGAAATTGTTGTTGTTATGATACCATACATTTTCAAAAAAGTCCATAGCATAAAAGCAAAAAGTGACATTATATTAAATTTGCTGCTGCAATAACTTTGTTAATAATCGATTCAAGCTGGTCATAACTCTCGAGAGATCCTATTTCCTGTCTGAACGCAGCCGCACCTCTGACTCCCTTGATATACCATGCGGCATGTTTTCTTGCCTCACGCATACCGATATAATCGCCTTTGTTTTCACAAAGCTGTTTTATGTGTCTGAGCATAACCTTCATCCGCTCTTCGATTGGCGGGTCAGGAATAATTGTTCCGTTTTCGAAATATTCGTTTATCTGTCTGAAAATCCACGGCGCGCCGAGTGCTCCTCTGCCGACCATAACAAAATCACAACCCGTCACTTTCAGCATATTCTCTGCAGACTTTGCATCAACGATATCACCGTTACCGATAACGGGAATCTTGACCGCTTCCTTAACCTGCCTGATGATATCAAGATTGACAGGCGGTGCATACATCTGTTTTCTCGTTCTGCCGTGAACGGTTATTGCCGATGCACCTGCTTTTTCAAGCAGCGTTGCCATATGAACGGCGTTGAGGTTATCCTCCTCCCAACCCGCACGGATTTTTACCGTTATCGGAACATTGACCGCAGAAACAACCTTTTCGGTTATCCTTGCGGCAAGATCGGGATCTTTCATCAATGCACTTCCGCCGCCGTTACCCGCAATTTTCGGAGCCGGGCAACCCATATTGATATCAATGACAGGGCATCCCGTTGACTCTGCTTTTTTTGCTGCTTCAGCCATAATTTCAGGCTCACACCCGAATATCTGCACTGCCGCCGATTTCTCGGTTTCGCCGAGCTGCATAAGACTGTCAGACTTCCTGTCGTGCATAGTGATACCCTTCGAGCTGACCATTTCGCTGACAACATAAGCTGCACCGAATTCAATGCAAAGCTCACGGAAAGCTCTGTCGGCAACGCCCGCCATAGGAGCAAGCGCCGCATATCCGTTTATTTCAAAATTACCTATTTTCATCTGATACTCCAAAACTGAATTTATCTTATGTTACCATTATTTCGGTATTATTTCAATAAAATTCAAAAAAATAGTGCATTTTACAAAATATATGTTATAATATAAAATGAGGTGATTTGGAATGAAACTTCTCGCCATTGACGGCAACAGTATACTTAACAGAGCATTCTACGGAATCAAGCTTCTGACCACCAAAGACGGCAAACAGTTCACAAACGGAATCTACGGATTCCTTACGATACTTTTGAGACTTACCGATGAGGTCAAGCCCGACTCGGTTGCCATTGCATTCGACGTCAAAGCCCCTACCTTCCGCCACGAAATGTATGACGGATACAAAGCCAACAGAAAAGGTATGCCGCCCGAACTCGCTCAACAGCTTCAGCCCCTCAAGGACCTGCTTTCCGCAATGGGATATAAAATCCTTGAAGCGCCGGGCTGGGAGGCAGACGATATTCTCGGCACTCTCGCGGGAGCCTGCGGTGACAATGATTTCTGCTACATCGCAACCGGCGACAGAGATTCCCTTCAGCTTGTCAGAGACAACGTCAACGTGCTTCTCGCTTCAACCAAAATGGGCAGACCGCAGAGCATCTGCTATAACAGAGATAAAATCAAAGAGGAGTACCTCGTTGACGCTGAAAAAATGGTTGATATAAAAGCACTTATGGGCGACACCTCCGACTGCATTCCGGGTGTTGCCGGTATCGGTCAGAAAACGGCACAGGATCTTGTCAGCCGTTTCGGTACAATCGAAGAAATCTATGATAATCTTGATTCGATTGATATCAAAAAGGGGGTTCGCGATAAGCTCGCAAACGATAAAGATATGGCTTTTCTCAGCCGTGAACTCGGAACGATCCGCAGAAATGCTCCCGTTGAGACAAGCTATGAAGCATATATCCCCTCGGATGCGGATGCATTCAAGGTTACGGCTATGCTTGCACAGCTTGAGATGTTCAAGATGATTGAAAGACTCAACCTCAAGGCTCCCGAAAAACCCGTCAAAACAGAATCCGCACCCGCAGTAAAAACCAATTGCTATGAGCAGGAGGATCTGAAATATCTTTATAACAAGCTGAAAAAAGACGGCGAAGCATATTTCGTTTTCGACAGCGGAATTTTCTATTTCAAGGCAGATAACGGCGTTGCGGAGGTTGTTCCGATGAATGCAGGATACGTTGAATTCTGCACCGAATTCCTTTTCAACAAAGAAATCAAAAAGTACACATATAACGCAAAACAACTCTATGCGTTTTTCTATGACTACGGCAATGATATAGAGGTTAACAACATCTGCGCAGATGCAATGCTTTCCGCTTATCTTATCAACCCCTCATCGGGCGCATACGACCTCAAGCGAATCATTTCCGAATATGCAAATGCAGAATACTCCGAGGGTGACGAAACCGCATTCTTCACCGCTTATCTTCCCTCCGCCTTTGAAAAGCTGAATGCTCTGATTGAAGAGCATAATCAGACGGAGCTTCTTAATGAAATTGAGCTTCCTCTTTCAAAAGTTCTCGCCTCGATGGAGCGCGAAGGATTCCTTGTTGATGCAAAAGGAATCAGAGATTTCGGTCTGATGCTCCAGGGCAGAATCGAAGGCCTCGTTTCGGATATATACGGTGAGGCAGGTTATGAATTCAACCTGAATTCCCCCAAACAGTTGGGCGAAGCCCTTTTTGAAAAAATGGGACTTCCCGCAAAGAAAAAGACAAAAAGCGGATACTCCACAAGCGCAGACGTGCTTGAAAGTCTTGCGGAAGATTATCCGATTGTTGCAAAAATTCTTGAATACAGAACTCTCGCAAAACTTAAATCCACATATTGTGACGGTCTGCTGAAGGTAATCTGCGATGACGGCAGAATCCGTTCAACGCTTAATCAGACCGAAACAAGAACAGGCAGAATCTCTTCAACCGAACCGAATCTGCAGAATATCCCCGTGCGGAACGAACTCGGCAGAGAAATGCGCAGATTTTTCAAGGCACGTGATGGTTGGACTCTTATCGATGCCGACTATTCACAAATTGAACTGCGTGTTCTCGCCCACGTTGCAAACGACGAGAATATGCTCACTGCATTCAATAACGGCGACGATATCCATGCGATAACTGCTTCGCAGGTATTCGATATGCCGCTTATGATGGTCACCCCGCTTATGAGAAGCAGAGCAAAGGCGGTCAATTTCGGTATCGTATACGGAATCGGTGCGTTCTCACTCGCAAAGGATATCGGTGTTTCAAGAGCAGAGGCAGACAGCTATATCAAGGGGTACCTCGCAAATTTCAGCGGAGTCAGCCGCTATATGAAAGACGTCGTTGAAAAAGCAAAAGAAAATGGTTACGTTGAAACTGTTTTTGCAAGAAGAAGATATCTCCCCGAATTAAGCTCATCAAACGCTATGATGCGCGCGTTCGGTGAAAGAGTTGCTCTCAACATGCCGATTCAGGGTACTGCCGCCGACATCATCAAAATTGCGATGATAAGAGTCTGGCAGAAACTCAATGAACAGCATCTCCGAGCAAGACTCATTATGCAGGTGCATGATGAACTCATCGTTGAAGCACCCGAAGAAGAGGCAAACACCGTTGCACGTATTGTCAAACACGAAATGGAAAACGCTGTCAAGATGCGTGTTCTGATGCAAGCAGACGTTGGTATCGGAAAAACGTGGTTTGACGCTAAATAATGAAAAACGAAGAGTGAACAGTGAAAAGTTTCGGGCGGACTCAGTCCGCACCTGATTATAAATGAAAAATCAAGGTAATAGCCAATGAATATATTATTTGTATGTACGGGTAATACGTGCCGCAGTCCGATGGCTGAAGGCATATTCAAAAAAATTGTTTCCGACAAAAAAATTGATAATATCAACGCTTCAAGTGCGGGACTTTTCGCAATGACGGGTGATTCGGTTGCCGAAAACGCCGTCAGAGCGGTTGAACGTTTCGGTTGTGATATTTCAGCGCACAGAGCAAGACGCATAACCTCATACGTGCTTGACGAAACGGATAAGTTCGTCTGTATGACCCCGGAGCACGCAGCCAGCCTTGCTCTCTACGTGCCGTCGGATAAAATAACCGTTCTTGGCAGAGGAATCCCCGACCCTTACGGCGGCAATCTTGAAACCTATCTGACCTGCGCAAACAGTATCAGAACCGCTATTCTTTTACAGCTTGATGACATCGTTGCGGAGGTTAAGAAATGAATATTTCCGCAATGAAAACGGAGCATATCCCATTTATTGCAGTGCTTGAAAAGGAATGCTTTTCATCCCCTTGGAGCGAAAACGCACTGTCGGAAGAGCTTTCCAATCCCGATTCGCATTTCCTTGTTGCCGAATGCGGTGAGGTGGCGGGATACATCGGTGTGCAGGAAATCTGCGGAGAGGCATATATTACAAACGTTGCGGTCTTTGAAAAATTCCGCAAAAAAGGAATCGGCAGAATGCTTCTCAGGGCAGCAGCAGAGAACGCCGAATCGAGAAAATGCGAATTCATAACTCTCGAGGTGCGTGTCAGCAATTCTGCCGCAATTTCTCTCTATGAATCCGAAGGTTTTGAAAAGGTCGGAATCAGAAAAAATTTCTATTCCTCGCCCGTTGAAGACGGCGCAATCTACACCAAATATTTTTCCGGAGGTAAAACGGAATGAAAATACTTGCTATTGAATCCTCCTGCGACGAGACCGCAGCCGCCGTTGTTGAAGACGGCAGAAAAGTTCTCTCAAGCGTTATCGCATCGCAGGTCAAGGAACACATCGTTTACGGCGGTGTTGTTCCCGAAATCGCATCAAGAATGCATACTCAGGCCATTTCGGGCGTTGTTGCAAGGGCGCTCGATGATGCAAAGGTTACATACTCCGACCTTGACGCAATAGCCGTCACCTATGCACCCGGTCTCATCGGTGCATTGCTTGTCGGAGTCAATTTCGCAAAGGGTCTCTCATATTCAACGGGGCTTCCGCTTGTTCCTGTTCATCATCTGCGTTCTCACATAGCCGCAAACTATATCACTCAGCCCGAACTTGAACCGCCTTTCCTTTGTCTTGTTGTTTCGGGCGGTCACAGTCACATCGTTGCAGTCAACAGCTATACGGATTTCAGAATCATCGGCAGAACCCGTGACGATGCTGCCGGCGAATGCATGGACAAAGCCGCACGTGCAATGGGTCTGCCCTACCCCGGCGGTGTCAACCTTGACAGAATAAGTGTTGACGGCGATCCCGCAAAATACAAGCTTCCCCGCCCGAAGGTTGACGGCAGCGACTATGATTTCAGCTTTTCGGGACTCAAAACTGCCGTGGTTAATATAATCCATAATTCCAAACAGAAAAATATCGAAATCAGCATTCCCGACCTCGGTGCCTCTTGCATCGAAACCGTTGCAGACTGTCTCGTCAGCAACACCGTCAGGGCCGCCGAAGAATTCGGTTTCAAAAAGATCGCTCTCGCCGGCGGAGTATCGGCAAACTCCCGTCTGAGAGCAAGAATGAAAGCAGTTTGCAGCGAAAAAGGCTGGGAACTCTTTATGCCCGAACTCTCGCTCTGCGGCGACAATGCCGCTATGGTCGGTGCACAGGGGTATTTTGAATTTCTCAATAAAAATATTGCAAGTCTCGATCTTAATGCCTTCGCAACAATGCCGATTGACGAATAATATCGATAAAAAATAACGATAAAATGAATTTTTAAAATTTATTTTATGTGCAAATGTCAATAGTAAATGCGAAAAAATTATAAAAAATTGTAATAAACTAAAATCACGCAAGAGAATTCAAGCAAGCCTCGAATAATTCCGCAGAGGTATGATAATTAAAAATCGGGCGCGGATAGTTATTTATCCAAT
>JAFVVQ010000015.1 GCA_017502085.1 Clostridia bacterium | reverse complement strand
TTTATTTCTGATATTCAGTTTCTTTCAAAAATGTAGCGGAGCAGCTTGATTGCTGCTCCGTCTTTTTATGTCTTGTTCTGTTGGCTTGCTTTCCATTCAGCGAATTCTTTCTGACCTTCTTCGCTGCCCCAAAACTCTAATATGTCTGGATACAAGGCTTCCGCTAATGTCTCCAATGCGTCTTCCGTTATGCCCGAAATCTTTCTGGGCGGCTTATTCTTTTCAGCCACGGAATTTTTTGTTCTCCTTTCTTGTCAAAGGAGAAAGTTTAAAATGAAATTATCAATCACCATATATATTCTATATCATTATTTTATTCTTGTCAAACCAATCAAGACACTTTTAAAATCACAATTTCTTACAACTCAAAGTCTCTGCTTTGTAACGCATAAAACGTAAAATCAAGGTTATAGGTCAAACTATACGTACCCCTCAATTACCGCACTTTCAATCCCTTATATATCAACGGCTTCAGAGGCTCTATTGTTCTACTTTTCACACTTTTTAGTTTTCGTTTCATTTTTTACACAAACAAATTATATTTGACTCAATATCAGTCAAAAGTCAACAGGCAACATCATAAAAGATGTTGCCTGTTGTTTTGTTTAAAAACACGTTACCTTAAAACTGAGAAAAAGCTTACAATCTTTGCGAAGAAATCGGTTATGAAACTGAAAAGCCAATTTATGAACATTTCACTGGTATCTAATTCCGTTATTTTAAATGATGTATGAACAGTACCAGAATAATTACCGATACCTGAAATTGCAACAGATGCTGTGCCTTGGCTCGTGTTGTTATAATATGACACCCTATAATCTTTACCTTCGGTAAGATATCTTCCGTTATCTGTAATTGTGAGAGAGGGTTCAACAGCTTTTCCGGTGTAATTCTGGTCTTTTATTTCGGAAATGCTTACTTTAGAAATATTCTTTGTTATGATTGTGAAATTCGCTTTGCTTGAAAAGTTCGCATATTCACCCATGCCGTTAACAATAACCGTTGCTTGACCCACATTTATGTTGTTAGAGTAACTGACGGAATAGTCAACATCCTTTGTGAGGATAGTGCTTGCGACTGTGACGGTTACGGCGGGTTTGATAGCATTACCGGTGTAAGTCTTATTAGGTATTGCAGAAATAATTAACGTGCTGACAGAAATATTGTTTGCTGTTGCATAGGCATATGCATAGGATTGCTCCGAGCAGTAAATCGTAAGGTTATCGCAACCGAAAAATGCATCGTCTGCAATTTCTTCAACGCTGTCAGGAATAACGGCAGTTTCAAGGTTTGTGCAGTTTTTGAATGCGGCAGTACCGATTTCTTCAACTGTATTCGGAATAGATACAGTTTCAAGGGTTTCACAACTTTCAAATGTGCCGTATGTGTCGGACTGACTGCTGATTGCGGTTACATTTTCACCGAAAATAATATTGGTGATGTTGGTCAAATAAAAAGGTGAGGCAGTTGCCCAATCCTCGGGTACATATGCTTCTTTACCAAAACGATCGCTTACCTTGCAGTTCATCGCATTGAAATAAACCGTTGTGAGATTTTTGCATTTTGAAAAAGAATGATAACCAAGAATTTTCAGATTGGTTGGAATATTAATTTCAACAAGCGATGAACAGCTTTCAAACGCTGATACGCCGATATATTCAAGAGAATCAGGCAATGTAACATTAACAAGAGCTCTCATATTTGCAAACAAACATGAATCAATGAGTTCAACCATATTTCCGATAAATAAATCAGTTACGCCACTGTTCATAAATGATGATTTACTTTTTGTTCCGTTTGTTCTGCAGTTTTTTGCATTATAATTAACGCTTTTAAGGTTAGGACAATCTCCAAATACAGCTGCTCCCAAATAATTGATATTTTCATGAATTGTAACGGTCTGAAGTGCGTCATTATACCTGAATGCGTTGTCATATATCTTTTTAACATTATCGCCAATGATAATTTCTTCAAGTTGTTCACAAAGCTCGAATGCAGATGCTCTGATTTCCTCAATGTCGCCTGTAATTTCCACTCTCTTAAGATTTTCACTCCAATAAAAAACACCATTTTCTATCGTAGTAATATTTTTCCAATCAATAACAAGCGTTTTAAATTCATTGCCGGAAAATGCATATGAACCGATATATTCAACAGTTGAGGGAAGATTAAGTTCTGTTATACCTGCACTATCCAAACCGTGATAATCAATACTCTTTAGTTCTTTTGGTAATTTAACATTTCCAAGTTTTGCACCTGCAAAAGCATAAGCCTCAATTTTGGTTACCGTTTCGGGGAACTCAATGCCATTAAGTGGTGCGCATTCAAACAGCGATTCAGGAATAACATCGATTTTGTCAGGAAGTTTAGCTTCTATCATTGCTTCACAAAACATAAATGCGCCGATACCGAGTTCTGTAACACTATCAGGAATTGATACCGATTTAAGCGAATAGTTTTCGCAGAATGCGTAATTACCGATGTTTGTCAGTGTTTCAGGAAGAGAAATGTTTTGAAGATTTTGGCATCTTCCAAATGCAAGAGAGCCGATTTCGATAACTCCATCAGGAATTTGCAAGTCTATTAATCCATTGCATAGATAGAATGCCATTGGTCCGATTGTTTTAAGATTTTCAGACCAATCAATGTCTTTCAAGCTAAAGCAACCCTCAAATGTTCGAGTCTGTAACACGGTGACTGCATCGGGGATATTTATAGAAACAAGAGATTTATTAAACGAAAATGCCATTGAACCAATCTTTTTGATTGTTTCCGGTAAAACAACCGAAGTAATCTGATTTTGAGGTATGAGATTATCAAAAAATTCTTTTTTGCTTTCAGCATAAAATGCTGTTTCTCCTATTTCAGTAACAACATATCCGTCAAGGGTTTCAGGAACAATTACCTCACCTGATGTGCCTATATACCTGCTGATGACAGCTTCATTATTGATGTTCAGATAATATTTATAATCGCCATTTACATATTCTGTTTTAGTTTCGGTTGGAATTGTATTGTAAGTAACCGTTCCGTCTTCTTCGTTGAAATGAGCATACAAACCTCTTTCGTTTGTGTATTCAAAATGAACCTGATAATATGTACCTGCGTTGCAAATCAATTCAAAATTCTGATTCCGCATTACATCTTTTTCGTCAGTATCATAAGTTTTATCTACACTGTCAAGCATACCATTGCAGATAATACGGTTAACGGTTGCTTTATGGATATTTGCAAGTTGAATTTCAGGCGCATTAAATGTGAACTGTTCAACACCGCCTCCGCTATATTTTGAAAAGTCATATAAATTCATGTTGTAACCGAACTCAACTTCTTTTACAAGTGAACCCTCAAATGCCGATTCATATATTGTGTGAACTGAATCAGGGATATTAACCTCAGCAACTTGTGTGTTTTTAAATGTACCACCGGATATCACCTCAAGACCCTCAGACAATGTAACCGATTTGAGATTAACAAGATCCCTAAAAGAACCGTAAAGAACTTTTACAGATGAAGGAACAACAATAGATTCAACATTTGATGTATCCCAATAGGGCATATCATAAGTTTCGCCTTGGTCTTTGTCCGTATAAAGACCTGCAACACAAGTTACGGGAATACCATTGATTTCCGAAGGAATAACAACATTCTTTTCATTTGCTTTATAATCATAAATTGTCAATCCGCCGTATTCGTTCAAATAAGTGTAACAGATATTGTTAGTGTAACACCATTCGTCCGTTTCGCCTTTAATAATATCACTCAATTTTTGGTGTGCAGATGCTCTCAAACTATTAAAATTTATTCCTGTCAAAGGCATTGCCGTTATAATCAATGTTAATATAAGTAAAAAAGAAAAAAACTTTTTCTTCATAATATAGCCTCCTTTTCAGCTGTGAAGTGTTCAAGGTTGATTTATATAGTGTGTAACATTCTATTCCTTAAACACCATAAACGAGCATGAACATCCTTCGTAGCTGATTGTTACAAATGCTTCTTCTTTTATCAAGTTCTTCTCGGTTTCAATATCGAGTGTGTATTCGTCTGCGTTCAGTTCGGTTTCGTCGCCGTTGCTGTAAACCGCATAAACCTGCATTTCGGAAAGGTCGATGTTGCTCAAATCATTTGCTGTGAAATCAAAATCCTCGGGGAATATTGCGTAAATTGATGTCAGTTTTTTCGTTTCAAGGCTTTCGATAACTCTTACTTCAAGTGTCTGCGTGAAATCACCGACTGTGATTTTTATCGTTTCGTATTTCGGCTGAGTGCCGAATGTGTCTGAAACCTCAACCGTATAATCCTCAATGCGGACAAGCATTCGTTCGCCGTTATCATATTCACCAAACACCTTGAGTCCCTTGTCGCTGAACTTTTCTCCGACATAATATTCCGTCTTGAAATCGGGTGTTGTTTCAACGCTGATATTAATTAAACTTGCTTCCTTTTCTGTGGCAGTTGTTACAGGCTGAGTTGTTATCTCTTCAACCTGTTTTGTGTTCGTGAAGAAATCCGAAACGATGCCCGAAAGCGCCTGAACGATTGAAACGTTTTCTTCAACTTCAATCTGTGTGCCTGCAGTGAAAAGAATTGCAATTGCCGCAGCTGCCGCAATCCAGATTTTGAATTTGCTCTCGGTCTTAACACCGACTTTCTTTAGGAAATCCTTGCGTGAAATAATGGGAAGTATCTGCGATTCATCACCCGAGCGGATTGCATTTATTGCGTCTGCACATTCGTCAATGAAATCAAAATCCGTGTCATCGCCCTTATCGAATTCCGCATCGATAATCGCTTCGAGCATTTCGCAAAGCTCATCAGCGAGATTCGTTATAAAATCGGGATGCATAAGTATTTCTCTGCTTACTGTCATCATTCCGTCAGCCTCCTTTCTTTTCAATATCAAAAGAATAAACCAAATCTTTAATCTTGTTTCGCAGTCTCATTAACCGCATCGATGCGGCGGGTCTTGAAATTCCGAGCTTGTCCGAAATCTCCTCAACTCCGATTTTTTGTATGTACCGTAAATCATAAATTTGTTTTTCTTCATCGGTGAGAAGATTCAGAAGAATTTTTGCAATTTCTTTGTAGTCAATCAGGTCAAGCCGCAATAAATATTCATCCGTGACACCGATATTCTCCGCATCGTCAAGCGGTATGCTCCGTTTCAGTTCAACGGCATCTTTTTGCTTTTGCCGTTTGACGAAATTATCCGCCGTGCGGTAGAGGAACGCTCTCGGATTTTCAAATTCTTCTCCGTCGAGAAGTTTGTTATAAAAAACAATGAAGGTCTCTTGCACACAGTCGTCTGCAGCCTCCCGTGAACCGTCAAGGCGTGACAGACAATAATTGAAAAGT
>JAFVVQ010000002.1 GCA_017502085.1 Clostridia bacterium | reverse complement strand
GAAGCTGTTTCAGATTTTTCGTCACTTTTTATTTTTTTAAACACATCTTCTCAACGGTAAGTTACCAAATCGGCAGCTTACCGTTTTTTGTTTTTTCAGGAGGTGTTTTTATGGTAAAAATCAACGGCAAAGAACTGAATGTTGCAGGAAAAACAATTGCAGAATATCTCACAACAACAAATTTCGACCCGAAAAGAATCGCAGTTGAGCGTAACGGTGACATTGTTTTTAAGAGCAAATACGATGAAACCTTACTGCAGGACGGTGACATTATTGAAGTTGTAAGCTTTGTGGGAGGTGGTTAAGCTGATACCGACAAAAGAAGAATGGTATGCCGCCTTATCGGAAAGACACGGTGAAGAGATACAGAAGAATTTTGAATCCGCAACCATTGCAGTATGCGGACTCGGAGGGCTTGGCTCTAATATAGCTTTTGCCCTTGCCCGTGCAGGTATCGGTAAACTGATTCTTATTGATTTTGACAGCGTTGATATAACAAATCTTCACCGTCAGCAATATAAAGCTAATCAGATTGGCATGAGCAAAACAGAGGCTTTGAAGGAAAACCTTTGGGAAATTGCTCCGTATGTGGCAATCGAAACTCATAAGGTTCGTATTTCTGAAAATAACGCTGAAGAGCTTCTTAAAAAAGCAGATATTATCTGCGAAGCATTTGACGATGCAGAGTGCAAAGCAATGCTTGTGAATCTTGTGCTTGAAAGAATGCCTGAAAAGTATCTGGTCGCCGCATCGGGTATGGCGGGGTTCGGCAGCGCCAACACCATTCAGACACGAAGATTATCAAAGCGATTTTATCTCTGCGGTGACGGAACGAGCGACGTGCAATCAGAAGGCAGTCTTGTCGCCTCCCGTGTGATGCTCTGTGCGGCACATCAGGCACATACCGTGCTCCGAATTCTGACTGAACAATTTGAAGCTTAAAGAAAGAAGGAAAACTCAATGAACAATGACAAACTCATAATCGGCGGACACGAATTCAACTCACGTTTTATTCTCGGTTCGGGTAAATACTCAATGAAACTCATTGAAGCGGCTGTAAAGGATGCAGGTGCAGAAATTATTACTCTTGCAGTACGCCGTGCGAATACAAAAGAACAGGAAAGCATTCTTGATTACATTCCCGAAGGTATTACTCTGCTCCCCAACACAAGCGGTGCAAGGAACGCAGAAGAAGCGGTGCGTATTGCCCGTCTTGCAAGAGAACTCGGTTGCGGTAATTTTGTAAAAATCGAGATTATGCGCGATTCAAAATATCTACTTCCCGACAATCAGGAAACAATCAAAGCAACCGATATTCTTGCCAATGAAGGATTCGTTGTTATGCCGTATATGTATCCCGACCTGAACGTTGCCCGTGACCTTGTAAATGCAGGTGCGGCTTCGGTAATGCCGCTCGCTTCACCTATCGGTTCAAATAAAGGTCTTGCAACAAAAGAATTTATTCAGATTCTTATTGACGAGATTGACCTTCCCATCATTGTTGATGCAGGTATCGGCAGACCGTCTCAGGCTTGTGAAGCAATGGAAATGGGTGCGGCGGCAATTATGGCAAACACCGCCCTTGCAACTGCAGGCGACCTGCCTGTGATGGCTTCTGCATTCAAGAACGCAATTGAAGCAGGACGAAAGGCTTACCTTGCAGGACTTGGCAGAGTATTGACACGCGGAGCATCAGCTTCTGACCCTCTGACAGGTTTCCTCAGAGATTAAGGAGAAGATATGGAAAATCAATTTTTTGTAGATTCGGAGCATCTGTCGCCCGAAGCACTTGAGAAAAAGCACAGACTTGAAAATGAGCCGTCATTCCGTAAAAACCATATGGAATATATGTCGGGTATGGAGATAATCGAGTCAGACGTTTGCGCAAGCGTTATGTCACAGATGAACTCTTATGATTATTCAAAATATACTGCCGAGGATGTTAATGCGGCATTGGAACACACCACTTGTACAATAGAAGATTTCAAAGCACTTCTTTCGCCTGCGGCAGAGCCGTTTCTTGAGCAGATGGCTGAACGTGCAAGACTCGAAACAAGCAAACACTTCGGAAACACGGTATATCTGTTCACGCCTCTTTACATAGCAAACTACTGTGAAAATTACTGTGTGTATTGCGGTTTTAACTGCTACAACCACATTAAACGTATGAAGCTTTCTGTGGAGCAGATTGAAAAAGAGATGAAGGTTATTGCCGACAGCGGTATGGAGGAAATTCTGATTCTCACGGGTGAAAGCAGAGGTCAGAGCAATGTGGAATATATCGGCGAAGCGTGCAAGTTGGCACGAAAATATTTCCGTATGGTCGGACTTGAAATCTATCCCGTCAATACTGACGAGTACAAATATCTTCACGAATGCGGTGCAGATTATGTTACGGTATTTCAGGAAACCTATGATTCGGATAAATATGAAAAACTGCATCTGCTCGGTCACAAACGTGTGTGGCCCTACCGTTTTGATGCGCAGGAGCGTGCACTCCGTGGCGGTATGAGAGGCGTTGCATTCTCGGCTCTGCTCGGACTTTCCGACTTCCGAAAAGACGCTCTTGCAAGTGCTTTGCACGTTTATTATTTGCAGAGAAAATATCCTCACGCCGAAATGTCACTTTCCTGCCCGAGACTACGACCCATTATCAATAACGATAAAATCAATCCTTTGGATGTGCACGAAAAGCAGTTGTGTCAGGTGCTTTGTGCATACCGTATCTTTTTGCCGTATGTGGGAATTACGGTATCATCCCGTGAGAGTGCCGAGTTCAGAAACGGTATTGTAAAAATTGCGGCAACAAAGGTTTCGGCAGGTGTTTCAACAGGTATCGGTGACCACGAAAGCAAATATTCAGGCAAAGAAACCGACGGTGTTCAGGGTGATGAGCAGTTTGAAATCGACGATAACCGCAGTCTTGATAAGATATATCAGGACATTGCCGATGAAGGTCTGCAACCCGTTCTGAATGATTATCTGTATGTGTGAGGTAATGAATATGAAAAATTTTGATCCGACTTTATATTTTATAACAGACAGCACCAATTACGCAGAGGAAGAATTCCTTTTCCGTGTTGAACAAGCACTCAAAGGCGGAGCAACACTTCTTCAGCTTCGTGAAAAGGAAAAATCCACTCGTGAATATATCGAGCTTGCGGAAAAGGTACACGAAATTGCGAAGCGTTACAATGTACCTTTGATTATTGATGACAGAG
>JAFVVQ010000014.1 GCA_017502085.1 Clostridia bacterium | reverse complement strand
GAAATCGTGTAACGGGCTATAACCTGTTCGAGGGTTCGAATCCCTTGCTCTCCGCCATGAAAAAGGAACAGATACCCTTATGGTGTCTGTTCTTTTTTGTTTGCAGAAGTTAAGAAGGGATTCGAAGGACGAGCGGCACAGAGCAACAGTCCGGTGGACTGTTGTGACCGCGAGCGACCAAGCGACCGCAGTCGCGCGAATCAAGTCCCGCCACTCGGACCAGAAAAAGACAAGGTATTCAGAGAATGCCTTGTCTTTTTTGACTCGGTGTGTTAATATATATTAAAGTTTTACTTGTTGATAAGGAAGTAAACAAGTCTGAAACAATAAAAATGGAAATTGTTCTGCTTTCTGAAAAGAGAACTGCAGAATCAAAATAAAAGTAAAGGATTGATCACAATGGACAAGAAAAGAATTTTTAACATCGCAGGTGCAGCAATCGGTCTTATCGCCGTACTGATGGGCATTATCATTATTTTCTGCCCCGCAGACAGCTACTCAACTTTCAGACCCGATGACGTATCATTCGGTGCCGATTATTACACCTATGAATACGAGGCAACAAGATATGCGGCTCTCAATGCGGGTATTACTGCAAACAATCTCCGTGAACTCGGTCAGAGTATCGCATTTTATGCGGGTGCGGCTTTTGTTATTGCGGGTCTTCTGATTCTTGTTCATTATCTCGGAAAACTCCTTTGCGTTGAAGAAGCAACACCCGTTATCGCAGAGGCAACACCGATTGCAGAAGCTCTTCCCGAAGAGGTTATCCCGACAGTTGAAGCAGAAGAAACAGATGCAGTTGCAGAAGAAGTTCCCGCTTCGGAAGGAACTCCCGCTGCAGAAGAATAATTTAATATCGGCATATCATACAAGGCATTCTTCGGAGTGCCTTGTTTTTTGTGGGCGGACTCTGTCCGCACCTTTTTTAAGTGAAAAGTGAAGAGTGAATAGTGAAGAGTTGAGGGTGGGCGTTGCCCACACCCGTTGCAAAGTGAAAAGTGAAGAGTGAATAGTGAAGAGTTGAGGGTGGGCGTTGCAAAGTGAAAAGTGAAGAGTGAATAGAGAAGAGTTAAGGGTGAAAAGTTATGGTCGGAATCTGTCTGTGTCTGCTTTTAGCGAAGAAGTGCAGATATTGTTTTCTTGACTGATTTACTAATATATGTTATATTCAATTTAAGAAAATATTTCATATAAAATCACGAAAACAGAAACGAGGTAGTGCGTCATGGAATTTCTGAAAAACATTCCATTCGGCGAATTTCAGTGGGTTGAGCTTTTCTATGCTCTGCTCGGTTCTTTTATCGGTATTTTTGTTCCCTTGTGGCTCGATAAAATCAGAACCCGCAAGCAGGAAAAAGAAGCAAGACAGCGACTTATCGCAAGTATTGATTCCGAACTTGAAGAGATAAAAAAGAGCATTGAGGTATATCGTTCAAAAGATTATGAATATGATATCTTTTCTTTTTCAACGTTCGTGTGGGATTCTGTTATTTCATCGGGACTGCTTCCCGATATGTATTCGGATAAAAACATTCAGTGCGAACTGCTGATGCAGATATATGCCGACCTTGCTGCACTCAAGGAAATGAACGAAGAATTCTGCAGATCCGACAAAAAGGATTTTCTTGTTAATTTAAACGGCAACATTCATCTGTTACGTGAAATGATTCACGAGAAAATCGTTCAATATCAGGCGAACAACATCAAACGCTGAAAGGAATGTTAAATTATGGTTTTTAACAGAATATCTCACTCCAATTTAGGCAGCTTCACTCTGAAAAACGAGGAACAGCAGGTCAATAATTTTGAAACAACCTTATCCGTCAATGACGAACTTTTTCAGCAGGTCCGTTCTGCCGAAAATCATTCGGGTCAGATTATCGGAAGGGGTCAGTCGGATTACGTTGACGGCATCAAGGATAACGTTTTCGAGAGGGTTTATTCGTGGCTGAATAATGAATCCGACAACATTTTCACACTCTACGGCAATATGGGAAGCGGCAAGAGCTTTTTTTCTGCCAGACTTTTTCAGAAAGCCAAAGAAGAAAATACTCTTTTTGATTCTGTTGCTTTTTCGAGCCAGCAGACTTATTATGACACAACGAAGCTGCAGAATATGCTCATCTCGGTTGCTCATCAGCTTTATGAGAGGGTTTCCGTCTGCCGCAGATATTTTTCGGAAAATCCGCTTGTCACCGATTCCGTTTTCAGCCTTGTCGAGAGCGTGTTGGTTGCTCCGTTTGAAAACGCGACTCCCGAAAAGCCGGTGCTGATTATCATTGACGGTCTTGACGAATACCCGAGAGTGGATTGCGAGGCTTTTCTTGAAGCGGTCGCAAGACTCCGTGGGCGTTTCAGTCAGAAGCTGAAAATATTCTTCTCATCCCGACCCGAGCCGTATATAATTACACAGTCGGTCTGCGATTCGGCGGATTGCGTTTACCATATCGAAAAGAACGGAGACCACAGCTATGCCGACTGTGAAAGCTTCATTGTCGACAGATGCGATAAGGTTGGTAAAAGCATCGGTGACGATAAAAGAAATCAGCTGATTGAAAAGAGTGAAAGCAGTCTGAAATATCTGGATTGCTTCTTCAACGATATCATCAAAAACAATATTACCGATATATCGGATTTCATTGCAAGTCTGCCCTCGGGTCTCAATCACTATTACCGTGACCAGCTTTCACGTTATTTCGGAGATGACGGTCTGAAATATTATCAGTCAAAGATTATGCCCTTGCTTGAGCTTCTGTGTGTGGCGAAACGACCGCTTAAGCTCGAAGAAGCCGCCGATATCCTCGGTTGCCGTGAATCCGATATCATCTCAATCATATCCCACTCGGGCACACTCCTCTGGAGAAGCGTTCAGAACGAGGTCAGACTCTTCCAGTCCGAATCCATCCGAGAATTCCTGATGGATGACAGATACTGTCCCGAAAAGTATTTCATCGACAGAGAAAACGGCAAAAAACATATAATTGACCGCATTGTTGAGATGATTGAAAACGGCGATGACCTTGAAAACAATATGTATCTCTTCAAGTATGCGGTTGATCATATTTTCGAACAGACAAAGCTTGTCAGTGCCGATTATAATCTTCTTATCCGTATGGTCGGATGTTATACAAACAAGGGCGGAGTTATGACTTCGGTTGTCAGACGTCTGCTCGACAGATCCGAATCGGAAATCCTAAGCTTTCTGCGTCATCTCTATGCGGAAAACAACGGTCTTGATGTATTGGTGCCCTATGTGTTGTGTGTCAGCATAGCGGCGGCTGTGTCAGATAAAAAAGAACTTGCGGAAAAGCTGTTTGCGATTCTTGAAAATCCGATGATGGGTGAGGAATTTGAATTCCTGAAAAGTTATGCCCGTATACGTTATCTGCGAACCGCAAAGGAAACGGAAGAAGCAAAGACTATGCTTCAGCCGTATCTTGAGATTTCGGAGGATGCGGATGTCAGGACTCTTTTCTGCCACAATATCTATCTTGACGAAGTCTGCCGTATCCATCGGGCACAGAATAAAATATCGTCTGAAGAAATGACCCGATTGCACGTGCAGGCTGTTGAAGAAGGACAGCATCTATGCAAACTGTATGAGCGCAAAGGCGGAGCGGTTTATACGGTTCTGCTCCGTAATCTTTCCGTTTTTTTCAATCAGCTGGCGGTATTGTGCGACCGTCTGGTAATGAGAGTGTCGGGCAAAGGCAGAGAAATCTGTTCAGAGATTCTCCGTTCGGTTCTGCCGTCTCAGACAGTTTCTCTGACTGAATACGGTTATTTTCTGCTTGAAGCCGAGGCTTGCTACAACGAGACGTTGCGACTGTCAATAATCTGTCAGCAATCCGACCCGTTCTCCGATGGCAGAGCATACGATCTGCATCTTGCTTTTTCGGGACTCGGAAAGCTTTACGCACGAAAGTATTTCCCGAAATATGACCCTGATAAGGCTCTGAGATATTTCAATGACAGCATAGCTCCCATTATCGGTATAGCTGAAGAAGAAAAAAAAGAAGAAAAATATATCCGCGCCGTAAATAAAAGCTATCTTGATATTATAAAAATGCATATGTCTTCAGAACGATTTGACGAAGCAAAGAATTGTCTGGTTGAGTGCATCAGGGTGCAGGATAAGGCGGTGCTTCTTCACGGAAGCTTCTCTTCGGAGTATCGCCGATGCTACGGCGAGGAACTTATGGCAGACTTGATTAAAGCCGAGCAGGGGATTGAAGCAGCGGAAGAATATTATCTGAGCGCCGTTCGCCGTTATGAGAAATGCGGCGAAAAATACAGTGAAGAGTCCGTTCAGCGTGCACCGATGGTTATATACGGCAAACTGAGAGACGCATACCGTGAGGCGGGTAATGATGAGAAGTGTAAAATATATCTGAACCTTCGACAGACTGAACTTTTAAAATTATGTGAGAAGTTCCGAAGTGATTCGTATTATAAATGCTTATTTAATTGTTGCTCAGAAACGATTCGTTATTGTCGGGAATATAAAATATCCTGCAATCTGTACAGCAGTGTTGATGATGTTCTGAAGAAACTTGACGAAGCAATCATGCTCTTCCCTAACGATAGTAAATTCCACGGCGCAATCAGGCATCTGAACCGTGAGTGGAGAACAACAATTCACAGTCCCGAAGATATACTTACGGTTTCGTTTGATGCAAGGCGTTTCCGAGGTCAGGTTGTTTATCATATAAATCAGTATTATGAATCGCAGGATGCTGAAACACTCGATATTGCATCTGATAAGTGGGATGAATATATTGATTATATTGACGAGCAGGAGAAGTTTGTGAAATATTCTCTTGAACGTGGCGACCGACCGAAGGAACTGCTTATCGGTTATGTGAAACTAATCATTGAAGAATACAGTGACAGAGAAGGCGATGTCGGTGAACTCATCGTTTCGGTAATCGGCGAAGATAAAATTAAGGAAAAGCTGGATTATTATAACAACCTTCTCGCAGAGCTGACGGCAGAAAATCCTTCATAAAATTAAATTCCATATACAAATTCAGCAAGGCATTCTTCGGAGTGCCTTGTTTTTTTGTTCTTATGCTTCAATGTTCCTTGCGATGATCCGGTTATTCTGCCACTGATGAATCACAGTCCCGTAATGTTTCTGTAACGGGCAAAATTCGCCTCGGTTTCGGCATCCATCGTGGCGGGTACGTTATATAGCAGGGTGAGCAGATATTGTTTTATATTCCTGATTCCGCTTTTGTCGGAGCGTATGCCTGAAACGATATACAGAATGTGTTCCGAATTCAGTTGGCGGAAACGGGCGATAACGGTTTCCCGAGGCATATCCTCCTTGCCGATTCTGACCGTCGGACTGCTTCCGTTAAAGACTTCGGTCATAATCATAACTGTCTGATCGATGAGAGTTCGTGTTTTGTCACCCGCAATGCAATCATATTCAATCTGATCACGGATATTATCCTCCGTCATGTGAAAACTGAAGATAGTATCGGTATTGTTATTTTCAGTCTTATTATTATAAGTATTAATATACCTGCGTTTTGCAGGTTCGGGAACCTTCATTTTGCAGGCTCGCGAGTCTTCGTTTTGCGGGTTCGGGAACCCGCATTTTGCAGATTCGGATACCTTGTCAGAAATATAGATAAGGCTTGGCAGATGACGGTATTTTCTTGTTCGCTTAATCAGACCGCAATCTTCAAGTTCTTTGAAGCTTTTTGTAGCTCTTCTTTCTCCGATTCCCATTTTTTTCTCCACCTCCTCCACCGTATATATAACGTATATTTCACCGTTTTTGTCGGTGAATCTGTCGGCATTGATTTCCGAGAGGCAGAGGCGGTCGAGCAAAAGCGCATAAAGTATTTTTGCTTCGATTGAGATATCTGCATATTTTTCGTCTTCAATCAGCACCCTCGGGAACTTGATAAACGGATACTCAACGTGTTTATCGGTCAAATATCAATACATTCCTTTCATTTATGAATCAAAGGCTTTTTCAAAAAAAAGGGTGTGGGCAACGCCCACCCACAACTTTTCATTATTCACTTTTCACTCTTCACTGAAAATCAGGTGCGGACAGAGTCCGCCCACAACTCTTCACTCTTCACTTTTCACTCTTCACTAAAAAAAGCAAGGGCGAAGCCCTTCCGAAACTCTTCACTCTTCACTTTTCACTTTTCACTGAAAATCAGGTGCGGACAGAGTCCGCCCGAAACTCTTCACTCTTCACTTTTCACTCTTAACTAAAAAAGCAAGGGAGAAGCCCTTCCGAAACTTTTCACTCTTCACTTTTCACTATTCACTGAAAATCAGGTGCGGACAGAGTCCGCCCGAAACTCTTCACTCTTCACTTTTCACTCTTCACTGAAAAAGCCCTTCACCCATAGCGTGAAAACGGGGTTCGGTTCACTCGATTCTGTGAACTTTTTATCTGGTTTCAGGCATAAAAAAGCCCCGAAACCCTTGATAATCAAAGGAATCGGGGAGGTATAAAAAATTTTTTAACCGTTGCAACCCTGACAGGAGGCGCACTTTTCTTCATCGCAGAAGCCGTCGCTGAAATCGGCAGGCGCCTTGTTTTCTTTTGCAATCGCAAGCATCAGCTTTATGCGGTTTTCCTGATTGACACGTGTTGCGCCGGGGTCATAGTCAATCGGAACAATGTTGGATTGCGGATAAAGCTCCTTGAGCTTTCTTATCATGCCCTTGCCGACAATGTGGTTGGGCAGACAGCCGAAAGGCTGGGTGCAGACGATGTTGCAGTAGCCGCTTTCGGCGAGTTCCATCATTTCGGCGGTCAGAAGCCAGCCTTCACCCATCTTGCAACCCGCACCGATAATCTTGTTGCACTTCGCCTTGATGTGTGCGTAAGGTTCGGGTACGTTGAATGAGCCGTAAGCCTTGGCGGCATTGAGCACGTTTGCTTCTGTTTTTGTCAGATACCACATTACGACCTGCATAAGCCATTTCTTGGGGAGCTTTCCGCCGTAAAGCTTGATATCCTCGAGACGGTTGTCAGCCTTGAAGAGGATGAAACCGAGCAATCCGGGCACGTTGACCTCGCATCCCTGTGAGAAGAGGAATTCCTCAAGGTGGTTGTTGGCGAGGGGGGAGTATTTGACGTAAATCTCACCGACCACGCCGACCTTGATTTTATCAACCTTATTAACGGGAATTTCAGCAAAAGTTTTTGTGATTTCGGGCAGAATCTTCTTTATTTCAAAATATGAGAAGCCCTTGCCCTTGCGGAATAATGCGCTGATATCGTCAATCCATTTCTGCGTGAGTGCCTTTGCATCGCCGACGTTGACCTCATAAGGCTCAACCTGATTCTTGAGCATCATAATCAGGTCGCCGTAGATGACGGCGGAGAGCATCTTGAGCGCCATCGAAATGCGGATTTTGAAGCCGCTGTTTTTCTCAAGACCCGAAAGATTGAGCGAAATGACGGGCACCTGACCGTAACCCGCCTTGCGAAGGGCTTTGCGGAGCAGGTGGATATAGTTTGAAGCACGGCAGCCGCCGCCCGACTGCGTGATGAAAAGAGCGGTCTTGTTGACGTCGTATTTGCCCGAATTGAGCGCATCGATGAGCTGACCGATAACGAGAAGGGCGGGGTAGCAGGTATCGTTATGCACGTACTTGAGACCCTCGTCAACAACGGCTCTGCCTTCATTTCGCAGAAGCTCGACCTTGTAGCCGTACTGACCGAATATGTTTGAAAGAATCGAAAAATGGATATCCGCCATATTGGGAGCAAGAATGGTGTAATCCTTCATATCCTTTGTGAATTCAACTCTGTTTGCGGGATTCATATTCTTCCTCCTTCCTTATCTGCCCGTTGCGGCAAACAGACTTCTGAGTCTGATTCTGACCGCACCCGGATTCGAAATTTCGTCTATTTTTATCTGCGTATAAATCTTGCCCTTGCTTTCGAGGATTGAACGCATTTCATCGGTTGTGATAGCGTCAACACCGCATCCGAACGAAACAAGCTGAACGATATTCACGTCATTGCTTTCAAGCTCCGAAACGTGTTTTGCCGCCGCATATAGTCTTGAGTGATAAGTCCACTGGTCAAGCACGTCGGTCGGGAATTTCTCCACAAGATGGCTGACGGAATCCTCGGTGATGACTGCCGCACCGCAGTCGCAGATGAGACGGTCGATGCCGTGATTGATTTCCTCGTCGAGGTGGTAGGGTCTGCCGCACAGAATAATGATGGGTCTGTCTTCTTTCTTTGCGGTTTCGTATAATTCCATACCCTTTCTGCGGATTTCAGCCATATATGCGTGATATTCGTCAAACGCCGCCTGAGAAGCCTTCCTGACGTCGCGCAGTGACAGATTGCCGAAACGGTCTGAAAGATAGCCGTGAATCTTGTGCGCGAAAGCTCTCGGTCTGTGGAGTCCGAGATAGAAGTTCATAAAGTTCAGCGGCTTGAGGTCTCCGACGTTTGAATTTATAACCTCGGGGTAATAGGCAACAACGGGGCAGTTATAGTGGTTGTCGCCGAGCTTTTCGTTGATATTGTAGGTCATACAGGGATAGAAAATATCCTTGATACCTTTGTCGATGAGGTGCTCAATATGACCGTGAAGCAGCTTTGCGGGGTAGCAGACTGTATCCGAGGGGATTGTGTGCTGACCGTCGACGTAAAGCTGTCTTGACGAATTTTTCGGAGAAATCTCAACGCCGAAGCCGAGCTTCGTGAAGAAGGTGTGCCAGAAGGGGAGAAGCTCAAACATATTCAGACCCATCGGCAGACCGATTGTTTCTCTGGTGCCGCCCACGGAGTTGTATTTTGCGAGCAGCTGTTTTTTATATGTGAACATATTGTAACTGCATTCGTTACCCGTTTTCGCAAGGGGTCGGCTGCACTTGTTACCGCCGATAAATGTCTTGCCCGAACTGAATGTGTTGACGGTCAGACGGCAGTTGTTGCTGCACTTGCCGCAGTTGACGGTCTTGATTTTGTGGGTGAAATTCTCAAGCTCCGAAGCGGAAATGAGGGTGCTTTCGCCCGATGTTTTTTCCATTGCCCAGAGAGCCGCACCGTATGCGCCCATCAGACCAGAAATGTTGGGTCTGACAACCTCTCTGCCGATTTCCTGCTCGAATGCACGCAGAACGGCATCGTTGAGGAACGTACCGCCCTGAACAACGATGTTTTTGCCGAGTTCGTCTGCGTTTGCGGCACGGATAACCTTATAGAGAGCGTTCTTGACAACGCTGATTGAAAGACCTGCGGAGATATTCTCGATTGAAGCGCCGTCTTTCTGCGCCTGCTTGACGGATGAATTCATAAATACCGTACAGCGGGAGCCGAGGTCAACGGGTCTGTCGGCAAAAAGACCGAGTCTCGAGAAAGCCTCAATGCCGTAACTCCATGCGGCGGCAAAGGTCTGGAGGAACGAGCCGCAACCCGAAGAACAGGCTTCGTTGAGGAAGATATTGTCGATTGCATTGTTTCTGATTTTGAAGCATTTGATGTCCTGACCGCCGATATCGATGATGAAATCAACGTCGGGTCTGAACTTCTTTGCGGCGGTGAAATGAGCAACGGTTTCAACGATTCCGAAGTCAACCGAGAATGCGTTTTTGACAATTTCCTCGCCGTAGCCCGTGACCGCACTTGAAATGACCTTCGCATCGGGGAAATCCTTGTAGAAATCCGTCAGGAATTCGCGTATAAGCACGACGGGGTCGCCGTTGTTGGACATATATCTGCTGAATACGATACCGCCCTCGGAATTGACAGCCGCCGCTTTGACGGTTGTTGAGCCCGCATCGATACCGATAAAGATTTTCTTATCGTCGCAGAGCTTCGCATCGGTTGCGGCTCTGTTTTTTGCGTGTCTTTCGGCAAAAGCCTCATATTCCGCTTTTGACTCAAAAAGTCTGGCAGCGGAAAGATATTCGCCGCTTTCTTTGGTGTTTGCGATTTTGTCGGTGATTTCGGTGATGCTGATTTCGTTTTTTTCGGAGGAATATGCCGCACCGAGCGCAACGAAATAGAGAGCATCCTCGGGGCAGTGACCCTTGACACCGAGAGTTTCGTCGAATGCGGAGCGAAGCTCCGAAAGGAAGTGGAGAGGACCGCCGAGATAGACGACCTTGCCCTCGATTTTTCTGCCCTGTGCGAGACCCGAAACCGTCTGGTTGACAACGGCATAGAAGATACTTGCCGCAACGTCGTTTTTCTTTGCGCCCTGATTGAGCAGAGGCTGGATATCGGATTTCGCAAAAACACCGCATCTTGAAGCGATGGAATAAATTCTCTCGTGCGTTTTGGAAATTTCGTTCATTTCCGACGGCTCAACTGCAAGCAGAGAAGCCATCTGGTCGATGAATGCACCCGTACCGCCCGCACACGAGCCGTTCATTCTGACTTCGACACCGCCCGAGAAAAAGAGGATTTTCGCATCTTCGCCGCCAAGCTCGATAACTGCATCCGTGCCGGGCAGAAGTCTCGAAACGGCAACTCTTGTGGCGTATACTTCCTGCACGAAATTGATGCCGAGCTTCTGTGCGAATCCCATACCGGCAGAGCCTGAAATGCTCAGTGCGGCATTTGCGAATTCGGGGCGTTTTTCGATAATATCCGAGAGCATCTGCGCACTCTTCTCCGCAATTTTGGAGAAATGGCGTTCATATGCCCTGTAAACTATCTTGTTGCTGTCGTCAACCGCAACGCATTTGAGCGTTGTCGAGCCGACGTCAAGACCGATTCTTTTCATCTTTCATTCCCTCTTGTTTTATGCGCCTTTGCGCTTTGATTTTTCGTCTGTATTGCCCTGCGCCTCAAGCATCAGTCTGCCGATTTCGTCACGGAGCTTTTTGTTTGCTTCCTCCGACGTCATTTTTGAAGGGTCAAAGGGTTTGCCGATAACAACTCTGAGATTCTTGCTTCTGAATTTATAGTCACCCGCAACGCCGAAGGGAACAATCAGCGAGTGTGTTTTCTGCGCCATTGAAACGGTTCCCGATTTGAAGGGGAGAAGAAATTCATCCGTTTTGTTTCTCGTGCCCTCGGGGAAGATTCCGATAGCGCCGCCGCTTTTGAGGACTCTCATTGCGGACATTGCGCAGGAGAGGTCTCTTTTGCTTCTGTCAACGGGAATGCATCCCGCAGCCCTGAAAAAGAAAGCGAATTTGCCGTCGAAATACTCTTTCTTTGCCATATAGTGGATCGTTCTTTTCGTTGCGAGAAAAACGCTGCACTGGTCCATAATGTGTTTATGGTTGCCCGCGATGACGATTGAGCCGTCTGCGGGGATGTTTTCGGCTCCGATAACCTCGGGGTTATAGTAAAATCTGAAAAGGGGATTTACAACGGATCTGATGAACTGAAAGCTCTTTTCAGTATCCTCGGGATTAAATGTCTTATTTTCTTTATTGTTCATTTCTTGAATCCTTCCTTGATGAGTTCGGCACTGATAGTTTCTTCGAGTTTTTTGTTAGCCGCCGTGATATCTCCGTTTTCGACCCTGACAGGCTCGAAGAATCTGATTTTTGCGGTCTTTTTAAACGGTTTGTATGCGCCTGTGATTGCAAAGGGAAGGATGGGTGTATCCGTATCGTTTGCGAATTTCACCGCACCGAATCTGAACGGCATAATGACGTCATCCGTTCTGTTGATTGTGCCCTCGGGGAAAATACCGATGAGCTTTTCGTCGAGGAGATATTCCTCTGCCTTGCGCACCGCCTGAGGGTCTTTTGACCTGCGGTTGACGGGGATTATGCCGAGACTGCCGAAAATATATTTCAGCGGACCCTTCATAAGCTCGTCCTTTGCGAGATAGTGAACACATCTCTTTGTGGCAGACGCAACGAGCAGACAGTCGAAATAATTTGTGTGGTTGCCTGCGAGGATGATTCTGCCGTTTTCGGGAATATGTTCTTTGCCGATTACCGTGGGCTTATAGATGCCGTTGAAGATTGCGGCGAGAGGGCCCCTGATAACTCTGTAAAAAATGGGTTCTTTCATCTTTTGTCCTCCTGATAAAGTCTCTTTCCTCTTGATGAAATGTTAATTTACAGTCAAAGACGGAGCTGTCAGACAGCTCCGTCGGTAACGTCGGATTTTTTTGCGATTACCTTGAATTTTCTTCTTCTGATTGATTTGATTGTGGCATATTTGGCGCAGTTTTCGATGATCTGCATTCTGACCTCGGGTGTGACGTCTACGCAGTTCATAACCTTGCGGTATTTTTCAATTGCTTTTTTAGGTCCCATGCGGATCATTCCTTTCTATTTCGTGTTTCAGGTGTTTGCGCCCGTGCTGAAGTCTCTTTCTCACGTTTTCGGGCGAGATGCCGAGAATATCCGCTATCTCGTTGCACTTATAACCCTCGATATAATAGAGGTCGAGAACGGTCTTGTATTTCTCGGGCATTTTCATAATTGCTTCAAAAAGTCCTTTATCTTCATCACTGATACCGACGCCCTTGAGGTCATCAAGGCTTTCGCATACGTGACGTAGACGGTATTTGCGCATATTTTTGCTGATATTGGTCGCAACTCTGATGAGCCAGGCTTTTTCGTGCTCCGAGTCGGTAAAAACGGGAGACTTGGTCATATATGCCATAAAGGTTTCCTGAAGCGCATCTTCAGCGTCCTCTTTGTTGCAAAGGATACTGTAACAGATTCGGAAAAGCGTCTGACTGTATTTGTTTACGGCGTATTCGATATGGCGCCGTTGGTCGAGATACTGTCCTTTGACGGAGCTCACGAATATCACTCCTTTATAATATACAAATAAGCTCTATTATATAAAACAACTGAAAACGGGGGATTGTGACAAAATAATTTGTAAACAAACTATGAATGACACAAAACCCCGTTTTTTATGCATATTTAATTGAAAATCATATAGCTGCCGCCGAGATTCACATCGCATATTTCCTTGCCTCTGACCGTCACACGGCAGTTTTCGGGCGGATATAAGAATACCTTGGTGTTTTCGGGATAATCGAGCGATACGAAGTTTTCGCCGTCACCCTTGCGGTATTCAAACGTGATGAGTCCTCTGACCGTCGGTACGGTGCATCTGATATGATTGTGGAGAGCGTACTGCGGTTTGATTTCAACCGATTCGTAACCCGCAAGAACGGGTGAAATACCCGCAATATGTCTGCTGAGAATGACGAGAGGACCGCCTGACCACGCGTGATTCGACGTGCCGTCAGCTTTTATCCAGTTTTCCCAGAGGGTGGAGTAATCCTCGTCAATCATCTCTCTGTATCTCTCGGAGATTCTCTTCTCTGCGAGGGCGTATTCACCCATTTTGCACAGTGCCTCCAGAACGTAATATTCCATATAGGGGCTTGAGTTTCTCACGGAGAATAACGTTTCGGTTATATCGGCATAATTTTCTTTGTCGCAAAGACCCGCAAGCACCGCAACGGCATTTCCGCGGTCATCGTATTCTGTTTTGTCTTCGCCCTTGTATCCCTTACCGCTCCACAGCTTCTGATAATGGTATCTGTGCGCCCTGATTCTTGATGAAAGATTTTCAACGGATTCGATATCGCCGAGAGTTTCCGCCATATTCTTCAGGCATTGCAGAGCGTAGTGATACCACGCATTCTCGAGGGGTACAACGTCGATTCTGTCGCCCCAGTCCTGCCAGTCCCACGAGCCTTCTCTGTGCTCAACGAGACCCGAGGGAGCGATATGCCAGAGATTGACGTATTCGGTTGCGGGGAGGTAGATTTCCCTGAGAAAATCGGTATCGCCCGTATAGCAGTAATAATTCCAGAAACCGCAGACACCCGCCAACTGCTGACACGGAAGCTCGAAATAATCGTTCTTTATCGGAACAACCGTCTGAAGTACCTTCGTTGCGGGGTCAACGTAAGAGAGCATCGTGCGTACGCCCTTCTGATAAAGCTGATAGGACGAGGGTGAGAGTGCGTAGAAGCCGAGCATCATTTCGTTTGTCACGTCGCCCCACCACTGCGCTCTTTCACGGTCGGGGCAGTCCATATAGTTATCCCTCATGGTGACGTAGAGGGTGCGCAGTGATTTCTGCCATATTCTGTTCATATCTTCGCTGTCGCACTCGAACGAACCGTTGAAATCGGTATCGTATCCGCTTTCTCTGTATCTGAGCGAAAGAACTTTCACCCTTGAGGGGATTTCGTAGGTTATGTATTCACCGTTGAACCAGGCGGGGGATTCAAACTGCTGAACTCCGTTTTTTGTAACGTACGTACTGTGCACGGAACCCGTCGGGGTGTTTTCGGTTGTGATAACGATTTTTCTGCCCTTGGGTGCATCTGCCTCAAGGTAAGGGGTAATCTGTGCGTTATACGGAATTTTCAGGGTTATCTTTTTTTTGAATCTGAAATATTTACCCTCAAATTCATTGCTGTTTTCGTAATCTTTGAGACCGTAATCCCTGAACATCGGGATTTCTCTGCGAACGGTTTCGCCGAAAATTTCCGACGGGTATTCGGTTGCGAACTGCCAATGCGAAAAATCGTAGTCGGGGGAATACCAGTTTTCTTCGAAACGTGCGTCATAATATACGTTGCTTTCGGGGAGACGGTAATTCGGCTGAAGTTTGCCTTTATCCGTCATAAATGCGGGGTTTTTTATCGTGCGCCAGCTTTTGTCGGAAAGAACGGAAACGCCGTTGCCGATTGCTTCGAAAAGAAAACTGCCCTGACCCGAATCCGAACTCGAATAGCTGACTTCGTTGCCCCAGTACCACACAAGAACACTGATACGGTTATTGCCCTTGATAAGATAGGGAGCGATGTCAACCTCGTCGTAATAGCATCCCGAGGGGGAAGGACCTCTTTTCAGACCGCCCTCCCTGACTGCTGTTCTGCCGTTTATCAGTAACAGATATTTATCATCGGCGGAGATGCAGGCAACGAGTTTTTCGGGTATCTTCTCAAGCTGAACGTCTTTGCTGAAGCAAACCCACGTGTTGCTGATTTTTTCTGCACCGCCGAGCCAGATTCTTTTTGCGCTCCAGTCGGTTTTTATGAATCTTTTCTGCATAACAGACACCTCCGTTGAATCGCATATATTGTGGAAAACCGTATTTTTTTGATGGTTATATACAACTATTATAACATAAATATTTCATAATTCAATTTGTAAATTTTGCCGTTTTTGTTGCATTTTTTATAAAAATAATGTATAATTAACCACATTGAAAGGAGTGCATCACAATGTTCAAAAAGATAGTCGCAGTCATTCTTGCCGTTGCAATTGCCGTTCCGATGTTCGGAAGCGTTGCCTTTGCGGATAAGGCAGACAAAAAGGATTACGTTATCACGAACCCGTATGAGAGGGTTGATTTCGATGCCTGGAAGGCTTATAAAACTCAGCTCCACTCTCATACAACCGCCAGCGACGGCTTTCTCAAAATCGATGAGTACGTGCAGGCTCATTATGACCTCAACTACGATATTGTCGCTCTGACAGACCACGGCACTCTCAACAGAGGCTGGAACGTTGCTCCTGACCTTGTTCCGATTATGCGCGCAATCAAGAAGGAGCGTACGGGCAATCTTCCCGTTATCCCGATTGAAGACGAACTCTATCAGCAGTATCTCAACGGCTCTGCTCCTTCCGAGACGAGAACTCATTCAAACGGTATGATTGACGTGCCTCTGGGCAATGAGCTGAATATGGCAACTCCGTTTGCCGACTGCCACCTGACGGGCTATTATGCCGAATACGGTCAGGGTCTTGCAGGTGTTTTCGGCGATTACGAAACACCGAGCAAGGGCGTTATGGAAGCGGGCGGTATTTCGATGCTTTCCCACGTAGGCGAATACGTCTATATCGATAAGGACAGCGAAAAATATGTCGGTATGCCCGTTGATGATTATTATGCAACGAAATTTGCCCGACTTTTCATTGATTATCAGGGTTCAAGCCTCGGTATGGGTATCAACAGCGCAACCGACGCCCACACGAGATGCGACAGAATCCTCTATGACCAGATTCTTCAGAAGACCATTCCCAACGGAGTTGTGCCGTGGTGCAACACTTTTGCTGATTCCCACGACCTGAAATCCGTCAACTTTGCCTATACGATGTCTTATATGCCCGAACTGACGACGGATGCGTTCCGCACCTGCCTTGAAAAGGGCGAATTTTTCTCGGTTTCGCATTTCTCAAACGGCGTTGAACTCAACGGAATGAAAGAGCTTCCCAATCTCACCGAGCAGATGGTTGAGGAATCAAAGAGTTACCTTCTCGACAATACTCCGATGGTTACGAACGTTGTTGTTGACAACGAAAACGATACCATTTCAATCGAAGGCACAAATTTCAACGAGATTACGTGGGTATCCGACGGCAACGTCATTCTCCGTCAGAGCAATATCACCGACGGCAAAGCGACTCTCGATCTTCATTCCGAGCTTCTCGATGAGCCTTATCTCTACGTGAGATTCTATATCACGGGTGAAAACGGCATCTGCTATTCACAGCCCTTCGTTCTCAACGTTGAGGGTGAGGAATTTGCTCCCGTTGAGGTTAATAAGGTGTACGATTTACCGTGGTTTTTACGTGCTCTTGTGACGGTTATCGACCTCGCATTCTTCCGTCTTAACCCCGTTATCTGGATTTTCAAGTATTTTGCGCTCGGCTATAATCCCATCGTCAGAATCTTCAATCCGTTCTGATAACTTCATAAACGGCAAAACCGCTTCATCACTGCGATGAGGCGGTTTTTTTCAGTGAAAAGTGAATAGTGAAGAGTGAAGAGTTAAGGGTGGGCGTTGCCCACACCCTTTTTTAGTGAAAAGTGAATAGTGAATAGTGAAGAGTTAAGGGCGGACTCTGTCCGCACCTGATTTTTAGTGAAGAGTGAATAGTGAAGAGTGAAGAGTTAAGGGTGGGCGTTGCCCACACCCTTTTTGATTTGATTCGGAATCATTCTGTACGGTAAATCATATATTGATTTTACAGCCTGTTGTGATATAATATCTTTATCATAACGGTTGATTACCGTCAACGGAGGATAATATGAAATCGGAGAAAAACATTTTTATTGCATTCATTCTGAATTTTGCCTTTTCGGTGTTTGAACTTATCGGAGGTATTGTGACGGGAAGCGTTGCGATAATTTCCGATGCGATTCACGATTTCGGAGATGCATCGGGCATCGGCATTTCTTATTTTCTTGAGAAAAAAAGCAAGAAAATGCCCGACGAAAAGTATACCTACGGCTATGCGAGATATTCCGTTTTCGGCGGACTCATCACAACGTTTATCCTGATTTTCGGCTCTCTGACGGTTATTTTCAATGCCGTCAACCGAATTCTCAACCCCGCACCCATCAATTATAACGGTATGATTATCTTTGCCGTTGTCGGCGTTGTCATCAACCTCTGCGCGGCTTATTTCACCCGTGACGGAGAATCAATCAATCAGAAAGCGGTCAATCTTCATATGCTCGAAGACGTGCTGGGCTGGGTTGTTGTTCTTATCGGAGCAGTTGTTATGCGTTTCACCGATTTTGCGTTCCTTGACCCGATACTCTCGATTCTCGTTTCCGCTTTTATATTGTTCAATGCGCTGAAAAATCTCAAATCCGTGGTTGAGCTTTTCCTCGAGAAAACTCCCGAAGGCATCGATATCAATGAAATGAAAGAGCATATCCTTGCCGTTGACGGGGTTACCGACGTGCATCACATCCACGTACGAAGCACCGACGGAGTCAACGTATATGCCACGATGCACGTTGTTACCGACGGAGACTTCATCACCGTCAAGGAAAAAGTCCGCGAAGAGCTTTCGGAGCACGGTATATGCCACGCAACGCTTGAGCTTGAATCGGTTGAAGAGCATTGCCGTGAAAAAGACTGCACCGTTACGCACGAAAGTGACGTCGGTCATCACCATCATCATCATCATTAAACGTCATAACCGTCTTGTCCTCGGACAGGGCGGTTTTTGTTTTTGACGGTATTTTCAGGATTTATACCGTCATCTTTTTTCCGCAACCTGCGGTCGGCTGACAACGTTTAATTCCGAAAAATCTGCTGATAATAACACAGGTGATTATATGGAATCTTTATGGAAAAACGGCATTCATCTTCCCTCGTTCAAAGCCCTTGAGGGCGACGTCAGGACCGATATCCTGATTGTCGGAGGCGGAATGGTCGGTTTGCTGACCGCTTATATGCTCGATAGGGCGGGTGCTGATTATCTTTTGATTGAAAAAGACAGAATCTGCTCGGGCGTAACGCAGAATACGACCGCAAAAATCACTTCACAGCACGGTCTTGTTTACAGCAGACTGACCGATATTTTCGGTTCCGATTATGCCCGTCTTTATTGGGAAGCGAATGAGGACGCTGTTTCGGAATACCGTCGGATATCCGATTGTATTTCCTGCGACTTTGAAAACAAAAGCAATTTCGTCTATTCGGTTGATGACTATGATGCATTGCAACGGGAGACGGACGCGCTGAAAAATCTCGGTATTCCCGCATCGTTCGTCTGCAGAACGAAGCTGCCTTTTCCTTTTTCGGGTGCGGTTGAATTCAGGAATCAGGGTCAGTTTCATCCGCTGAAATTCGTTTCGGGCATTGTCAGCGGTCTGAATATCAGGGAAAGAACGAAGGGTCTTGAATTCCGCAAAAATACCGTCGTTACGGATAAAGGCACTATAACCGCCTCTGCAATTATAATCGCAACACATTTTCCGATTATCAATAAGCACGGCGGATATTTTATGAAAATGCATCAGAGCCGATCCTACGTTGTTGCGCTTGAAAACGCTCCCGACGTGGGCGGAATGTACGTGAGTGCGGAGGAAAACGGTTTTTCATTCAGGAATTACGGCAATATGCTCCTCCTCGGCGGCGGCTCACACAGAACAGGCAAACCCACTGACGGCTGGAGTCCGCTTGAAGCTTTCGCACGGAAGTATTATCCCGATTCCGCCATTCGGTACCGTTGGGCGGCACAGGACTGCATGACGCTTGATTCCTCGGCGTATATCGGGAGATACGGCAGAAGCACGCACGGACTTTATACGGCAACGGGTTTCAATAAATGGGGGATGACTCAATCAATGGTTGCGGCTAAGATTTTTTGCGATGCGGTTCTGAAAAAAACGAGCCGTTTTGCTCCTCTTTTCAATCCGTCGAGAAAGATGTTCAGACCCGCTCTTTTTGGAAATATCTGTGAATCGGCATCAAATATTTTCACCTTTTCCGTGCCGAGATGTCCTCATCTCGGGTGTGCGCTGAAATGGAATTGGGCTGAACACTCGTGGGATTGTCCTTGCCACGGCTCCAGATTTTCGGAAAGCGGTGCTCTTCTTGACAACCCCGCAACCGACGGCATTGACCTTAATTGATTACGGATATTGTTTTCTTACCGATAATATGATATAATTTCCGTAACAAATGCGGAGGTGGAGTATGGACTGGAACAAACTTCTTTTCGATTCCGAAGAAAAGCCGCTCGACCGTCTTGTTGAGTCATACAGTCACACGTCGGTTTTCAGAACAATGGCTTTTATCGGAGACAGTCTTTCGTCGGGGGAATTCGAAACCTGCGACGGGCAGGGAAACAAGGGCTATCACGATATGTTTGAATATTCGTGGGGTCAGTATATTGCGAGAAAAAACGGAATCAGGGCATATAATTTCTCGAGAGGCGGTATGACCGCAAAGGAATACGTTGAATCCTTTGCCGAGGCAAACGGCTTCTGAGATAAAGAAAAGGCTTGTCAGGGCTACGTCATTGCTCTCGGAGTCAACGATATTTACAATGCGGGCGGAGAAATCGGCTCCATCGGGGATATCGACCCCGAAGATTACCGCAACAACAAGCCGACTTTTATCGGTTATTATGCCGCCATTGTCAGCCGATATAAAGAAATCAGTCCCGATGCGAAATTCTTTTTCGTGACTTTCCCCGACAGCGGCAATCCCGACCTTGAAGAGATAACCGTTGCAACCGTCGATGCACTGTACGACCTTGCGGAATATTTCGATAATGCATTTGTGATCGACCTTTATAAGTACGGTCCCGTCTATGACGAAAAATTCAATTCGCAGTTTTTTATGTACGGTCATATGAATGCAAGCGGATATATCTTCACCGCAAAGCTGATTGACTCATATATCGATTATATTGTCAAAAAAAATCCCGAAAAGTTCGATAAAGTCTGTTTTATCGGAACGGATATAAAGTATTGAGAGGTGCGGTATGAATACAGCTATGACTCCCGAAAAAATCGCCCGTATTCAGGCGAAGCGTGAAAAAGAAATCAGTAAATTGGAAAGAGAAAAGGCTAAGCCGAAAAAGAATCTCTATTTTGTCTACCTTGTTTTCATCATTGCACTGATTTACGCAACCGATGAAATTGCCTCGCAGATCGGTATGCTGATGAAAAGCGAAATTGCCGCCGACCTCTTTGCGAAGCACGGCGACAGCTCCGTCGGTATGCTCGACCTTGTTTCGTCTCTCGCAATACCGTTTCAGGCGGCAGGTCTTTTATACAGACCTCTTGCCGACCGCTGGGGCAGAAAGAAATTCCTCATCATCAACACCTTCGGTATGAGTTTTGCACTGCTCCTCATCTTCCTCTCGGGCAACCTTGTTCTCTATTTCCTCGGTGCGTGTCTCGTTCAGTTTTTCATTCCTCACGATATGCACGTGGTTTATATCATGGAATCCTCACCGTCGAAGCACAGAGCGAGAATTTATTCGGTTATCAAGTTTTTTGCCAATATGGGCGTAATGCTCGTGCCTCTTCTCAGAAGATGGCTCATCAGCGCCGCAGGTGATTCCTACGGCTGGAGAATGGTTTATTTTATTCCCGCTGTCGTCGGTCTCGTTGTCAGCTTCATAGCTCTGCTCGGTGCAAGGGAAACTCCTTCGTTTGTCGAATCCAGACTCAATTACCTGAAAATGAGCGACGAAGAAAGAGCATTGCTTGAAAAGAATAAAGCGGCTGAAAGTGAGCAGGGCGGACTTTTCGCCGCGCTGAAATTTGCCATCAGCCACAAGCAGCTCCGCTGGCTTTACATTGTTTCGGCAATTGCCAATATCGGCTTCTATGCGAGCATCAATTTTGAGCCGATTCTTACATACGGATATCAGGACAGCGGAATTCCTTCACCCGCTGAAGCGGTCACAACGGCGCTTGTGCTTTTCCCGATAGGTTCTGCGCTTGCGCAGGTGCTTATGGGCTTCATTTGTGACTGGAAGGGCAGAAAATTTGCCGCAATCGTCACTGCATTCAATTGCCTTGTCGGTTTCCTCGGATTTACAATCGGAGCGAAAAACGGCTTCAATCCTTCGGTTGCGGGATTCCTCTGCGGTGTGTTTGTGGGCAGTTATTATTCGCTTAACGACGTTCTGATTATGATGATTGGCGAATCCGCACCTACGAATCTGCGTTCATCGGCAATCTCGGCGCAGTATATCGTCACTGCCGTCGGATTCGGCGTTTCTCTCGGCATCGGTACACTGTGTGCCATCAGGCTGGGCAATTCACTCATCGGCACGGCGACACTCTGTATGCTTGTTCCCGGTTTTGTATCCGCACTTGTTGTTCTGTTTAAGAACGTCGGCGAGACAAAGGGAATAAATATGGATACCGTCACAGGTACCGAATGGGACTGACTCGACTCAGGTGAGCGAAGAACAAAAGAAACGTAATAAATGAAAAGCGACTTGCAAAGGTGAAAATCCCGTGCAGGTCGCTTGAATTTTTTCTGCGATATTAAAATTATAATGCGTGGTTACTGATGAGTCTGCAGACCTTTCTGACGTCGGTATGACCCGAGAATTCAAGATTAATCTTTCCGAGTCCGCTGAACCACAGTTCAAGATGCGTATCGAGGTCGAAAACACCGGAGGTTTCAACCGAGAAGGTCTGGATTCTGTTATAGGGCAGGGAAGTGATGTTCTTTCTTTTGCCCGTCACGCCCTCAACGCTGATAACAATCATTCTCTTGTTGGTGAAAACGATGCCGTCACGCACCGATTTATAACAAGCCTCAATATCTTCGCCGTCAATGAGAATCGGATCCGTTATCTTTGAAAAATCGTCTTTTGTCTCGTGCAGTCTGATATGCTCGGGGTTCTGAAAATCAATCATTTTAATTGCCTCCCATACTGTGCTTTTCTTTTATTATATCACTGTTTTTTCGCCAAATCAATAATAATAAATAAATAGCCGATTTAACAAATAATTTATTGATATTGCAAAAACGTTATGGTATAATTATTCTGTCATAGAACGGCAATGTTCCGTTGCCCGAAATCCCTCAGGAGGAAAATAATATGAAAATGTCATTCCGTTGGTACGGCGAATCCGACCCCATTTCACTTGAATATATCCGTCAGATTCCCAATATGCACAGCATCGTCAGTGCGGTTTACGACGTTAAACCCGGTGAAGTCTGGCCTGAAGAAAGCATCGCAAAAATGAAGCAGCAGTGTGAAGAAAACGGTCTTGTTTTCGATGTTGTTGAGTCCATTCCCGTTCACGAGGATATCAAACTCGGCAGAGGAGAGGTTGATAAGCTTCTCGACGTTTACTGCGAAAATATCCGCCGCTGTGCAAAGTACGGCGTCAAGTGTGTCACATATAACTTTATGCCCGTTTTTGACTGGACACGCACTCAGCTTGATAAAAAAGCTCCCGACGGCTCAACGAGTCTCGTTATGTACTGGGAGCAGATGAAGGGTCTTGATCCGCTCAAGGATGATATCCATCTTCCCGGCTGGGATTCAAGCTACACCCAGGATGAGGTCAGAGAGCTTATCAGTGCCTACGGCGAAATCGGTGAAGAAGGTCTCTGGGCAAACCTTGAGAAATTCCTTAAGAAAGTTATCCCCGTTGCCGAAGAATGCGGTGTGAGAATGGCGATTCATCCCGACGACCCGCCTTATCCCATTTTCGGTCTGCCGAGAATCATCACCAATGAAGAAAATCTCGACAGAATGCTCGCTATCGTTGATTCCCCCGCAAACAGCCTCTGTCTCTGCACGGGTTCTCTCGGTTGCGCCGCATCAAACGATACCGTTGCCATGGTTCGAAAATACAGTGCGATGGACAGAATCGCGTTTATGCATATGAGAAACGTTCTCATTCTTCCCGACGGCAGCTTTGAGGAGCAGGGTCACCTTTCATCCTGCGGAAGCATTGATATGTATGAGGTCACAAAGGCACTCGTCGAGACTGGCTTTGACGGTTACGTCAGACCCGACCACGGCAGAATGATCTGGGGCGAAACGGGTAAACCCGGCTACGGTCTCTATGACAGAGCGCTCGGTGCGACCTATATCAACGGTCTGTTCGAGGCTTGTGAGAAAGCACTTGTCAAGTGAAAAGTGAAGAGTGAAAAGTGAATAGTTAAGGGTGGGCGTTGCCCACACCCGATTTTGTAGGGGACGGCGACCCGACGTCCCGTAATAAAATGAAAAGCAATCTGAGTGAAGAGTGAAAAGTTAAGGGCGGACTCTGTCCGCACCTGATTTTAGTGAATAATTTCAACAGCAATTAATCTGAAAAAGGAGAATCGTTATGAATGCAATTTCAGAAAAAATAATGTCAATCGGCGTTGTACCCGTTATCAAGCTCAATAACCCCGAGAGAGATTCCGTTGCTCTCGCAAAGGCTCTCGTTGAGGGCGGTGTTCCCGTTGCGGAGGTTACCTTCCGTGCGGCGGGTGCGGCAACCGCTATCAGACTTATGAGCGAAAACGTTCCCGAAATGCTTGTCGGTGCGGGAACGGTTCTCACAACCGCTCAGGTTGACGAAGCAATCGAGGCAGGTGCAAAGTTCATCGTAACTCCCGGTCTCGATGAAGAAATCGTTAAATACTGTCAGAGCAAAAACGTTCCGATTTATGCGGGATGCACCACTCCCACGGATTATCACACCGCTTACAGACTCGGTCTCGACGTGCTGAAGTTCTTCCCTGCAGAGCAGTCGGGCGGTCTTTCAAAAATCAAGGCAATGAGTGCTCCGTTCCCGATGTTCAAGGTTATGCCCACGGGCGGTATCTCACTCAAGAATCTCGGCGAATACATTTCCTGTCCCGTCATTGCGGCTTGCGGCGGCTCATATATGGTAACCGCTGACCTTATCGACAATCAGAAATGGGACGAAATCATCGACCTTTGCAAGAAATCTGTCGAAATCGTCAAGGAGGCAAGAAAATAATGGCAAGAGTTATTACTTTCGGCGAAATTATGCTTCGCCTTGCACCCAACGGATATTACCGCTTCTTTCAGGATGACCAGCTTCAGGCAACCTTCGGCGGCGGTGAAGCAAACGTTTCCGTTTCACTCGCAAACTTCGGTATGGATTCCGTCTACGTAACGAAGCTTCCCGACCACGCAATCGGTCAGGCGGCAGTTGATTCGCTCCGTTATTTCGGTGTTGACACAAGCAAAATCGTCAGAGGCGGCGACAGAGTTGGTATCTATTTCCTTGAAAAAGGCGCATCGCAGAGAGGTTCGGTCTGCATCTATGACAGAGCACATTCCGCAATTCAGGAGGCATCTCCCTCCGATTTCGACTGGGATGCAATCTTTGAGGGTGCTGACTGGTTCCATTTCACGGGTATCACTCCCGCGCTCGGCAAGAATCTTGTTGAAATCTGCAAACAGGCTTGTGAAGCCGCAAAGGCGAGGGGAGTCAGAATCTCCTGCGACCTCAATTACAGAGGCAAACTCTGGACAAGAGCAGAGGCAAGAGAAGCGATGACCGAGCTTTGCAAATATGTTGACGTCTGCATCTCCAACGAAGAAGATGCGAAGGACGTTTTCGGCATCGAAGCTGAAAATACCGATATTTACGGCGGCAAACTCAATAAAGACGGCTACAAGTCCGTTGCAAAACAGCTTGCCGATAAGTTCGGTTTCGAGAAGGTTGCAATCACTCTGCGTTCATCGATTTCCGCCAACGATAACGACTGGGCGGCTATGCTTTATGACGGCGAGAACTATTGCTTCTCAAAGGAATATCATCTTCATATCGTTGACAGAGTCGGCGGCGGCGACAGCTTCGGCGCAGGTCTGATTTATGCACTTCTCAGCGGTAAGGATTCGCAGTCAGCGATTGAATTTGCGGTTGCCGCATCGGCACTCAAGCATTCAATCGAGGGTGACTTCAACAGAGTCAGCGTCAAGGAAGTTGAAAAACTTGCAGGCGGCGACGGTTCGGGCAGAGTTCAGAGATAAAGATTAAGGGGTTGCGGATGCAACCCCTTTTTTAGTGAATAGTGAAAAGTGAAGAGTGAAAAGTTAAGGGTGGGCTTTGCCCACACCCATTTTTAGTGAATAGTGAAGAGTGAATAGTGAAGAGTTAAGGGCGGACTCTGTCCGCACCTGATTATAAGTGAAAAGCAACTTGAGTGAATAGTGAAAAGTTCATAATTTGCAATGGCAATGAAAAAAGGGACTGCGTCTGCAGTCCCTTGAACTTTTATAATCAGAACTTGAGTCCTTCTGCGATGATGCCCTTGACGGTTTCGATAACCTTTTCGGTTTCAACCTTGAGGCTGATTGACTTATCTCTTGTAACGATTTCGCAAACGCCTTCCTTGAGGTTTCTGGGGCTGACGATAACTCTGACGGGAACGCCGAGAAGGTCAGCGTCCGAGAACATTGCGCCGGGGCGGATGTTTCTGTCATCATAGATAACTTCCATTCTCTCGTCAAGCATCTGCTGATAGAGTGAATCGGAAACGCCCTTGCACTCCTCGTCATCGGCTCTCAGGCAGCATACCTGAACGTGCCAGGGAGCGATGCTCATCGGCCAGATGGGGCCGTATTCGTCGTGGTGAGCCTCGCAGACGGATGCTGCAAGTCTGCCGACGCCGATACCGTAGCAGCCCATAATGGGATACTGAAGGTTGCCTTCCTTGTCAAGATACTGCATACCCATTGACTTCGTGTATTTTGTGCCGAGCTGGAAGATATTGCCGACTTCGATACCTCTTGAGATAGTGATGGCGGGTTTGCCGCACTTGGGGCAGATGCCGCCTTCCTTGATTTTTGCAAGGTCAACGTACTCAACGTCGCCGACGTCACGGCTGATGCAAAGACCTGTGTAATGATAGTCAAACTTGTTTGCACCGCAGGAGAGATTATGAGTGTTTCTGAGTGAAGTATCGTAGAGAACGGTGAACTTTTCGCTGTCCATACCTACGGGACCGATGAAGCCTGCGAAGAGACCGCAATCCTCTGTGATAACTGCGGGATGAACGGCTTCGCCGAGGTAGTTTGTGAGCTTTGTTTCGTTGATGTCAAGGTCACCGCGTACGAAAATGACCACGTATTCGTCGGTCATATTCTTCTGATAAACAACCGCCTTGCAGGATTCCTCGAGAGGAGTCTTGAGGAAGTTGCAGATATCTTCGATAGTGTGGATATCGGGAGTATGAACAAGTTCGAGAGCCTTTGATTCGCCGCTGATTTCGTTGACGATGATGCTCTCTGCAGCTTCCATATTTGCTCTGTAATCGCATTCGGAGCAGACTGCGATTGAATCCTCGCCGATAGGAGTGAGGAGCATATATTCGTGAGAGATGCTGCCGCCCATCATACCGCTGTCTGATGCAACGGTGATAACGTCGGGGATACCTGCTCTTGCGAAGATGCGCTCATATGCTTTATAACAGATGTCGTAATATCTCTCAAGGTCTTCCTGAGAGGTGTGGAAGGAGTAAGCGTCCTTCATTGTGAATTCACGCACACGGATGAGACCGCCTCTGGGTCTTGCTTCGTCACGGAATTTTGTCTGCACCTGATAAATCATAAAGGGATATCTGGTGTAGGTGTTTGCATATTCACGAACAAGCTGAACGGCTGCTTCTTCGTGAGTCATACCGAGAACCATGGGAGTATCGTTTCTGTCCTTGAGTCTCATAAGCTCACTGCCGATGCTTTCGTATCTGCCCGATTCGCTCCAGAGAGATGCGGGCATAACAACGGGGAACTGGACTTCCTGACCGTCGATAGCATCCATTTCTTCTCTGATAATGTTTTCGATTTTTCTGGTGATTCTTTTCAGGGGCATAAATGAAGAATAGATGCCGTTTGCAACGCCCTTCATATATCCGCCGCGGAGCATCAGAGCGTGGCTGTCAATGACGCAATCCGAGGGCTTTTCTTTGAATCTTTCACCGCAAAGCTTGTCAATTTTCATAGCTGAAACCTCTTTACTATCTATAATTTAAACACAGAACATTCTACACCAAACCCAAAAAAATGTCAATGATTATATATTCAGGCATATATATTATTTATGTAAGGTTAAAATTTGACATTTTGTTAAAATAATGTTAAAATATAGAAAAATATGCAGACTACTGCAAATAAGAGGGGACAATTATGGAAAAAAAGCTTAACGTAATCACCGGTGGCAAGGGCTACGTTGGTTTTGCTCTGGTCAAAGAACTTGAATCCAGAGGCGAAAAAATGCGTTTGCTTCTCCGCACAGACAGTCCTTATTTTGACGGTATGGACGTTGAAAAGTTTATGGGTGACGTCACGAACCTTGAGCAGTGCGAACAGGCATTCGAAGGCGCAGATACCGTTTATCACGTTGCAGGTATCGTTGATATCAGCGGCACAAAAGATAAGCAGGTGTGGGCTGTCAATTTTGAAGGCACAAAGAACGTTGTTGCCGCATGCAAAAAATGCGGTGTAAAGAATCTTGTTTTCTGCTCGTCGGTTGACGCAATTCCCACAAGTGACGATGTGAATATCATCAGTGAAATCGATTCATTCGATCCCGACCTGCTTGAGGGTACTTATGCCAAATCCAAGGCATCCGCAACGCAGTTTGTTCTTGACAGCGCAGACGAAAACCTCAAGATCTGTGTTGTTCATCCGAGCTGCTGCATCGGTCCTTACGACAATAACAACACATCAAGCGTCGGCACAATGCTCAATCTTTATCTCAAGGGTCTTTTCCCTGTTTCGTTGGATTTCGGCGGATACAATTTCGTTGACGTCAGAGACGTCGCGAAGGGTATGGTTGCTGCTGCCGAAAAGGGCGGTAACGGCGAATGTTACATACTCAGCGGATACGCACATACACTTGATGAATTCATCAGAACCCTTGCTTTTGTCTGCGGCAATAAGCCCCCGAAAATCAAGCTGAAAAAATCGTTTATTGTCGGACTTCTGCCCACGATTGAGAAGATTTTCGATACTCTCAAGCTTCCTCCGCTTCTCAACGAGTATTCGGTGCGTAAGCTTTGCGAAAATTGCAATTTCTCCTGCTTCAAGGCAAAAAATGAGCTTGGCTATAATCCTATGACTCTCGAGGAATCCTTGCGTGATACAATCAAATGGATGCAGGAAAGAGAAGAGGATGAAAAAGAGAGAGAAAAGCAGGAACATACTTATAAAGAGTTCAGCAAAGATCTCAAAAAACTTGAAGAAAAGTTCAATAAGGAAAAGGAAAAGCTTCAGGATAAGTACAACAAGAAGAAAGAGAAGCTTGAAGAAAAATCCAAAAAGTCAGATAATGACTAAAAAAAATTGACCGATATCGCCTTTGATATCGGTCAGATTTTTTCTGTTTCAATTAATTTAACGGTTATTCAGCCTTCTTACCTGCAAGAAAACCGTAAACAAGTGCGGCAAGAACACCGCCGACAAGGGGCGCAACAATGAATACCCATACGCAGCTCAGAGCATCGCCGCCCATAAAGAGTGCGGGACCGAAGCTTCTTGCGGGGTTGACAGAAGTACCTGTGAAGAAAATGCCGAGAATGTGAACGAGAGTGAGGGTCAGACCGATAACGATACCTGCAACCGCACCGTTTTCAATTTTGGATGTAACGCCGAGAATGGCAATGACGAAAACGAAGGTGAGAATGACCTCGATGATGAGTGACTTGACGGTGTCGCCCTGATAGAGAGCGTTTGTGCCGAGACCCATATCCTTGCCGATAACACCCATCAGAGCTGCTGCGCCCGCAATTGCGCCTGCGAACTGAGCAACGATATAGCCGATGAAATCAACGATGCCGAGCTTCTTGCTGACAAGCATTGCAATTGAAACTGCGGGGTTGATATGGCAACCCGAGACGTTGCCGATTGAGTATGCCATTGCAACGATAACAAGACCGAATGCAAGGGCGGTCATGAAATAAGCGGCATTGATTTCACCGCTTTTGCAGCCTGTTACGGCTGCTGTGCCGCAGGCGAAGAACACAAGCACAAATGTGCCGATGAATTCCGCCACGTACTTTTTAACAGAGTTCATACGGATTCCTCCTTTAGTTTAGTAATAAAATTATATATCCAAAAGAAAAATAAATCAACATATCAGAGGATTTTTTATGAAAATAATTGTATTATCCGACGTACATAACGATAAAGATAATCTCAAGAAAATCATTGCAAAGCACCGCAACGAAGCTCAGCTTTTCGTTTTTCTCGGCGACGGTATCGATAATTTCGAAGACGTTACCGCCTTTGATTCAAAGGTAAAATCCGTCTGTGTCAAGGGTAACTGGGATTATGATTCGGGCAAGTCGGCTTACGAGGTGTTCAATGCCGGAGACAAAACGTTTTTCATTACTCACGGCGACCTTTATGACGTTGAGCAGAGCCTTGATAATCTTGTCAGAACGGCAAAATCGAAAGGTGCGGACATCTGTCTCTACGGTCACAGCCACATTTCCGCTTATGAAATGCGTGACGGTATGCTTGTGCTTAATCCCGGTGCGGTGACAGGCAGAGGAGCATACTGTATCTTCGATATCACCGACGGCAACGTCACTTTTAAATTCAGAGATCTTATATAAATTTCAGGGGTAACCGACACAGTCCGACGGTTACCCTTGAATTAATTTATAAATATCTTGATTTTTTCTTTTTTTTAAAATATAATAATTATATATATGGATTAATGGCAGGTGAAATCGGCTATGCTTTCTCAGAATATTAATCTTAACGGCAAAACCGTTCTTGTAACGGGTGCCGCGGGCTTCATCGGTGCAAACCTTGTAACCGAGCTGCTCCGAAGCACCGAAAAAATTACCGTTATCGGTGTTGATAATCTGAACGATTATTATGACGTATCAATCAAAAAATACCGTCTTGAGGAAATCGGTGCTCTTGCATCCGAAAAAAAGGGGAGCGAGTGGATTTTTGTTGAGGGAAATATTGCCGATAAACCGCTGATTGAATCCTTGTTCAGAAAATACGGTTTTGACGTTGTTGTCAACCTGGCTGCCCAGGCGGGCGTACGTTATTCGATAACCAATCCCGACGTGTATATCGAGAGCAATATCATCGGATTTTATAATATACTTGAGGCTTGCCGCCACAATCCCGTTGAGCATCTCGTTTATGCATCTTCTTCGTCGGTTTACGGCTCGAATACCAAAATCCCGTACAGCACCGACGATAAGGTTGATAATCCCGTCAGCCTTTATGCGGCTTCAAAAAAGAGTAACGAGCTGATGGCTCACGCTTATTCAAAGATTTATAATGTTCCCTCGACGGGACTTCGCTTTTTCACCGTTTACGGTCCCGCCGGCAGACCCGATATGGCTTATTTCGGTTTCACGGATAAGCTGATCAGAGGCGAAAAAATACAGATTTTCAACTTCGGCAACTGCAAGAGGGATTTCACCTTTGTTGACGATATTGTTGAGGGCATCAAACGTGTTATGCAGTGCGCTCCCGAAAAGAAAAACGGTGAAGACGGTCTGCCGATTCCGCCTTACAGAGTCTATAATATCGGCAACAACAGTCCCGAAAATCTTCTTGATTTCGTGGATATTCTTCAGCAGGAGCTTGTCCGTGCGGGTGTTTTGCCCGAAAATTACGATTTTGAAGCGCACAAGGAGCTTGTTCCGATGCAGGCAGGTGACGTGCCCGTGACTTATGCAGATACGTCTGCGCTCGAGCGTGATTTCGGTTTCAAACCGTCAACGCCTTTGCGCGAGGGTCTGAGAAAATTTGCAGAATGGTATAAAGATTTTTATTTAAGAGAGGGATTATGATGAAAATTGCAGTTGCAGGTACCGGTTACGTCGGTCTTTCAATCGCAACGCTACTCGCACAGAATCATTCCGTCACAGCGGTTGATATCATTCCCGAAAAGGTTGAAAAAATCAATAACCGTATTTCCCCGATTCAGGATGATTATATCGAGGATTATCTTGCCAACAAAAAGCTCGATCTGAAAGCCACTCTTGATACGGATGAGGCATATAAGGATGCGGAATTTGTTATCATTGCCGCACCCACAAACTACGATACGAATAAAAATTTCTTTGATACGTCGGCGGTTGAAAACGTTATCGATGCAGTTATGAAGGTTAATTCCGATGCGGTTATGGTCATCAAATCCACTATACCCGTCGGATACACACAGAGCATCAGAGAAAAAACGGGCAGCAAAAATATCATATTCTGTCCCGAATTCCTCAGAGAATCCAGGGCTCTCTACGATAATCTTTATCCCAGCCGAATCATTGTCGGCACGGTTATGGATGATGAGCGTCTTGTCAGGGCGGCTGAAACCTTTGCATCCCTTCTCAAGGAGGGGGCGATCAAGGAGGATATTCCGACTCTGATTATGGGCTTTACGGAGGCGGAGGCGGTCAAGCTTTTCGCAAATACGTACCTTGCTCTGAGAGTCAGCTATTTCAATGAACTTGATACGTATGCTGAGATGAAGGGTCTGAATTCAAAGAATATCATTGACGGTGTCTGTCTCGACCCGAGAATCGGCGATCACTATAACAATCCATCCTTCGGCTACGGCGGTTACTGTCTGCCCAAGGATACGAAACAGCTTCTTGCAAACTATGACCACGTGCCTGAAAATATGATTTCCGCTATTGTTGAATCCAACCGCACGAGAAAAGGCTTCATTGCTGACAGAGTGCTTCGTATGGCGGGGTATTACGGATATGATGAGCAGATGGATTACGATGCCAATCACGAAAAGCACGTTACTATCGGCGTATACAGACTGACTATGAAAACCGGCAGTGATAACTTCCGTCAGAGCAGTATTCAGGGTGTTATGAAGCGAATCAAGGCAAAGGGCGCAACGGTTATCATCTATGAGCCTTCGCTCGAAGACGGCACGACGTTCTTTGGCAGTGAAATCGTCAACGATTTCGAGGAATTCAAGCGCAGAAGCGATGCGATCATTGCTAACCGCTACGATTCCTGTCTTGATGATGTTTCGGATAAGCTCTACACAAGAGATCTTTTCAGAAGAGACTGAGCAGATAAGGGTGAATGATATGGAAAAGAAATACAGTATAAAGCAGGGCTACGTCGTCAGAGAAATTGCGGGAGAAGCCCTTGCGGTGCCCGTCGATTCTTCGTGCGGAGCGCACCTTGTTATATTCAATCCCGTGAGCAAATTCCTCTGGGAACAGCTTTCGGAGGAGAAAACTTTTGACGAACTTCTGGATGCAGTTCTGAAGAATTATACCGTTTCCCGTGACGAAGCATCCGCAGACCTCGGCGATTTTCTCAACCAGCTTTCCGAAAACGGATTGCTGAATTAAAGGAGTGTATTACTTGTCATTAAATAATACTTCAGATGCCCGTGTTTCCGTTATTGTTCCTGTTTACAAGGTTGAAGGTACGCTTGAGACAACCGTAAGATCAATACAGGCTCAGACGTATGACAATCTGGAAATTATTCTGGTTGATGACGGGTCTCCCGATAAAAGCGGTGAAATTTGCGATAAACTTGCGTTCGGAGACAGCAGAATAAAAGTCATTCATAAGCAAAACGGCGGTGTTTCGTCGGCAAGAAATGAAGGAATACTGAATGCATCCTCCGATTTCTTATGTTTTGTTGATGCCGATGATGAAGTTGATCCGACAATGGTTGAAAATCTGATGAAAGCCCTGATTTCATCGGGCGCGCAGTTGGTTGTTGCAGGAATAACGGAGTATCATAAAAAGATAATTAAAACTTTCTGCGAAAACAGCTGTCAGATTGATTTTTCCGAATCGGATGCCGAAGAAATTATCGGTATCTGCTCAAAATATCTGATGCCTTTCACGCATTCCAAGCTCTATATCAGAAGAATTCTTATGGAAAACAATCTGCGTTTCCGTGAGGGACTTGTCAGCGGAGAAGACCATCTTTTGAATTTTCAATATCTGACTTTTGTTGATAAGATGACATTTATCGATGAATCTTTATACAGATATTACTGTTTCAATTCAAACGGAACGACAAGATTTTTTCCGTTATTCGGTCAGATTGAAATATTCAAGGCAAAAGAAGGCTTTGTCAGAAAGAATTGCACCAAAGAGGCAGCAGACGAATTCTGTGCAAACAGTGCTTTGCAAAATCTGATTGCCCGTTTCAATTATCTTGCAAAGCGCAAAATACGCAATTATGATGAACTTGCCGAAGCATACGACGTTTACTGGCCTTATATAAAGCCTTATTTATCGCGTAAAGAAGTTTTTTCAGAGGATAACGAAGCCTGGCTGAGCGAAAATCTGAATTATCTTACCGAAAAAAACATAAAGGCAGTTTATAAGATTTCCGAAAAGAAATTCAAAAAGAAAAGCAAACGTTTGCGCAATCTGGAAGATTTTCTGAATATGCCTGTTAAAAAGAAGCTTAAATTCATCCTGAAGAAACTTCACATCAAATAAAAAAAGTCAAAGCCGATTCACTTTTTAAGGTGAGTCGGCTTTATGTTTTTACATCGGAAGATATTCTTCAAATATTTTTTTCTTGTTGAGATAAAGGTCGGGAACTTTGACCGCCATACCTCTTATCATGGCGGATTTATAGTTGCCGTCTGAGGGAACGGAGTGAGTGTCTATCTTCAGACCCGCAACGGCAGGGGCATACTTTATAGCAAGGGACATAATATCAGTATTTGTCATATCTGTTGTAAGTATGGGCAGAATCTCATCAACAAGGTCGAGAAGCTCGGGAACACTGCAGTTCCTGACGTTGTTGAAAATGGCATTGAGCACTTTTCTCTGCCTCGAGGTACGCTGAAAGTCGCTGTCAATCTTTCGGATTCTCGCATATATCAGTGCGTGGTCTCCGTCGAGATGGCACATACCTTCTTTCGCACCGTCTCCGACGATTTTCGCCTCAGCGGCAGTCAGGTGAATGTCAACTCCGCCGACGATATCGATGATTTTCTTGAATCCGCTGAAATCGACCTCAAAGCAACCGTCGACCGTCACGCCGAAATTCTGAAAGAGAGTTGCTTTCAGAAGCGGAAATCCGCCGAAAACGTAGGCGGCATTCATTCGGTTATCGGAGTAGCCGGGAATCTGAACGTAAAGATCACGCAGGAACGATATCATTGCAAGTTCGTTTGTTTCGGGATTGAAGCTGCAGAGAATCATCGTGTCGGAACGCTGTCTGCCTTCGCCGGGGCGTCTGTCCTGACCGACGAGAAGAATGTTTATCAGATGCGAATCCGAGCCGCTGTAACCGTCACCGTTCCAGATAACGCTGTTCGGGTCAAGCTTTTCGAGTGAGCCGTCATCGGGGTCGGTGTCAAAGAATTCATCCTCTGCCGAAATAATGCTGTTATCGGTGACACGGTTGATTTTGCCCAGGTAATGGTTGGTAACGCCGAGTGCGGCAATAATCAGAGCCAACAGAAGTATCAGCAGAATTACCAGAGCTTTGAGTCCTTTGTTCTTTTTCTTTTCGGTTTTCGTATCAATCACTCTGCCTTTCAGAAAAAATGGATAATGCGTTGCGGTAGCTTTCGAGGTTACCGATGTCGTATCTTTTGCCCGTCATTTCGTATGCGTGGATAACCGTACGTGTGCAGAGCCACTCAACGAGACCGCCCGGTGAATCCGAAGGGCAGCCGCCGTCGACGGATTCTCTGATTAATTTCAGATCGTCTGATTTATAGTAATAAAACGGAGGGCAGCACCATTCCGAGGCGGGATTTTCAGGTTTTTCCTGCATCAGCAGAACTTTTTCGTTTTCATCGATAACAAGGCATCCGCTTCTGCTGATTTTCGCTTTGTCGGGCTCGGAATACCGCATAACGCACGAAGTTTCCTTGCTTATTGCATAGTCAACGAAGTCTTTGAGTGAGAAGTCAAGCACGTTGTCGCCCGCGGCAACAAAAATATCGTCGTCAATGCCGAGTTTTTCAACGGCAAGAAGCATATCTTTGACCGCACCGAGCCGTTCTTCGTTACTGTTTGAGCCGTCGTCGATAACGGTAATTTTCTGCGTTTTCCCCTTTGCCCATTCGGTGAAACGGCGGTAAAATTTATGGTTGGAAACAATAATGTATTCATCGGCACAGTGCGTTGAATCAACGTTTTCAATGAGCATATCGAGTAGGGTTCTGCCGCCGATTTCAAGAAGAGGTTTCGGAGTGTTTTCCGTCAGCGGGAAAAGCCTTGTGGCATATCCCGCCGCTAAAATAATGCAAATCATTTTAATCCTCCGATTTTTCAAAAAGTCTGAGGCGGGAATAAATTTCGATTCGTTCCGCCGCATGAGATGCAACTTTTTTCGGTCGGATTTTCGGTCTTTTGCCGAAAAGAGATCTTATTATATATCTGCCGCCGAAAAACAGCCATCCGAAGGGGAGGAGGATTCTGAATTTTTCAGCCGCTTTCCAGTTGGAGTAAACGATTGCGTTGGCAGAGGCAAAAAACTGCCTGAGCATCGTTGTTTTTTTGTTGTCTTTGTTTGTGATAAGCAGACTTTCGTGGCTTCGGTCAGCCTTTTTCTGACCGAAATTGCCGCCGATAATGATATCTATGAGTATGATATCCGCAAGTTCTTTGTCGGCATCAGCCGACCAGTCGGTTGCGGGGCACCCGAGATACTCGCGGCATATATAAGTCATTGTTTTTGCGAATTCCCAGAGACCGATATCCTTGAGCACCGCTTTGAACATCTGCAGAAATTCATCCTCGCCGACGGAACTGATGAATACCGCCCAGTCGCAAAGATGGCGCAGTCCGAGACCGTCACCCGTCAGGTGGTGGCACATATGCAGAAGGATAATCAATCCGTGATGGAATGCCGAGGGAACGGTGATTTCGCCGAGTTCCGTTTTTTTCTTTTCTGATTTTTCGAATATATCGGAAAGATATTTTCTGACCTTGACTCCGACCTTGCCCGAGGGGATTCCCGATGGCTGGAAATGCATTTCGCATCGGCAGACCTTACCGAGAAAGATGTCGTGCACGTCGTGATTTCTGTCAGCCTTGGTGTAGCCGTTTTCTTTCAGCACTTCACCCGCTTTTTCAAGGTAATCCGTGTCGACGAGAAAATCAACGTCACCCATTGAACGCATCAGCGGGTCGGGATAATATAGTGCGGAAGCATATCCCTTGAGGATTACGCAGGGGATACCCGCATTCTCCATAATTCTGCAGATTTTCACGTGTTCAAAATCTACTTTTGCATTATTTGAAAGCGCCTTGTTGAGTATGTTTCTCACACCCGTTAAATCGGAGTCCGCATATTTTTCGGGCTTGAGATTATGAAATGCAATGAGCGAAACAGCCTGAGAATATGCTTCAAGGCGCAGTGCATCCAAATCAATCTCATTGAGATTGACCTGTCTGCCTGCGCTGAAAAGATTGTCGGCAAGGATATCCAGCAACGCTTTTTCATATTCTCTCAGTCTTGCATTTTTAATACTCATATCTGATCACACAATTTCAAAAAATGTATCGGGTTTGTCGGGATTGAACTGCTCGTTTGCCCACATAAGGGTAACGAGGTTTTCCGTTTCGGAAAGATTGATGATGTTGTGGGTGAAGCCGGGGAGCATATGCACAGCCTCGGGTTTATCGCCCGAAACTCTGAATTCAAGCACCTCATCCGAGCCGATTTCTCTCTGCTGAATGAGGGCGGTGACTGAAACAACGATGAAGAATTCCCACTTGGTGTTGTGCCAATGCTGACCCTTTGTGATTGCGGGATTGCTGACGTTGACTGAAAACTGACCGCAGTTCTCGGTTTTCAGTATTTCCGTGAAACTTCCTCTCGCATCGGAATTCATTCTGAGAGGAATGCTTATTTTTTCTTTGGGAAGATAAGAAAGATAGGTTGAATAGAGTTTTTTCGCAAAGGAATTATCCGGTATTGACGGCATAAGGAGAGTTTGCGCCTGAGCCCTGAATTTCTCAAGCAACTCAACAATTTCGCCAAGCGTGACCTTATGAGTCACACCGAAACCGCAGAAATCACCGCATTTTGTTTCCTTGCCTTCGAGAGCGTTGAGCATTTCTTCAACGAAATCATCGATATAGAGAAGCTCAAGCTCAACAGACGGATCGTTAACGGTTATCGGCAGATCCTTTGCAATGTTGTTGCAGAAGGTTGCAACGGCGGAGTTATAATTCGGTCTGCACCATTTGCCGAAAAGGTTGGGCAGACGGTAAACGAGAGCCTTTGCGCCCGTTTCTTTTGCGTAGTCAAAGAGTACGTTCTCAGCCGAAAGTTTGCTTTTGCCGTATTCCGAACCCGCAAATCTGCCTTCAAGCGTTGCCTGAACGGAAGATGAGAGCATAACGGGACAGGAATTTTTCGCTGATTTAAGTGCTTCAAGAACAGTGCCGAGAATACCGTAGTTACCTGCGAATTCGCTAACGTCCTTCGGTCTGTTGACACCCGCAAGATGGAAAACGAAATCCGCTTTTGAACAGTATTCACGCAGTTCGTCAGTCGTTGAGTCTATGTCATATTCATAGATTTCACCGATTGTTATTGCGGGTCTCGTTCTGTTCTTGCCGTCTCTTAAGGTGCAGAGATTTGTAACGAGATTTCTGCCCGCAAAGCCCTTTGCGCCTGTAACAAGTATATTCATCAGAATTTTCTCCAAACCATTTTATTTACGATTCCCGTATAGCTCTGAATGAGTCTGACTATTTTATCGGAAACGTTTTTATCCGAATAGTCGGGTACGGGTGTTGCCGAAGCGTTGTTCTTGTTGAGCTCGATTGCCGTCTCAACCGCCTGAAGCAGACCGCTTTCATCGATGCCCGCAAGGATGAAGCATCCCTTGTCAAGAGCTTCGGGTCTTTCGGTTGATGTTCTGATGCAAACGGCGGGGAACGGTCTGCCGATGCTCAGATAATAACTGCTTTCCTCGGGGAGCGTACCGCTGTCGGAAACAACCGCCATTGCTCTTGTCTGCAGACGGTTATAGTCAGAGAAGCTGAGAGGCTCATGCATAATGATTCTCTTGTCGAGAACGATATCGGAGTTCTCGAGTTTTTTTCTTGAACGGGGATGGCATGAATAGAGAATCGGCACATCGTATTTCTCAACGAGAGAATTGAGCGCATTGAAAAGCGAGAGGAAATTCTTATCGGTGTCGATATTCTCCTCTCTGTGTGCCGAGAGAAGAATGTATTTTTTTTCTTCGAGACCGAGTTTTGAAATTATATCACTTGCAAGGATTTTATCGAGATTTGCGTCAAGCACCTCCGCCATCGGCGAGCCTGAAACGTAGGTGCGCTCCTTGGGCAAACCGCATTCGGCAAGATATCTCCTTGCGTGTTCGGAGTATGCGATATTTACGTCTGAAATGATGTCAACGATACGTCTGTTTGTCTCTTCGGGTAGACACTCGTCCTTGCAACGGTTACCCGCTTCCATATGGAAAATCGGGATGTGCAGTCTCTTTGCGCTTATTGCGGAAAGGCAACTGTTCGTGTCGCCGAGAACAAGCAGAGCATCGGGCTTGATTTCATTCATCAGCTCATATGCCGATGCAATGATGTTGCCCATAGTCTGACCGAGATTTTCGCCCACGCAATCGAGATATATTTCAGGATTGCCGAGCGAGAGGTCTTCAAAGAAAATTTCGTTTAGAGTGTAGTCGTAATTCTGACCCGTATGCGCGAGAACAGTGTCAAAATGCTGACGGCATTTTTTGATTACTTCCGAAAGGCGGATGATTTCGGGTCTTGTTCCGACAATGATAAGGAGTTTGAGTTTGCCGTTGTTTTTGAATTGAACGTTATATTTCATAATTACGCCTCTGTTTCTGCGAGTCTTTCTCTGATATAAGGCAGTTCAAGAAGTTTTTCCTTAACTTGCTCAACGTTGAGAATTTCGGTGTTATTGCTGTTGAATTCGGTGAGGGGTGAACGGCTTTTGTCACCGTCGGAGAAGTATTTATCATAGTTGAGACTGCGGTTGTCGGCGGGCACACGGAAGAAATCGCCCATATCCTCCGCCTTTGCGCATTCTTCGTTGGTCAGCAGAGTTTCAAACATCTTTTCGCCGTGGCGGATACCGATGATTCTGATATCTTCTTTTTTTCCGCCGAAAAGTTCACAGACAGCTTCTGCCTGAGTCTGAATCGTGCAGGCGGGTGCTTTGCGAACGAAAATATCACCGCTGTCGCCCTCTTTGAATGCGAAAAGAACGAGGTCAACCGCTTCCTCAAGCGACATGATGAAGCGTGTCATATCGGGATTGGTGATTGTTATGGGCTGTCCGTTTCTGATCTGATCAATCCAGAGAGGCACAACCGAGCCGCGGCTGCAGAGTACGTTGCCGTATCTTGTGCAGCAGATTTTTGTTTTTTCGGGAGAAACGTTTCTTGCCCTTGCGGTGGCAACTCTTTCTTCAAGAGCCTTTGTAATTCCCATTGCGTTGATGGGGTAGGCGGCTTTGTCTGTTGAAAGGCAGATAACCGATCTGACACCTGCATCGATAGCCGCCGTCAGAACGTTGTCTGTGCCGATAACGTTGGTCTTGACCGCCTCCATCGGAAAGAATTCGCAGGAAGGAACCTGTTTGAGTGCGGCTGCGTGAAAAACGTAGTCAACACCGTACATCGCATCTCGGATTGAATCAAGGTTTCGCACGTCGCCGATATAGAACTTTATTTTGTCGGCAACCTCAGGCATCTTCGCCTGGAATTCGTGACGCATATCGTCCTGCTTTTTTTCGTCTCTGGAAAACACACGGATTTCTTTTATATCCGTTCGGAGGAATCTGTTCAGAACGGCATTGCCGAATGAACCCGTTCCGCCCGTAATAAGTAAGGTCTCGCCCTTGAAATCATACATTTTTATCATCTCCGTCAATTTTTTCTATGCAGGGCAAAACTGCGTTGCCCCAATCCTTGAACCAATGTTTGAGTTTAAGTGATTTGTCGCCGTGCTCAACCGTGAATCGCAGAGCAGTTGCTCTGTCGTAAAACATAATGTTACCCGACTTGTCCTGGTCATACAGTATGACGTCAACAGTATATTTTGCGGGAACGAGATAAGATGTGTCAAATCTGAATTCAGCGGAATTAAGACCTTCTTTCTGTTTCAGTTCACCGCCGAACATTACACCGACGGGAGAGGCATCAATACCGTTGATAATCATTTTCATTAGAACCCGTTCGGTGTCGTTTTCGCTCTTCCACGTGATACGGAAGGGGAAAGTCTCACCGTAAGCGACAGAATTTTTTTCGGATTCATACATATGAAGGTTTTGAAGAAGGTGTCTCTGATTGCATTTGGGATGTCTTTTTGCGCCCGAGGTGTCGAAGAACGTTGTGTTGTCGAGATTCTCATCCTGCATATAAACCGCAATCGCTTCTTCCGTATCACCCGCATACGCAACCTGACCGTGGGAAAGAACGATGCATCGGTTGCAGAGATTTTTGACCGTCTGCATATTGTGGCTGACGTAAAGAATTGTTCTGCCTTCTTCCTCAGCTACTTTTTTCATTCTGTCGATGCATTTATTCTGGAATGCAACGTCGCCGACTGCAAGAACTTCATCCATAATCATAATTTCACTGTCAAGGTGGGACGCAACAGCAAAGGCAAGTTTTACTTTCATACCGCTCGAATAACGCTTGACGGGAGTATCGATGAACTGACCGACCTCGGAGAATTCAACGATTTCGTCGAATTTCTTTTCAATTTCCGCCTTGCTCATACCGAGAATCGCACCGTTGAGATAAACGTTTTCTCTGCCTGTGAGCTCAGGGTGGAAGCCTGTTCCGACCTCAAGCATACTCGTGATTCTGCCGTTGAGATAAATGTTGCCCTTCGTGGGGGAGGTGACACGGCATATCAGCTTGAGAATCGTCGATTTACCCGCACCGTTTCTGCCGATAATGCCGACTGTTTCTCCTTTGCCGATATCGAACGATAAGTCGTTGAGAGCGAGAAAACGCTCGTTTTTGCCGTGAGCGGTTTCGCCGATCATCAGGTTGGGGTCTTCCTTGTGAAACAGTTTTGCAATTTTTGACTGTATTTCGCCTTTAAGTGTTGCACCGCCGATAGCTCCGAGGCGGTATTCCTTTGAAACGTGTTCAACTCTTATTGCCAATTCTTCCATACCGCACCTCCTCACACCGTATCCATAAATGTTTTTTCTGATTTGCTGAACATCAGCGCACCGATAACCGCAACAACGGCGGTAGAAATCCAACCGATGCCGTAGAATAACCAGTCAATTTCGCCCGTACCGAGGAATCCGTATCGGAAAAGATTGATTGCGGGTGTAACGGGGTTGAGCATATATACGTTGTAAAAAGCACTGCCGGGCGCAAGCTGAGAACGGCTGAACATATCGTAGGCAACGGGGGAGGCGTATGACCAGAGCGAAACGCCGAAACCGACAACCATCGCAAGATCACGGTATTTTGTGGTCAGCGCCGATATAATCATACCGAAGCCCATACCGAGGATTGCAAGCTGAATGAGAACAAGCGGGAACATAAGAATTAATATGTTGGGTCTGAGACCCGCGTCCGTGATGAGATAATATGCCATAAACCCAAGCATAAAAGTGAACTGGATAAAGAAACCGATGAACTGTGAGATCGCCGTTGAAATCGGCATAACCAGACGGGGAAAATACACCTTTCCGAGGATTGAGGCGTTGCCCGTGAAAGTATGTGAGGTTTCGGTCAGGCAGTTTGCGAACAGAGTCCAGACGATCGTACCCGAAAGGTAGAATATGAAGTTGGGAACGTCGGATGCGCCTAGACCCGCAATGTTGCCGAAGAAGACGGAGTAAACAACCGTTGTGAAAAACGGCTGGATTACCGCCCAGGCGGGACCGAGAACGGTCTGCTTATATTTGGCAACGAAGGTTCTGCGCACGAAAAGAAAGATGAGGTCTTTGCAGTTTTTCAGACCCTTCAGGTCCATATTGAATGCACTGTTGCTTGATTTGACAACGGTTGTCCATTTTTGCTGTGTCATAAAATCTGCTCCTGATATTATTTATCGTAGTGTTTTATGATTCTTGCGGGATTGCCCGCAACAAGAACTTTGCTTTCGGTGATATCCTTTGTGACAACCGCCCCTGCTCCGATGAGAACATATTCGCCCGTGATCTGAACTCCGGGAAGAATGATTGCCCCTGCGCCGACCCAACAGTTGTTACCGATGTGAACGGGAGTATCTTCTTTGTGGATTCTTTTTCCTGTTTCCATCCACGTATCTATATCGTATCCGGTTGAGATTATTTTTGCACCATAAGAAAGAGTGACGTTATCGCCGATTGTTACACCGCTTCTCGCGTTGATATAAACGTCTTTATTAATTTTCAGGTTGTTACCGACGGAAATATGTTTTGGAAATAAAATCTCGGGAACACCGAACAAATCAAGACCTTCTCCGCAGGTGTTGAACTGAGACATAAATTCAATTCTTTCTTTTTCTGCTTTTTTCTCGGCTTTGAGTATCTTTCGCTTTTTAAGCCATTTCTTGAATTTCTTCATAAAAATCACCTGATGGTTTTGTTCATTTTTATTTTCTTCTGATTTTTTTATATATTCTGCCTATAACCGCACTTTCGGTGAGAAAATACATTATCTTACTGATAATCTTTTTTCTTTTTATAAGTTTTTCGCCATAAATCGGCATATAATCAAATATTTTTGCCGCTTTTTTCTTGCGGACCAGTTTGTAATATTTTCTGTAAAAAGCGTTTAATTCTTTTAACGGCAGTTGACCGTAAAACCTTTTGCACAAAGGGTCATTGATAATTTCGCTTATAATTTCAATGCTTTTTTCCCTGTTGTTGGGGCAAAGCGTATTTCTTTCGTTTTCTATGCAATCAACAACAAATGCAAATGCTCGCAGATGCATATTCGGCATCAGATCGATTTCTTTGAAGTCTTCGGTATCTTTGTAAAGTCTTTCAATCAAGGGAACGTAATAAGACCAGATATTATGGTTATAACCGCGGGATAATGAATCGCCGACGGTTCGGGTGTGATAAAAATAATCGTCACCCATATGATAGAAGCTCTTTGCGTGAAGCATAGCTTCATATGTCAGCTGTAAATCCTGGCTTCTTCTGAATCTTTTATCAAATGAAAAATTGAAGCTTTCCAGCAACTGTTTTCGGTAGATTCTGCGGCAATTGCTCCAGCTTATAACGCGTTTCCAGCCGTCTTTGCCGATATAAGCCAGACTTTTGGGTAATATTTCTGAAACAATTTGTTCTCTGTTATAAAAACCCGTTGGTATGTCCTTTGGAGGGCGATAATCATCAACATTATCTCTTCTGTTACAGTAAACAACGTCAGCATTGTATTCTTTTGCTTTCTGATACATTTTTTCAAACATATCAAGTTCAATCCAGTCATCCGCATCAATGAAACCGAGGTATTCGCCCTTGGATGCGTTGATACCTGTTTGTCTTGCAGAAGCAAGACCTTCATTTTTCTGATAATAATAGCTGATCCGCGGATCGCTGAGATATGTTTCGCATATTGTCTTGCTGTTATCGGTCGAACCGTCATCAACAAGAATAATTTCAATTTCTTTAAGCGTTTGATTGATTATTGTGTCAAGACAATCGACCAGATATTTTTCTTTGTTATAGATAGGAACAATAATACTTAATTTTATGTTATTCATGTAATTTCTCCAGCCTTATTTTTTTGATGGTAGTTGCAGTAAATTCCCCAGTATAACATCACCGTTACCGATAAAACGACCTATGCCGTTTGCGGGGAAAAAGGTCAATTCACCAAAATATATTTGATTATTGGTGGTGTACAGATCTACTCTGACAAAAGGCATTTTGTTTGAAAGTTTTTCAGCAAGAGCAATCATTTCATTAAAATTATCAGGCAGAATTAATTTTATTGACGGGTCAGGGGGATTGTTTATTTCTCCGATATTCAGATATTCACAGTTTTTATTATAATAGTTGGAACTGTGATTAACAAAACGGTTATAGTCAATTTTGAATATTTCCATTTTGCCGTCAAAGCAAAAGAATTTATAATCGACAGGATGATTGCCGTTTTCGTCAGAAATAAATTCTTCGATGATAATTTGAGGAGTAACGTTTTTATAAGGCCATTCTCTGCCGCAATAATAAAGGGAATATTTAACTTTTTTGTGATTTCTGCCTTGAGTTTTTCCGTGTCGATTCCTTTTTCTTTATCGCAGAGGAAAACACTTCCGCTGTCGTGAGTGCATTTTATAACAAATTTCTGAGGTAACTCGTCAAACGGTATTTCGTCTGTATTTTTATAAACTCCGATTGTCGGGATGAGATATTTCTCACCGATCTTTTCTGCAATGTAGTTTTTGACAGCCGCTTTATCAACCATAACGGAATATTGAGGTTTTCTGTCATACAGCTTGAGCCACTGCATTTTTTCGTTGAAAGTCTTCGGATGGCGCAGATTCAGTTTTTCATTCATATGCAATCTGAAGTAGCATTTTAAAAAGAGCTTGTCAGGAATCAACGGGGCAAAACGGCAATTATCATAAATACAAATTTTTAAAATCAGTTTTGCAGGATTTTTTATATATTTCCAGATATTATATAATTTTTCCTTCAAAAAATTGGTTTTTGACAAGAGTGTTCCTCCTTTTGCCGTTTAATATAACCGAAATGTTATTTATATAATTTTTAAACTGCTCTTTGATTTCTTATTTTGAGAATAACGTTCCAGTATTTAATCGGGATTCCGAACAATATTCTGAAAAAGTTAAACGGATTTTTTTGTTTTGCCATAGCAAAATATGAAATTTCCGCCCATTTTCTCCAGAGTATATCTTTAAGCATTCCGTGGTTGAAAACCTTATGCTTTCTGTTAGCGGAAATGATTGTTTTTATCCATTTTTTGTATCTGATATCGAACGGTTTTCTGCCTGTAAGCAGACCGTGATGCACGTTCTCCCAATCATCGGGGAGTTCGAGACCGAGCCATGACAGTTGCTCTGCCATAATGTTTTTTGCGCACTCTGTCTGGGCGCTTTTTTTATCGGAGGATACCGCTTTATTGTGTATTCTGTATCTGAAAAGGATTTCGGGAACGTTTGCGAGTTCGCCGATTTTTGCGCATTCAGCCCACATTCTGTAATCCTGGGCGTAAATATATTTTTCATTGTAGGTGATTCCCGATTCTTTCAGCAATCGGTGATTGAACATTGCCGTGGGATGGATTATGTTCAGATGATTGCCGAAAAGCAGATTTATGCGGAGCAATTCTTTTTGAGGAAGAATTTTGCAGGATTTATTCTCTTTCAGGGCATCTGCTCCGTTTCCGAACAGTTCGACCCACGTACCGCAGACTACCGTATCGGGGTGAGCATTCAGAAATTCTGTCTGTTTTCTGAATCTTTCGGGCAGACAGATATCGTCGGCATCCATTCGCGCAACGTATTCACCGTTTGCTGATCCGAGTGCACGGTTGAGCGACTTCGTTATGCCCATATTGACTTCATTTTTTATGATAACGATTCGGGGATCATTGTAAGATTCAATTATTTCAAGGGAATTATCGGTTGAGCAGTCATCGACGATGATGAATTCGAAGTCGGCATAAGTCTGATTGAGAACGCTTTCAACAGCATTCCGAAGGTATTCTTCGGGCGTATTGTAGTTGCTCATAATGACCGATATCAGACCTTTTTTAAAATCCATTTTTACCACCCTGCAATTTTTCTGAATCTTTCTTTAAACAGTATTTTCGGAATTTTCTTTTCTTCAAAGGATCGCCATATATTAAGGTATGCTTTGTTGTATTTTGCACCGTTGCGGAGCTGTTCAAGAGTGCCTTCAAGCAGATAGGTGCTCCAATCGAAGCGGATGATTTCGATTTTTCGTATTGATTTCTTTGAGGCACGAAGATATCTGATCATAAAATAAACGGTTTCATTGAAATTCCGCTCATAGAGAGCAGACCTCGATTCGGGTGAGTCGATACCCATAATCTCAAGGTTGTTTTCAATCAGTTCATAAAGATACTTTGAGTTGAAATAGTCGGGACTCCGGCTCTCGAAACCCTGCGAAAAGCCTTGTTCGTTGTTTCTGTAACGGTATAGTAGTTTGTCAATGAATAAAACCGACTCCGATTTCGCAAGCAAATCAAATGAATGGTATGCATCCTCTGCGAAACGCTTGTTTTTGACAAATTCCTCATCGGGAAAGCTGTTGAGGATGAGGTTTTTTCTGAATGATTTTGACCACAGGGAACCGGGAAGACTTCCGTCAACGATCCTGTTGTAAACGGTTTTGCGTTCTTCGGCTGAAAGGAAAAGCATTGTACTGTCGGTAATCTTTTTTTCTTTCGTTTCACCGTTTCCGAACTGAACGAAACCGAAGCAGACGGAATCGGGATAAGAGTATTTTTCGATATTGCGAGTAAGGACTTCAACGTAATCCGATTCAAGAATATCATCTGCATCGAGAAAGCTGATATAGTCACCCGAGCAATTCAGGGTGCCGTATTTTCTTGTGAGGAACTGCCCCTCGTTTTGCTTGTGAAAAACCGATATTCTGTCGGGATATTTTTCGGCATATGAGTCGAGGATTTCAGCTGATTTGTCGGTTGAGCCGTCGTTTACGAGTATAAGCTCCCAGCGGTTGTCCGATTGGTTAATAACGGATTCAATGCATTCGCTGAGATATTTCTCACAGTTGAAAACGGGAACCACAATACTTATTTTCATTTGTTTCCTCCGAGAAGCTTTTTGATGAGCTTTCTGATTTTTTTCTTCAGGAATCGGATTTTTATGCGGTAAAATTTTTTGTCGATAAGATTGTTATATATTTCTCTGTATACCTTGTTTTCATAGGGATTTGATTTACCCGAACGCACCTCATCGGGAAGCATTGAACTCCAGTCATAGCAGAGAACGGCTTTTCTGTTTTTTGAATCCATCGCATTTTCGTAATACTGACTGAACGTGTACATCGTTTCGTTCAGCCAACGGGCGTTTAACTTCTGACGGTATTCTTCTGTATCCATTCCCCAACGGGGGAGATACTCTATGAAACGGTCGTATAAAAAGAGCGTATTTTTTTTGTTCAGGGATTCGGGGCTGAAGCTGTTTGTAATGCTTCCGCTGACTGTTCTGTAGTTATACAGATGCTCGTTTATAAAAACGGTTTTTTCAGCTTCGGTAATCAGATAAACCGAAACAAAAGCATCTTCGGCAAGAGCTTTGCCGTAGATTTTTTTATAATCCGTGGGGTCGCTTTTCAATATTGAAGTTCTGACCGCTTTTGTGCAAAGCGAATTGAGCAGAGGCGTTGAAATGAGTGCCTCGTAAAGCTCTTTTTTACCGTTGCCCTGATATAATCTGTCGGAATCCGACAGGGTTTCTTTTTTCTTACAGAACCGATTATTTCTGAAATAATTAAAAGAATATGCGATCAGATCGGGTGCATCGTATTTATCGGTTGCATCGGAAATTTTTTCAAGAAGAGTCTTTTCGACGAAATCATCCGAGTCGCAGAAAAGGCAGTATTCACCGTTTGCGTTTTTGACAGCTTCAAGTCGCGCAGAGGTATGGCCTCCGTTTTTCTTATGAATTACCTTGACCTTATCGGGAAATCTCTCTGCATATCCGTCACAGATTCTGCCCGAGGAATCCGTTGAGCCGTCATCAACGAGAATGATTTCATATTCATCCGTATAAGTCTGGTCAAGCAACGAATCAACGCATTGCTCAAGATATTTTTCCACGTTATATACGGGAACAAGAATGCTGAATTTCAATTGCTTCACCTCCGTAACTCAGTTCAGAATGTTCTGCCACTGAGTTTTATATTTTTCAAAATCCGTTGAGTAATCGACCGATTCCAGATTGTCGGTAATTTCAGAATAAAGTCTGTTGTTTTCAATCAATTCAACAATTCCGTCGGCAAGAGAGTCAGCGGTTATGTCAGTGACAATGCCGTTTTTTTCATTTTCAACCAGTTTTTTTCCGCCCACCGTTGCGGTAGTGACAACGGGCTTGTTCAGGCGGTGAGCCTCGAGAATTGTTACAGGCATTGCTTCTTCATATGAGGGCTGAACGTATATATCACAAGCCGCCATATAGGGATAGGGATTTTTCTGCATACCCGTGATTATAATGTTATTTTCAAGATTGCAATCTGCAATCATTTTTTCAAGTCTGCTTCTTTCGGGACCGTCGCCGACGAAATACCAGATAAAATCCGTGCCGTTGTCTCTGAGGATTTTTGCGGTTTTAACGGCGAGGTCAAGACCCTTGACGGGTGCGAATCTTCCGCAGGAGCAAAGAACGGTTTTGCTATCGGGAACGTCGGGTGAAAATTCTTTGCTCATTTCGGTGACGGTTTCTTTGTCTGTAAAATTCTCAACGATCATTATTCTGTCTTTCACGTCGGGATACCATTCGCCGATAAGCGATTTCTGTTCGTTATGCAGAGCGGCAATTCTGTCAAAACGGGGGAGGATACCGCAATGCATTTCGTGAAGCTCGTCCTTGCTTGTGTGGAAAAACAGTATTTTCTTATCAGCTTGAACGTATCTGTCGACGAAAAGTGCGGTGTAGCCCTGCACGTAAGCTACGGCAATATCGAATTTCTTATCGGTAAAATACGTTTTCTGTTCGTATTCCATCTGTTTTTCACGTATTTTATCGGCAAGTTTTTTTTCAAGCATTCCGTTGATTTTTCCGAGTCCGAAAATCTTTGAAATCACAGATGCCGCCTGAAGAATAAGTGCAAAAGGTTTTCTGTAATAGCGGTTCGGGTCTTTATTTATGATAACGTTCATTCTGCCGTCGAGAAGAGAAAGCAGATCTGTTCGGTTTTTGCGAAGATAGAGAGTTACGTCATATTTGTCATAGTCGATAGCTTTTGATGCGGAAATCAGAGTTTTCTGAACTCCGCCGACAGTCATATGGTGCGCAACGATAAGAAGCTTTTTTTTCATTTATAACAGCTCCATCCATTTTCGGGCTATATTTTCAAGTGCAAGATTATAGCGAATCTGCGAGGCATTCTGAGAAAGTTTTTTTGAGAATTCACCGTCTCCTGCAATTTTTTTCATTGCTTCGCAAAGCTCGTCTGCGTTGCCGACTTCGGTGAGAATACCGTTTTCGCTGCTGTCAATAATTGCGTTTGCACCGCCGATGGGACAATCGGTGCAGATAACGGGCATACCGATAGCCATTGCTTCGAGCATTGCGTTGGACATACCCTCGTGGTCGGATGAATTGACGTACATCATATCTTTTATAATCAGCGAATGTACCTCGGGGGTGAATGCAATAAAGTCAACCTTATCGGAGATACCGAGGGAGCCGATGCGTTCTTTCAAAAGGCGTAAAACTTCTTTTTCGGACGGGTTGATTGCATCGCCGATGATTTTCAGGCGGTAATCCGAAAACTCTTTGCTGAACAAAGCAAAAGCTTCGGCAAGGAGCGTAAGGTTTTTTTCGTGAGAAATTCTGCAGAATGTGGTAATATTTTTTTCTCTTTCTCCCTGATAGCATTCGGGTAGCTTGTCGTTTATAGGATTGAAAATTACGGTGCCTTTGTCTGAAATGTTATCGGGATATGCGGCTTTGGCATCGTTTGTCTGAAAAACAACGGCATCGGCACGCTGATAGTATTTTCTGATGAAATTGAAACCGTAACGTTTTTTCAGTATGCGGAAGGGGTCGCTTCTTTCGGAAACAACAACCTTGTTCGGCAGACCTCTTGCGGCGAGAAGGGTAAGGGGAGCGGATGGCTGAAGAAAAGTAATTATACCTGCTTCGGGTTTATTTTTAATAATTCTGCGAAGAGCCTTGTATTCATCGAAATACTGTGCGACGAACGAAAGATAAGCGAAGGCGGAGGGAACTTTTTTGCCGAGTGCCTCGGGAATTTTGCAAATCAGCGAAGCGAAGAGCCTGAAAACGGTAATCGTAAGCCTGCCGAAAGCGCCTCTTTTTTCAAAATGCTCACGCAGAACGGTGACTCCGATATCGGAATCAAGACCTCGGTCAATGAATTCATCACGAGAGGAATTTGTGAGAATCAGCTCGCATTCATAACCGTTTTTATTAAATTCGTTGAGAAGCAATGCGGCAACCTTTTCCGCACCGCCGCCCTTCATAACGGGGATAGTGAACAGAAGCTGTTTCTTACTCATTTCTTACCTCCCGAAAACGTTGATTGTTTTATCGATAAGTTTATAAATAAACCAGAATATTCTTCCGCGACAGCGGAGTCCGAGTGATTTATCGCCGAATGCGTTGCGTGAAAGTATGTCTTTCTTTAACGCAACGTACTCATCTTTGCAAGTCATACGGTCTTTTTTCGGAATCTTTTTATAGGTATCCAATGCATTGAACGCGCATCTGACTGTGTATCGGGTTGCAACATAACCGTCTGCTTTGCCGATGGTATCGGAATAATCCCTGACCGCTTCATAGACCGCTTTGCAGCTGCGGAAATGTCTTTGGGTCTTTGCCGAGGTTACGATGGAATTTGAACGGTATCTTCGGTGATAAAGAGAAGCTTTGAGCTGAACGGCTTTTTGTGAGGAACAATATATCTGATAAGTGAAAAGCATATCCTCGGAGCAATAAGCCGATTCAAGGAAACGGATTTTGTTGTTTTCAACCAGATTGCGGCTGATGAACAGAAGATAGACTGCGCAGTGGTAGTCGTTGTTTCCGTGCAGTTCGGTGAGCATATCATAGCCGTTTTTCGGTGTGTACGTGCCTTTGACCGTATAACCCTGACGGATTTCGGAGCCATCGTCGGTGAAGGAATGCGCCTCGAAGAATACAAGGTCAGCGGAATGTGATTCTGCAGTGTTTATCAGCATTTCAAAAGCATCGGGCTCAAGATAATCGTCGCTGTCAAGGAAACAGATATATTTTCCCTTTGCATTGCAGAGTCCGTTGTTTCTTGTTTTTGAAGGGCCCGAATTTTTCTGATGAATAACGCTTATCCTTATATCATTTTGTGCAAAACAGTCGCACATCCTGCCCGAGGAATCCGTCGAGCCGTCATCAACGAGGATAATTTCAAAATTATCATAGCTTTGGTTAAGCACGCTTTCGACGCATTGCGCCAGATAGTTTTCGACGTTGTAGACGGGAATTATAACGCTGATCAAAGCATTTTCCTGCATAAAATCAACCCTTAATAAGATTTTTTAAAACGATTAAGACGGTTGCGATGAATTTCTTGATTTCCGAAACCGTGCCGAATGAATAATGTTTTTTCATTATCCTCTGAATGCGACTGTCAATTTCAACGTTGGTGAAAACGGGGAACGGTATAGCTTTTGAGAGGTCGACACGCATTTTTTTCGCGTCGTCGGATTTGCTGTGAACGCCGCTTTCATCGCACCCGATATTCTGATTGTAGGAGTATCTCGGATAAACCGTCAGCAGACCGTTTCTGACAAGATGTGCGCCGAATCTGACAGACCATGATGAGCCGTTGCCCTTTGTCTGACGGTAGAGACGCATAAATCTGTCGCTGCCGTTTGCATTGAGGTTTTTTATCAGTTTCGGGGATTTGCAGAATTCACTGAATTCTTTCAGCTCCCAGTCGATATTCTGCCAGCGGTCAGACCAGGTTGCCCAGGTCCAGCTGCACGAACGGTGGGCGGCAAAAACGTCGGATTTATAGTAATCGGGCAGGGTAATCGGAGGGCAATAGCCCGCAACCGAGCCGATTTTTTCGTTGTCTTTATAGTAATCGAGAGCTCCGTTCATATAACGGAGAAAATAAGGAGAAACCGCACAGTCGTCCTCAACCACGATTGCTCTGCCGTATTTATTGATAATCTGCGTTACACCGCTGATGACCGAGGCGGCAAGTCCTTTGTTGACGGGACTTTCGGTAACGGTGACGGATTTGAAATCACCCGCGTCTTTTACTGATGCAACCGCAGAGCGCACTTCGTTGACTTTTTCGATACCCGTATCGTTTTTAGCACCGTCGGAGAAAATGAAGAGGTCGGATTCCTTTGCTTCTTCACAGGCGGCAAGTGCGGAATAGGTGCGGCTGAAATGGTCAGCACGGTTGTATACGAAGATAATTATCGGGGCATAACTCATATTATTTCTCCTTGTTTGTGAGAATATCGGTATATGCATCAATCAGAAGCTGTGCGTTTCTTTCGGGATTATGAGTTAATGCGGCTCTCTTTTTTGCAGATTCCGAAAGCGAAAGCGCAAGTTCGTTACTGTCAAATATTCTTTTGAGATTCCATGCGAGAATCTTCGGGTCGTCATTTCTGAAAAACAGTGCGTCTTCACCGTCTTTTGCCATATCCGAAACACCGCCGACGTATGCGGCAACGCAGGGAGTGCCTACGCTCATTGCTTCACCGAGTGTATTCGGACTGTTTTCAACTGCGGAGCAAAGCACGTATGCGTTGACTTCCGAGAGTTTTTTTGCGACCTGATTTGCATTGAGGGGACCCGTGAATTCGATATGATCCTCAACTCCGAGGTCATAAATCAGTTTTTTCAGATATGCGGCATAGCCTTTTTTGAGAAATGAACGCTTGTCATTATCCTGATAAGGCTTGTATCCCGCAACGTAAACCTTAACGTCGGGAAATTCTTTTATAAGATAGGGCAAAGCCATAACGACGAAATGAAGTCCCTTGAGTGCGTTATAACCGTTGCCGACGTAAACTGAATGTTTCTGCATATTTTCAACGCTCCATTCTTCTTCGTAAAAAGGGGAACGGAGAATGCGGCTGCAGGAATAATATCGGGCATTGGGATTCAGTGCATAGGAATGCGCTCTGTCCCAGGTAGTGCGTCCCAGGATATAATCGGCGTTTTCGATGATTTCTTTTTCAGATTGCATCCTCGGCTTGTACCATCTCGTCTTGCGCAGATGCATTATCCATGCGGCAAAAATATCGGTCAATGATTTGGAAAACATCATATCGTCAATCGGTAACTGACCGCACTGGTATGCATACTGGCCGTTGAGGATGCCCTGAAGAGAAACAACAGCGGGAATATCCCGTTTTTTAGCGGCAAGCTGCATTGCTCTCGCGTGAAGGAATTCCGTACCCTCAATGTTGACAATATCGGGTGAATAATCCGTAATCAGCTTATCGCATTTTGCCTCAAGTTCGTTGAGTGACGTTGAGGGAGTGTAGTGAAGACTGAAATACTTTATTCCGTCAATTTCCTCGCAAAAGCTGATTTCCTTTTCACATTTGCAGACGATACCCAGCTCCACGTCACTGTGTCTGACAAGCTGAGCCGCCATTGATTCAACCCAGCCGCCAAGCACCTCGGAGGTCATACCGAGTTTCACCGAAACGGCGGAGGGGATCAGATTAACGGTCCATAACACTTTCATTTTTCAAATCGCTCCATTTAACAATGTCTTCAAATAAAAGAGAGGCAATAATCAGCACCATGCAGTTGAAGTTGTAGCTGAACGTGTCAAGCACGGTGACGAAAAGGTAGGTAATCAGAACTGCGTTCGAAACAGAACGGATAAACCTGTCGTCATATACAGAGTTATAATGTTTCGGAACGGAATAAGCAATTTTGCTGAATGCATAGATTCCGAATAATCCGTATTTTGCAAACGTATCAAGAAAAGCGGAGTGACCGCCCGCAGTGGTGGGTCTCCACAGAGAGCCGATGATGGGGTATCTGATAAGTTCTTTCAGGCTGGCGGAATATGCATCTATTCTGACCTGAATCGATTCACCCGATTCTCCCGTTTCGCCGACGGAAACAAGGTCGTTGATTTTTTTTGCGACCGCAGTGCCGTCAAAGAATTCGAGCAGAAAATTACGGAATGAATCCACATAAAGTATCATCAGCATAATGGTGATAAAAAGACCGATTGATACAAGAAAGGCGGCAATACCGCTTTTACCCTTATAAAACAACATGATTATTGTACCGACAACGGTTGCAACGATTGCAATTGAGTAACCCGCCGTTGCTATAAAACCGATAAAACTGACGGCATACACAACGCCCGTTATGAAATAAAACTTATTATTTTTGAAAGATTTGAAAATCCAGGCGAAGATAAGAGGACTTACGCACACCTGGGGATAAATCAGATTGTAGCCGCCGATACCCTGACGAAGATATTGATAGGTTGATTCATCGTCACGCACAAGGCTTCGGGCGATGGTCGGGTCAAGCTCGAGTGCATTGGCGGACTTGAAATTCCAGACCGAAAGGATAATGAGAACAATCGGAACAATACCCGAAAGCTCATCCCATCTGTCACGGTAGAAGTAGTTTATCAGGTAGCAGATTATCAGCATAAAAGTTGATATCTGCTTGATTATGCTGGAAACACTGCCTGTTTCCAGGTAAATAACGCCGACAACCAACACAAGGAATACCAACGAAATTAACTGGTCTGCGCCCAGTGTTATCGGGTTTTCGCGGATAAACCATATCGCAAACCAGATTCCGGCGCATCCGAGAGCAATCAGGCGGTAGGTCAGGTCGACACTTAAGGGAGGGGATATGGTCCAGATAACAAGATACAATACAGCAATTTTCTGGATAAAGCTGTAAGAAAACCCGTTTTTGAGCATATTGACCTCCCTTTCAATTTATTGTTTCATCCATTCTTCGGCGGAAGAAATGTATGTTTCGTAGTGAAATGCAGTGTCGGGTGAAGCGGCAATGCATTTTTTTTCGGACTGTATGAGCATAGCCCGGGCAATTTTGTCAGCGGATAAATCGTTGAGGAGAATTCCTCTTCCGCTGTTTTTAATATATTCACCGACGTCGCTGACATCGGTTGTGATTATCGGCACCGCACAGGTGTAACTTTCGGCAAATTTGGTCGGAAAGCCCGCATTGTTTCTTCTGTCGGAGCGTCGGATGAAAATATAGCAGTCGCATCCCAGAATGTGGCGGATGACCTCGGCGTGAGAGACTCTGCCGAGAAAAGAGATTCTTTTCATAGCGTCTTCGCCGATGTGGCAGTCGGGATAAATCCGTCTGTAATCCTCCTCGGTGATGCCGATTATTTTAAGTCGGAAACTGTTGTTATCCGTCATTGCGAATGCTTCGGCAACCTTGTCGAGGCTTTCTTTGTTGCCGTCGGGAATTCCCGCAAAACAGAATTCAAAAATACCGTCGGTATGCGTTGCGTCCTGATGCCAGACGGCATCGTTTATATCAACCAGAGGAGGCAGAAGCAGGAGATTTTTTGCTTTTCTGTATTTCTTTTCCATCATACGGCTGATGACAATCATCGAATCGGCAACCTTATGTGCAAAATTGCGGATAAGAATTTCGTCGAACGACTTGAAAACTCTTTTTGCAAACGAACCGTCAGTATCCTTTGTCCACTCGGTGCAGTCATAACAGACATCGATATTCTTCTTTGAGAATACTGCCTTCGCCTTGAGGAGAGTGAGCATCGGAACGTTATAAAGAATAATTTTCTTCACGTCGGAATGATTTTTCATAACGGTTTGGATATGCTCAACGCTCGTCATATGTTTAAGCCACTGAGACGTTGATTGAGGGTGAGCAAATTCAAACATTCCGTCTCTGTCACCGACCTTGCGAAGACCGACAAATGAATCTTCGGAAGCTGAAGCACCGATAAAAACGGTGTCATATCCGAGCGATGCGAATAGTTTGCCGTTTGAAACAACTCTGTTTGCTGCGGCATTCTTATCAGGCAGAACAAATCCGCCGTAATAAATTACAGTACCCTTGCTCATAAGTTTTCCTTATACCATTCGATAGCGGCTTCGATGCCTCTTTCGAAGCTCCAGTCGGGGTCGTAGCCGAGGAGTTTTTTTGCCTTGGAAATATCTGCATTGCTGTGCTTGATATCTCCCGCTCTGTCGGGACCGAAATTCGGCTCGGTATCAACACCGAGGGCCTTTGTCAGACCGTAATAGATATCAATCAGATATTCTCTGCCGACGTAAGCGATGTTAAATGCTTCGCCCGCCGCTTCGTGGGGTGCAAGACAAGCCCTGAGGTTGGCCTCAATAACGTTTTCGATATATGTGAAATCACGGCTCTGTCTGCCATCTCCGTTGATTGTGGGAGTCTCGCCGTTGAGAAGGAGCTTGATGAATTTCGGGATAACCGCCGCATATGCACCGTCGGGATCCTGTCTTCTGCCGAAAACGTTGAAATAACGCATTCCGTAGGTATCGAGACCGTAATGTTTCGTATACTGCTTTGCCCATTCCTCGTCGCACATTTTTGTCAGTGCGTAGGGGGAGAGGAGGTTGCCCTCTCTGCCTTCGGTTTTTGGCAGATTCGGTTCATCGCCGTAGACGGATGAAGATGAAGCATAAACGAATTTCTTGACTCCGTTCTGTCTTGCCGCTTCAAGCATATTAAGTGTACCGCTGATGTTGTTTGCGCAGTAGAAAAGAGGCATTTCAATGCTTCTGGGAACGCTTCCCCAAGCCGCCTGATTGAGCACGTAATCAACGCCCTCACAAGCTTTTATGCAAGTATCAAGATCCTTGATATCGCCCTTGATGAACTCATAGTTCGGGTTATCAATGAAAAGGTCAACGTTTTTCTGTTTGCCTGTTGACAAGTCGTCGAGACAGCGCACTCTGTAACCCATTGAAAGAATGGTTTCACAGAGGTTTGAGCCGATGAATCCCGCACCGCCCGTTACGAGAAAGAGCGAATTTTCGGGGAATTTCAGATGTTTGTATCCCATCTTACAGCCTCCAGTATAAGTAACCTGCGTTTTCATATTCCTTACGGTTGAGAACACCCTTGACGTCAATGAGAACCTTACTGCCGTTATCTCCTTCGGCAAACATTGAATCGATATCGTTCATTGAAAGGCTCATGAATTCAGTGTGACCGACGGCGATGATAACCGCATCCATATCCTTGACGGTGCTTATGTCAATGAATTCGATGCCGTAGTGCTGCTTGCCTTCGTCAGCATCGGCAACGGGGTCGGCGACTACGGGTGTGATGCCGTATTCTGAAAGTTCGTTCATTATGTCGATAACTCTTGTATTTCTTGTGTCGGGGCAGTTTTCTTTGAAGGTGAAACCGAGGATGGCAACCTTGGCATCTCTGACGTTCTTGCCCGATGCAATGAGCTTTTTGACAACGTTTTCAGCAACGTATTTGCCCATATCGTCGTTGATTCGTCTGCCCGCAAGGATTACCTGACTGTGATAACCGAGCATTTCAGCCTTGTAGGTGAGATAATAGGGGTCAACACCGATGCAGTGACCGCCGACGAGACCGGGGAAGAATTTGAGGAAATTCCACTTTGTGCCTGCGGCTTCAAGAACAGCCTTTGTATCAATACCCATCTTGTTGAAGATGATTGAAAGCTCATTCATAAAAGCGATGTTGATGTCTCTCTGGCTGTTTTCGATAACCTTTGCGGCTTCTGCAACCTTGATGCTTTCGGCGCGGTGAACACCCGCTTCAACAACGAGTTCATAAACCTTTGCAACAACGTCGAGAGTTTCAGCATCCATACCTGAAACGATCTTAACGATTGTTTCGAGTCTGTGAACCTTGTCGCCGGGATTGATTCTTTCGGGTGAATAACCGATTTTGAAGTCAACGCCGCACTTGAGACCCGATTCAGCTTCAAGAATGGGAATGCAGACGTCTTCCGTAACACCGGGATAAACCGTTGATTCGAAAACAACAACCGAGCCTTTGGTGAGGTTTCTGCCGAGAATACGGCTTGCACCTTCAACGGGTGTCAGGTCGGGCGTGTGGTCATCGTTAACGGGAGTGGGTACGGCAACGATGTGGAATTTAGCCTCACGGAGTTTTGTTTCGTCGGAGGTGAATTCAACAGTTGTGTTTCTGATAGCTTCGTCACCGACTTCAAGGGTGGGGTCGATTCCGCTTTTGTAAAGCTCGATTTTCTTGGCGTTGAGGTCATAGCCGATAACGTCAACCTTTTTTGCGAATGCAACCGCAATGGGCATACCGACGTAGCCGAGACCGACGAGTGAAATTTTTTCTTCTTTTGCAAGGATTTTTTCATAGAGATTTGTAAACATAATTTTTCCTTCCTTATCTGCACAAGCTGTTGATTTTTTCAAGATATGCGTCTGTAACCTTTTTGCGTGAGAAATTTTCTTTGATATATTCCCTGCCTTTTTCGCCCATTGCTTTTCTCTCGGGATTCGGAAGAGCAAGGAATTTTCTTATGCATCCGCAAAGAGCATCAACGTCACCGCCGTGATAGAGGAATCCCGTCTCGCCGTCAATGAACGTTTCCATACAGCCGGGGTTGTCCGTTGAAATAACGGGTCTGCCGCTTGATGCGCTTTCAAGCAAAACATTGCTCATACCTTCTCCGTAGGTAGACGGATGAATCGTTGCGTGAGAGGCGGCAATGAAGGGCTTGATGTCCTCCTGACTGCCTCTGTATCTGATAATGCCGTCTTTTTCAAGTTCCGAAAGCAGCTTTTCATAGTGCATTTCGGTCGGCTCGATAAAGCCCAGCATATTGAATTCGGTGTTCGGATAATCGGCTTTGATTCTTTTTGCGGCTTCGATATAATCGTCAACGCCTTTATCGTGAAGGATTCTGCCGATATAGTTAAATACTATTTTTGCGCCGTCATTTCCGTTACCGCCATCGGGATAATCGAGCAGGGGATAGCGATCGGTGTTGACACCTGAGCCGGGGATAAGCATATGCTCGCCCTTGACCATACCCGTTTCTTCAGCCAGTTTCATATTCGTTGAATTCTGGAACATTACGCACGCTGAGCGGCGGAAAGAAAATCTGAAAAGACCCATAACCAGTTTCTGAATCAGACCGCCTTCCTTCAGCACGCTTCCGAAACCCGTGACGTTGCTTATAACGGGGATTCCGAGAAGATAAGCGGCAATACCTGCGTAAACGTTGGGCTTTGCGGTGTAGGTCAGTGCAACAGACGGCTTTGTTTTCCGAAGCAGATTGAAATAGTGAATGAACAGCTTCGAATCCGCAAAAACGTTTGTGCCGCGTCTGTCAATAACGGGGTTGTCGTATCGGTATTCAATGTGTTTCATTAATTGGAATTTGTTGCCGTCGGGGCAGGAAATGAGCATTTCATAACCTGCATTGATTATTTCTTCTATAAGCTCTTTGCGGAAACAGTAAATATCATCGTCATTGTTTGTCAGAAGCACAACAAGTTTTTTTTCATTTTTATTCTTCATTTTATCACTCCGTAATTGTTATCGGAAAATTGCGAGAGCGGTAAGTATCATTATTTTGATATCGTAAAAGAAGTTGAATTTTCTGATAGCGGCAAGATTATATTTCATCTTGTCGGGCAGAACAACTTCGGTATAGGTTTTTTCAACGTCATCGGAAGCGTCGAGAAGGTCGTTTTCGTCTTTATAATAAACACTTGCTTCGGAAGTTATACCTGCGGGGAGAAGAAGTGTTGCGAGCATTTCGGGAGTATATTTCGCAACGTATTTCGGAACTTCGGGTCTTGTGCCCACGAACGTCATCGTGCCTCTGAAAACGTCGATAAGCTGACTGAGTTCATCGAGCTTGTATTTGCGGATGAATCTGCCTGTTTTTGTGATTCTCGAGTCACCGCCGACGGTCAGGAGAGAGCCTTTGTCTGCATCGGTGACCATTGAACGGAATTTAAAAATCCTGAATTCCTTGCCGTATCGTGTGACTCTTGTCTGTCTGTAGAATACGGGACCTTTTGAGTCTGCTTTGATAGCGATGGCGAGGATGAGAAAAACTGGGGAAAGCACCAGAAGTGCCACAGACGAAACGAAAATGTCAAACGCACGTTTCAGAAACAAAGAAAAACGCTTTTTTTCCAGTATATCATAGTATTCTCTGACCTCGTGGGTCTGCATTTCTGACGGGAGGTCTTCCCATTTCTTAAGAAGCATTTTTATTCCCTCCTCATATATTTTTCGACAATACGTGAGTATTCCGAAATAACACGCTCAACGTCACCGTCTGTCAGCTTCGTGTGAAGCGGAAGCGTGATTTCATTTCTGAAAAATGCATATGCATTCGGATAATCCGCAATGTCGAAGCCGAGGTTTTTATATGCCGTCATCATCGGCAGAGGCTTATAATGAACGTTGCAGGCAATACCGTTTTCAGCCATTTCAGTGATAATTGCGTTTCTTGTTTCTTCGGATGCATCGGGTATTCTCGTGATATAAAGGTGACCCGATCCCGAATGATTTTCACCGTAATGCTCGAGACGGAGGATGCCGAGAGAATCGCACATCGCATCGTATCTGCCGATAATCTCTTTTCGTCTTTCCATCAGAGAGGGGTATCTCTCAAGCTGAACGGTTCCGATTGCAGCGGTTATATCGGTCATATTGCATTTGTACCACGGACCGACGATATCGTATTCCCAGGCACCAGCCTTTGTTTTTGCCAGAGCATCCTTTGACTGACCGTGAAGGCTGAAAAGCATATATTGTTTGTAAAGCTCATCGTTGTCAATGCCGTCGATTGTTCTCCACGTTGCGGCGCCGCCCTCGGCGGTAGTCAGATTCTTGACGGCGTGGAAAGAGAATGAAGTGAAATCAGCTATCTGACCCGCATTCAGACCGTTTCTCGTTGCACCGAGTGCGTGAGCGCAGTCTGCACACACGGCAACTCTGCCGATTGGTTTCTGAATTTCGTTTGCGGGGAAGAAGATATTCTTCTTTCTTTCAACCGCTTCAAAGATTCTGTCATAGTCGCAGATGATACCCGCAAGGTCAACGGGAATAATTGCTTTTGTTTTTTCATTGATTGCCGCTTCCATCAGGTCGTAATCCATCTCAAATGAATCGGGCTGACTGTCGATGAAAATGACCTTTGCGCCCGTATGGATTGCCGCCGAAGCGGATGCGGTATATGTATATGCGGGAACGATGACCTCGTCGCCTTCTCCGATACCGAGAACACGGAGATTCAGTTCGAGTGCCGCAGTTGCGGAGTTTAGGCACACAACCTTATCCGTGCCGCAATAAGCGGCGAGTCTGCGTTCAAAATCCTTTGTTCTCGGACCTGTTGTAATCCATCCTGAACGAAGTGCTTCACAAACCTCGTTGATTTCCGCTTCGGTTATGTCGGGAGGGCTGAACGGAATGTTTGCCATAAGTCATCCTCTTTTCGCTTTAATTATTGTGTTTGAATGTGGGAACGATTTCCTTGACCATATCAATGATATCGTCACTGTTTTCATAAGCGGCAAGCATAAGTTCATCAAGCTGTTTGCTGAAAAGAGCTGTATCAAATCTGATGGGATTGCCGATATGGATAAGTTTGTTGGGAGTGGTTTTCAGACCTTCTTCTTCCATCAGCTTTTCTTCAAACAGTTTTTCGCCCGGTCTTAAGCCTGTATACTGAATTTTGATATCGACGTCGGGTTTGAGACCCGAAAGCTTGATGAGGTTTCTTGCAAGGGTGTCAATCTTGACGGGAGAGCCCATATCGAGAACGAATATTTCGCCGCCTTTTGCGTATGTACCGGCAAGAAGAACGAGTGAAACCGCCTCGGGTATGGTCATAAAGTATCTGATGATATCGGGATGAGTGACGGTGACGGGACCGCCGTTTTCAATCTGTTTTTTGAAAAGAGGAACAACCGAACCGTTTGAGCCGAGAACGTTACCGAATCTGACGGCAACAAATTCCGTTCTGATGTTTTCCGGTACTGTGTCGGTATGAGCGTTGCCGACGGTTTCGCTGTGGGTGAACATTCTGTGAAGCGAACTTTCGTTGTGTTCCTTGATGTTTCTGTCAAAGGATTGGATTATCATTTCGCAAAGGCGTTTACTTGCGCCCATAATGTTCGTCGGATTAACTGCCTTATCGGTACTGATGAGAACGAATTTTTCGCAGTTATGTATCATTGCGGCATATGCCGTCTTGTATGTGCCGATTACGTTGTTTTTGATTGATTCGCAGGGACTGTCCTCCATAAGCGGAACGTGCTTGTGAGCCGCCGCGTGGTAAACAATATCGGGTTTGTATTTTGAAAAGATCTGTTCAAGTCTTCTGGAATCCCTGACCGAACCGATAAGAACGTCAAGCTTCAGGTCGGGATGTTTATCTTTCAGCTCCTGCTGGATGTTATAAGCGTTGTTTTCGTATATATCGAAGATAATCAGGCGTTCGGGCTGATGAGCCGCAATCTGACGGCAAAGCTCACTGCCGATCGAACCGCCGCCGCCCGTAACGAGAATCGTTTTGCGGTAGATGAGGTTGAATGCTTCGTGAAGGTCGGTGTTGACGGGTTCTCTGCCGAGGAGGTCTTCAACCGAAACGTCTTTCATTGCACCGACGGAGATTTCGCCGTTAACGTACTGATAAAAGTCGGGCAGATGTTTTATTATGCAGTCGGATTCACTGCAGATGGTGATGATATCACGGATTTCTTCTTTCGAGGCGCTCGGCATTGCGATATAAATTTTATTGATTTCAAACTGTTCAACAGCAGAAAGAATATCGTCTCTGCCGCCGACAATCGGGATTTTGTCGATATATCTGCCCCATTTTGCGGAGTTGTCGTCAATCATACAAACAACTCTGTCGTCGGTGTTTCTGTCTTTTTCAATTCCTCGTGCAATCGTCTGACCCGCACTTCCTGCGCCGATAATCATAACTTTTTTGAAGTTTTGGGTCGGATTGCGATGGCTGAAAAGGGTTGAAACTATTCTGTATGAGAGTCTGACGAAGATAATGACAAGGTACTGAAAGCAGGCTCCCCAGAGGTAATAGGAGAGAGGCATTCTGCGGAAAAGAACGGTTATCAGTATCATATGAATAACAGACACAACCGCACTGCCGATACCCGCACGCATAATATCGGTGATACCTGCGTATCTCCAGAGGGTGCTGTAAAGCTTCAGCAGAATGAAAATTACGAGACATATTGCAGAGTTGATGGGGATGAAATTGATATACGCATTCAGATATTCTTTCGGAATGGCGGAGAAAATACCGTCGAATCTGATCAGCAAAGCAAGAAAATATGAGCAGTTGACGGCCATCATATCAAAGATGATGAGGATAGCCGACAGTATGTGCCACATTTCGATTCGGATTTTAAATTTGCCTTTGTTTTTGATCGGCATTTTCATTCAGATCAGATCCTTTTTCAGAATTTGTGTTTATTGAAGAGAGTCTTTCTTTTTTCTTTTGTGTTTTTTCACGGATTTTTCGCCGTAACCGTACTTACCGTAACCATAGCCGTAACCGTATCCGTATCCGTAGCCGTATCCGTAGCCATAGCCGTATCCGTAGCCGGAGAGACCTTTTGCGGTGCCGTTCAGTACGCAACCGAGAATGGTGATATCCGTTGACATAAGGTTATCGAGGCTGCTCTTGATTCTTGAAACTCTGACCGCATCCTGATGAACAATGTAGATGGCGGCGTCTGCACACTGAGCGATGTACATGGCATCGGAGATAAGACCGCAAGGGGGCGTGTCAATGAGAATATAGTCGAATCTTTTTTTCAGTTCCGTGAGAGTCTTTCTTATGTTTTCGGTTTTGAAGAACTGTTCGGAATTGCTTTCGTCAACCGTAGGGATAAGAACGGAAATCTTCATATCGGAGAGATATGCGATTTTGTATTCGCCGGTGGTTTCTCTTATATCAAGGGTTTCCGGGTCGACTCCGAGAAGCTCGAAAATACTCGGATGGCGTACATCCGCATCAACCAGAAGTATCTTTTTGTCGTAATCGGCAAGTGATAGTGCAAGGTTTGTGATAACGGTTGTTTTGCCTTCGCCCGGTACAGAACTTGTTGCCATAATGACTTTGTCAGTTTCCTTCAGTGAGGAGGTGAAAACGTTGCGCAGCACTCTGAACGATTCCAGAAAGCTGTTATCCGTATCGGGGTTTGTGAAAACAAGCGGAGGAGCAGATGCAACCGACCTTCTTTTGAAAACAATGCGGGGAATAACCGCAAGCGTATCAAGATTCAGCTCGGATCTGATATCTTTCTTTGTCTTGATTGTTCTTCTCTGCAGAATATAGACAACGATAACCGCAAAGCCCAATATGAAGCCCATAGCCGCACCTTTTCCGAATTCTCTGAAATACTCGGGTGAATTGGATGGAGACGTCGGTACGGATGGCGGCGAAAGTGTTTCGAATTTTATGCTGCCGACACAGTATTTTGCAACGTCGGGGAAATTCTCAATTGCAGAAACAAGAACGTCATACGCAGCCTGAGGGTCTTTACCTGTTGCCGACATAGTTATCATATTGGTGCCCGGAACGTTTGATATGCTCAGCCAGGCGGGGAGAGCGGGAACGTCGAGATCGGCACAGATTGCATCCTGCAAAAGGTTGTTTGAAAGAATATGAGGGAATATCGATGTCAGCTGACCGCTTGTGAGACTGTCATAATAGAATGTGTAATAAGAAACGCCGATGATTGATCCGCCTTGATTGGTCGAGACAGTGAGGGTAGACGAGGCGGTGTATCTTTCAGAATAACTCATCTTCTCATTGACGGCTCTGAAACTGCCGAGAATAATTGCCGATATAACGCAGAGCCACCAGAATTTTTTCAGACCTTTTATGGCGTCGCTGAGATAAACCTTGACAATAGCATCGTCATTTTTATTGTTTTTGTTTTCATTTTGATTCATATCAATGAACTCTTTCTCTTAATATTGAGGATTTTATTCCTCTGCGATGTCGTTTTTTTCGTTGCGGCGGTACTGATGATAATATCCGTAGCCGCCGTATGAACCGTATTTACCGTATCGGCCGTATTTGCCGTGTCTTGAGCCGTAAACTCCCGCTTCATCGTTGCCCGAAAAGCTGAACGGAGCAATTCCCTGATGAACGTTGTTGAGGATACATCCCGCGAGGTTGCGGCTGATTTTGTTGATTGTTGAAATTGAATCGTTGATGGCAGGTACTTTAACAGTATCCGTTCTGACAACGAGAATCGATTTATCAACCGACTTGATGATATCGGTGACGCTTGAATCGACGGTTATGGGGGCGGTATCAATGATTATGTAATCGGCATTCTTCTTGAAGCCTTCAAGCACCTTGTTCACTTCGCCGCTTTCGAGCCATCTGTGAATATCACGGCAGGGCTTTGTGTTGATAGCAAGGTAGAGAGAGGATTTCTTGTATTTCTTGAGCCTGAAATCCGAAGCATCAATCTTTTTGTTCATCAGATTTGAAAACTCGCTTTTTTCATCGTATTCTTCGCCAAAGATTTTATAAAGAGCGGGTTTTTTTGCATCAAGGTCAATCAGCACGACGCGGTTGCCTCTGTCAGCGAGTGAAACCGCAAGGTTTGCTGCACAGGTCGATTTGCCTTCGTTTTCTGCAACGCTGGTAACGGCAAAAACCGTACTGCCGTCTTTATGCTTCATATATTCAATTTTTGCGGCGATTTTGTGGAAATACTCTATAAAGCGCAGACTGATGAATGCATTGTTGTGAATCAGCAGACCCTTCTTTTTTTTCTTTGCGATGTCCTTGAGAGACATTTTTTTATCTTCATGGAGAACGCATCCGATAAGCTTTGCATCGATTTTGGATTTGAAATCCGATTCAGTCTTGACGGTGTCACGCATAACGGAAAGTGCAACGATAATGAAGAGCGCAACTGCAATGGCACCCGAGATTATCAGCTCTGAATTCTCGCTCGGAACGGAATTCGACGGTGCGGTGGGTATTGTCGCCTGGCGGATTAACTGCATTCTTGCGTTTGAAAACAGCTTGCTTGTAACTTGCGGATAAACCTTGAGGATTGCGTTAAGATGATCGTATGCCAGTTTGGGGCTGTCGCTTGTAACGGAAAGTTCAAGGAAGTTTGTTGTCGAAAGCACAGTTGCATTGACGCTGCCTCTGAAACTGTCGGCACCGAGATGTTCAGCTGCTCTTTCAAGCATCGGAGCTTCGGAGAAAACTTCGCAAAGCACTTTTGCTATTTCGTTGGCATTTGTCATCTGGTTATAATTTATCGATGCACCTGAGTTGTTGACGACCAGCGTTGCCTTGGCGGTGTATTCAGGCTTATAGATGCTGTGCGATGCGATATAGGTACCCATTGCAGCGATCAGCGCCGAAAGAACGATGACCCAACTGTTTCTGATGACGTCTTTTATAAGGCTGTATACGTCAATTGTAATTTTGTTTCTGTTATTCATAAAATCAGTTCCCTACGTTGACCACAAGAATTGCGTGGCCGGTATTGTTTGATGAGTCTATTGCATAATAGTGAACGGTGTAAGACCCTTCTTTGTTGAGGTCCGCATCGGTTTCAAATCTGATGCTTGACGTAACGTCATTTTCGAAAACGTCGGAAGCCGAAACGATATAGCTTCCGAAATCAACTGTTGAGCCTTTTTTGACATTGAGCGAATATTGACTCAGTTCGATTGTCGGTCCTGCGGGGCTGATTGTGTCATCGATAATCAGCGGAAAGCTTTCTGTTGTTGAATCGCCGTATTTGTTGGTGGCGGTAACAGTAATGTTATAAACTCCCGCAACCATACCCGTAGCATTTGAAGTCAGCAGAATTGAGTGTGAGATGTCACCCTGAATGCAGTCTGTTGCAGTGAAAGCCTTGGTCAGGTCGATAACCTCATAAATCGAATAGCAGAGGGATTCGTTGAGCGTTATAACGGGGGAGTGATAATCCTTGAATCGGATTTTTCTCGTAATCTTGGTAACGTGATTATCGTTGTCGCATACGGCGTAGGTAACGTTGCAAATGCCTTTCTTCGTGAATCTCGAGATTGATTCGACGAAAACTCTGTCCGTGATATCGCCGTCTTTTTTGTCGTAAGCCGTAACGCCTTTGAGTATTTCTTTGTTGTCGGCTTTGAGGCTGACGTCAAGCATATCGCTTTCGAGTGTTATGACGGGTAAAGTTTTGTCTGTTTTGATTGTTTCGGTAATGACGAAGAAAAGAAAAACTGCCGTAACTGCGGCAAAAAGACCGCAGATTATAATTCTGAAAATTTTCATTGTGTCACCTTATTCAGCGGATGATATTTTTTTGTTACGGATAACGTTGAAGGGGTTATATCTGAAGAGCATTTCGGCATAGTCGACGCTGCTCAGTTCACTGACAAGCTCATGGGTATCGGCAAGGCGGGGAGTCCTCATATAAGGGCTGTGAGCGTCACTTGCGACGAAATCGGCTTGTCTGTTTATGATTATTTCTCTTGAGGTGCGGTAAGCTGACCGACCGAAATTGCCGTGGAGACTGCCTTTGTTGACCTGAATCAGACAACCGATATTTTTTATGCGTCGGATTGCATCATCATCTTCGTGAACGAACGAATATCTTTCGGGATGAGCAACTATCGGTGTGAAACCGTTCGCAACGAGTTTTTCCAGCTTGAGGTAGACGGAATCGGAATACTCGTTGAAATCGAATTCCACGAGCGGATATACCGAGCCGTTGAGGGTGAGAAGCTTTTTTTCTTTGATTAGATCGATGAAATCACCGCTCGCAAAAATTTCGTGACCGGGGAAGAGTTTAAGCGGGAGATTTTCTTCCTCAAGTCTTTTTGTGAAAGCATTGAGTCTGGCAGTCAGGTCCTTGCTCCAGAAGTTCCGATAGGAATTCGGTACGTTGCTGTGCGGAGTTACGATGATAGCTCTGACGCCTGAATCAACGGCGATTCTTGCCATCCTGACAGATTCCTCGATGTTATCCGAGCCGTCGTCAAGACCGAAGAGAATATGACAGTGAATATCTATCATGGCGCACCTCTGCATTCTAATGATTATAATTAATAATATAATACTATATAGCATTATATAAAGTCAACAATATAATTAATATTTTTATTATTTTCCATATATTCTGACACACAAAAACAAAAAGCCCGCACAACCGAAGCTGTGCGGGCTGAAAGGGATATTGAATTATGACCAGAAAACGAGGACTTTGCCGAGCTGAGCCGATGTGAATTTGCAGTACATATCGAGGGGAACCTTGAAGTCACATTGTTCGTTGAGACCGAAAGCGGTATCTTTGTTGGCACCGACAAGGTCAAGAATAAGGTTCATATCTTCCTCAGTTGTGCCGCAGGAGACAACGTTGCCGCTTGCATCAACGGTAGCAAGTTTAATGACGGGCTTGATATAATTATTCATTTTTGTTACCTCCTTAAAAAATCTTGGAAATTGAATTTACTGCTTTGAGAACAGAGCTTTTAACGAATGCGATGATCTTTTCGATGATATAGATAACGTAGTCGACAAAGCCTTCGAAATCGGGAGTTTCATCGGGCTGAGCAGCAGGCTCAACGAAGGGGATGAGACCTGCAGGGTCGATATCGGGATCATCTGCGGGAGCTTTGACGAATACAACGTTTTCAGTCTTGGGTGCAAAGGGATCGATCTGGACTGCCTGAGTTGAAATGATTTCGTTAAGCTGTGCAAGAGAAATATCGCTGATGGGTACAAGCGAAGCGTTGGTGAACTTGATGTTATCAACTGCAAGAAGACCGCCGCTTAAGTTTGTGATTGTCAGGGTGAATTTGTCACCGTCAACACCGAGCATCTGCGTGATATTATAGAATGTTTCGGAACGGCTCATGACCGTAAAGCTCTTTGCATTTTCTATGCCGTCAGCACCAAGCTTTACGGTGGGCTGACCAGATGCAGCACGGATACTTACCATAGCCATGGGAGATGCACCATCGGGCCAGGCAGCCTTAAAGCGGAATGCAATTGAGTTGCCGGGCTTCAGATATACCTCATACTTGGGACCGCCGCTCTTGAGGTAATCACCGAATACGGAACCTGTTGCGCCGCCTTCAAGATAACCCGCGAAGCTGTCGCCGCCCATACCGCCTGCGGTAATGGCATCGATAACACTGTAATATGAAGCGTTTTTTTCGGAGTAGATGTATTCATCGTTATAGGCAACGGGGTTGTAGATTCGGAAGCCGTCGATATAGTTCTTGAGCGTGGTAACGCCTTTTTCGCCTGCCTGAGTTGAGAGCATAGCGCCTTCAACACCTTCACCTCCGTTGAGAACGGAATTGTCATCCATCCAGATGAGTTCAACGTCCTGACCGATGAGTTCATCCATACCTACTGATTCGAATAATTCGTCTGTTACTGAGGTATCGGCGATGCCTGTTGTAGCTTCAAGACCTGTTTCACCGAGAGCTTCGGTATCAACGCTCTGAGTCTTGAGAGCGCCTGCGAATGAATAATAGGTTGCGGTTGTTTCAACAGTGTAGGTTGCATAGTCACCCTTGAACTGAACAACAGGAACCTGATATATGGTGTTGTAGGTGGCATCGTTATAGAATGTGTCGACGAGATAAACCTTTTGAAGCGTTGTTGTACCGTCATTATTATGCTTTTTAACCGTAACGGTCTGAATGCCTGTGTTTGCACCGCAGGCAGAGATGAGGTCGAAGCCGTTACCCGTGAAGGTGAACACCTGAGTGTCGCTTCGGTTATTTGCTTTGGTGGTGTCGACTGTTTTGTGAGTGTTGAGCGAGAATTCGCTTGTGTCGTTTGCGTAGGTTGAATCCTGACCGAAAACGTCATTTTCACTTGAGAGACCCTGATATTTGTTGCTGAAAGAACCGTTCTGAGTCCAGCTCGTATAATCTTCCGTACCGTCGAGGGTTTCCATCTTGTTCTCTTCGTAATAAACTGTTGAAGCGGGAACAATGTTGAGACGGAACCAATCATAGGAGCCGTCATCACGCTTGATGAGAACATAACCCTTGGAGAGCTTTTCTGTAAGACCTGCCTGGCTGTTAAGGGTATAAACCATATCAAGGTTTTCGTTTACGAACTGAATACCCATGTTACCCGTGCTGAGGCTGGTCTTATAGGTTGACTGCTTCTGAAGGGTTGAGTCAACGGAGCAGAGAGTGCCGTTAATGTCATTGTCATACATGGGAATATCGTAGTCCATGTAGTAGGTGTATTCAGGAATTGAGAAGTGATAGGTGGGGAATCTCTTAACAGGCTTATCGTTTGCAAGAGTATCGCTCATATAGCTTCTGTTCTGGTAAAGAGCTGTTTTTGAAGTGTCGTTGATTGAGGTGTTGAGAAGCTCTGCATCAGCGTCAGCGATAACGCCTGTGATTTCAACAATCAGTTTTGCGCCGTTGCCGTTTTTGGAGTTATACTCGGAAACGTTCTTTGCTGTGTAGTCGAAGCCCGTAACCTCGATATTATTGGTGTTTTTGTCAATGGTTGCGTTAATGCCCGATGCTGTTTGCGGAGCATCGAAATAAAGTCTGCCAATGCCGTCATAACGGCTTGTTGCAGTCTTATATGAGATGGTTGCGTTGGTGAGGTCGAACGCATCTGTCAGATGTTCGCGAAGAATCGAAGATGCGGTAAGCGATGCAATGGCGTTATTTGAGTTTGCAACAACTCCGTTGAAAATGCTGTTTGTGATTGTATCGATGTTGAAACTCGTACCAACGGGAACGCTGATGTAATAGTTGTTTTCCTTGGTGTTGAGGGGACCGGGGGCGGTCATGCTTGTTGAACCGGTGTATTTTGAAGAAAGGTATTTCATGAAGTCGGCTTCTTCAAAACCGGAAACCTTGTAGTCGCCTGTAGCGGTACCGACCTGAACTGTGAAGATATACGCGCCGTTACGCTTGAGGGTGAGACCGCCGCCGCCTATAGCACCGTTAGCGGCTTCGTTAGAGTTCGTGATGTTTGCATAAGCTTTGGCATCGCCGCCGGCAGCACCGTCGGAAATAACAACAACAACCGCACTTCGTGTACCGTTAACGTCATATTTGTAATCGCTGTTGCTGATTATATTACTTGCCATCGTAAGACCGTGATTGAGGAAGGTGTGACCGAGAGGATACATATTATTAATAATGGTGCGCACGGTTCCGAACTGACTTGTGTTGAAAAATGCGTTTTTATAAGTTGCTGCGGGGATTGAATTTGCACCCGTGTACTGGGTCATTGTTGTGCCGTTATTGTTTGTATACAATCCGGTGTTGGTCCAGACATAGTTGGGGTCTCTGCTGTCAGAAGCGGACGAAACAAGCGCAATACGGTGGTCAAGACCGGTGCGGGCAGCTTCATTCTGGATTTTAACAACGAGCTTATCCAGAGCCTGCTTAACACCGAGAATTCTCTGGCAGTTACCGTAGGTGTAGTATGAAGCTGTAACACCTGCATCTGAATAATGGTGATGCATAAGTTCGTAGCCGGCTCTTTCGCCAGTTGAGTTATAGCTAGTGCCGTGATAGTCTGTCATATATCTGTCTGCATTGACGTCAACCATAACGGCAGCTTCGTTTGCCCAACCGAGAGTGAGGTGATTCGCAAGGAAATCTGCATCTGTGATTCTTGCAGCACTGTCCTGATCCCAATCAGCACCGCCGTTAAAGTTACCCTTTGTCATAAAGCCGAATTTTGAAAGGCGGTAGCATCTCTTGGTTACAGGATGTTCTGCCCAGAGCCAGAGATCACGTGCGTATGCGGAGGAACTGCCTCTTTCGTTGAAAGCAACATGAATTTGACCAAACTCACCGTCAGGGAATCTGAACCAGAAATTACCTGAGTGTGCGGTGTTATAGTTAGAACCTCTGGAGAAAAAGCTATTGCTGACATCGCCGCAAGCCTGGCTCATTTTAAGCGGACTCCAGCTGCTTTCTGTGTTGTAACCCTGTGCGTCTCTTGCGTCCATCGAGCCCGAGGAGTCAACAACAAAAATAAAGTCTGTGGGTCTTTCGCTGACTCTCTGATATTGGAGAGCGTTGGTTGCATAGGTTTCAAGAGTTATGTTGTAAGTACCGTCAGAGGTAAGCTCTGCCTGAAGGTCGGTATAAACCTGAGTTTCGTAAGATGATGCATAGGGGTCGGTAATACGTTTATAGATATGCAGTCCTTGCTGATCTGCTGTAGGTGATGCAGGCTGATTAGAGTTAGTTATATGGAAGGTGCCTGCAACTTCTTCAAGATTATGGTAGTTGGGAGCGAAACCGCTCTGACTGTGGTTTGAATAGAAGTTTGTATAAGCTGTTACTGATTCGGGAACTGAGCCGTCGTTACACCAGACGGAGTATATATATTCACCATTGCTGTTTATGTTGCCGTAGATAGTGAAGTCGCCGTTGCCCCAATCTTTGATTCTCATGGTGGGAGAAGCGGTTGTTGTCATTGCAAACAAGGTATCGCCTACGTAGAAATAGGGATGTTTTGCAAAATAAAGGTCTCTGTTCTTGAGTCTTAGCGAGGTCGAAGTGCCGCTTTCAAACTGCCAGTGGAGTGACTTGTTGGCATCGTCTTCGGCGTTGATAATAAGCTTTGAGCCGTTAACTGAATAGTTTCTGATTTCGTAGCCGACGGTACCTCTTGTGTCACCTGTATTGGCTGCTGTTATGCCGCTTGCGCTTGCCTTTTTGGGAAGCTTGGTATCGCCGTAACCGCCGTTTGAGTCAAGAAGATAAAGAATATTTCTCTGTGTTACAGGGTCTTTGATAGCTGATTCGTAAAGAACGATATACTCATCGTATGCGTTGATTTCGCTCAGCGAATTAACCTTCTGATATTCAACGGAAGCAACGTCTTCGTGAGGTCTTGTGAGACCCTGAATTGCGTACTGGTCAATCTTCCAGATAACGTCGATGGGTTCGGGACATTTGTTATCTTCTTTTGCTCTGTAAGTATATGCGGCACTTTCGCCGAACATATAGAGGTAGTCGTTGATAACGCAGAGAGCCTCGCCCATATAAAGCATCTGACCAAGTGTGCCTGCACCGCTGTCGCCGCCGAAATGCATACAGTCTGCATACTTGATGATGTGAACGGGTCTGCTTCTGCCGTTGATTGCTCTGTTTTCGTTACCGGGCATTGTAAGGTCGATGTCTCCGATAACAAGGTCTCTGGAATGGTTGGTGGATTCCGTACGGCTCCATGAACGGCTGATATAAATCTTGCCCTTATCAACCATAGCGTACTGAATCTTATCCATGTTCAGAAGAATAACGTAAGTGGGGTTACCCTGACAGCCGATACCCTCAAACTTTGAGTTGGGTGTAAAGCCCTGGGGTTCAACATACTCTGAAATTGAGAAGTCTGTGATGTTGAATGAACGTCCGCCTGCAGGAATATTGTCCTGGTCAAAACGGATTGTATATGTACCTGTGTAAGTACCGTCAGTTGACTGGGTTGTGGGCCATAAGCTGTCTGCACCTGCGGGCATGAGACCTGCGGTGAAAATCATCTGATAATGGTATTTGCCGTTACCGAGAGTGGTGATTTTTGAGTTCTGCGACTGCTTTACGTTACAGTGTTTGCCGTTGGGAGCGAACATATACATATCGCTCAGGTTGTTATCGGCAATAAATTCAATCTTGTATTTCTTACCTTCTGTAAGTGAAACTGAAGCGAAGGTGGGAGTAACTTCGCCGAGAGCAGTTGAAGTAGTGATTGTACCGCGGATTTCAGCGTTTGCACCGTCAACGTTATAGCTTCTGTAAGTTACTGCACCATCGGTGATATTGTTTGTGGGGCTGTCTGAATTGAGTTTAACAAGGTTATAGCCGTTTTTGAGGTAATACCATTCTTCTGCAGATGAGTTACCTGCAAGCTTATAACCCATAAGAGTCTGTGCATAGTCGCTTGCAAACGTCTTGTTGTATCTGTCGTCGCTGGAAATATAGAAGTTACCTGTCCAGAGAACGCCTTCGTCGTAACAGCAATATGATGTTGCAACGCCGTTGAGTTCCTTGTTAAGGTCAATGCTGTCTCTGAGTCTGATGGTTTTTGTTGTTCCGGGAGCAACGTCCATCTCCGAAAGGGGAACATAACTGATTTTTGAGCCTGAATCAGCATAGTAGAAGTTATATTCCGATGCAGCAATACCGCCGCCGTGGCTGAGGTTGGTTGAACCGTCAGCGTTCTGCATTTTGAAAACTGCAACAAGGTCGGTTGAAACAACGTCAAGTGCATAGATAACGGAGGGGTCCGAACCGCCTGCGTCATAAGCCGAAATAAGAATCCATTCTTTAGCTTTCCAGTAGGTCATACCCTGAGGAGTGTAGTCATCGGCATCACCGAGACCGGGAATAACAAAGTTGGTAGGCCAGTTTGTTTCTTCACCGTTGAAGAATCTCTTCTGGTATGCTCTGTAAGTTGATTCGTAATTAGAAACAACTCGCTGCTGAGTGATTCCGCCGAGTGTGATTGCCGCTTCAGCCTTCAGCTCGGGCAGAACACCCGTGCAGAAGAAGGTTGTTGCAATCATCACTATGCAGAGCACAAGTGAAATGATTTTTTTCGATGTTTTCATGATTTAACCTCCATTTATTTATCGAAAATTATATCTATATTTAAAACTCCAAACCGAGTGATTTGGAAAATTATCGCCGTTATTGTTTGGCTTGATTAAGGAATTCTTTGCAAAGTCTTGTATATTCGTGAGCTTTCTTACAGGCGTAATCGGGAACGGCGTCGCTTCTGCCCGTTTCAGCCTTTGAAACCGCCGCACACATATCACAGATTCTGCGGTGTTCGCACTTGAGACATTCCTTGGGAAGGAGTATCTTTTTGGTTTCATCGCAAATCCGTTTCCACGCATCGGTGAAGTCCGTTATCGGTATTTTCGGCTCAGCCATCATTCCGCAAGGAGTCATTTCACCCTGCCAGTTGACCCAGAACGTTGATGCACCCGCACGGCAGTTGATTCTGTCGGAGCAATCTGTATGCTCGGGTATTTGCGAATCCGATTCAATCTTCTTTGTAAAATCCTCGCCGAGAGTCAGTCTCTGCATTCTGAACTGAGCCATCGCCGCATCCTCTGCGCTGAGTCTGACTGCCTCGCCGCCGATCCGAACAGGCGGAAACATATAGCTGACTGCCTGGAACGGCACGTCGAGTTCCTTGGCGAATTCATAAGCCGCCTCGGTCTCGTGGACATTCTGCGGAGTTATGCTGTAATTCAGTTTTATCGGGATGCCCGCTTCGTGAATCTTCCGGATTGAATCGGTCACCTTTCGGTAAGCCTCCGCATTGTCGCAGAGATTTCCGTAGGTTTCTTCCGATGCGCCGTAGAGAGTTATGCATAGTTTCTGCGGCGGAAGTTCCTTAAAGAGACGGATTTTGTTTTCGTCAATCAGCGTTGCGTTGGTGTTGACCGTGATAATCATACCGAGCTTTTTGCAGGCGGTATATATTTCGTCGAAATCCTTTCGGAGGAGGGGCTCGCCGCCCGTGAGAAGAAGAACGAGCATACCCGCATCCTTGGCTTTTGTTGCAAGGTCAATCCAGAAAGCGGTGTCTTTTTCTCTTTCAATTGCGGATCTGTCACACTCCCGTCGGTGAACGTAACACATTTTGCAGTCAAGCGTACATCTTGACGTTAGTTCAAACGAACCTGCGAGAGGAATTCTGTTTATATCCGCCTTGGCGAAAAGCACCGCAAGAAGCTGATCGAGTGAAATATCCATTCACATCACACCTTCTGCAATGAGTTTTGTTTCGAGAGCCGCAACCGCTCTTTCGTCGGGGGTGCAGCCGAGGGAATAAACGGGAACTTTCTCAAGCATCGCAATTGCGAGGTCAACGAATCTGAGCTGTTCGTCGGGAGCGAGAAAGTCAAGATAAGTGTTTTTGAGAAGCATTTGAATTGAATCAGCAGCGTCTGCTTTATTAATTTTATTCTCGTGCGCCTGCGCGATAAAAATAATTGCGCCGAGAGGAGCGCTGATATTCTTGCATATACCGCTTGTTCCGCAGAAAGGGACACCGTGAGCAAAAACGCCGTCTTTACCGACGGATATGCCGACTTTGTCACCGTTGACGGTAACGGCGCCGCGATATTTTTCCCATAAGGCGGCCTGAGTGCTTTTGCCCGTGCCGCAGGGGGCAGAGAAAATGATTGCTTTTCCGTTGACGACAATATATGAAGCGTGCAGAAAGAATACGTTTCTGCGGAGAAACAACTGGGGCAAACAAATTGAATTCCACATAAAACGGTAATCTGCCATTATGCCGAAGCTTTTGTGCGTAAAGTGAGAAACGGATGAATCGCTGTTGTTGATTGAATAAAAAGTCAGAGCGCCGTCTTCGGTGCCCATTCGTATTTCGCGGGATACCGTTACGCCGTCGGAATAAACCCTTGCATCCTGAATTTCGCCGCAGAAGTTTCCGATCGGGTCGGGAAGGGTGTCGGCAATTCTGCATTCAATTTTGACGGAATCGGAAACGTTGCTTTTTTCAAACGCAACCCAGTCGGAATTCCCTTCTGGGAAATAGGGGGCGCTGATTGAAACGCCGATTCTGCAGATTTCGTATTCTCTTATCACAAAAATTACTCCATAATATTGATAGTTTATTATATAAAATAAGAAAAATAATGTCAATAGCTTTTACGAAATAGATTGAAATTTTTTTCGAGAAGTTGTATAATCATCGAAAGATATGAAATTCCGAAGGTGGTTTGTGATGATTAAAAGAACGGTTTCAGTCCTTGTCAGTATCCTTATCATTGCTTCTTCAACTGTTTTTCTGACTGTATCGGCATACGGAAATTCTAAAATCAGACGGGTTGATAATAATTTTGATTTTGCAAAAATATCCGCAGATATTGTATATTCATACAAAAATATAACCGACAGAAATTCTGAACAGACGGTTGCGGATACACTCCGTATTATCGGCAGAGCGACGGGTGGAAATTATGATTTTTCATCGCTCGGAGTTAATAGCGGAGTAGCTTCGTCAGACGGAAGATTTCTTTTGCAATTCAACGATTATAATACTTTCAGAAAAGCTCTGAAAGCGCTTCGGGTTGATGAGAATATCGTCTATGCTCACCCTGATTCAGAGGTTTTTGTTTCTTCAGATGAAACCGGAACGGAAGATAATATTTCCTGGGGAACGGCTTCACACGGGTTGGATAAATATGCAGAATATCTTGCCGACAGTGCAGACTCCGATGATGGTACGGTTGTGGCGATTGTTGACACGGGTGCCGAAGATATCGGTTTCATAAAAAATAAGCTGGTGAAAGGCTATGACTTTATCGGCGGCGATGACGATTCTTTCGAGGATACGAGCGTTGACAGTCACGGAACTTTTCTTGCCGGTATTGTTGCCGACAGCACAAAAAATGCCGCAGTCAGCATTATGCCCGTCAGAGTAATCGAGTCGGATGAAGGTTATATGTCTGTTGCAATCAACGGTATTTATTATGCGGTCGATAACGGTGCAGACGTCATCAATTTCAGTCTGAGCGGGTCAACTGTCAATTGCAGAGCGCTCGACGATGCAATGGAATATGCCAGAAAAAATAACGTTACCGTTGTTGTATGTGCGGGAAATTTCAAGCAGAACACAAGCGGTGTTTGTCCTGCACATATTGACAGTGTTATAACCGTTTCTGCAGTTGACGAAAATCTCAATTTCGAGTCTGCTTATTCGAATTTCGGCAAGTCGGTCGACGTTTGCGCGGCGGGCGGGGGAATAGTCGGTTACGGTGCCGACGGTCAGCTCAAAACCCTTTACGGCACATCAATGTCTGCTGCTTTTGTTTCGGCAGGCGCAGGACTTTTCAGGCTCGGTAATCCTCGGTGCAACGTTGTTCAGGTATCGGATGCAATCGTCAGGGTCTGCAGTGATCTCGGTGCCGAAGGCTTCGATGATTATTACGGCAACGGTTTCCCGGAATTCGACAGATTTATTGATGATAAAACTGTTTATGTCGGAAATATATCGTTTGAAAATGATGAAATCAATGCATATGTCGGTGAAAGAATTACGGTGAATCCGATTGTTTCGCCCTCCGATGCAACCGATAAATCGTTGATCTGGAGGTCACTCAATGAGAAAGTGGTAACTGTTGATGAAAACGGTGTTATCAACTGTATTTCCGAGGGTATTGCACCGATTGCGGTAAAGACCGTTGACGGCGGTTATACCGCATCGTTTTACATCAGAGTAAGTACTCCCGAAAAACCGTATCTTCTCGGTGTTACTCTGAAAAAAGCACCCGATAAGCTGAATTACGTTTATAAATCAACAGATACTCCCGACCTGACGGGTATAATCCTTGAAGCGGAATATTCCGACGGAAGCAAAGTTATTCTTACGGAAAAGAACGGTATTACCGCTGACAGCATTTCAACGAAATCGGTCGGCAAACAGACGGTTACCGTTCGTTATGAAGGTATTTCTGCGGAATATCAGATAACTGTCTCTTATACTTGGTGGCAGCAGATTATCAGAATACTTCTTCTCGGTTTCCTGTGGTATTAATCTATCATTTTAATTTGCGGCAGATTTTTCTGCCGCTTTTTTGTTGTAAATGCTTGCAAAAATCAAATGAATAATATAAAATAATATATTGGATTAATTTATAAAGGAGATTACTATGAGAAACCTCACGAATATCAATGCACAGTGGCTTTTTTCGAAATCGGCAAAAGAAACTCCCGCTTCAATTCCTGCCGGCTGGGATGAAGTCAATCTTCCCTATACTTGGAACGGCACTGACGGCCAGGACGGCGGTAATGATTATTACAGAGGCACTTGCTTCTTTGTCAAGGGAATCAAGGCATCTGACCTTCCTCAGGGCGATAAGGTTTACGTTCAGTTCGACGGTGTAAACTCATCCTGCAAGGTTTACTGGAACGGCAAAAAGATTGCGGAGCATCACGGCGGTTATTCAACATTCAGAGCCGAAATCAAGGGCATTAAAGAAGAAAATATTCTCTCGGTTGAGGTTGATAATTCACCCAACGAAAAAGTATATCCTCAGAATGCCGACTTTACTTTCTACGGCGGTATTTACCGCGACGTCACTCTGATCGGTGTACCCGAAAAGCATTTTGATCTCGAATATTACGGCTCACCTTCGATTATGGTCACTCCCGAAATCAAGGGTAAGGATGCGGAAATCGAAATCAGAACTTACATTGATGATGACGATGATTGCGAAGTAAGATATGAGATTATTGCTGACGGAGAGGTTGTTGCATCTGCAATCGGCAAAGAAGATGACGAAGTTAAAATCAAGCTTGAAAACGTTCATCTCTGGGACGGCAGAAAAGATCCTTATCTCTATACCGCAAAGGCAACTCTTATTTATAAGGGCGAAGAGGTTGACGAAATTTCTACCCGTTTCGGTTGCCGTACTTTCGAAATCGATCCCGAAAAAGGCTTTATCCTCAACGGCAGAGAATATCCTCTCAGAGGTGTATCCCGTCATCAGGACAGACCTGAAATCGGTAACGCTCTTCTTCCCGAGCATCATAAGGAAGACCTTGACCTCATTCTTGAGGTTGGCGCAACAACAATCAGACTTGCACACTATCAGCATTCACAGGTGTTCTATGATCTTTGCGACGAAGCGGGACTTATCCTCTGGGCTGAAATTCCTTATATATCAAAGCATATGCCTGACGGTTATGACAATACCGTTTCGCAGATGAAGGAACTCATTGTTCAGAACTATAACCATCCTTCAATCGTTGTATGGGGTCTTTCGAACGAAATCAGCATCGGCGGTGCAGACGATCCGAGCCTCATCAATAACCACAAGAAGCTCAACGAACTCTGTCACAAAATGGATAAGACAAGACTTACCACGATTGCATCCGTTTCAATGTGCTCAATCGATGCGGAATACGTTCATATCAGTGACGTGCTTTCCTATAACCATTATTTCGGATGGTACGGCGGTACTACCGAAATGAACGGCCCGTGGTTTGACAATTTCCATAGTAAGTATCCCAGGAAGCCCATCGGTATCAGCGAATACGGTTGTGAGGCTCTCGACTGGCATACCTCCAACCCCACTCAGGGTGACTATACCGAAGAATATCAGGCATTCTATCACGAAGAGCTTATCAAGCAGATTGCCGACAGACCTTATCTCTGGGCAACCCACGTATGGAATATGTTTGATTTTGCTGCCGACGCACGTGCCGAGGGCGGCGAAAACGGTATGAATCACAAGGGTCTCGTCACCTTTGACAGAAAATACAAGAAGGATTCGTTCTATGCATACAAGGCATGGCTCAATCCCGAACCCATGGTGCATATCTGCAGCAAGCGTTATATCGACAGAGTTGAAGACGTAACAAAGGTTACCGTTTATTCGAATCAGCCCGAGGTTGAACTTTTTGCAAACGGCGTGAGCGTCGGCAAACAGTCAAAGGGCAAGTATCCTTTCTTCTGTTTTGAAGTCAAGAATGAAGGCGAAACAAATCTGACCGTCAAGGCGGGTGAACTTGAGGATTCCGCAGTTATCCGCAAGGTTGATAAGCCCAACGAAGCTTACATTATGAAAGAAGAAGGTCAGGTCATCAACTGGTTTGATATCACCATGCCCGTCGGCAGATATTCAATCAATGATACAATCGGCGATATTATGTCAACCTTCGGCGGCAAGGTATGTATGGTTAAAATCCTTCTCAAGCTCAAGAAAGCTATGTCCTCGGGTAAGGACGGCAAGAAGGGCGGCGTTGAGATTGCCGGCTTCAAGCTTGATATCAATATGGACGTTATCAAGAATATGTACGCAATGGCTAAAGGCTTCACCGTCAAGCGCATCTTTTCGATGATCGGCGCAAAATTCACCACCGAGCAGATTCTTGAAATCAATACAATGCTCAATAAAGTCAAGAAGCCCAAAAAATGATTTCCCGTCATAAATACCGAAAGGATCTGATTTTATGAAATATGTTGGTCTTGCTTTGCTCATCATACTCGCACTTCTTGTGCTTCTGATTGTTGTTTCGGCAATCAGAGCGGTAATGATAAAAGCCAAGCCCAATACCAACGCACCCGCAATCAATCCCACCGATGAAGAGGCTCAGGATTATGCGAAGAAACTTTCCGAAATGATCAAAGTGCCTACCGTTTCTCTCAGAGGCAATACCGATCTCACTCAGTTTTACCGTCTGCATGAGGTTATGAAAAATAATTTTCCTCTTGTTTTTTCAAAGCTTGAATGCACCGAAATTGACGGCAACCTTCTTTTTAAGTGGAAGGGTAAGGATTCTTCACGCAACGGTATTCTTCTTATGGGTCATCAGGACGTTGTTACGGCTGACGAGCCCAACTGGAAGAAAGAGCCGTTTTCGGGTGAAATCTCAGGCGGAAATATTCACGGCAGAGGCGCTATGGACTGCAAATCAACCGTATTTTCGGAATTTCAGGCAATTGAAGAGCTTCTTGCAGAAGGATTTGAGCCTGTCTGCGATATTTATCTTGCAACCGCAGTTGACGAAGAGATTTCAGGCGAAGGTGCAATCAAACTCGTGAATTACCTTAAATCGCAGGGTGTTCATCTTGACGTTGCGATGGATGAGGGCGGTGCAATCCTCAAGGATCAGCTTCCCACTATGAAAGGTTGGTGCGCCGCAATCGGTCTGCTTGAAAAAGGCTATATCGATCTCAAGGTTATCGCCAAAGGCAAGGGCGGTCACTCCTCAACTCCGAGAAGCAACACACCGCTTGCCAGACTCTCAAAATTTGTTGCCGATATTGAAAAGGATAAGCCTTTCAAGGCAGAAATCTCGGGAGCTGTTTATGCGATGCTCGATGAGGCTTCGCCTTATCTCGGTTTTCCGCTGAGAATGGTGCTCGGCAATATGTGGCTTTTCAAGGGACTTCTCACAAAAGTTCTTCCCGTCGTTTCGCCGATGTGCAACGCTTTTGTCAGAACCACCTTCTGCTGTACGATGGCTGAGGGCTCACAGACCCCCAACGTTATTCCCTCTGAAGCATACGTTGTTTGCAATCTTCGCACTTCACCGCATCAGAATGTTGATGCTTCTCTTGCGGTACTTAAAAAATATGCAGATAAATATGACCTTGAGTTTGAAATTATCCACGCAAGAGACGCTTCAAACTGTGTTGACTATAAGGGCGAGGAATTCGGATATCTCAAGAAATGTCTCAACGAATGCTATCCCGATGCGGGTGTTATCCCTTATCTTATGACGGGCGGTACGGACTGCCGTCATTATGAGAGCATTGCCGATAACTGCCTTCGTTTCTGCCCCATCAAGATGAGCAACGAGCAGCTTGCCGCAATGCACGCCGCAAACGAGAGCATCGGCGTTAGTGAGGTTGCCCACTGCGTCAAATTCTATAAGCATTACATAAAAAATCATAAATAACAATAACCGAATGAGCATAAAAAAGTGGACTGTTTCTTCGTTGAAAACAGTCCACTTGCTATTATCTTTTGTTTATTTCGGGCAGATACATTCCGTACGATAGCTTTCTGATAGCGGATTTATAATCTTTCGGTGAGAAGTTTCCGTAAGCCGAGAGAATGTTGTATTCACCGCTGAAATCGTCGAGATACCATCCTGTGTCGGCAAATCCGTTTTTTGCATAGAATTCAAGCCGTTTGATTCGTGAAGCATAATTATCAGCGTTTTCATCAAGCGGTTCAACGTTCAGAACGAGGGTTTTGCCTTCGTTTTTTTCTTTTATATCACCGAGAATCTCGGAGCCGTAGCCGAGTGAACGGAGTTTTTTGCTGACTGCAAGGTAGAGAATGAAAACGGTACTGTCGCTGCTGACTGTATATGAAATGCCGCAGAAAACCCCGTCGTCATAGTATGCGGTGAAATCCGTGCATTTGTGTTTTGCCAACAGCTTCAGAACGGGGAGGGGAATACGCTCGCTTCTCGGAAATGCGGTTTTCATCAGCTGAGTGATTTTGACGTATTCCCTGAGTTTGCGGCTGACGGGTTGACTTGTCAGGTTGATAATTTTACCCCCTTTGTAAAGATTATCTGCGGATATCAGTCCGCAATTTCAATCATCTGATGAATATTGACCTCAGGCACGGTGAAAAGGATTCTGCCGTTTTCATAAACGTAATCAAGCGCTTTGCCTGATGGAATGAGCGAGACTGATGACGGTTTTTCGGCGCATCTGACACTGCAATTTACATTATACAGAGGAACGGTATCCTCGATAACTTCTGTATTCTGACCTCTGACGGTTGTGTGGGCATAGAGCAGATGGAGAATGTTTCTCTTCTCGTTTTCCTGTCTTGTCAGAGTAACAACGGCTCTGTCGGGGATTTCGGCGGTAACCGTTGCTTCGTTGCAGAAGAGTCTGTTCATTACGTGGGCGAAAAGTTCCTTGAAGCAGAGGTGACCGAGCTTTGCGTATGCGGTGAAAATATCCCAGCCGATATATGCAACGTTGCCCTTGATGACCGCTGCAGGGAAATGCTCTTCGGGATTGTTGGGTGCGTGCATATGGGAGCAGAAACGGTTTCTTGTGCGGTTGAAATACGGATTCTGAACGTATGCCGCAATCTGGCAGTCAACCGCCTCGATTTTATGGGAATTGCAACGCATAATGTATTCTGCATTACCGTTGACGGTTTCAAAGCAGGGGATAAAGTATGTCGGATTGAATTCGTTGAGACCTTTGTATTCGGCACCGACGTCAAGGAAGAATCTGCCGTCTTTGACGAGTGCGTTGCCGCTTGCGATAACTTTACCGCCGTTTTCGGCAAATGATATTATTTTGTCAATCAGCTTTTCGTCATCGATTGAAATATCGGGAAGAATCAACACCTTGAAGGGTGAGAAATCCATTGTCGGGTCAACAAAATTATAAAGATAATTCTTTTCGAGAAGCATTCTGTTTGCGCCGATGTCGGCAAACGCATCTCTGTTGCCCGTAACAGCTTCTTCGCTGAGCACTGCGATATCTGCAACGTTGACTGCGCCGTCAAGCCACGGCTCTCTTTCTTCAATCAGAGAATATGCTTTGCCGATGAGATTATAAGTAGCGGGATTCATTTCACCGAGGTTATGCATCTGGTCACCGATTGAGCATCCCGCGCCGTTTGCAACGCTCAGTGCGGTTTCGTAGATGAGTGCATTCGGATGCTTGTATCCGCCGAATTCACCCCATCCCTGATGGAATTTGCCCGTCATACCGAGAAATTCTGTGTTTTTGAGTGAACGTACGTAAGCTGCGGAAAGGGGAAAGTGATCGTAGCCCCAGCCGGCGGTGGGCAAACTTTCGAGCTCAAGGTGAGTGTTGCATTCGATGAAATCGTAGTTACCCTTGTGAATGTGACCGCCGTTATGGAAAATAGTTGCGGTATCGCTGTGTTTTCTGACCGCACCGTTTGTTGCCGCAATATATTTGTTGAGAGTCATATCGGCAAATTTTTTGCGGTCATCTTCGTTGCTGATATCCAATCCGAGAGTTTTCATATCGGCAACGCATTTTTCGCAGTAGCAGACCTTCGGAGAGATGATGTCGAAGAAAATACCGCTCGGATTATATTTCTGCATAACCTCTTCTGTCTGTTTGCAGAGAAAATCGAGATAACCCGTGTTGAAGCAGAGAAGATGAAAATGAGTTTCTTCGTGGTATTCACGGCATTCATTTTCATCATCCGAGCAATGATAACGCCATTCGGGGTGTTTGTCATATTCCTTTTCGTCAAAGCCTGCCGAAATATAAACGGGTGCATTGACACCGATTTCTTTACAGGCTTCAAGCTGAGCGCCCAGAAGGTCAAAATCGAGACCCGGATGCATATCACCGACTTCGGTAGGATGGTATGACCATCCGTGATGACATTTTGAGAAAACGGTTATTGAATTAACGTGACCTGCCTTCAGCGCACTCTGAAACTGTTCTTTTGAGAATTTATTGCCTACGGGCAGAGCACCGCTTGTATGAAAATCAAGATGTACCTGTCTTTTTCTGAGCATATTAACACTCCCTGAAACCAAATTTATTATATTATATCGCAGAATATAAGGGATTTCAAGGTGCATTATTTTTCGGAAGAAAAATTTCTCTGTACAAAATCAATAATCTGATATATCATTAAAAATATAATTGATCGGGAGGAGAAATTATGCTGAATAGGAAAATAAGATTCGGTATCGTCGGAACGGGCACGATTGCTCACCGCTTTGCCGAAGCAATAAAGAACGTCGGTAACGCTACACTTGTTGCGGTTGCATCAAGAACCAAAGAAAATGCGGAGAAATTCGGTGATGAATTCGGAATTCCGCTCCGATTTGACAGCTATGAAAAAATGGCACGTTCGGATGAAATCGATGCCGCATATATTGCCGTTCCTCATTCGGGTCACATCGGATGCTCATGCCTTATGATGAATAACGGCAAACACGTTATCTGCGAAAAGCCTATGGCAGTCAATACAAGGGAGGCGGAGAAAATGTTCCTCTGCGCCAAGGAAAACAACGTTCTTCTTATGGAAGCAATGTGGGCAAGACTTGTTCCGGGCACTCTCAGAATGCTTGAAATCGTTGAAAGCGGACTTCTCGGTGATATTCTCGGAGTCGAGGGTAAATTCTGCTACACGATGGATGAAGACGAAATGGACCATCACGTTTTCAGATCGGAAAACGGCGGCGGATCGCTCCTTGACGTCGGAGTTTACGGCCTGAATTTTGCAAGCTGGTATCTCGGCAAGGAGGTTGATAATATCATTGCCGCGTCAACGCTTTATAACGGTGTCGACAGCCATACCGTTGCAACGCTGAAATATAAAAACGGTGCGATAGCCGATATTTCAAGCGCAATTCTTCTCCGTAAACCGAACGAGGGCTATGTGTACGGAAGCAAGGGTTATGCCCATCTTAAAAGATTTTATGCTCCGCAAGAGATTGAAATTTATCTCAATAACGGCGAAAGACAAACCGTTGCAACACCCTATGCCGGCAACGGCTTTGAAGAGCAGATAACGCATTTCAGTGACTGCGTTTTGTCAGGGCTGACCGAAAGCCCCGTAATAACCCGTGAACAGACCTTGTTTATTACCCGTCAGATGGATGAAATCCGCAGAATAACAGGTGTGGTCTATCCGCAGGATAAGGAGAGTACAATTTGAAAGTAACCGTAACCGAAAAAGCAAAAACCATTGTATCCAACCCATACAGTCATCATAACTATTTCGGATGGCCCACCGTTGCCCGTCTGCAGGATGGCAGAATCGCAGTCGGTGCATCGGGTTTCAGAATCGAACACGTCTGTCCGTTCGGTAAGGCGGTAATCTGCTTCAGTGACGATGACGGAGAAACTTATTCTCTGCCTTCGCCTGTCATAGATACTCCGCTTGATGACAGGGATGCGGGTATCTGTGTTTTCGGCGAAAGCGGAGTTATATTCAGCTCGTTCAATAATACCGCCGATATGCAGAGAGACTACAATAAAGATAATGCATACGTTCAGGCATATATCAATACCATCACACCCGAGGACGAGGAGAAATATCTCGGTGCAACTTTCCGTATCAGTCACGATTGCGGTAAAACCTTCGGCAGACTTTTTCATTCACCCGTAACTTCGCCTCACGGCGGAACTTTCCTCAGCAACGGAAAAGTTCTGTGGGCGGGCAATAATTTTGACAAGGTCGAAGAAGGAATCGAGTTTCATTATATAAATACAGAAAGCGGAGAAGCTGAATTTGTGGGAAGAATACCCAATCAGGGTAACGGCATTTTTCTCAATGAACCTCATATGATTGAGCTTCCCGACGGCAGACTCCTTTGCCATATCCGAGGCGAGAATGACTTTGATTTCACAACGTTTCAGAGTGTGTCCGATGATTGCGGCAAGACCTGGAGTAAACCTGAAATGCTGCTTGACAGAACGGGCGGTGCACCGCCTCATCTTATCAGACTCAGTTCGGGAGTTATCGTTTCGACCTACGGCCGCAGAAAACAGCCGTACGGAATTATGGCGATGATAAGTCTTGACGGCGGAGAAACGTGGGAAAAGGATATCCGACTTTATGAGAATACGGCAAGTGACGATATCGGTTATCCGTCAACCGTTGAGCTTGATGACGGAACTCTGCTGACTGTTTTCTACTCCGCAGACGGGGAGGATATGCCTTGCGAAATCCGTCAGATAAAGTGGAGAATTGAAATCTGAATCAGATCTTTTATTTCAAAATATGAATATACTGAAACTGTATAATTAATAAATATTTACAAATTTCTCTTGCATATTTTTAAAAAATAGTTTATAATGCATTTAAATCTACTTCTCAGAATGCATTTTTTATGCACAGAGAACAAATCAGGAGGTTTATTTATGAAGAAAAAACTTGCCATCGCTCTCTCGCTTATTCTCGTTTTTGCTCTGCTTTTCTGCACTGCTTGCGGAGATAAGCCCACAGCAGATCCCGATGCACCCTCAACAGGTATGATTTCAAAAGTTAAGGTTGGCACAGGCGGCAACACAGGTACATACTATGGCTTCACAACTGCTGCTTGCCAGATTCTCAACACAGCTGATTATACTTTTGAAGTTCTTTCAACAGGCGGTTCACAGGCTAACATCGAAGGCATCGAAGACGGTGACTATCAGATGGCTATCGTTCAGAACGACGTTATGAACTATGCTTATGCAGGTACAAACGGCTTTGCTTCTCCCATCAAGTCATTCTCAGCTATCGGTTGCGTTTATCCCGAGGTTTGCCAGATCGTTGCAACAAAGGCATCAGGCATCAAGTCAGTTGCTGACCTCAAGGGTAAGAACGTTGCAGTCGGCGATGCAGGCTCAGGCGTTTACTACAATGCTACTCAGATTCTTGCAGCTGCAGGTCTCGATATTGACAAGGATATCAACAAGACCGCTGCTTCCTTCGGCGATGCTGCCGCACAGCTTAAGGACGGCTCAATCGATGCCGCTTTCCTTACCGCAGGTACTCCCACTCCCGCTATTACCGAACTTGCAACTTCAACAGAAGTTGTTGTTGTTGACCTCGGCGAAGCTGTTATTTCAAAGCTTATGAATGACTATACATTCTATGCCAAGTATGAAATGACTGCAACTGACTATCCTTTCATCTCCGCTCCCGTAAACACAGTTGCAATCATGGCAACATACGTTGTTTCTAACGATATGAGCGAAGAACAGGCATATCAGATCACAAAGGACCTTTGGGAGAAACAGGCTGATATCGCTACCGCTCACGCAAAGGGCAAGGAAATGAAAACTGATATCGCCGCTTCCGCTATCGGTGAAGTTCCTCTTCATGCCGGTGCTGCCAAGTATTACAAAGAGGCAGGCATAATCGAATAATTTCTGATCCGCTTCATTAACCCTAATGCCGCGATTTTATAATTGCGGCATTTTTCTTATAGCAATATCAAATCCACGAAAGGGGCGAAAAAGCTTGAGCGAAGCTGTTAAAAACGATCTTGAGCTTGAAAAGGTTGATTCCGAAAAAATAATGCAGGAATTTGACCGCGAAAGCAATATCAGAGTTTTTACCGGATGGAGAAAAACGGTAATCACAGCTATAATGGCTGCATTCAGCCTTTATATGATTTCAATGGCTCTTATTTTTCCCACAGCAACAAAATATACAAAGCTGACAACGTTTATGGCTTTCATGATGTTCATCGGCTTTATCATTTTTCCTGCCTATAAGGCACAGACCAAAAAAATAAACCACGTTCCTGTTTATGATATTATTCTTGCAATTGTCAGTTCGGGATGTTTTCTCTATTATACGATTTTTCAAGAACAGATTATTATGATGAGCAAGAGAATCGGAACTCTTGAAATTATCGTTGCACTGATTGCAATTATTCTGCTTGTTGAACTTGTCAGACGTGCGGTCGGTCTTCCGATTATTTTCGTTGCGGGTGCTTTTGTGCTTTATGCGACTGTAAAAGCTTTTACGGATAACCCCAATACCGCGATCAGAAACCTTATGTACGGTCTTTTCTACGATGTTTCAAACGGTATGTTTTCAACCCCCGTTTATGTCTGCACAACGTTCATAGTTCTGTTTATTATTCTCGGTGCTCTTCTTGAAAGAACCGGTATCGGTACATTCTTTGTTAACCTCGCGAATTCCATTGCGGGCGCATCAATCGGCGGACCTGCAAAGGTTGCGGTTATTTCGAGTGCTCTCGAAGGTATGTATTCAGACTCCTCTGTTGCAAACACAGTCGGCAGCGGTTCAATCACAATTCCGCTGATGAAGAGAACGGGTTATAAGCCCGAATTTGCAGCGGCAGTTGAAGCAGCGGCTTCAACGGGCGGTCAGATTATGCCTCCGATTATGGGCGCGGCGGCATTCCTTATGTCTGAGATGACGGAAGTTCCCTATTCGAAAATTGCAATAGCTGCAATTCTTCCCGCTGTTCTTTACTTTATGGGTATCTTCCTTATGATCCATTTTGAGGCTAAGAAGCTTGGTCTCAAGGGTCTTCCCAAGGATGCAATTCCCAATTTCTTCAAGCTTATTTTAAGAAACGGCTATCTTCTTCTTCCCATAGTTGTTCTTGTTATCTGCATGAATTATTTCAGTGCAGGTGTATCGGCTTGTTTTGCGATTCTTACGTCGCTTACGGTAAGCCTCGTTCCTCACAAGATTAATAAGAAAAATGCATGGAAGCTCGTGCTTCCTCTTATTCCCATCGCAGTTACACTCGGTGTATGGCTTCCTTTCGGAACAAAGAATATGCAGATTGCTGTTTTTGCAGGCATGGTTGTATGTTTCCTGCTTTCATTCATTACGAAGGATGCCGATGCATTATCCCCTAAAACGGTTATCGAATCGCTTGAAAACGGTGCAAAGAATACCGTCGGCGTTGCGGTTGCCTGCGGTATGGCAGGTCTTATTTCAGGTGTTGTAACCATGACAGCACTCGGTCAGCTTCTCATTAACACACTTGTTCCCATTGCCGAAAACAGCACTTTCCTTGCACTTGTTCTCACCATGCTTTGCTGCATAGTTCTCGGTATGGGCGTTCCGACTACCGCAAACTACGTAATTATGGCCACCATCACCGCACCTATTCTTATCAAGATGGGTATTCCGATGCTTGCGGCTCATATGTTTGTTTTCTATTTCGGTATCGTTGCCGATATTACTCCTCCCGTTGCTCTTGCTGCATATGCAGGTTCGGCGATTGCAAATTCAAATCCGCTGAAAACGGGTGTCACGGCGACCCGATTGGCAATTACGGCGTTTATTGTTCCCTATATCTTTGCTTACAGTCCCCAGATGCTTATCGGCGTCGATATGGGTATTCCGACCGTATGGTATGATGTTGTTCTTCTTGTTATAACGGCTGTCTGCGGCATTTGCTTTTTGTCTGCGGGTATGGAGGGTTACCTCTTCAGAAAAATGCCCGTCTGGGAGAGAGCAATGTCTCTTGCCGGCGGTCTGCTGATGATTATTCCCGGATGGCAGACCGACGTTGCCGGTCTTGCTCTGATGGTAATTCTGGTTCTTCTTCAGAAATTTGTCAGGATCAAGGATGGCGGCAACAAAGAAAAAGCCGCAAAGGCTGCATAAATAATTCATAACCGCAGACGGATTTCCGTATGCGGTTATTTTTATATGATATAATATTGTAAAGTAAATATAAGTATGATATCATATATAGAAGATTGGAGGCGGCATTTTGAAAAGACTTATTTGTATTATTCTTACTGTCATTTCTGTTCTTTTGATTCCGTTTGAACTTGCGGGTGCGGTTGATACCGACTACGTTACTCTTGATGAGATTCCGAACGTAAAAACCGAAATCCGTACACGCAAAAAAGTTGATGGGTTGCGTATGTACGTTGACGAGGAGAATCCTCTGTTTATGATAAGAAACTGTCCCATCTGGGGCGGACCTCAGACGGGCGAAGCATTTGCGGAATACGCAATCAAAACATATTACGCATTGCCCGAGGACGTCAGAAATTTTGCGGTAATTTATATCGACGAGGGTACAACCGATATGACACCCGCACGTCAGCTTGAATTCTGGGATGAGCTTCTGACAATAACCGATAAGGCAAACGTACCGATTGTTTGCCAGTCGGAATGTTTTTGTACCAACAAAACCCGAGACCCCTTCACTCAGGAGGAACTTTCGGAGATTTTCAGGAATCACCCCTCAATGATGGGCTTTGTTCAGGTTGAACTTTCCACGAATGGCGTCACCAATGAAAAACTTGCTTATGACGAGGTTACCGATGACAGGGGCGTTAATAAAAACATCCTTGCCCGTCTCAAATCCTGCATCAAAGCGTGCGCCGAAAACGGCGGACTTTTCATCTGGCAGGATATGGAATATATCTACTGGAAAAAACTTAATTATGTCAATCATATTCTCAAAGACAGAGACCTTTATGATCTTCTGAAAAGCAACACCGAGAATATTATTATAATGGATAAACACAACGGTCACGGCAGACATTTCGCATCTCAGGCGAATATCCTCGGTTGCTGGCTTGATGGTGTTTGCGGTAACTGGGGTGTAAATCTTGAAAACTTCCTCTGGTATGAGGAGGGCTTCATCGACTATGATGATATCGGAGTCAAACCCAACGAGCCTGCCGATGTGACAACCGTCAGATATCCGCCCGCACTTTTCGGTATCGATATGATAGCTGATATGGTCGGCGGAGCAACGGTTTATGCTATAGAAGGTACCTTCAGCCGTGGCGGTCTCTATCATTTTGTCGACGGAGAAGTTATTATGACTCCGACCTTCTGGGAGGTGCTCTATCCATTCTATCAGAGAGTGCTTGACGGATGTGTGCCCGATAAGGAAGAGGTAAAAGAAAATATTAAAGTTGCATATAAAATGAGCATTCCTTATTCATATCCCGTCGGCGGCAACGATGCTCACTTCCTTCAGGGGCTTTATTGCGATACGTTCACTCTCATTCAGGAGAAAATCGATAACATTTTTTTCAACTGTACCAAAGATTGGGTGCCTTCAACGGGCAGATACTATCTGATTCCCATTCTCCCGATTTATTCTGACCCCGAAACGGTTTTGCCTGAGAGTTATATTCTTAACGACTTCAGATATTTCTCCAATCTTCTTTTTATTAATCCTGTTAAAATCCGATTTTTCAACAAACACTATGAAGAAACTTATTCGGGTGACGGTGTACTGTTTGATATCAATGACTCTGTTTATATTTTTAACAGTAACGAGAATAAAACTATCGGCAGTGAGCAGACCGTCAGCTATGTTTTGCCCGAAAGCGGCAATAATATCAAGGCGGTTTTCCCTGCGCACACTTACGCAATGATTGATGAAACAGACGGCAGAATCGATATAGATATGTGTAATTTGCGTCTTGATACCGATGAAGTATGTGCAGGTCTTGAAAACGAAGATCAGTTTATGCGTGAGTATGCGGCCGGAGGCAAACGCAGTGATCCCGGGAATTTCAGGGAAAGCGTCATTGAACTTTCGGGATTCTCTTCAGAGCCGTCAGTCACCGCAAGAGGCAATAATAATGCAAAGATGAAAACTGAATGGAATCAGGCAACGGGTACTCTCACCGTATCGGTTATATCCAACGGCAGAGTTTCGGTTTCTGTTTCATAAAAAGGAGAAAATTATGAAATCAAAGGTATATTTTTCAAAAGTCATTACACCCGAAAAGGTGGTTGAACTTTATAATATGCTCGGCAAAAAGCTTGAGGGCAGGGTAGCCGTCAAGGTGCATTCGGGTGAAAAGGGCAATCAGAATTTCCTCAGGCCCGATTTCTGGAAACCGATTGTTGATGAAGTAGGCGGCACCGTTGTTGAATGCAACACCGCATATAACGGTCAGAGAAACACAACCGAAAAGCATCTGCAGCTATTTGCCGACCACGGTTGGACGGAGCATTTTGATGTTGATTTGCTTGATGCCGAGGGTGATGATCTTGTGCTTGAAATCCCCGAAGGCAGAAAAATCAAGAAGAATTTTGTTGGAAAGAATATGGCGAATTATGATTCCGTGCTCGTTCTTTCGCACTTCAAGGGTCACCCGATGGGCGGTTTCGGCGGTGCTCTCAAGCAGCTTTCAATAGGATTTGCCTCATCATACGGCAAGGGATATATCCACGGTGTCGGCGACCCCGCAGATTTCTGGAATTCCGACCACGATTCATTTCTTGAATCTATGGCTGATGCCGCCGGTTCCGTTGTCAGATTTTTTAACGGCAACATAGTTTATATCAACGTAATGAAGAATATGAGTGTTGACTGTGATTGCTGCGCCGTAGCTGAAGACCCTTGTATTGCCGATATCGGAATTCTTGTTTCTGATGACCCCGTTGCAATCGATAAGGCTTGTGTGGATCTTGTTTATGCCTGCTCCGATGAAGGCAAACCCCATCTCATCGAGCGTATTGAGAGCCGTAACGGTATCCATACAGTTGATGTTGCGGCAGAAATCGGCTATGGTTCCAAGGAATATGAATTAATTGAAATTGAATAATCAGGTGATGTTATGAAAAAACTTACTTCTGTAATTTCTGTTATACTTGTTTTTGCACTTGTTTTTGTCAGCAATTCAATGTTTTCGTTTGCTGATAACGTGAAGAATTATTATATCGACTCAATCGACGGTGATGATGCCGCCGACGGTCTGACTCCCGAAACCGCCGTTAAAACCATTGCGGGTCTCAAGAATGTCAGCATCGGACCCGGCACACATTTCCTTTTCCGTAACGGCGGTGAATATGAGTGTGCAGTAATGCTTACCTGCGAAGGTACGAAGGATAATCCCATTGTAATTTCGTCCTACGGCGAGGGCAAGAAGGCAATGCTTTACACCAACGAGAAAAAGGACATTTTTCAGCTTTTTGACTGTTCTTACGTGACTGTTTCCGACCTTCATCTCAAAGCGGTCAACGGCGGCGGCATCTGGGTTGATACTCTTGAAAAAGAGTCGAAGGGCATTGTTATCGAAAATATTCTTTTCACCGATATTCAGAATTACAAGGTCACAAGCCGAGACGATTTTCAGCACGGTGCGGCAGGTGCAAGAGCCGCCGTTATTGTCAAGGGTCTGCCCGCACGCTCAAGATATGCGGTCAATGATTTCACCGTAAGAGGCTGTGAGATATATAACTGCGCAAACGGTGTTCTTCTCTGGGGCTCATGGAATGATGAACAGGCACCCTGGTGCGAGGAAGAAGATATCGATCCCATCTATAATAAAGGTGTTCTTGTTGAAGACTGCTATTTCCACGAAATGGATGCCGAAGCCGTAGTCGTCGGTATCTGTGACGGTGCAATTGTTCAGAATTGCAAAGCAATCAATTGCTGCCAAGGTGTAGGTCTCGATGAAAACGGCGAAATTCAGTATTTTACTGCGGCGATGTGGTTCTGGGGCAGCGAGAACAGCATAATTCAGTATTGCGAAATCGCAGGTCAGAAGAATTACGGCGACGGTATGTCGGTTGACTTTGACTCACATTCTAATAACTGCACCTATCAGTATATCTATTCTCACGATAATATGCGTTTTATGTGCAACAATCCGAATTACAGCGGACATCATAACAACACCGTCAGATACTGTCTTTCCGTCAACGACAACGGGGGCAGATCGAGAATTTCGGCTAATCCCGGTGAACATAATATAAGCTTCTATAATAACACTGTTGTCAACTGCGGTGATTTTCACCTGATTGATATGTACGATTCACTTATCGTCAATAATATCATAATTCCCATGGAAGGCTGTTTTGTAGCCTATGATATATGGGATCTTCCCAGAGATGGCAATATAATCGGTAACAACTGCTATTACAATTGTGAGCCGCCTCTGATTGATATGGGTTCAATGAACACCGTTCCCGGTTTTGTCGGCTCGGATTATTCCAACCCAGAAAGCTTTAAGCTTTCAGCGGATTCACCGCTTATCGGTGCGGGTTATGATATTGAAGGTCAGGGTGCAGACCTTGATTTCTTCGGTGATCAGTTCAAGAGCAATAATATCGGTTGCTACGGTGGTGCGGGCGTTGACGTTGAATATGAAGGTGAGAATATCTTTGTTAAGGTCATCCGCATAATAAAACATATAATCAGCCGTATTATCTACGAAATCGGAATTCTTGCTGAAGATATTTAACCAATCGTTAATTTACTATAATAAATTTACTATAATAATTATAATATTTAAAAGGAGAATCAGATATGGTTGCACCTCTCACTTTCTGGCTGCTTTTTGCCGCCGCAATGCTTATAAGCTCAATCGGATTTTATAAATATGTTTATTTTATTTCTCTCGGTTACGGATTTTCAATTGCTGGTCTCGGAGTGCTTATGTTGATAATGTTCCGTCAGGGATTAAGTATCGGCACAATTATTGCCTGCGTTCTTTTCTTTATTTACGGTGTGCGTCTCGGCGGATATCTTCTTATCCGTGAAATCAAGAGTGCATCTTACCGCAATACTATGAAAACAGAAATCAAAGACGGCAAAACGATGCCCTTCGGAGTCAAATGCGCTATCTGGGTAACCTGCGGTGCTCTTTACGTCACTCAGGTTCTTCCCGTTTATTACAGATTACTCAACGGCAAGAAGACCGACGGTTTCTGTATTGCAGGTCTTGTGATTATGGCGCTCGGCATTATCATCGAAACCGTTGCCGATATTCAGAAAAATAACTCCAAGAAAAAGAATCCCAAGCGTTTCTGCGACACCGGACTTTATAAAATTGTCCGTTGCCCCAATTATCTCGGTGAAATGATTTTCTGGACGGGTGTTCTTGTTTCGGGCGTCAATATTCTTACGGGTGTAGGGCAGTGGATTCTCGCTCTCATCGGCTATATCGGTATTATTTTCGTTATGTTCAGCGGAGCACGCAGACTTGAACTGCGTCAGAACAAGAATTACGGCAATGACCCCGAATATCAGAAGTATGTTAAGACTGTACCGATTATGGTACCTTTCGTTCCGCTTTACAGCGTAGCAAAATATAAGTTCCTCGTAGCATAAAAATCAGGCTCTTCCGCTTTTCGGAGGAGCCTTTTTTGTTGATATTCTTTGCGGAATATGATAAAATGGCATAAAACAATCCGAGGTGACTTTATGAGAACAAGAACTGAAATCTTCATAAAAGACAGAGCCGACCCTTTCGTGAAAAAGGGGAGTGACGGTTATTATTATTTCACCGCATCGTATCCTATGTACGGTGCAAACGACACCGAGGGCTATGACAGAATCGTTCTTCGAAGGGCAAAAACGGTATCGGGTCTTGCTGAAGCCGAAGAAAAGGTTATCTGGGATGAAAAGAATTCAAAGTGTTCACACCGCTTCATATGGGCGCCCGAGATTCACGAAATCGGGGGTAAGTGGTACGTTCTTTTTGCCGCAAGCGGCAGTGCCGACAACGTGTGGGATATCGATTGCCATATCATTATGTGCGAAGGCGCCGATCCGTATAACGACAGTTGGACTGATAAAGGAAAGTTCACTGCACCCGATGATTTTTCGTTCAGGGGATTTTCACTTGATATGACTTATTTTGAATGTGCGGGTAAGCATTACGTTGCATGGGCGCAGAAAGGCGGCAATTCAAACGTTTATCTTTCGACCGTCGATCCGTCAGAGCCGTGGAAAACCACTGCACCCGCAATGCTTCTGACTAAGCCTGAATTTGACTGGGAAAGAGTCCGTATTCCCGTCAACGAGGGCGCGGCGGTAATGATTCATAAAGGTATGGTGTATCTTGCTTTTTCAGCTTCCGCAACGGGACCCGAATACTGCATCGGTCTGATGGTTGCTGATGAAAATGCCGACCTGATGGATCCCGCAAGCTGGTATAAATATGATAAACCGATTCTCACCTCGGATGATCTTGACGGCGAATACGGTCCGGGTCACAATTCTTTTGTCAGAGATGAGAACGGTGAATGGCTGATAATATATCACTCAAGGGATGAGGTCTGTTTCAATAAGAAATGCGGTTATTCCGACAGCGATTCTCTTTACGATCCTTGCAGAAGTGCAAGAATCCGTAAGATTGAGTGGATTGACGGATTGCCGTATTTTAAGTAGTCCGAAGCTCTTCGCTTTTTTATTAATTGAGAGAAAAATATTGTAATATAAGGAAATATCTGCTATAATCAAAAATGTAATTAAATTCCGAAGGGAGAATAATCAATGAAAAAGACTCAATGGTATAAAGATGCGATCTGTTATCAGATCTGGCCCCGTTCATTCTGTGACGGTAACGGCGACGGTATCGGTGACCTTGAAGGCGTTCTTTCAAAGCTTGATTACCTCAAGGATCTCGGCATCAACTGTATCTGGTTTTCACCTCTTTATTGCTCACCCAATGCCGATTTCGGCTACGATATCTCAGATTACAGGAACATTTCTCCCGATTACGGTGACAATGCTCTCTTCAAGAAGGTGCTTGATGAGGCTCATGCAAGAGGTATCCGAGTAATTATGGACCTTGTTGTCAACCATAGCTCCGATGAGCACGAATGGTTCAAGCAGGGTATTGATAAAAACAGCAAGTATCATGATTACTATATCTGGAGAGACGGCAAAAACGGTAAGCTTCCCAACAACTGGTCATCGCTTTTCGAAGGCAAAGCCTGGGAATATAATCAGGAAAACGGTCAGTATTACCTGCACCTTTTCTCAAAGAAACAGCCCGACCTCAATATGGATAACCCCGAACTTCGTCAGGAAGTCAAGGATATTATGAAATTCTGGCTCGATATGGGCGTTGACGGCTTCCGCGAAGACGTTATCACCTTTGTTTCAAAGCGTGAGGGTCTGCCCAACGGTTTCCCGATACCTCAGGCTTGCGGTATGGAGCATTATGCCGACGGTCCCCATATTCACGAATATCTCACCGAATTCCGTGAAGTTCTCAACGAATATGATTGCTTCGTTGTCGGCGAAGCACCGATGATGACTGTCAACAAGGCTCTCAAATACATCAAGGAAGGTCCCGCTCAGGAGCTTGATATGATGTTCCACTTTGAGCATATGGGCGCTGACTGCCTCTTTATGGATTGCCTGACTCTTCCCTTCAGCCTCAGGAAACTCAAGAAAGCATTCTCGACCTGGCAGACAGGTCTTTACGGCAAGGGCTGGAACGCTCTTTATATGGAAAATCACGACCATCCCAGAATCATTAACCGCTTCGGCAGTGTTGAATACAGAACGGAAAGTGCAAAATCCATTGCCAACTCCTATATGCTTCAGTGCGGTACACCTTTCATTTATCAGGGTCAGGAAATCGGCATGATCAATATCGATCTCCCCGAGGTTGAGGATTATCAGGACGTATTTGCGGTTAACAACTATAAAACACTCCGACTTTTCGGTTTCTCGGATGAAAAGGCGAAGCAGAGACTCAAAGAGTCAAGCCGAGGCAATGCAAGAACTCCCGTTCAGTGGGATTCAAGCGAAAATGCAGGCTTCACAACGGGTACTCCCTGGATGCCTGTCAACCCCAATTATCAGAACGGAATCAATGCTGAGGCTGAAATGGCAAATCCCGATTCGATTTTCAACCATTATAAGGCGCTCATCAAATTCCGCAAGGAAAATCCCGTTGCCGTTTACGGCGCATATAAAGAATATAACAAGCAGAGCAGTGACCTCTACGTTTATGAAAGAGTTTATAACGGCGTGAGTATGCTCGTTATCTGCTCATATACCGATAAGTGTGTCAATTTCACCGCACCCGCTTGTTATGACCTTACAAAGGGTAAGGCAATCCTTTGCAACTATAAGGATGCTCCCGTTGGCAAGAACGGTTTCACAACCAGACCCTACGAAACAAGAGTATATCTTTTTGATTGATTCAGGAATTTATCAGCCTCCGTTGCGGCGGGGGCTGATACTTGATTATGTGAGGAAAATATGAATGTCGAAATTATAAATCAATTCGGTGAGGAATATTCCTTGCCGCCTGAATTCACCCGAATCGGTTGCAGAGCAATCATCGTTGAAAACGGCAGAATTCTGCTTTCATATGAGGTCAATACGGGAGTTTATCTTTCGCCGGGCGGCGGTCTTGAGGATAACGAAACACTTGAGGAATGCGTAATCCGTGAGGTGCTGGAAGAAACCGGATACAGAATCCGTGTTATCAGACCTTTTGTGAAGGTGGATGAATATTATTTCAGAAAGCTGTTTGTAAGCAATTATTTCATCTGTGAAGTCATCGGCAAGGGTGAGCAGAGCCTGACGGAAACCGAGATTCTTCATGGAGTCGAGCCGAGATGGGTTGAGTTTGACGATGCACTTTCGGTTTTCGGGGATTACGAAAATATCAGCCACGACGAACTTGCCGCACAGTATAAGAGAGAGTTTACGGTACTTGGAAAGTATAAGGATTTGATAAAATGAAAGTAATGACCTTCAACATTCAGCACTGTCTGGATTATCAGCATAAAAAAATCGATATCGGTTTGTTTGTTGATTCGATAAAGGAATGTAATCCCGATATCTGCGGCCTCAACGAGGTGAGGGGAGACGGACCGATTGACGGCTATACCGATCAGACCAATGCGCTCGGTGACGGTCTCGGATATAACCGTTATTTTGCCGAGGCAATAAAAGTCGGCGGCACAAGTCCATACGGCAATGCTTTTGTCACAAAGTATGCAGTGAAATCCGCTGAAACTGTTGCGGTTCCCGACCCGATTTTCAAGTTTGATATCGGCAAATACGAATCGAGATGCATTCTGAAAGCGGTTGTCGATGCCGACGGTAAGGAATTGCTTGTTCTTGTGTGCCATATGGGTCTTGCTCTCGGTGAAAGAAAAAATGCCGTCAGAGAGATATGCAGAATTATCGATTCAACCGATATGCCGCTTGTTCTGATGGGAGATTTCAACGCAACTCCCGAAAGTACCGAGCTGAATCCTTTGTTTGAACGCCTTGAGGATACTGATTCGGTTGCAACGGTCGGAGGGAAAAACACCTTTCCGTCATATAAGCCGAATATCAAAATCGATTACATATTTTTCAGAGGTCTCACCTGCAAAAACGTCATAACAGTTGAAAAGGTCATCTCCGACCATTTCCCGATTATTGCAGAATTTGACTTCGTGTGATTTATATTTCATTGTAAACCAGACTTTACAACATTATTACAGTGATGTAAACCGGAGTTGGTAGAAAATCCGATTGAAGCGGTGTATTATATTTGTAAAATAATATTCAGAAAGAGGTTATTTATATGGGAACATCAATTCTTTTGATTTTTATTATTCCTGCAATGATATTTGAAGTGATTTTCAGTTTCGTTTCGGGCGCATTCGTCGGTTATCCGACCGCAAAGGTTGAGCTTCCTTATAACGAAGCAACAGGTCTTGTCTGGGAATACGATAACGTTGACGACCCGTATATCAATCTTGCTGACACTGAAATTGAAGACGGTAAGCAGATTTTTTATTTTGAATGCTCGGGTATGAATTTTGAACCCAATGGTGAAATGATGGAGCTTGTTTTTACCGACCGAAACGGAAATGAAGAGGTCTTTTATTGTGTCACTTCAGCCAAGATTAATGCTCCGAGTATTTATTCCGAAGAGGAATGCACCCTGACAGAAATCACTTTGACAGCCCAGAATTCCGTTGAAGGCGGAAAATGGATGGTTGTCGAAAATGGATATTATATCCTTTATCATAACTCTTCTGAATCGGAATCCGAAACGTTTACTGTTGTTATTACACCTGATAATAAAAGGGGTGATTATGCTGAATACGGTAGGTTCAGTGTCAGATTTGCATATACAAATTCTCTCGATGTGCCTGAAGAACTTGCTCTGGCGACATATAAATATGCAGACGGGGAGCATTATCTTTATGAAATTAAATATGACATCGCGTCTGAATATGTTGAAAACTGGTTTGATGCTGTTTTTGAATACGCAGGTTTGAAATAAGTTTAATATTCTTATATTAAACAGATTATAAACAAGTAGTTTTTGATTGAATAGGAGATTAAAAATGGAGCCTGTATATATCAACAACCTTAAACAGACAAGAGAAACGCTTATTGAAATGAATAAGACTTATTCGTTTGCATCCCGAATTACTTTTCAGATTGCCGCTTTAATAATTTACGGTTTTCTGGCATTTGTCTTAGCATATTTTTATTATAACTATATCGGCGCCGCATTGATTGCCGTGCTTGGAGTTTTCTTGTTTTTCTATCCTTTGATCAAGCTTCATTCAGCGGCAAAAAAGCGTGAAAAACAGATTCTTGAGCTTTACGGTTCGATGCTCGAAGGTCAGACTCTTTTTTATGATGATTGTATTGTTTCAACCAATTCTGCCGATAAATCCGAGGTTAAGATTGATTACGGTAAGATCATCAAGGTAAAACAGAGCAAAAATTTATATTTGCTTGTTATGAAACAGAAGCTTGTTATTATGGTCAATAAGAACGACTTTGAAAAGGGTAACTGCGAAGATTTTGAGAAGTTCATCAGAACAAAAGCTGTCAACGCAAAGATAAAGATATAATAAAAAGGATGTGCCGCAAAGCACATCCTTTCTTTGTTTTATGCAAGTTTCATTATCATTTCAAGGATTCGTTTCGCACAGAGTTCAAGCTCTGCTCTTGTCAGCTCACCCTTGTCATATGCGGCTTTCAGGTCTTCGGGATAACCGCAGTGCATCTTCATATCGTTACCCGCTCTGACTTCATTGACTGGATTGTTCTTGACACCCCAGTCCGTAACAACCATTCCTTTGAAGCCCCATTCGTCACGCAGAATACCCGTCAGCAGTTCATAGCTTTCGGAGGTATGCTGACCGTTGATGCGGTTATAGGATGACATTATTGTCCAGGGATCGCCCTCCTTGACGGCAATTTCAAATCCCTTGAGGTAAATCTCACGGAGCGCCCTTTCAGAAATACGTGCATCGATATCGTAGCGGTTTGCCTCCTTGTTGTTACAGGCGAAATGCTTGATTGATACAGCCGCTTTCTGAGACTGAATGCCTCTTGTTGCGGCGGCGGCGTTTTTACCTGCTACGAGCGGATCTTCCGAATAATATTCAAAATTTCTGCCGCAGAGAGGGTCTCTGTGGATGTTGAGTGCAGGTGCAAGCCAGATGCCGAGGTTATTTTCGCGAAGCTCTGCACCGCCCGCAGCACCGACTTCATAAACAAGGTCGGTATTCCAGCAGCAGGCAAGAAGTGTAGCGCAAGGCCATGCAGTTGTGGGAATGCCCGTTTTAGGCTCGAGACGTAAACCGGCGGGTCCGTCAGCCGTCGGAGCATAGGGGATTGAAAGACGCTCGATTCCGCCGAATGAACCCGTATTGCAGACACCCGTTGTTTTCTGACCGCCGACGATATACATAAGCTCGTCGAGAGTGAACTGTGCAACGAATTCATCGATTGTGCAGTCAATTCCGACGTTGTCAAACGGAACGAGTTTATCGGGTGCCTTTGCGCCCGAGGGTTTTACTTCGCCGTAAAAATATTCTTCTTCGCCCATAGGAAGAGCCTCAAAACTGCCGTCCGGGAGCATTCTCTGTTTGAGGTTGAACGGCTTACACCAATTACCGCACTGCTCTGTAACCGTGTCCTCTGCAACGGTATAAACGTAGTCAAGCTTGACCGTGTCTCTGACAGACGTACCCATATGGAATTCGTATTCACCCTTTTCGAGTACGTATGCCGATTTGCGGATTTTGCCGAGGTCATCGAACGATGCCATATCTTTAACGTCGAAGCTCATAACAACCGTTTCGGATTCGTTCGGTGCAAGCAGCTTGGTTTTTGTGAATGCGCAAAGTTCTCTCGAGGGTTTGCCGAGTTTGCCCTGCGGTGCGGAATAATAAAGCTGAATAACTTCCTTACCCGCAACGGAGCCGATGTTTCTGACCGTTGCAACCGCAACGATTTTGCCTTCGCTCTCACAGCATACCCTGCCGCTTATCTCGAACTGTGTATATGAAAGACCGAATCCGAAGGGATAACGCACATAATCCTTTGCGCCGGGGACGGTTTCAAAATAGCGGTAACCGACATAAATATCATCGGAGTAATCGATATATTTGAAGCTTTCCCAGAATTCATCCTTACAAGGATAACAATCATAGGATTTTGCGATTGTGTCTGTCATTTTGCCCGAAGGGTTGACGTCACCGCAGATAATATCGGCGATTGCGGAGCCGCCTTCCATACCGCCCTGCCAGCCGAAAAGGATTGCATCAACGTCGGTGTTTTCTGCGATGAATTCGCAGTCGATTACGGCACCTGAATTGATAACGATAACAACCTTTTTGAAAAGTTTTCCCGCCGATGTGATAAGTTCTTTTTCAATGTCGGAGAGGTAGTAGTCACCGCCCTGAGGTCTGCGGTCAACACCTTCGGCAGAGAATCGGCTGAGAGTGATTATTGCGGTGTCAGCCCATTCCGAAGCGGATTTTATAAGCTCTTCGGGAACTGCGGGTTCTTTAACGTGCATAGATGCAAAGGTGTCATATGTCATATCATCACGCTTTGTACAGAATTCCATTGCGTTGACGATATCCCACGTTGCGTTTATCTGCTCCTGTGTGGGAATATGAACACTTTCTTTTTCAACGTAATCCTTGTAGAAATCTACGAGAGGCATAAAGATTTCGACTTTATCCTTTTTTTCTCTGAAGCCTTCGAATATATTGCGGATATAGGGGCAGTGAACGTCGCCGCTGCCGCCGCCGCCCTTGATGTATTCTATTGTTGCTTTGCCGAAAAGTGCGATTTTTTCGCCCTTTGCAAGGGGAAGGGCGCTGTTTTCGTTCTTGAGAAGAACCATACCCTCGGAAGCGGCTTTTCTTGAGAGGTCGATATGCTTTTGCGAAGCGGTCACACATCTGCCGTCATCCCCGAGAGGAATGCAGGGCTGATATCTGAATCTTGCGTATTTTTCCATTATCTTCTGTCCTTTCATTCTGCTTCAACCGTGAAGCTGTATTCAAGCGGTTTCGAGTAACCGAAATCAATTGTATGTTCTTTTGCGGGTCCGGGGCCGCAGCTTCCCGTACCCGTACCTCTGACAAAGCCGTCAATGGCAGTGAATACCGTCGCGACATCGGGAATATCCTCGATATGCTTTGCTTTTTTGAGTTGTTCAAGAGTAAAGGGATTGGCATTGAAGCTGAAATATCTGCCGTCGGCTTTGAAAATCAGCTTTGCCGAATCGGAGATGAGCATACTTTCTCTGACGTCACCTCTGTTGCCTGAATCCTGAGGTTTAATATATTTGTGTGCCATATCTCTGACGGCGCACTCGTATCTGCCGACGGGGGAATGCTCTTTGAAATCGCTGTAATTCTCAATCGGACCTCTGCCGAAATAGTTGACGTCTCTGAATATCGGAGCAAATTCGCAGTGAACACCGAAGCGGGGCAGATTTGATGTCAGCGGGAGTGCTTTTTTCAGCTTTGCGGTGATTTTTACTTTCCCGTTTTCGTCAATTCTGTAATCGACCGTTGCGGTGGCAAGGTTGAAAAGCTTTCTTCCGATGAATTTAAATTTGGTTCTGACATATTCACCCTTGGAATCCGATTTGAGTTTGCACGAAACGAGCTTTGTTTTTGCGGTTTCGAGACCGATGAGATTCCAGAAAATAACGGTATACATATCGTTGTCAAGTCTGCCTCTGTAAAGGTGAGGAACGAAGCCCGTCATACCGTCGAAAGGCTTGGTGTTGAGAAGTTCAATACCGTTTTTCTTGTAACTGACAAGACCGAGAGATGCATCGAAAATCATTTCGCCGTCTTTGAATGTGGCGGTGATGATATTGCCGTTTTCAAGTTGAACATACTTTCCGATTTTGCTTTCGGGCTTGGTTTCATTGATGATAATCTGTTCGGTTGCTATTTCAAAACCGTCTGATTTTCTTGTATAAATGAAATCAATAAATATGTCTGCATCGGATTTCGGTAAGATTTCGGAGATGAATGTCAATTGCTTTTTCTCCTGAGGAGCAAGAATTTTGTCGATTTTTCCGCTTTCACTGACAAAACCGTTTTCTGATATAGCGTATGATATTTCAATATCGGAACTGTCGGTAAAATATCTTGTGTTCCAAAGTTCGAATCTGCGATTTCCGAGATACTTTGCTCTGACGGGTCTGTAACATACTTTCATTTCAAGAGCACCGCTTGAAGGTGTTCTGTCGGGGAAGAAAAGACCGTCAACGCAGAAGTTTCCGTCGTGAATCGGCTCGTTATGGTCACCGCCGTAGGTCCATTTATATTTTGCGTTTTCGTCATATACGCTGTGGTCTGCCCATTCCCAGATGCATCCGCCCATAAATTGCTCGGAGGCGAGGAATAACTGCATATATTCTTCGAGTTTGCCCGGTCCGTTACCCATAGCGTGAGCGTATTCACACTGGTAGAACGGTTTGCCTTTGTATCTTTTTCCCGCTTTTCCCTCAATAATCTTCTTCATCAGCTCGGGCGATGCGTACATTCTGGAAACAACGTCGTATGCCCAGCGTTTTGAACGGTTGACTCCTTCGTAATGAACGGGAACTTCGGGATTGTTCTTTTTCAGGAATTCATAGCAGACGTCCTGGCATTTGTAACCGCCTGATTCGTTGCCCAGGCTCCACATTGTGATGCTGGGATGGTTTTTGTCTCTTTCATACATACGGGCAACACGGTCAAGGTAGTGTTTTGCCCACTTAAGGTCATTACTGAGTCTGCCGGGATTGTAAGTTCCCGGTACGGAATAGAAACCGTGGGTCTCGATATCTGCTTCGTCCACAACGTAGAGGCCGTAGAAATCGCACATTGTGATGAATGCGGGATCGGGAGGATAGTGTGAGGTGCGTACGCAGTTGCAGTTATATTCTTTCATGAGCTTCACGTCAAGTTCGAGGTCGTCGAGAGACATTGCGTAGCCCTTTGTCATATGAGTATCGTGATGGTTGACGCCGATTAGCTTGATTGCCTTTGAGTTAAAGCGGAAAACCTCGCCGTCGATTCTTATATCCCTGAAACCGATATAGGTACGGATGATTTCCTGTACCTGAGCATTGACGGTAACAGTGATGACGGTTTCATAAAGATTCGGTGTTTCCGCAGTCCATTCATTCGGGCGGAGATTATTGATTTCCGTCTGACCGTAGATCTGAATACAGCCGAAAAGTTCTTTGCATTCAACGGTAATACTTGCATTATCGGTGAAATTGCCCTTGATTGCGATTTTCAGATTATAGGTTCCGTCGGAATTTTTTGAAGGTCTGAGAAGAAAATCGTCAATTCTGTCTCTTTTTTGCGAGATGATAAAAACGTCTCTGAAAATACCGTTTTCTCTGAACATATCCTGACATTCAAGGTATGTTCCGTTACACCATTTGTAATTTACGGCAACTATTTCATTGCTTCCGCAGTTGATATAAGGGGTGATATCAAACTCAGCGGTATTGTGGGAGCCTTCGCTGTAACCGACGTATTTTCCGTTTATATAAAGCGCAAGAGCACCCGCAACACCGAGAAAGCTGATGATTCTGCGGTCAAAATCACCGCTGATTTCAACGATTTTTCTGTAAATTCCAACTGCAACATCGTTCGGAATATGGGGAGGTTTTTTCGGGAATGCGTAACGGGTGTTGATATATGCAATCTGATCGTAACCCGTTCTCTGCCACGTTGACGGAACAGTTATCTTATCAAAACTTACAGTGTCGGTGCTGAATTTTTCGGGAATATAACTGAGTTTTGAGAAATATGCAAAATCCCATTCACCGCTGAGCATCTGTATTCTGTCGGATAGGTATCTTTCATTTTTATAGTCTGTTTTTTCAAGAGCCTCCCTGCTCGGGAAAGGGATAAACCAGCTCCTGGCAGGCAGTTTGTTCTCTTCAAAAAGACTGAAATCAGTGTGAAGATTTCGGCTGATGACGTAATCCATTGTTTCAGCTCCTTATATAAATATAAAATAAGTATATAATTTATTTTAAACTATGTCAATAATCACAGGCACTTATGTATTGACAAAGCAGATTTCTCTGTGATAAACTTTTGAAAAAGAAGAGGGGCACTGAATTCAGAATGCTTGAAATCAAAGCCCGTATCATATCATTTTGCTTATATGAGGCGAAACCGCTGAACTACGTATACATTCAGTAAGATCGATTGAGGAGGAAATATTTTATGACAGATCTTAACAGTTCGCTCTGCATCACTTCCGTTTATTCAACCGCACTTGAACTCGCAGGTATAGAAGTTCCTGACGATAAGGATTCGGCTGATCCGATAGTCAAAGCACTTGCCGTGAAGAAACTCGGCTGTGCAAAAACCGACAGAACAGTTATCCTGAACCCCGATGCCGTTGCAATGTGGGTTTATCAGAAATATACCGAAAAATTTGTTCAGGCACATCTTTGCTCGGACGTATCTGTGCCGAAGCTTTCCGTTATGCCGAGCGTAACGCCCGTATGTTTTGCGTCAATGTATTCGGGAGTTATGCCCGAAATCCACGGTATCAGACGTTATGAGAAGCCTGTTCTTACGGTTGAAACAATTTTTGATTCTTTTATTAAAGCGGGTAAGAAATGCGCAATTGTTTCAACAAGCGGTGACAGTATTTCTATGATTTTTCTCAACAGAAATATGGATTATTATATTTATGACACCGTTGAAGAAGTAAAGGCAAAGGCGCTTGAACTTATTGAACGTGACGAATATGATCTGACGGTTATCTATAACGGCAATTATGACAGTACGATGCATCGCCATGGTCCCGAAGCACCCGAATCTCTTGCAGAACTTGACGATAATATTTCATTTTATAAGGAGCTTTCCGATAAGATTGATAGTTGCTGGAGCAATCACAACGTATTCTTCGGATTCTGCCCCGACCACGGTTGCCACGAAATCGACGGCGGATGCGGTTCGCACGGACTTGATATGCAGGAGGATATGAACGTAATTCATTTCTACGCCATAAAAAAATTATAAAAAAAGAGCACCTCGGGAGGTGCTTTTTTTATTATGAATCGGCAATCAATCTTCTGCCTTGCAGACGTATCTGTTTTTACCTTCGCTTATTTTACCGTATTCAACAGCCTGAGTCGGGCATTTGCATATACAAGCCATACAGTGAGTGCAGTTTTTGCCCCAGACGGGTTTGCCGTCAGCGATGCTGATGTTTGAAAGGGGACAGACTTTTTCACATTTACCGCAGGAAATGCAGGAATCCTTTGCATAGAATTTCTTTGACTTAACGCAGAATGCATAGAATGCGGTGTTTACGATACCGCTTTTGAGTCTGCCGACGGTATTGACTTTAACCGTCGGGAATTTTTTGCCCGAAGAAATGATATCGGCTGATTCTTCGATTTTTTTCTTTGATTTTGCGATTATTCTCAAGGCTTGTTCATCGTTCGGTGCGGTGAACATTGCGATATAATTTTCGGGCATTCTGAAGTATTCACAGCCCATATATTCCTTTTCGATTTTTTTGCAGAGCTTTTTCAGATATTTTTCCGCATTGCCGATATCGTCTCCGCAGGTCATCAGAAAATAAATTTTTCCGTTTCCCGTCAGCGGAGTTTTTTCAAGATATTCTCTGAGTATGTGCGGTATTCTCCAGGAATAAGTCGGTGCGCAGATTATAAACGGAGAATCGGATTCGACGGGAGAATAATTCTTATTTCTGATTCTATCAAATAAATCAAGAGTTTTTTCGCCCGTCAGTGTCGATATTCTTTTTGCTATGTAAGCACTGTTTCCCGTACCCGAAAAATAAAGTATCATATGTATCCCTCCGATAGATATATATTATCATTTGTTCAGTCTTTCTGCAATATTAAATTTTGTTCTTTTGCATCGTTGACACGATGCCTGTGAGTTGATATAATTTTATCAAATATTGTTCAAATCGGAGGATTTGTTATGTACGAAAATAATTGGGAATCCCTGAATTCCCGTCCTGTTCCCGAATGGTTTACCGATGCCAAGTTCGGCATTTTTATTCACTGGGGTCTTTACAGCGTTCCCGCTTTCGCACCCAAGGGCAAATATGCAGAGTGGTACGGTTATCACTGTGACGAAATTGTCGAAAGAAGCGCAAACGACAGAGAATATTACGATTATCATCAGAAGATGTATCCGGGAAAAAAGTATAACGATTTTGTTGATGATTTCAAAGCCGAACTCTTTGATGCCGATAAATGGGCTGACCTGTTTCAGAAGAGCGGTGCGAAATATATCAATTTTGTTTCAAAGCATCACGACGGATTTTGCCTTTATAAGTCCGATTATGCGTGGAACTGGAACAGTGTTGACGTCGGACCTCACAGAGACTTTCTGATGGAACTCAAGGAAGCACTTGCAAAAACCGACGTTCGTTTCGGCGTTTATCATTCTGTTTATGAGTGGTATAATCCCGTATATCTCCGCAACCCCGAGGAGTATGCGCTCACACATCTGATTCCGATGCTCAAGGAACTGGTTGAAAAATATCAGCCTGCAACGCTTTTTACTGACGGAGAATGGGAACATACCTCCGACGTATGGCACTCCACCGAATTCCTTCAGTGGCTTTATAATGAATCGAGCGTCAAGGATTTCATCGTACCCAATGACAGATGGGGCAAGGAAACCCGAGGCAACGTAGGCGGTAACTTTACAACGGAATACGGCTATATTGAAGCCGATAAACGTATTGAAGACGTTGAACTTGACAGACCGTTTGAGGAATGCCGCGGTATCGGTATGTCTTTCGGATTCAATAAAAACGAAGATGTTGCCGATTATCTGAGTGCAAAAGAACTCATTGAAATGCTTTGCGACCTCGTTTCAAAGGGCGGCAATTTCCTTCTGAACATAGGACCCGCCGCGGACGGCACTATTCCCGTTATCATGGAAGAAAGGCTTCTCCAGATGGGCGACTGGCTTCGTGTCAACGGAGAGGCGATCTATGGCACAAGAATCTGGTCAAAGATGCTTCAGGACGGTGTGTATTATACAAAGAAGGGTGACGACGTTTATGCAATTATCAACCGTTTCCCCTTCGGCACACAGCTTCTTGAACTCGTAGACTATAATCCTTCACTCAAAGCAACTCTTCTCGGCAGTGACGCAGAGCTTGAAATCCGAAATAACGGCGGCAAGGCGGAGATTGTTTTCCCTGTCATCAACCCCGAAAGTATTGACAGCAATTATCTCTATACCGTAAAGCTTACAAAATAATTTAATAAATTTGTAATTATTTTTAAACTGAATTGAGCCTTTCTGCCTTTATCATTAATGCAGGGAGGCTTTTTTATGTTAAAAAAATTCAGAACACGCATTTTTCTTATCGTTGCAATTCTTGTATCATTATCCGTTGCATTGTTCATTGCAGTTGATTCGGGGCTCATCGGCGACGGTGATTCGATCGAATCAAGAAGTGTCAGAAAAACCGTCAGAACCTACGCAGAAGCCAATGATATTTCATTTGATGAATATCCCGAAAGTCTGCTCGCTTTACTCGAAAGAAATCCCGAAACAAAGGACTTTGTGCTTTCATATCCGATTGAAAAGGATAAAAAGCACGAAATTGATTTGTCCGATGTTGATTGTGAAAGTGTTCCTCTGTTTCTTCAATGGGATAAAAGATGGGGCTATACGGAATACGGCTCCGACGTTTCGGGGCTGACAGCTTGCGGTCCCGTTTGTCTGTCGATGTGTGCATATTATCTGACGGGCGATAAATCAATGTCACCCGATAATATTATTGATTTTGCGATTAAAAATGACTATTACGTCAAAGGCAGTGGCTCGCTCTGGACTCTTATCAGCGAGGGCGGAGAAAAGCTCGGTCTCGATGTTGAAGAATTACCGCTTGTGAAGCAGAAAATCGTTGATAATCTTGAGTCGGGCAATCCCGTCATATGTGTAATGGGAGAGGGGCATTTCACCTCAACGGGTCATTTTATCGTGCTGACGGGTGTTGCGGATAACGGAGAATTCACCGTAAACGACCCCAACAGTATTGCCAATTCCGAAAAAACCTGGTCATATGAAACCATATGCGGCGAAATCAAAAACCTTTGGGCGGTAAGCGTTCCGTGATAAAATGATAATTCTCTTTATTTTTTGACCGCAATCTGTTATTATATTTCCGTAATGTTTTACATATAATATTTCTGCGAAAACAATCGGAGGTATATGTCAATGTATAAAACTCTCGAAATTCTCAGTATGGAACATTCAATTGCAGGCGGTTGGCTTGCCGGATTTGAATATCCGTGGGAAGCAATACGGAGCATAAAAAGTCAGATTCTTGCGCTTTGCAAGTTGCTTGACAGGGACGAATATAATGAAATTTCCGAGAACGTTTTTGTTCACAAAACTGCAGTTGTTGCTCCCACTGCATATATCGGTTCACCTTGTATTATCGGTGCAAAAACCGAGGTGCGACACTGCGCATTTATCAGGGAAAGCGCTCTCATCGGTGAAAACTGTGTTGTCGGCAATTCGGTTGAAATCAAGAACGCCATCCTCTTTGACTGCGTTCAGGTACCTCATTTCAATTATGTCGGAGACAGTATTCTCGGCTATAAATCCCATATGGGTGCGGGGTCGGTGACTTCAAACGTGAAATCCGATCAAACGGAAATTACCGTTCGCAACGGCGACGAAAAATTTGAAACGGGTCTGTTCAAGCTCGGTGCAATTCTCGGTGATTACGTTGAAGTCGGATGCAACACCGTTCTGAATCCGGGCACTTTTGTAGGCAATAATACGAATATCTATCCGCTTTCGTGTGTCAGGGGAACAGTTCCCGCAAACTCGATTTATAAATCAGGCGGTGTGATTGTCAATAAAGAATAACGGGGAGAGTGTTTGTTGGGCAGATATTTCGGCACAGACGGTTTCAGAGGCGAAGCAAATATCAACCTGACTGCGGACCACGCATATAAGGTTGGCAGATTCCTCGGCTGTCATTTCAGGGAATTGAAAATTCGTTCGGGTCGGAATGAAAATGCAAGGATTGTCATAGGCAAAGATACAAGACGTTCAAGTTATATGTTCGAATATGCGCTTGTGGCAGGTCTTACCGCTTCGGGTGCGGATGCATATCTGCTTCACGTTACGACAACACCCTCGGTATCCTATATCACAAGGGTTGACGGGTTCGATTGCGGAATTATGATTTCCGCAAGTCATAATCCGTTTTGTGATAACGGAATCAAGCTCCTCAACTCCAACGGAGAAAAAGCAGAGGATTCACTTACCGACCTTGTTGAAGATTATCTCGACGGCAAATGTGAACTGCCTTTCGCAACAGGTGAGAATATCGGCAGAACGGTTGACTACGTTTCTGGCAGAAACCGATATATCGGCTATCTGATTTCCCTCGGAGTTTATTCATTGAGAGGATACCGAATCGGTCTTGACTGTGCAAACGGAAGTGCATGGAGTATTGCGAAGGCGGTTTTTGATGCTCTCGGAGCAGAAACCTGCGTTATCAATGCGAAACCTGACGGACTGAATATCAACCTCAATTCGGGATCTACACATATAGATTCTCTGCGTGAATTTGTTGTTTCAAACGGTCTTGATATGGGCTTTGCCTATGACGGCGATGCTGACAGATGTCTTTGCGTTGACGAAAAGGGCAACGTGCTGACGGGTGATCACATACTCTATGTCTGCGGCAGATATTTGCGCGATAAAGGTCAGCTTGATAACAATACGGTTGTAACAACCGTGATGTCAAATCTCGGATTGTATAAAGCCTTTGACAGTCTGGGCATCAACTATGCAAAAACCGCAGTCGGTGACAGATTCGTCTATGAATATATGCAGCAAAACGGCAACCGTCTCGGCGGAGAAGAGTCGGGTCATATAATCTTCTCGAAATATGCAACTACGGGTGACGGTATTCTGACGAGCCTGAAAATGACGGAAGTTATGATTGCTTCAAAGAAGCCGATGAGCCGTCTTTGTGACGGTCTTGTGATTTATCCTCAGGTACTTATTAATGTCAGAGTATCGGATAAAACAAAGGTTAAAAGCGATTCCGACGTTATTGAAGCGGTTGAAGCAGCTGAAAAATCTCTTGGTGATGGCGGCAGAATTCTTGTCCGTGAATCGGGAACCGAGCCTGTAATCAGGATTATGGTTGAGGCTCAGAACAATGAGATTTGCAGGGAATATGCCGAAAACGTTGCCGCTGTCATCAGATCAAAAGGATACTAAATAACGGGGCTGATTTTCAGCCTCTTTTTTGTTTTTAATTAGTACTTGAAATAACGTTGTCTTTATAGTATTATTATATAGAAAAAATATTAAAGGAATGTTTTGATGCAATTTGTTGTTCTTGATCTTGAATGGAATAATACATATGCTAAAAAAGCAAACGGATATATAAACGAAATCATTGAAATCGGTGCTGTCAAGCTTGATTCGGAGTTTGAAACGGTTGATACATTTTCCTGTATCATCCGCTCGCAAATCGGCAAAAAACTTCGCGGAAGCGTCAAACGGCTGACTCATCTTACTAACGACGATATCAGTTCGGGTATGCCGTTTACAAAGGCGTTTTCATTTTTCAGAAAGTGGATAGGTAATGAAGAGACCGTTATATTTACCTGGGGTGACGGCGATGTCAGAGTGCTTCTTGAGAATTTCAAATATCTCAACGGCATCAAGGTTATTCCGTTTCTCAATAAATACTGCGATTTGCAGAAGGTTTTTCAGCGTCTTTTCAACCGCGATAAGGGTCAGCAGACGGGACTGCTGACGGCTGCGCAGATTCTTGGAATCGACCCTGAAATGTATATTCATCACCGTGCACTCGGTGACAGTATGCTCACTGCCGATATTCTCAAGAAGATTATGACTCAGGATGAACTGTTTCCCGAGGTTGTTGATTGCGGTGAGGAGTTTTACTCAAAACTTGTTTACAAAGCGAAGGTTATCAGAAACATCGATAATCCGCTTGTTGATAAAAAACGTCTGTGTCACGTTTGCGAGACCTGCGGCACAGCCTGCAATCAGCTGACTGCGTGGAAATTTCACTGCCAGTTCTTCAGGGCAAATTTCCATTGTCCCGAATGCGACCTTGACTATTCGGTCGGCGTAAGATTCAAAAAGCTTTTTGATCAGGTTGAATTCAGAAAAATAGTTTCCGTTATTGAGCCGAATATTTCGGCAGAGGAGGAATCGGAATGAAAATTCTTGTAACAGGCGGCGCAGGATTTATCGGCGTCAATTTCGTATATTATATGCTTGAAAAGTATGCGGATTACGATATCGTCTGTCTTGATGCGCTCACTTATGCGGGTAACCTCAAAAGTCTCGACGGGGCTATGGATAATCCGAAATTCACGTTTGTTAAGGGCAGTATTTCCGATAAGGATTTTGTCGATAAACTTTTTGAAAAAGAAAAGTTTGATATTGTTGTCAACTTTGCGGCGGAGAGCCACGTTGACCGCTCAATCGAGAATCCTTTCATCTTCCTTGAAACGAATATTATGGGTACAGCCTGTCTGCTTGAGGCAAGCAAAAAATACGGAGTGAGCCGTTATCATCAGGTATCAACCGACGAGGTTTACGGCGATCTGCCGCTTGACAGACCTGATCTGTTCTTTACTGAAGAAACCCCTATTCATACATCAAGCCCTTATTCATCATCTAAAGCGTCGGCGGATCTTCTCTGCCTTGCTTTCAACCGTACCTACGGTCTGCCCGTAACGATTTCGCGTTGCTCCAACAATTACGGACCCTATCAGTTCCCCGAGAAGCTGATTCCTCTGATGATTGTCAGAGCGCAGGAAAATCAGAGTCTGCCTGTATACGGTGAGGGTCTGAACGTTCGTGACTGGCTTTACGTTGAGGATCATTGCAAAGCTATTGATATGATTATCCATAACGGCAGAGTCGGTGAAGTGTATAATGTCGGCGGACATAATGAAAAACAGAATATCGAGGTTGTCAGAACGCTTCTCAAGGCACTCGGTAAGTCTGAAAGCCTTATCACCTATGTCAAGGACAGAGCGGGTCACGATCTTCGCTATGCCATTGACCCGACCAAGATTTCTACAGAACTCGGATGGCTTCCCGAAACAAAATTCGAGGACGGAATGGAAAGAACAATCCGCTGGTATCTTGATAATAAACAGTGGACCGACGATATCAAAAGCGGCGAATATGCCGAATATTCCCGCCGCGTATACGGAGACTGAAAAAATAAGGATGTGCAGCAAAGCACATCCTTTTTCTCATATTATTTGTTTTTTTCAATTTCAACAACCGTCAGCACGTCATCGACAATATTGAATCTGACGTCAAATCCCGCAAATTCAAGGCCGTAGAGACGGTTCGGGTCATTATGGTATTGCGGTCTGGGGTCTTGCTTCAAAACAGCTGTGAGAGCCTCCTGCTTATCTTTTGGGATAATTTCAAGCATATCCGACGGGAATATAACTTCAAGAGCTCCTTCTTTTTCCTGCAAAGCAAAGCCTCCGCTTGCATCGGGGTGAGAATCCACGTAGGGGAGATAGGGTTTGATATCGATAATCGGTGTGCCGTCGAGCAGGTCGGCACCGCTGACTGTCAGCACAATTCTGCCATCCTCCGACTCTCCGATGCCGATAAGTTTAACACACGAGAGACCTATCGAATTAGGTCTGAAAGGGGAGCGTGAAGCAAAAACTCCCATTCTTTTGTTACCTCCGAGTCTCGGAGGTCTGACAGTCGGATTCCAGTTTTTGTCAACGCATTCCGAAAACTGCCAGAGTATCCATATATGCGAATATCCGTCAAGACCTCTGAACGCATCGGGAACCGAATATTCTTTTTCAAAAAAGATTTCCGCTTCCAGTTCATCGACGAGACCGCTCTGACGGGGGATGCCGAATTTTGACGTGAAATCGGATTTTATGTATGCAATGGGTCTGATAATATGTTCCATAATTATTTGTTTGCCGCGGTAACAGTTCCCGTTACACTGATAACTTCATATGAGGTTACGCTGAATGAAGGATAATATACGGGGTTGGTGAAGCGGCTGTGAGTATCAAAATAAGCAGAGCCCGAGCCTGTTGTTGCAGAAATTGAGATGGTAAGATCCATTGTGTAATCTCTGTTGAATTTTTCTTTTGAAGAACTGTTTTTATAATGTGAAACAGAATAATAAACCCTGACGGTAACGTTTACGTTGTCAAGAGCTTCCAGAGTTGTTGTCTGCTTTGCATAGATATTACCCAAAACTTTTATCTGATAGTAGCCGTCAGCCTTGCTTCTTGTGCTGGAAAGGCTGTCTTCAAATGTGAAATAGTTCTTGAAGTTTTCGGGAGTAAGAGTGATAACTGTGGGGATGGCATCGAAGTTTGAGCGAGCTGCGGTGAGAACGGAAACGTTTGTGATGGCAACTCTTTCTTCGATGGTAAGAGCCTGATAAGCTTTTTCAGCGGCAAGAATTGCATCTTCGCTTTCTTTGGTAACCGTTCCTATTGATTCGATAAGTGTGTATACGTTCATTATCTTATCGTAATAAGTTCTTGCATCAACGAGGGTGTCATAGTTTTTGACGGATTTTTTCTGATTGTCAGAGAGGGCATTATATGCGGCTTCGGCTGTTTCAATTGCTTTGCCGCTTGTCAGACTGACGTTTGTTAGACCGTTGATTAAATCGCTGACATTTTTAGCTTTACTGCTTGTGCAGGATGAAAGCGAAAAAATCAGAACAGCTATCATAATAATTGAGACAATTTTTTTCATAATAAACCTCTTTTTGATATATTTTGTTTTATGATAGCATAGCTTAAACCGAAAATCAAGCTGTTATCACAGTGCCGAAAAATGAAAAAAATATAAGGAAATGCAAATAAAAAAACCCCTTGAAACCTTAAGTTTCAAGGGGTTGGAGCTGCTAGGCAGACTCGAACTGCCGACCTCATCCTTACCAAGGATGTGCTCTACCACCTGAGCCATAGCAGCATATTGCGTTCTTCCGAACGCAAATTATATTAACACATAGTTAAAGATTTTGCAAGTCTTTTTTTAAAATATTTTAAAATAATTATATATTTTTTATGTCGGCAACGGTTTCAATATCAAATTCTTCCTTGAGAGCCATCAATTTCTTGAGATGCGGCTGATTTTTGTGGCTTTCAAGACACTCATTATTCTCCCAGAGCTCGTGAAGATAAACTTCATCTCTGTCTGCCGAAACTTCAAAATCATATTTCAGGCAGCCTGTTTCGTTGCGTGTTGCCTGAGGGATGCCGAGACTTTCAACCGTATCCATAAATTTATGTTTCATATCGGACTGCAATTTATATGTTATTTTGATTTCAATCATTGCCGATTACTCCTTCGTCAACTGCTTTTTCAACAAATTCCGCAAAGAGAGCGCAGCTCCAGCTGAACCAGCTTCTTGTGAAAGTGTCGGGATTATTTGCGTCAAATCCTTCGTGCATATATCCCGTTCCGCCGTCGGTTGTTTCAAGATAATGAAGAATTTCAAGCATTTCTTCTTTGTTATCAGCGGTAAGACCCTGCATCGAAAGTGCAATATGCCAGATATATCCTTCGGGAGTATGAGGACTGCCGACACCCTTTGCAAACTTGCCTTCATAGTAATAAGGGTTATCCTTGCTGAGGATAAAGTTTCTTGTGTTGCGGTAGATTTCGTCGTCTGTACCGCAGAATCCGAGGTAGGGTGCGGAGAGCAGACTCGGAACGTTTGCATCGTCAAAGAGGAAATAGTCGCCCTTGCCGTTGACTTCGCAGGCATAAATTCTGCCGAATTTTTCGTGATTTATAATTGCATGTTTTTCGATACCTTCGCTGATTTCACTGCGGAGCTTTTTTGCCTTTGCGATAAGCTCAGTTTCGGAGGGATGAACAGATTCAAGCATTTCGCAGAGATATCCGAGAGTTACGACTGCAAACATATTTGATGCAACAAGATAACCGTATCTGCACGCATCGTCGCTCGGTCTGAATCCCGACCACGTCATACCGGTATAATCAACGGGTTCACCCATACCGTCGTTGTGCAGAGTATCCTGATGCGGACAGTTGAGTCTTGTGAAACGGTAAGGAGATTTTTCAAAATGATTCTGTTCGGTAATCCAGAGGTCAACAGTGATGTTTGCGGATTCGACAAAACTTGCGTCAAGAATTGAATTATCACCCGTAGATTTACAATAAAGATAAGTCAGGCGAAGGGGATAGCAGAGAGAGTCGATTTCGTATTTTCTTTCCCATACAATCGGATGGTTTTCGGGATAATCATTGAATTCCTTGTGGTCATCGGGAAGCTTTTTATATGCGTTTGCATATGGTTCGATTGCGATATATTCTCTCTGTTTTCTGATAACTCCGTTTATAATTGCACGGATGTCACCGTTATCTTTTGCGAGAGGAATATAGTGAGAAACTTCTGCGGTTGAATCTCTGAGCCACATCGCGGGGATATCTCCCGTCAGAACGAATACCTTGCCGTCATCAAGGATTTCGGTTGCGGTTTCGAGCGTGTTGGGATAACAGTTGCGGTAGAGTGTGGCGAGTTTAGGTGAGTATTTTTCAATCTTTTTGCAGTATTCGTTGATTCTGTTTTCAACGCAAACAGGTATTCTCATAGCGGTCTCCTTATTAAATAATATATGATTATGATATCCCACCGAAAAGATAAAGTCAACCGAAATATTCATATTCCGTTTATTGAAAATCTTATTAACATATGTTAGAATTAAATGAAAATAATTTTCGGAGGAATTGTATTGGATAAATATGGTCTCGTGCTTGCGGGCGGAGGAGCAAAAGGGATCTATCAGCTCGGCGCATGGCAGGCACTTCGTGAAATGGGTATAGAGTTTTCGATTGTGGTTGGTGTCTCAGTCGGCTCAATCAACGGTGCTCTTGTTGCGTCAGACTGTTTTGATGAAGCGAAACAGCTCTGGGAGGTTGCTTCGCTCGACAGAGGTGTCAACGTTTCTCAGGAGCTTCGCAATCCCGAAAAGCTATTCAGCTTTAAAAATATTCCGGTTTTGCTTCGTGAGGTTTGGAAAAACGGCGGTATTGACGCTTCTCCTACCAAGGATTTGCTGGCTGAATTTATAGATGAAGATAAGGTGAGAAAATCTGACGTTGAGCTTGGAATCGTCACGTTTTCGCTGACTGATTATGAGCCGAAGGAGATATTTGTCAGGGATATTCCCGAGGGTCAGCTTCTTGATTATCTTCTTGCATCGTCAAAGGTGCCCGGCGTGAGTAAAATCGGTCCCGATGACGAGAGATTCCTTGACGGAGGCGTTTATGATAACACTCCCGTTGAGATGCTCCTCAAGAACGGCTATAACAAAATGATAGTCATCGATATTTCAAATATCAAGGGCGTTGCCCATAAGGGCGAATATAATAATACTCATATTGTTTATATCAGACCGAATAATATCGACGATCTCGGTGCGGCATTTGATTTCAGCGACGAAATGTATGAGAAACGAATGAAGCTTGGTTATCTGGATGCAAGGAAAGCATTCGGGATGGTTTCGGGAAGACTCTATTATTTCGGAAAAGATGTTTTCAGAGATATGGTGCGTAAATACGGTTCAGAAGCTTGTCAGGAGCTTGAAAATATGGCACTTGAACTCGGGCTTGATACAGTTTGTGTTTATGAGCCTGACGATTTTCTTGCAAAACTCAAATCGCTTTACGTTACACACGTTGAAGAATATAACAAACGTCAGGATGAATCCGAGCAAAGACCGATAGTAGGTCAGATTGTCAGAAGATTACCTCTTTTCAAATCGGGTGAGGAATATACCGAGGCAATTGCGGTGCTCGATAATATTGTGATATAAAAATATATCCTCTCTGCGTTATGCGGAGAGGATTTTGTGCTTGTTACTGCATTTTTTCTTGTTTTACCTTGTGGTCAACGATGTGTCTTTTTGCAAGTTCTGTTGTAACGTCGTCAATAGAAATGCCCATTTCAATCATCATAACGGTGATATGATAGATGAGATCGGCAATTTCATAAACGGTTTCGGCTTTGTCGCCGCCCTTTGCACCGATAATAACCTCTGTGCATTCTTCACCGACCTTCTTGAGGATTTTGTCAATACCTTTTTCAAAAAGGTAGGTGGTGTATGAACCTTCTTTTTTGTTGACTTTTCTTCCTACAAGCATATCGTAAAGACCTTCGTATGAGAAAGCTTCTTCTTTGCTCTCGACGATATCGTTGAAGAAACAGGATTCGTTACCGGTGTGGCATGCGGGACCATCCTTGATAACGTCAATGAGCAGGGTATCCTTGTCACAGTCAGTACGGATGCTTACAACGTTCTGAACGTTACCCGAAGTGGCACCCTTGCGCCAGAGTTCCTGACGGCTTCTGCTCCAGAAACAGGTTTTGCCTTCTTTGATAGTGATATCAAGGCTTTCGGCATTCATATATGCAAGCATAAGAACTTTTTTTGTGTAGTGATCCTGAACGATTGCGGGGATGAGTCCGTTTGCATCAAATTTAAGGTCAGTCATTTTATATCCTCATTTCTATGTTGTTATTGTTGAGATAATGCTTGAGGTCTGCGATGCTCAGTTCCTTGAAATGGAAGATTGAAGCGGCAAGACCCGCATCTGCGCAGCCCGCTCTGAAAAGCTCAAGGAAATCTTCTTTCTTACCTGCTCCTCCGCTTGCGATAACGGGAATGGAAACAAGATCGCTGATTGCCTGAAGCATTTCGATATCGAAGCCCTGCTTGACACCGTCGGTGTCGATACTGTTGACTACAAGTTCACCTGCACCGCTGTTTTCACCGTTTTTAGCCCATTCGAGAGCATCGATACCCGTATCGACTCTTCCGCCTTTGCTGAAAATGCGGAACTGACCGTCAACACGCTTGATATCCATCGAAAGAACAACGCACTGGTCACCGTATTTCTTTGCGGCTATTTCAATAAGTGACGGATCTTTGATTGCGCCTGAATTGACGGATACCTTATCTGCACCGCATTTGAGTACGCGGTCAAAATCCTCGAGAGTGTTGATGCCGCCGCCGACGGTCAGAGGAATAAAGATTTCTTTTGCAACCTGAGTCAGTGCGTCTGTGAAAAGACCTCTGTTTTCGTATGAAGCGGTGATATCGTAGAAAACAAGTTCGTCTGCACCGCTGTCATTGTAAAAATGTGCGAGTTCAACGGGCGAAGCAACGTCCTGAATTCCTTCAAAATTAACGCCTTTGACAACTCTGCCGTTGCGTACGTCAAGGCAGGGGATAATTCTTTTTGTTATCATAATGTACCTCCAGCGGCATCAAGAGCATCCTTAAGATTAAGTTTGCCTTCGTAAACGGCCTTGCCGAGAATTGCGCCGTAAATATTCATTGAGGCAAGAGTTTTTATTTCATCAATAAAGGTTATACCGCCTGATGCGACGATGTCAAGACCTTCAATTTTTGAAAGTTCCTTATAAATGTCTATATTTGTGCCCGAGAGCATGCCGTCTTTTGAGATATCGGTATAGATTACCGTTTTCACACCCGTGTCACGGAGTTTATTGCAGAAATCAACGGAGTTTACTGAAGTTGTTTCCTGCCAACCGTTGATAGCAACGAGACCGTCTTTTGCGTCAACACCGACGGCGATTGCATCACCGAATTCTTTTACGGCTTCTTCGACAAACGGATAATTCCTGACAGCCGCGGTGCCTAGAATAACTCTTTTAACACCGAGCGAAAGATAATCTTCAATTCTTTTCATATCACGTATTCCGCCGCCTACTTCGATAAAAAGACCCTTGATCTGTGCGGCTTCCCTGATAGCGTCAAAATTGACGGGTGAGCCGTGTTTTGCGCCGTCAAGGTCAACCATATGAAGATTGGTTGCACCTGATTTCATAAATTCAAGAGCCATTTCAGCGGGGGAATCGGCATAAATTTTAACTTTGTTATAGTCGCCCTTTGTCAGACGGACAACTTTGCCGCCTAAAATATCAGTAGCGGGAAAAATTTGCATATCAATCACCTGAAAACATTATAATTCCGAAAAAGCTTTCAGCAGAGCAAGACCCTTTGCACCGCTCTTTTCGGGATGAAACTGCATTCCGTAAACGCTTCCGCTCTTGACAATTGCAGGTACGGCAACCCCGTATTCGGCAAAGGCAAGTGTATTTTCAACGCAATTTTTTGCATAGAAAGAGTGTACGAAATACATATAATCGCCCGGTTCAATATATTTGAAAATCGGGTCGGATTTAGCGAGGTTGAGTTTATTCCAGCCCATATGCGGAATTTTAAGGTCAGCGGAAATCTGCCCTTCAAGAGGACCGACGTAGCCTTTGATAAGTCCGAGTCCCATATGTGCACCGTATTCAAAGCTTTTTTCAAAAAGCATCTGCATACCGAGGCAAATGCCGAGAATCGGTTTGTTTTTGGAAGCAAGTTCGCAAACAAGCTGACCGAGTCCGCTTTCCCTGAGTTTTTTTGCGGCATCGGCAAAAGCACCGACACCGGGGAGGATTATTTTATCGGCATTTTCAATTTCAGTTCTGTTGCTTGTAATCTTACATTCAATGCCGAGGCATTCGAGAGAGGATGAGAGGGAAAAAAGATTTCCGCATCCGTAATCTATAATTGCAATCATCAGAGAAGTCCTTTCGTTGAGGGGATTTCGCCGCCGAGTGTCAGGTCTTCAAAAACCGCCTTGCAGAGCGCTCTGCCAACGGCTTTGTAGATACCCTCGATAATGTGGTGGCTGTTTTTGCCGTAAAACTGTTTGATATGAAGAGTTACGTCACTGTTTCTGACGAATGAGATGAAGAATTCTTCAACAAGCTCTGTATCCATACCGCCGACAGAAGGTGTGGGAATATTGACGTCATAATTCAGATAAGCTCTGCCGCTGATATCAACCGACGCAAGGATGAGAGTTTCATCCATAGGCAAAACAATACTTCCGTAACGGGAGATGCCTCTTTTTTCGCCAACCGCTTTTGCAAACGCCTGACCGAGAACGATACCGACGTCTTCGACTGTGTGATGATAATCAACGTGAGTGTCACCGATGCATTTGACTTTCAGATCCATTCTGCCGTGTCTTGCAAAAAGCTCAAGCATATGATCAAGAAAGCCGCAGCCCGTATCGATTTCAACCTTGCCCGACCCTTCAAGACAGAGCCACAGGTCGATATCGGTTTCGTTGGTTTTTCTTTTTATTGTAGCTTCTCTCATTTTCTTTCCTCCAGAATTGCGGAAATTTCTGAAACAAGTGTCTGCATATCTTCAGCAGAGCCGACTGTGATACGCAGATAATTATCGATTTTCGCCTTATTGAAATATCTGACAAGTATATTACGTTTTCTGAGTTCAGCCGCAAGTTCGGATGCGGGGATTCTGTCACTTGCCGCAAAAATGAAGTTGGATTTCGAATCCGTGCAGGTGAATCCGAGGTCAGTCAGCTGCTTCTTGACAACCTCTCTTGTTTCAACAATTTTTGCAATCTTGTCGTCATAATAATCATTATCAGCGATGGCCGCAGCAGCCGCTTTGATTGAAAGAGTGTTGAGATTATAGGGATTAAACGAGAATTTCAGCTTGTTGAGGTCTTCGATAATTTCTTTCTGCGCAATGCCGAAGCCAACGCGCAGACCTGCAAGGGAATGGCTCTTTGAAAAAGTTCTTGTTACAAGAAGATTCGGATATTTCTTTACAAGACTCATACAGCTTTCACCGCAGAAAGCCATATATGCCTCATCCATAATCACGAGGTTATCGGGGTTGGATGAAACGATTTTTTCAACTTCTTCAAAAGAGAGTGTAAGTCCCGTCGGAGCATTGGGATTGGCAATAACTATATTTTTACCCTTGCCGATGTAATCGTTGGCATCGATTGAAAAATCGTCTTTGAGCGGAATCTGTTCAAGCTCAACACCGAAAATATCCGCATAAACGGGATAGAAACCGTATGAAATTTCGGGGCAGCAGAGTTTACCGCCTTTGCCGCAGAAACCCATAATTGCAAATGCAAGTACGTCATCTGAACCGTTACCGCAGAACACCATATCGGGAGTAACATCAAACTGTTTTGCTATCGCTGACGTTAATTCCTTGAGTTCGGGATCGGAATAGAGGTTGAGTTTATCAATAACCTCTTCGGAAATAACCTCTTTAACCTTCGGTGAGGGAGGAAAAGGGGATTCGTTGGTGTTAAGCTTGATTACCTTAACGTTTACCTGTTCACCGGGCGTATAAGGTACAAGCGATTTATAATCATCTGAAAGAAATCTGCTCATGGCATATCCTCATTTCTCAAATCTTATTGCGGCGCTTCTGCCGTGAGCCTGCAGACCTTCACGGTTTGCAAAAAGAACGATGTTGTCCTTAACCTTTCCGAGAGCATCCTCGGTATAATAAATATACTGTGATTTCTTGACGTAATCGTCAACGGAAAGAGGGGAGCTGAATCTTGCTGTACCTGAGGTGGGAAGCGTGTGATTTGTTCCCGCAAGGTAGTCGCCGAGTGATTCGGGAGTATTTTTTCCCAGGAAAATTGAACCGGCGTTTTTGATTTTATCAAGATATCTGAACGGCTCGTCAACGCAGACCTCCAGATGTTCGGGAGCGATTTCGTTTGCAATTTCAATTCCCTGATCAAGATCCTTTGCAATGATGATTTTGCCGTTTGTGTCAATTGAAGTTCTTGCAATTTCCTCTCTGGGCAGAGTTTTCAGCTGAGCCTCGATTTCGTCGCTGACGGCATATGCGAGATCTTCGCTGTCGGTAACAAGCACCGCGCTGGCGAGTTTATCGTGTTCTGCCTGAGAAAGAAGATCGGCTGCAACAAACTTCGGGTTACAGGTACCGTCTGCAAGAACAAGTATTTCGCTTGGACCCGCAATCATATCTATATCAACGAGACCGTAGAGCATTCTTTTTGCGGTAGCAACGAATACGTTGCCGGGACCGACGATTTTATCAGCCTTTGGTACGCTTTCCGTACCGTATGCAAGAGCGGCAACCGCCTGAGCACCGCCTGTTTTGATGATTGTATCAACACCTGCAATCTTTGCCGCGCAGAGAATTGCAGAGGGAATGTTTCCGTTTTTATCGGGAGGAGTAACCATAATGATTTCGCTGACACCTGCAATTTTTGCGGGAACAGCGTTCATCAGCACGGTTGACGGATAACTTGCAGTACCGCCGGGAACGTAGATACCGACTTTTTCAATCGGAGTGATTTTCTGTCCCGATACAGTACCGTTACCGTCGTTGATTTCAAAACCCTTGGGCATCTGCTTTTCGTGGAAATTCCATATGTTTTTCTTGGCAAGTTCGAGAGTTTCAATCAGGGCGGGGTCCTCGTTTGCATAAGCTTCTTCGATTTCTTCGGATGTTACACGAAGATTCTTTATATCAGCTTTATCAAATTTGAGTGAGTATTCTCTGAGTGCGGCGTCGCCGTTTTCCCTGACGTTAGCAATAATATCGGAAACGATGGCTTCAACACCGCTTTCAAGCTTTATATCACGTGTGAGAATATCGGATTTTTCGGCATTCTCAATTTTAATTATCTTAATCATTTTGCGAGCTCCTTTTTCAGCTTTTCCATAAGAGTGTCGATATCGTCGCTCTTGAATTTATAGGAGGATTTGTTTGCGATCAATCTTGCACTGATGGGCATTATTTTTTCATAAACACGGAGATTGTTTTCTTCAAGTGTCTTGCCCGATTCTACAATATCAACGATAACGTCGGAGAGTCCGAGAATCGGAGCAATCTCAATTGAGCCGTTGAGCTTGATGATTTCGATTTCACGGTTGAGTGAAATATAGTAATTCTTGGCAATGTTGACAAACTTTGTTGCAACCCTCAGAGGTCTGTCGAAATCTTCAATGTAATCGTTCGGGGCGGCAACGCACATATTGCATTTTCCGAGATTAAGGTCAAGCAATTCGTAGATATCGAAATTGCCTTCCTCAAGGATATCTTTGCCGACAACGCCGATATCCGCTGCACCGTGAGCAATATAAATTGCAACGTCGGAGGGTTTGACAAGAAGATAACGTACGCCGTTTTCTTTATTTTCAAATACGAGTTTTCTGTTATCGCTGTAAATTTCGCTGCAGTCATATCCGATTGATGCGAATAACTCGTAAACTTTGTCACCGAGTCTGCCTTTAGGCAATGCTATATTCAGCATGATGTTACCTCCCTGAGTACACCGTTATCGAAGGAATAGATGTTTTTTGCTTTGTATCCTTCGGGGATATTGTGTTCAACTCTGACAGAAAACCCTTTTTCGATGAAGCTCTCAACAAGTGAATGCAGTGAAACTCCGCCGCCGTCTGAATTGAAAAGAATGAGAATATCGCTGTCGAATTCCTTTTCCTGTCTGTAATAGAGATTGAGATTATCGAGATAAACCGCAAAGCCGATTGCCTGAGTGTTTTCTCTGAGTTTTGCGGCGAGTTTATCGTATCTGCCGCCCGAAAGCACTGCTTTCGGAGCTTTTTCAACGTATCCCTGGAAGATGATGCCGTTATAATATTCAATGTTGCTGAGCACTGAAAGGTCGATATAAAGCTTGTCTGCGATATCGCTTGAACTGAGCGCGGTTGCAATATATTCAAGCTCGTCACAGGCTTTTTTCATTTCATCGTTTGAAGCGAGAGAAATAAGTTCGGGGAGAGTCTGCAGAAGTTTCCCGTTGATGTTTGCGAGCTTTGAAAGTAATTCTGTTTTACTATCGTCAACACCGCATCTCTTACAGATGTTATTCAGGTCGTGAAGATTCTTGCCTTTGATGCAGGTGATTAATTCTTTTTTTGCATTTTCGCTGATTTTCATTTCGGCAAGCAAAGAGGGGATGAAAGCCATATGCGAAACAGAGAGAATAAAGTTTGAATCGATGGTTTTGAGACTCTTTGCGGCAAGAGAGAGAACCTCGGTGATGAGATAGCTGTCAATTTTGCCGAGCACTTCAACACCGGTCTGTTTGATTTCTTTGAAATCGTTTGAGCTTTCAGTCATTCTGAAAACACTTTCGTTATAATAGAGCTTTGTCAGTGCATCTGTGAGCTTTGCGTTTTTGACGATAGAAAGAGTGATATCGGGCTTAAGTGCCATCAATCTGCCGTCGGAATTGTTGAAAGCAAGAATGTTGTTGCTTGAGAGGAAGTCGCGGTTATCACTGTAGAAACTGTATTCCTCGAACTTTGCCATTCTGTATTCTTTGTATCCCCACTGTTTATAGAGCATTGAAAGTTCATATGTGAGTCTGTCTTCTTTTGCCATTGTTGAGAGAAATTCGTTCATAAAATCACCTGATTATATTTGTTATGCAAAAAGTATATCACGCTTTAATGGTTTAGTCAATTAGCGATTTACTACGCTAAAATATTTTGTTTTTGTTTATCTTTGGATAATTTGAACAATTATCCTTGTTTTTCCTGATTCTTGCGAAGGCATTCAAAGCTTTCACGGCTTATAACGTGTTCGATTCTGCAGGCATCAATAGCCGCCTGATCTTCGCTGACGCCGATGCTGATAAGCCAGTTTGTGATTGTTTCGTGACGCTGATAAATATTTTCCGCTACCTCTTTACCGCATTCGGTGAGAGTTATAAGACCGTCACCGTCGGTGTTTATGTATCCTTTTTCACGCAGATTTCTCATTGCAACGCAGACACTCGGTTTTGAATAACCGAGTTCGGCGGCAATATCAACGGAACGCACGGCTGTTTTCTTTTTTGCAAGAATGTATATAGTTTCGAGATAGTTTTCAGCGGATTCGCCGATAATCATAACAGTCAACTCCATATATAATTTGTTACTTATATTATTAGTCATAAAATATTATCATATTTGTTTTTAAATTTCAATATCTATCTTGACATATTTACAAAAATTGTGATATCGTTAGTATATAATTTCGGATAAAGGGTGATAAATATGAAAACGAAGAACATACTCAAGAAAATTCTTATCGTTTTTGCAGTTGTAATTGTTGGTGTTACTGTTGTTACAGCTGTTGTCAATACGGTTCTTTTTAAGCTGAATCTTAACAGAATCGAAGAATATTCTCCCGTCAATAATCCCGATGCAATTATTCCCGTTGCAGACGATAATGGTGAATACACGTTCACTACCGACCGCGAACTTAAAATCCTTACGTTGACGGATATTCATATCGGCGGCGGCTGGATGTCATTCAAAAAGGACCGTATGGCAATCAATACCGTTGCCGCTATGGTTACTGCCGAAAAGCCCGATCTTGTTGTTATTACGGGCGATATTGCATATCCCGTTCCGTTCCAATCCGGCACATTCAACAACAAGACTTCGGCAACACTTGCGATCAGACTTTTTGAGAAACTCGGTGTTCCGTGGACCGTTACTTTCGGCAATCATGATACAGAGTCTTACAGTTATTTCAGCCGTGAAAAAATAGGTGATTTGTATTCAGATCCCGCTCTCGAAAAATGTCTGTTTTCAAAAGGACCCGATTCCGTTGACGGTGTTGGTAATTACGTTATTCACGTAAAAAACAGTACTGGTATTCCTGTTCAGGAGCTTGTTTTCATCGATTCCCACTCTTATACAGACGGTGACATTTTCGGAATTTTCTGGAAATACGATAATGTTCATCAGAATCAGGTTGATTGGTATGAATCAAAAATCAAGGATGCGCAGAAGCTCAATCCTGACGTGAAATCGCTTTTGTTTATGCATATTCCGCTTGTCGAACACCGTGATGCATATAATGAATATCTTGCAAACGGCAACAAAGATACTGAAAACGTCAAGTGGATCTGGGGTGAAATGGGCGAAAAAGATCCTTATGTTTACTGCGGTATGCACGAGGATAATCTTTTCGAGAAGATTGTTGAACTCGGCTCAACAAAAGCGGTGTTTGTAGGACACGATCATCTCAATAATATGGTGCTCAATTACAAGGGTGTTGACCTTACATATAACTACAGTGTCGACTATCTTGCCTATATCGGCATCAGCGAAAAGGGTGATCAGAGAGGTTGCACGGTTGTTACCGTCAATCCCGACGGCACGTATGAACAGGTTCACGAGAACTATTATCAGGATAAATATCAGCCGCTTTATCCGAAAGAAAATGTGACGTTTGTCAACAAATAATAACAGTCAAAATAATAACGGGTACTCGGTCCGAGTGCCCGTTAATTTTTTGGTTATTCAGAGTATTTTTTGATGAAATCCGAAACGGTTGACCAATAAAGTTCGGGGTTGACAAGCTCGGAAATTGCGTGAGCCGAATCGGGAACAATTAGTTTATGCTTTTCGCAGGTTGCTGCATTATAAATCGGGTCGAGCATTGAAAACGGTACAAAATCGTCCTTTTCGCCGTGTATAAAGAGAGTGGGAGTAACAGATTTTGCAACAGCTTTTATCGGTGCTGCATCTCTGAAGTCGAAACCGATTTTTGCCTTTGCAACCGCGTTTGCGCTGTTAATAATTACAGGTAACATAAATTCGGGAAACAGTTTTTTTATCATTGTTGAATACAAATCATAAAGTGACGTAAATCCGCAATCGGCGATACATCCTCTGACTGTATCCGGCAGAGCTTCACCCGTTGCCATCATTACCGTGGCAGAGCCCATTGAAACACCGTGAAGAAAAATCTTTGCGTCAGAGTTGATATTTGTAATGTATTTTGTCCATTCAACAATGTCGAATCTTTCGAAATATCCCATTGAGCAGTATTTGTGTTCGCTTTTGCCGTGTGCCCTTGAATAGGGGAGAATCACGTTGTATCCCATATCGAAATATCTTTTTGCAAAAACATTGTCGCAGTTAGGGTCGCCCGTAAATCCGTGGCAGAATATAACGTATATATCCGAAGGGTTATCGTAACATATTGCGTGAAGATTCAGACCGTCAACCGACGGGGTGGTAATCATTCTGTGACAAGTCGATCTGTAAAAATCCAGGCTTTCAACGGATTCGGGGCTTGAGTGCAGAATCTTCCGGGTTTCTTCATCGAGCATTCCGGGACCCTGCTGAAGCCTTGCGATACCTTTTTTGCTCAGATAGGAATCGACAAAATAATTGCCGACCGCACCGCAGATACTTATACCCGCGCCGACGGTGACGATAATTGATTTCAGTAGTTTATTATTCATACTTCGGATCCTTTCTAATTAAAAAGCCGCCTTGAAACAGGCGGCTGAGAGTCAATCTTTATACTCAAATCTTTTTATCTTCTGAGTTGTTGTTTTTGCAAACTCAGTACGTCTGATTTTGAAATGAAGTATTTTCTTGTATGCGGGAAGTTTTTCGTTTACACTGTCAACTGTTTTGGAGAAGATTTCGTGAAGTTCGCCGTCGGTGAAATCGTCTGCGTTCTTACCGGTCTGCTCCTTGAGTTCTTCAAAGTTGGGGTAGATTCTTGCGCCGACAATATCTTCACCTTTTTTGTTCTTGTCAGTAAGAACAAGGCATTCGCCGACGAGAATATCCTCTGAAAGATGATATTCAAGCTCTTCGGGGTAAATGTTTTTACCGTTGCTGGTAACGATAACGTTCTTGCTTCGGCCCGAAATATAGTAGCGGCCTTTCTTATCGACGTAACCGAGGTCACCTGTGTGGAAGAAGCCTTCACTGTCGATAACTTTGGCAGTCTCTTCAGGGTTGTTGTAATAGCCGAGCATTACCATATCACCCTTGACGCAGATTTCACCAACGCCTGTTACGGGATCGGGATTAAGGATTTTTGCTTCACTGCCGGGAATGGGTTCACCGACTGATTCGGCAAGATGAAGTCTGTCGTGATTGATAATAGCAAGGGGAGCACATTCGGTCAGGCCGTAGCCGAAGATAATCTGAATACCGATTGCGTCGAAATCCTTGAGAATCTGGGGATTGATGGGTGCGGCGCCGCAGATGATGAGTCTCATATTGCCGCCGAAAGTATCGATGATCTCTTTGAAGAAAATATTTTTAAGGTCTATGCCGACTTTCTTACCTGCCTTGACAAGCACTTTGCCGAGTTTGAAAAGAAATTCGCCGTGAGGCTTAGCTTTGATGGCTTTCATAAGTCTTCTGTGAACTGTTTCGAGAAGCAGGGGAACAGCAACGAAAACAGAAGGATTGAATTCCTTCATATTTTTCAGAACGTATTTGAAACCGTCACAGAATGTAACTTTTGCACCGCAATAAGGAGCGAAGAAAAGAATGATTGAGCTTTCAAAGGTATGGTGAAGAGGAAGCAGCGAGATACCGCAATCTTCAGGCTTGATTTTTACAACGCTCATTGCTGACATAACTTCAAAGCAGAAGTTTCTGTGGCAGAGCATAACACCTTTTGACATACCTGTTGTTCCGGATGTGAAAAGAAGAGAGCACATTGCGTCGGGATCGATTTCGGCTTCGAGGAAGCGTCTGTCACCTTCGGCAAGGAGTTTTCTGCCTCTTTCAAGCAGTTCTTCGATAACAGTTATGCCTTCTATTTTTTCTCTGCGGATATGAACAATCTGAAGATCTTTTTTAAGTTCATTCTCGTGTTCAGCGAGTTTTTGGTATATTTTTTTGTCGCAAAAAATCATCTTAACGTCAGCGATGTTAAGAATATCGTTGATATCGTTGAAAAGAAGTTCTTTATCAATAGGAACAATAACACCGACGCCGAGAACGGTTGCCATATATGTCAGGCACCATTCATAACAGTTATCGCCGGAGATTGCAATTTTCTCATTTTTGAGCCCCATATCGATAAGGGCAGTGCCGAGCGCATTAATCTGCTCGTAATATTCATTATATGAAATATTATAATGTTGCTTATTTTTGAAATCCTTGACTTCAAATGCGGGTCTTTCACCGAAAAGGTCAACACTCTGAGTGATAAGGTCTCTTAAATCGCGAAGCTGTCTTACTTCATAAAACGGTTTAGCCAAAGCCTTTTTCTCTCCTTATTACAGAATCCAAGTTATTTTATCATATGCAAAAATAAAATTCAACTGTTCAATTATTAAGAATTTTCTAAATATCGGACAAATTTTATTTAAAATTACTAAATATTGTGTTTTTTAACAATTCATTAACAATTAGCATAAATAAAAAAACCTGTGTGCAGATAATACACACAGGTCAGTGATATATAGAAATTTTATAGAAGTTCAATCATTTTGCGGAGATTTTCAAATCCGACGGAAATACCGTCAAGACAGTTTTCCATACCTTCAAATTCAACGCTTACAAACCCGTCGTAACCGCTTGATTTGAGGATTGAAAGACACTTGAAAACGGGTATATCGCCGTGACCGATAATAGAACCTCGGAGGTAGTTTCCGCCCCTTGATCTGAAGAAGCCTTTGCCCGGATTGAGACCGTTGCCGTCTTTGATATGAAAATCTTTTGCATGAACGTGCTTTGCGAAAGGCGCAAGTCTGCCGACAGCAGAGGCACTGTTTTCATCAGCACAGCAGAAATTACCTATATCAATTAGTGCGCCGAAATTGGGATTTGCGGTGCCGGTTATGATTCTTTCGACTCTGTCACTGTCCTGACAGAAAAAGCCGTGATTTTCGATCATGGTTTCAATGCCTTTTTCAGATGCATAGGAAGTGATTTTTGAGCATCCGTCAGTCAGAACGGGCAGAATTTCATCGAATCCGGCATAGGATTTTATGTTTTCGGGAACGCTCCACGCGGCATCGTGACGAAGTTTTTTTGCGCCCAGGATTTCGGCAATATCAACTTTTTTGCAGACTCTTTCAACCTCTTCTTCAAGTGTTCTGTCACCGAGAAGATTGGCGCTGATTGTATATGCAATAACGGGGAGCGAAAGCTTCTCGCTTTCTTCTCTGATAAGTGTTGCATATTCCGCTTCGGTCATACCGTCGGGAGCTGAAAGATCGATGAATTCAATGCCGTCAAAACCCGCTTCTTTTGCGAGTTTCATAATGCTGAGCTGAGATTCTTTCTTTTCATTTATAAGCTGTTGATAACTGTAGCTGCTGACTCCGATTTTCATTGTCCGTCAGCCTCCTCAGCAACCGTGGCTTTTAAGGAATTCAACGGCTTTTCTGATATCCTTTTCGGGATCGTCACCAACTTCTCTTTCAATAGTCAGGAAGCCTTTGTAACCGATATCGTCGAGAGCAGCAAGGTATTTTTTCCAATCTACACTGCCTTCGCCGAGAGGAACTTCAATGAATGAATCGCCCGTTACGAGGGGATCTTTAACGATACCGTAAACGATTTCGGGATCTCTGTAGCAAAGCATCTTGCCGTCTTTTGCGTGAGTATGAACGATGTATTTCTGAAGGTTGTAAACCGCACCTGCAGGATCGTCACCGGTAACCATAACGAGGTTAGCGGGGTCGAGATTAACACCGACGCCGGTTGAGTTGAGACCGTCAAGGAACTCCTTAAGCATTGCGGATGTTTCGGGACCTGTTTCAACTGCAAAATGAGCATCGATGCTGTCGGCATATGATGCGAGTTCAAAACAAGCTTCCTGCATAATCTTATATCTGTCGTGATTCTTGTCAACGGGAACAACACCGATATGGGTTGTTACAACGTCTGTGCCGAGCTCCTTGGCAAGGTCGAGGATTCTCTTTGATTTTTCAACTCTTGCGGGGTTTTCGTCTTTGTGACCGAAACCGCCGCCGAGGTCACCGCAAAGCGCTGAAATAACAAGACCGTTATCATTGACAAGTGCTTTGAATTCAGCTCTTTTTGCAGCGTTCATATTTTCGGGTGCCATTTCTCCGCTTGTAGCATAAACCTGGATACCCTGAGCACCGACTGATGCCGCTTTTTTTACGGCAGTGGGAATATCAGTTCTGAAACTGTTGATTATAACGCCGATAGGAAATCTGCTCATGATGTTTTATCTCCTTTGAATAAAAATTGATAAGTTAATTATAGTAAAGTAATAATGATTTTGCAAGAAATTTTTTAATTTATCTTTACATTTTTTGCTAATTGGTATAATATTAATTAAATAATACTATTATACTATAATCGGAGGAATGTCTGTGTCAAAAATCAAGGTTGCGGTTATCGGCTGCGGTACAATAGCCAACTCAGCCCATATTCCCGCTTATATTAAAAATGATGATGTTGAAATCAAGTATTTCTGTGATATTATTCCCGAGAGAGCAGAGGCTTGTGTTGAAAAATACGGATGCGGTACAGCTGTCGCTGATTATCACGATTTTCTCAATGATCCCGAAATCGAAGCCGTATCAGTATGCACACATAACGATTTTCATTCAATTATTTCAATTGATTTTCTCCGTGCGGGCAAAAACGTTCTTTGCGAAAAGCCTGCGGCAAGAATTCTCAGCGAGGCTCTCGAAATGCAGAAGGTCGCTCACGAAACAGGTAAGGTGCTGAATATCGGCGTCTGCAACCGTTTCAACACTTACGTTCATAAGATCAGAGAATTGATTGATGCGGGCGAGCTCGGTGAAGTTTATCACGTTTACGCTTCTTTCAGAGCACACCGTTCAATTCCCGGTATCGGCGGTGACTTTACAACAAAAGCAAAGTCGGGCGGCGGCGCACTTATCGACTGGGGTGTTCACTATCTCGATCTTATTATGTATTGCTGCGGCGATCCCAAACCCGTAACGGCGTCGGGTGAAGCGTTCTGCAAACTCGGTAAAGATATTAAAAATTACGTTTACAAGAGTATGTGGGCTGAAGGTACTGCGGAAATGGACGGCACTTATGACGTTGACGATTCTGTTGTTGGCGTTGTCAGAACAAGCGGTCCTGTCATCAGTTTCAACGGTGCTTGGGCACAGAATATCGGAGTCAGCGAAACTTTCATTGACTTTATGGGCGATAAAGGCGGAATCCGTCTTAAATATTGCGGTGATTTTACGCTTTATTCAACAAAGAACGGTATGCTCACCGAAACAAAGGTTGAATGCAAAACAACCGATATGTATCAGAACGAAATCAACGATTTCATCTGTTGCGTAAAAACGGGTGACAAAAACCGTCAGAACATTGATTATGCTGTTGAAACTTCAAAGATTCTTCAGGCAATCTATGATTCTTCGGCTTCACACAGAGAAATTATTATTGATTAAATTATTCAGGAGGAATTTATAATGGATATCAGAATTTTTAAGAACGAACAGGAAATCGGTGTTGCCGCAGGTCAGCTTTTCTGCGATTTTGTCAAAGAGAAGCCTGATTGCGTACTCGGTCTTGCAACCGGTGCTACACCCGTTCCCACATATAACTACATCGCTTCGGAATATGCCGAAGGCAAAGTTTCTTTCAAGGATGTCAGCACCTTCAATCTTGACGAATACTGCGATCTTCCCAAGGAGCATAAGAACAGCTACTATTCGTTTATGTTTGAAAATCTTTTCTCAAAGATTGATATTAATGCAGATAATGTTAATTTCCTTGACGGCAATACAACCGATCCCGATGCTGAAAGCGCACGTTATGCCGCAGCCATCGCTGCAAAGGGCGGAATTGATATTCAGCTTCTCGGTATCGGCAGAAACGGTCATATCGCATTCAACGAGCCTTCCGATGCATTTACGGGAGAGAGCTTCAAAATCGCACTCACTCAGAGCACAATCGATGCTAACTCAATTTATTTTGATGATATTCCCATGCCCCGTTATGCAATGACAATGGGTATCGGCTCGATTATGAAGGCAAAGAAAATCGTTCTCATTGCTACAGGCGCATCAAAGGCTGAAGCAGTCAAGGGTATGATCAAGGGTGAGGTCACACCTCAGCTTCCCGCATCAATTCTTCAGCAGCATGACGACGTTGTTATCTTCCTTGACGAAGCCGCTGCTGCACTTCTTTAATATTCAGAATTGGAGTTCAAAACAATGGATAAAAAAACATTTTATATTTCAACGCCGATATACTATCCTTCGGATAAGCTTCATATCGGTCACACATATTCTACCGTAGCGGCTGATACAATGGCTCGTTACAAGAGATTTCAGGGATTTGATACCTTCTTCCTCACAGGTACCGACGAACACGGTCAGAAGATCGAGGATAAGGCAAAGGAAGCAGGTGTCACTCCCAAAGAATATGTCGATAAAATTGTCGACGGCATCAAAGATCTCTGGAAGCTGATGAATATTTCGAATGATAAATTTATCCGCACAACCGATGATTATCACGAGAAAGCCGTTCAGAAGATCTTTACCAAGATGTATGAAAAAGGCGATATCTATAAGGGTTATTATGAAGGTCTTTACTGTAAACCCTGTGAGTCCTTCTGGACAGAAACTCAGGCAGTTGACGGCAAATGTCCCGATTGCGGCAGACCCGTTACAAATGAGCGTGAGGAGGCATATTTCTTCAAGCTCTCCGCATATGCCGACAAGCTTCTTGAATATTATGAATCGCATCCCGGTTTCATCGAGCCTCAGAGCAGACAGAATGAAATGGTGAATAATTTCATCAAGCCCGGTCTTCAGGATCTTTGCGTATCCCGTTCATCATTCAAATGGGGAATTCCCGTTCCCGTCAACGAGGATCACGTTATCTACGTCTGGCTTGACGCTCTCACCAACTATATCACCGCTCTCGGCTACGGCTCGGATGATGAAACGCTTTATAATAAATTCTGGCCCTGCGACGTTCATCTCATCGGCAAGGATATCATCAGATTCCACACCATTTATTGGCCCGCTTTCCTTATGTCGCTTGATATTCCGCTTCCCGAAAAGGTTTACGGTCACGGTTGGGTGCTTCTTGAAGGCGGCAAGATGAGTAAGTCCAAGGGTAACGTCGTTGACCCCGTTATTCTTGCAGAAAGATACGGAGTTGACGCACTGCGTTATTATCTTCTTCGTGAGATTGCTTTTGGTTCTGACGGTATTTTCTCAAACGAAAATCTCATCAACAGAATCAATTCCGATCTTGCAAATGACCTCGGCAACCTTGTTTCCAGAACGGTAGCGATGGTTGATAAGTATTTCGGCGGAACAATTCCCGCTGAGCGTGAAGCAGGGGATTTTGATGCGGAACTCAAGGCTCTTGCCGCTGAAACCGTAAAGAATGCCGAAGCATCGCTTGATAAGCTGAATTTCTCAATCGCACTTGCTGATATCTGGAAGTTTGTTTCAAGAACGAATAAATATATCGACGAAACTGCTCCCTGGAGTCTTGCAAAGGATGAATCCCAAAAGGCAAGACTTGCAGAGGTTATGTATAATCTTTGCGAGAGCATCAGAATTATTTCCGTTCTTATCGCTCCCTTTATGCCCAACACAACTCCCGAAATCCGCAAACAGCTTGGTATTTCCGAGAATCTTGAGTGGAGCGAGAGTGCGGTGTTCGGCAAAGAAGCAACCTATACGGTTTGCAAGGGTGCAATCATTTTCCCGAGAATTGATCTCGAAAAGGAACTTGCAGAGCTTGAAGCTGCAAAGGCTCCCGCAGAGCCCGTCAATCCTCTCAAGGAAGAAATTGAAGGTATTGCAAAAATCGGTATCGACGATTTTGCAAAGGTTGACCTTCGTGTTGCAAAGATTATTGAATGCGAACCCGTCAAGAAGGCAAAGAAGCTTCTCAAATTATCTCTTGACGACGGCACGGGAACACCCAGGACTGTTGCTTCGGGTATCGCAAAATGGTATAAACCCGAGGATCTTATCGGTAAGAGTGTTATCGTTGTTTCAAACCTCAAGTCCGCCGTTCTTTGCGGTGTTGAGAGTTGCGGAATGATTCTTGCCGCAGACTGCAGTGAGGACGATGTCAAGGTTATCTTTGTTGACGGTATCCCCGCAGGAAGTAAGGTCAGATAAAATATGAATAATATCTTTGACAGTCACGCCCATTATGACAGCGATGCATTTGAGCCTGACCGCAAAGAACTGCTCAGCGCCCTGCAAGGTCAGGGCGTTTGCGGTATTATAAATTGCGGCAGCGATATTGCATCTTCACTTGCAAGTCTTGAACTTGCCGATGAATTTGATTTTGTTTATGCTGCCTGCGGAATTCATCCTCACGAAGCGGAAGGGTGCAAAGAAGGTTATATTTCTGTTCTCAAAAAGCTTTGTATGGCTGATAAATGCGTTGCAGTGGGAGAAATCGGTCTTGATTATCACTATGATTTTTCTCCGCGGGATATTCAGAAACAGGTTTTTGAGCAGCAGATAATTCTTGCCAAAGAACTCGACCTTCCGATTATAGTTCATGACAGAGAGGCTCATGAGGATACACTTGAACTTCTCAGAAAGCATAAACCCAAGGGAGTTGTTCATTGCTTTTCGGGATCTGCCGAGATGGCAAAAGAAATTATTCGTCTCGGTATGTATATCGGTCTCGGCGGAGCAGTTACCTTTAAAAATGCCAGAAAACCCCGTGAGGTTGCGGCTGTTGTGCCGTCGGACAGGCTTCTGATTGAAACCGATTGCCCTTATATGACACCGGTTCCTCATAGAGGCAAAAGGTGCGATTCTTCTTTTATTCCTTTTACTGCGGAGGTTATTGCCGAAGTCAGAAACACAACGGCAAACGAAATTCTTGATTTGACAAGAAGAAACGCAAATATTCTATTCGGATTGGAGCTTTGATATGTTTTTTCACGAGAAAACCTATGATATTGATGAATTGATGCGTCATAATATGCATATCCATACGACCTTTTCTGGATGCGCAAAAAAAGAAATGACGGCAGTTGATATTGTCAGGACTGCTGATGAATGCGGTCTTGAAATCATTGCTCTGACTGACCATAATTATCCGCAGAAAAAGAATGCCGTTGCCACCCAGAGACTTGAGCTTCTTAAACAGATTGAATCAATCGAACACAGAGTCAAAGTCTATGTCGGTGCCGAACTTTCTTCTTACGGCATCGGTAAGTTTGCTGACGATATTGAATGCGATAATTCTCTTGATTTCAGACTCTATACCACCAATCATTTTCATCAGGGATATTGGGAGCATCCTTCAGAAATAACTCCCAGAGCCTATGCTGAACATATGCTTGCGATTATGAACGGTGTTATTGACAGTGGCAGAGCGGATTGCTTTGCCCATCCTTTTATGGCGGGATATATTCACGCTTTTGACGACCCCCATTCGGTTACAAGATCATTCACCGACAACGAAATCGGTGATATTATGGAAAAGGCTAATAAAGCTGAAATTGCCTGGGAACTCAATACACCCGCCGTACTGAAAGATCCCGTATTCTTCCACAGATATTTTCAGATCGGCAAGGAAGTCGGTGTTGTATTCAATATCGGCACAGATGCACACGTTCTTTCGAATGTTGATCCGAAGCAATACGCGGAAAGGTATAAAGAAATTCTTTATTAAGGTGATTTAAATGTATTTCGATTTTACAGACAAAGTTAAATATGAAGGCCCCAAAAGCAAAAATCCTTTTGCTTTTAAGTTCTATGATGCAGAAAGAATTGTTATGGGCAAACCGATGAAGGAACATCTTCCCTTCGCAATGGCTTGGTGGCATAATCTCGGTGCGGCGGGTACGGATATGTTCGGCAGAGATACTGCTGATAAATCATTCGGTGCGGAAAAGGCAACAATGGCTCACGCAAAGGCAAAGGTTGACGCAGGCTTTGAGTTTATGCAGAAGCTCGGCGTTGAATATTTCTGCTTCCACGATGTTGACCTTGTTCCCGAAGCAGATGATATTAACGTTACTAACGCAAGACTTGATGAAATCAGCGACTATATTCTCGAAAAGATGAATGCTACGGGCATCAAGTGTCTGTGGGGAACTGCAAATATGTTCTCAAATCCCAGATTTATGAACGGTGCAGGCTCAACCAACAGCGCAGATGTTTATTGTTTTGCCGCCGCTCAGATCAAGAAGGCTCTTGATATTACTGTTAAACTTGGCGGTAAGGGTTACGTTTTCTGGGGTGGCAGAGAGGGTTATGAAACTCTTCTTAACACTGACGTCAAGTTTGAACAGGAAAATATTGCCAGACTTATGAAAATGGCGGTAACATACGGCAGAAGCATCGGAATTTGAGGGCGATTTCTATATCGAGCCAAAGCCGAAGGAGCCTATGAAGCATCAGTATGATTTTGATGCCGCAACCGCAATCGGTTTCTTACGTCAGTACGGTCTTGATAAAGATTTCAAGATGAATATTGAAGCTAACCACGCTCTTCTTGCAGGACATACTTTTGAACATGAGCTTCGCATTTCCGCAATCAACGGTATGCTCGGATCAATCGATGCCAATCAGGGAGACCCCGTGCTCGGTTGGGATACCGACGAATTCCCGTTCGACGTTTATTCCGCAACAATGTGTATGTACGAAGTGCTTAAGGCGGGCGGTCTCGGTAACGGCGGTCTTAATTTTGACGCCAAGAACCGCAGACCCAGCAATACTCGCGAGGATATGGTTCAGGCATTCATTCTCGGTATGGATACTTTTGCACTCGGACTTCTTAAGGCTGCCGCAATTATTGAAGACGGTACCCTTGACGCATTCAGAAAAGATAGATATTCCAGCTTTGAAAACGGCATCGGCAAGAAGATTGTTGACGGCGAAGCATCTCTTGAAGAACTCAGTGCATATGCTTGTTCTCTCGGCAACTGCGCCGATCCAGGCTCAGGCAAGCAGGAATATCTTCAGTCCGTAATTAACGGAGTGTTTTTCGGTGAATAATATGAAATATGTTATCGGTATTGATCTCGGCACTTCAGCCACTAAAACCGTTCTTTTTGACGTCGAAGGCAGTATAGTTGCATCTGCAAGTTATGAATATCCGATGCAGCAGCCTCATAACGGATGGGCGGAGCAGAATCCGTCGGATTGGTATGTTGCTGCTATCACAACGCTTAAGAAGGTTGTTTCGGAAAGCGGAGTGGATTCGGCTGATATCCTCTCTCTCGGTATTTCGGGACAGATGCACGGTCTTGTAATGCTCGATGAGGATTGCAAAGTTCTCCGACCTTCGATTCTCTGGTGCGATCAGAGAACGGGTAAGGAATGCGATGAACTGACGGAAAAGCTCGGCAGAGATACGCTCATAAAAATAACCGCAAACCCCGCACTGACGGGATTTACGGCTTCTAAAATATTATGGGTAAAAAATAATGAGCCTGAAATCTTTGAAAAATGCAGACACATACTTCTTCCCAAGGATTATCTGCGCTTCAGACTGACGGGTGAATTTGCAACAGAAGTTTCTGACGCTTCGGGTATGCAGCTTCTTGACGTTCCGAACAGAAAATGGTCATCCGTTATGATTGATGCAGTCGGAATCAAAGAGGAATACCTTGCAAAGGTTTACGAATCACCCGAAATCACGGGATATATCAATGAAGAAACCGCTTCACTTACAGGTCTGTCTACCACAACTTCCGTTGTCGGCGGTGCCGGAGACAATGCCGCTGCTGCAGTAGGTATGGGCGTTGTTGAAGAGGGGAAAGCCTTTACAACAATCGGTACGTCAGGCGTTGTTTTTGCTCATACCGATAACCCCGTAATCGACCCCGAAGGCAGAGTTCATACTTTCTGCTGTGCCGTTCCCGATGCGTGGCACGTAATGGGCGTTACCCAGGGGGCGGGTCTTTCAATGCAGTGGTTCAAGAATAATTTCTGTGACACAGAGGTTTCGCTTGCGAACAAAAGCGGAAAAGACGTTTATATGATAACCGATTCTATGGCTTCTGATATTTCCGTAGGATGCGATAAGCTGATTTATCTTCCTTATCTTATGGGTGAACGTACACCTCATCTTGACCCCGATTGCAGAGGCGTATTCTTCGGTATTTCAGCAATACATACGAAATCTCATTTTATCAGAGCAGTTCTTGAGGGTGTTACTTATTCTCTTTATGACTGTCTGCTTGTTCTTAAAGAGATGAACATATCTCCCGAAACGATGCTTCTTTGCGGCGGCGGAGCAAAGAGTAAGCTGTGGAAGAATATGATCTGCAATACCTTCGGTTTACCCGTTGCAACGTCACGTTCATCGGAGGCTCCCGCGCTCGGTGTTGCTATTCTTGCAACAGTCGGTGCAGGTGTATATAATTCTGTTCCTGAGGCTTGTAGAGTGATGACGTCAATCAATTCCGATTCACTTCAGCCTGAAGCCGATATAACCGCTGAATACAGAAAATATCATTCGGTATATTCATCGCTCTATAAATCGCTCAAAGCGGATTACAAAACACTTGCATTATTATAATATAGTATAAAATAACAGCTCCGAACTTATTGCTCGGAGCTGATTTTTATTTGTCTGATTCTTCTGAAATCGGAATTCCGGATTTTTGTCTGCGGATTCGTTTGTATACCGTTTCTCGCAGGAGAGTATAGAATACGGCGCAAGCGGGAACGGCAAGAATAATTCCGATAACTCCCATAGTATTGCCGCCGATTGTAACCGCGCCAAGAACCCATATGCCGGGCAGACCGACCGATTTACCGACAACCTTGGGATAAATCAGATTGCCTTCAATCTGCTGAAGAATAACAATGAAAATTACAAACCATAAAGCCTTTGCGGGGCTGATAAACAGAATAAGGAATGCGCCGATTGCAGTTCCGATAAATGCGCCGAAAACGGGAATCAACGCTGTGAATCCGACCAAAACAGATATGACGGGTGCATAAGGCATTCCGAATATCAGCATACCGATAAAGCACAGAACACCGATTATGACGGCTTCAACAAGCTGACCAGATATGAAATTTGTAAAAGTCTGGTCTGTGATTTCTGCGACATTGAGAAAACGGTCAACCTTCTGTTTTTTGAAAAATGCATAGAGAACTTTTTTGCAGCTGTCAGCAAGTTTCTCTTTCTGCGACAGAAGATATACGGAAAAAGCAATTGCAACGATAAAGTTGACAATACCCGTCACAAGCGATGATGTGAAATCAAGCGTTTTGTCAAGTGTGCTCTGATTTGCAAAGTTTGTTTTGATAAAGTTGATTACCGTATCAGGATTGAATTTGAGTTCGGGAATCATAACGCCGTGGTTCGTTGCAAACGTTCTGATTGATTCAAACCATCCGATAACCCTGTCAGAATAATCGGGCAACACTGCAACAATATTATTGAATGTGTCAATAAAATCCGGGATAATCATAAACAGCAGTGCCGCAAGAAGACCAACAAGGATGAGTATACTCAGAATGAGTGAAACGGGTCTTTTCAGTGCGGACGAAACTTTACCGTTTTTCTTGAAAATCTTTAACCATAAATTTTCAATGGGTCGAAGAAGCACGTTGAGAACAAAAGCTATTGCCGAGCCGAGAAGAAAAGGGGAGATGAGCTTATAGACAGCATTGATAATTCCCGAAACTTTGACGTCATTATTGATGACAAAGGTTATCGCAATAATAATAAATGCAATCCCGACAATATATTTTGTTGTTGATTTAATACCTTTTTTGTTGAATTCAAAAGTTATTCGGTTAATGCTGTTATCATCTTTTATAGCTGAAGGACTGTTTTTATTATAGTTTTCGGCGTTGGTAACATCGTCTATATTAACCGAAGAATCTGTTTTCTTATCAGATTTCATTATACAGTACCTGAGATTGATTGATTATTTTTCTGTAACGATTTCCTTTTTCTTCATAAAAGCAACACCGATAAGCATTACTATAACGAAAATAATGAGGTAACCGGGAATTTCCTTGCCGTGAGCAATAACGGAAGCGACAACCATGAGAACGCTGCCTGCGACTGAAAGGAGAGGAGCAACAAATCTCTTGATACCGCCGAATTCCTTTGTTGCCATCATCTTGAAGAAGATGGGAATATAGAAGGGATAGATTGTGATGATGGGAAGCTCTGTGGGGTCAAATGCAAACATACCAAGCTTTTCTGCTGTGGGTCCGTTGAGGCAGGAAATATAGAAATAGAAGAGCCATGCCGCACAGAGAAGAAGACCGACTATTGATGAGTTAGCGGGCATATTTGTGTTTTTGTCAATGTCAGCAAACACCTTGGGAGAAGGGCCTCTGCCTCTTGTGGCGATTGAATAAAGACCTCTTGTGCAGCCAAGCATAAGACCGTTGAGAGTGCCGAGGCAGGAGATGATAACGAAAACGAAAATGCCGGTACCCATAACATTACCGAAAACATTTGCAAAAGCCTTTTTTGCACCGGTCTGACCGCTGATAAGCATTGTTGCATTGTCAACAGCACCTGCAAGACCGATATAATAAAGGATATAAATACCAACGATAATCATTGAACCGATAACAAGAGCCTTGGGAAGATTTTTCTTTGCATCCTTGATTTCGGCATTGATAGATGTGGCAATAATCCAGCCTTCGTATGCAAAAACAGTTGCGCAAACCGCACTGAAAATGGAGCTGAATGCTGAAGCTTCAACGATTGGTGCTTTTCCTGCTGCGGCAAAAGCCTCATTTACGATATCAAGATTTGTACCTGCGAAGTTTTCAATAAGCATACCGTTCTTAAGACCGAAGATTGTGCCGACAACCGCCATAAGAACAAGGGGAACGAGCTTGATAGCTGTTGCTGAAACCTGGAATTTACCTGCGAGAATAGGTGAAAGAGCATTCATTGCGTAGCTGCCTATAAGATAGAAACAAGCAAGAGCGAAGCAAAGACCGCTTGTCGGGTCAGCGTTGTCACCCTGGAAAACAACAAGAGTGTATCTTGCTGAAAGCCATGCGAGAGCCATTGTAAGGGTGGGGTAGTAAATGGTTGTAAGGAACCAACCGACAAGGTAAGCGTATTTGTCGCCGACTGCAGCTTCTGCATAGTCAACAACACCATTGACTTTTTCGTATTTGGTAGCAAGAAGTGAGAAGGTATATGCGCAGATAATCATAATCACGCCGCCGATTACCCAGGCAATAATACCATATTTGAGATTACCGCCGGTTTTCTGGAGGATTGCTTCTGCTTTGAAGAAAACACCCGATCCTACGACGATACCGACTACCATACAGATTGCTGTAAGCAAACCGTACTTCTTTTTGAGTTCTGTTGCCATTGAACATCACCTTTCTTTTATAAAGTTATATTAATATTAATTCTTTATTTAAAGTTTGTCAATATTTTTTTAATATTCTGACCAAAATATTAATCGGTTATGCTATTGAATTATGCATTTTGATGTGGTATACTGATAAAAAATCTCAGGAGTAATGAATATTATGAAAAAAATTATTTCTTTTTTATTTATTTCGGTTATTGTCTTTTCTTTTTCATCCTGCAATAAAGTTCCGGAGGAAGTAGTTCCGAACGTTATTCCTCCCGTTACGCAGATAAAAAATGAATTTGCTGAACAGTTGCCTGGTTTTAAGTTTTCAGCTGAGATTACAGATTCTTATGATGAATCTTTGCGATATTCATTCAGCGTAAAATGCAGTAACAGCGAATTCAGGAAATATCTCGGCGAGATAGAGGATGCGGGATTTGTTTACGGCTTCCCTGAACAGGAACCTGTCAGCGGTAAGGGGTATTATAAAGCATCCAATGACAAGGGGTATATGGTTGAGATTGTTCACAAGGACGGTGTTCTTACCGTTCACATAACAAGACCATAATAAAAAGGTACGGAAATGGATTCCTCCATAACCGTACCTTTCTTTATTTACAGAATAATACAAATCAGTCCGCTGCAGCCTTCATTTATAATTCTTTCAAGCGTTTCCTGAAGCTTTGATCTTGCATCTGAAGGCATTCTGTATAATTTGTTGTGTAACCCCTCGTTGACCAGTTCGTGAAGCGACGTACCGAAAATATTTGATTTCCAGATTTCAGAGGGATTTTCTTCGAATTCTTTCAGAAGATATTTTATAAGTTCTTCCGATTGTGATTCAGAACCGACAATCGGAGCGACCTCCGTCTGAATTGTGGCTTTCATAATGTGAAGAGAAGGTGCGCCGGCACGCAGTCTGACACCGTATCTGCCGCCCTGCTTCATGATTTCGGGTTCTTCGAGGGTCAGGTCGTTTATATCGGGCATAACGATTCCGTAACCCGTTGCATCAACCTCATCGAGAGCTTGTTTTATGCGTTTGTAATATTCTCTGTCGGCGGCAAGTTCCTTGACGGATTTCATAAGTTCCTGTTCATCCGAAACGCAGATTCCGGTTTCTTCTCCGATAATTTTAAAGAACAGGTCAGGGTTAAGTTTAACGCTGATTTCAGCACTTCCGTCGGATAAATCCGTTGTTTCAACATATGATTGACTAACGTATCTGCATTTGCCTATGGAATCTCCGAAACCCTTGATATCCTTGACTTTATCGAGGCTGTCGACGTGTTCGGAAATGGAAGAGATTATTTCGTTTCTCAGCCAATGAGACTTGTCAAGAGAGGTCAGCCAGGAGGGTAATCCGATTCGGATTTCCTTGATCGGAAATTCAAAAAGTATGTGTGATAAAATATCTTTTATATCTTCATGACCGAGTTCCAGACAGTTGACGGGAATAACCTTTACAGAGTATTTTTCAGTGAGCTTTTCCGCAAGATTAACCGCACTTTCCGATGACGGATTCTTGCAATTAAGAAGTGTCACAAACGGCTTGTTGATCGCTTTCAGTTCATGGATAACTCTCGATTCAGCTTCTTCATATTCGTCTCTCGGAATTTCGCTGATTGATCCGTCGGTTGTGATAACAAGACCGATTGTTGAATGCTCCGTAATTACTTTTTGTGTTCCGATTTCTGCCGCCATATTGAATGGTATTTCATCCTCAAACCACGGAGTTTTGACCATTCTCGGATTTTCTCCTTCTATATAACCGAGTGCGGACGGTACGATATAACCGACACAGTCAATCATACGCACTTTCATTTTTGAATTTGCCTCAAGAGAAATTTCAACTGCATTTTCCGGAATGAATTTCGGCTCTGTTGTCATAATGGTTCTGCCTGATGATGACTGCGGAAGCTCGTCGTTTGCCCTTTCGCGCCTTGAAATATCATCGATATTCGGCAGTACCATATTTTCCATAAATTTCTTGATAAAGGTCGACTTTCCTGTTCTTACGGGTCCGACTACACCTATATAAATGTCGCCGCCCGTTCTTGCGGCAATATCTCCGTAAATGCTTGTATTGTTCATTATTATTCCTCCGAATTCTAATTTTCAGCTTGCTAAAGCATATGCGGAGAATGTCTTCGGTATGTCAAAAAAAGAAAAACGGAATTATCAAGGCTATGTGCATGATAATTCCATTATGATTATTCAGCATATTCTGCGGCCTTGCCTGTAGCAAGTTATCGCATCTTTCGTTTTCGGGGTGACCTGCGTGACCCTTTACCCATATGATTTTGTATTCGTGCCTTCTGATTTCAGTCAGAAGTTCCTGCCAAAGTTCGGGGTTAAGAACGGGTTTTTTATCTGCTTTTTTCCAACCGTTTCTGACCCAACCCCATATCCAGCCCTGCAGAAATGCATCGGCAACGTATTTGGAATCCGTGTAGATTGTGACTTCGCATTTTTCCTTGAGCTTTTTTAATGCTTCGATTACCGCGGTCAGTTCCATCCTGTTATTTGTTGTTTCTTTTTCTCCGCCGCAAAGTTCAAGCTCGTGTTTTCCGTATCGAAGAATTGCGCCCCATCCGCCGGGACCGGGATTGCCCGAACATGCACCGTCTGTGAATATATCAACTTTTTTGAGTTCAGCCATTTCATTTCTCCATTTTTAATTTGTTGCAAATAATATTATCATTATCCGCCGGAAAATACAAGCAAATATTTTTGTTATTTTTTCAATTCAACGTCAATAATAATTCAGAAGGGGATGCCGAAGGT
>JAFVVQ010000013.1 GCA_017502085.1 Clostridia bacterium | reverse complement strand
CTTAGCCATCAGGGACAAACTTCTCGCCATCTTGGCGAGAAGTGGAGCGTAACACAAATAAGTGAATCAGCAAATGAGAGTGAACGACAGATACACCGCTATATTCGTCTGACTTATCTCATCCCCGAATTACTTGACCTTGTTGATGAAGAAAAAATCGCACTCACACCTGCGGTTGAGCTTTCATACCTTACCGACGAGGAACAGTATGCTCTTCTCGGTGCCATTGAGGTTGAAGACAGAACACCATCTCTTTCACAGGCTGTCCGTTTCAAAAAATTAAGTCAGACAGGAAATCTTTCTGACGATGATATTGAAACCATTATGCAGGAAGATAAGGCAAATCAGAAGCCTATGTTTAAAGTATCTATGGAGAAGCTGCAAAAAGTTGCACCTAAGGTTAAGGATAAAGACTTTGAAGATTTCGTACTGAAAGCCTGTGAGCACTATTACAAGTATCTTCAGCGACAGCGTAATAGAGATGCGAGGTGATGCGTATTGATTAGCAGAATTATAAATTTATATGAGAGCATAAAGGATGGTTTTGTAAAAACTATCAGCGATATAAAAGGAGAATGTACGTTTAATATTCCTGATGTTTCAACCTTCACCAAAGAACAGAAAATCGCATTTGACCAAATGATAGATTTCCTTGCAGATATGATTGAGAAATACGGCGACAAGATACCAAAGGATGATATTGAAATCCGAAGTAAGAAAACAGCTTAAAAGTAGTGTGAGGCGGGTTTATCCTGCCTCACACATTTGTCGAATATACGAAAGAAAAATATAATCACAATGTAAAATTATAAGGAGTTGAAAATATATGAAACGATTAAATTGCTATATCTATACCCGTGTTTCAACATCAATGCAGGTTGAGGGCTTCAGTCTTGATGCACAGAGAGAAAAGCTCCGTAAATATGCTGAGTATCAGGAGATGCATATTGCAGGTGAATACAGTGATGAAGGTAAATCAGGTAAAAACATTGGAGGAAGACTTGAGTTTCAGCAAATGTTATCAGATATTGCAAGTGGTAAAGATAATATAGATTATGTGCTTGTTTTCAAGTTGTCTCGTTTCGGCAGAAATGCCGCTGATGTACTTTCGTCTTTGCAGATTATGCAGGACTACGGTGCAAACCTTATCTGTGTTGAGGATGGTATAGACAGTTCAAAGGACAGCGGTAAACTGATGATTTCTGTTTTATCTGCCGTTGCCGAAATTGAGCGTGAGAACATTCTTGTTCAGACTATGGAAGGCAGAAAACAAAAGGCAAGAGAAGGCAAGTGGAACGGAGGCTTTGCCCCTTACGGATATTATCTTGAAAAGGGTGAATTAAAGATTGCCGAGGATGAGGCTGAAACCATCCGCATTATATTTGATAAATATATAAATACAAATATGGGTGCAAACAGTATTGCCAAATATCTCAACCAACACGGCATTGCTAAAAAGCCAAGACAGAACGGAACATTAGATACTTTCTCTGCACACTTTATAAAGTTAGTAATACAGAACCCCGTATATTGTGGAAAGATTGCTTTTGGTAGGCGTAAGACAGAGAAAATTAACGGCACCCGAAATGAATATCATATAGTTAAGCAGGATACTTATCCTGTTTATGATGGTATTCACGAAGCTATTGTATCTGTTGAAGATTGGGAGTTGGCTCAACAGAAACGAAAGAAATTAGGTGTTAAACGAGAGAAGATTTACAACCTTGACCACGAGCATTTATTATCCGGTTTGCTTCGCTGTCCTGTATGCGGTGCGGTAATGTACGGTAACATTAACCGTAAGAAAAAGCCCGACGGCACAATCTATAAAGACCACTTTTATTATGCTTGTAAGCATCGAATGAAGGTTGACGGACACAAATGCGATTATCACAGACAATGGAATCAGACTGTTGTTAACGGAGCAGTTGAAGAAGTTATTGAAAGACTTGTTTCTAATCCTGAGTTTGAAAAAGCTTTGTGTGAAAAGATAAACACAAGAGTAAGCACAGAAGGTCTTGAAGAAGAGCTCGCAGTATTCAAAAAGCAACTCAATCAGCTTGTAATGTCAAAAAGAAAGCTTGCATCTCAAATGGATACCCTTGATGTAACTGACAGGCATTATGATAAAAAGTATCAGGATATGCAAAACAGACTTTATGACTTCTATGATGAAATAGAGGTTGTAGAGGAACAAATAACGGAATTACAGTCCCGTATAGCAAATATCAAAGAAGAAAAAATATCAGGTGAAAATGTCTATCTTTTTCTGCACTATTATGGTACAATGTACAAAGAGTTTACCGATGCTGAGAAAAAGAGGTTTCTTAATACCTTTATTGAAAGCATTGAAATATTCAAAGAAGAGCAGTCCAATGGCAGACTGTTAAAGTGTATCAATTTCAAATTCCCCGTCTTTTATGACGGGGATGAGAATGTGACACTTATCCGTTGGGACAGTGAAACAACAGTCGAGACGGTATGTTTATTGTCCAAACTTAACGCAGAATGAAACCCAGTCCGTTTTTATTTTTTGTGATATAAAGTTAATATATAAAAAAGCGGAGCTGAAAACAGCTCCGCTTTTTGCGTGATTATTGATTAAAGTCTTGTGAGTTCGGTGATGATTGCCCAGAGCTTTGTGCCTTTGAAGAAGATGATGAGCTTATCAATGAAAGATACCTCGGGTTCTTCAAAATCAGCAGGCTCGCTGCCGTCATCGAGAACGAATGCCTGTGAGCAGCAGATACCGCCTTCGCCGAAGATTTCAGCTCTGATATATGCGAAATCTTCCGAGCCTTCGATTTCGTCGAGGTTGAGAGTGAATGTTCCGCCGTTTGATACGTCAAAGGTCTTGATAACCTCGCCGTTTGCGATCCACTGAAGAGTATCGCCGTCGGAAGTTGAAACAGAAACGCTGTGACCGTCAACTGCGATGTTTGTGAACATCGGATAGGGTGCCTCTGAATCGATGCAGTCGATTTCGGTTGAAGGACCGATCTTGTTGAGATCATTTGCGCGGAGTCTTCTTGAAATGCCGAAGAATGCACCGCTCTGCATTGTTTCTTTGATTTCTGCTTCAGTGTTTTCTTCCATCATAAATACGCTGAAGGATGAATTGATGGTGTCGGGCCAGTGTGTATCATTGTTGCTGAAAGCAATAACAGATTTGCCATAGGGAAGAGTATACATCAGGAGATTATCCCAGAGAATTCTGTCGTAACCTGTTGTGCCGTTTCTTTCGTTGAGAATTTCAATACCGAGGCAGCTGTCATACTTAAGGATAAGATCACCGAAAAAGCTGATGCTGTATTCATCGTTTACGATATTGTGGTTTTCGTTACTGTTGAGCCAGTCGCCGGGATGGTTGATATAAGAAAGACCGCCGTGCTCATCGATATATCTGAGTGCACCGTCGTAGCCCTGCTCATTTTCCATACCGGGATAAGCATTGCCTTCGTCAGCTTCAAGGAAATGGCCGTTGACGTGATTCTTTGAAAGAGAAAGGTTGTTGAATTCGTTTGCGCCGAGAACGGGAGTCATACCGTAGCCTCTGTTGTTGAACGTGCCGTTCTTGATAGCTTCATATTCCTCTGTTGTGAGGTGCTTGAATTCGTTGCCGAGGAGAGGCTGATAGAGGTAGAGCGGGTGTCTGTAAGGAGCCTTGTCCCAGTCAACGCCTGTTACACCGTGATCCGCAATTGCAAGGAAATCGAAGTCTCTTGCATAGTGTTCCTTGACCATAACTTCGAGAGAATAGTCTGCATCGCTGTAGGTTGTGTGGGAATGGAGGGTTCCTTTATATGCACCCCAGGCATTGTCGCCTTCCCATATGACGTCAGCATAAGGATTAACGATTGTGTAATCATCAGCAGCACCGTTAGTAACAGCGTCAGCAACTGCGTTTCCGCCGAAGCAGAAAGCACCGCACTGGAGACAGAGGACGATGCTGAGCACCAGGCAAAGAGCTTTTTTGAAGTTTTTCATATTTATACCTCCTGAAAAATTATACTAATATTAAAGCAATTTAACGCGATAAAGTCAAGCTTTTTCAGAAAGAAAAGTAACAGACATCCGATAAAAATCACCGCCGTGAGATTAAAATCCCGCGGCGGGTTTGTTTTATTTCAATGCTTTATTGAATTTTTTGCTTATAGCTTTTACCGAAAAATATACCGTAATCCAGATTGTGAAATAAACCGCTGCAAAGATGCCGAAAAACACGAGAATTACCTTCGGCTCAAAAGGAATCCAGGTATTGCCGAGATAGCCGAGAGTATATGCGGCAAAAAGTGTCGAAAAATGGCAGAGCAGGGATTTGGGAAGTGACCAATGCTCAATCTGATTGAAGACGGAGGCGCCCGCCTGCACAAAAGCAAGTATATAGGTTGAAACTATGCCGAGAAAAGTTTCAAACCCGCTGACGGTGAAGTCTGCGACGGTTTCGGAGAGAATCCAATAGATAATTCCGAGAACAATGGGACCGAATCCTCCGAAAATCAGACCCCTGTGTAAAAATTCCTTAAAGTATCTGTTCATATTATATACCAATCCTTTCTTTGACTTTTTTCATCTGACGTCTTGAAACGTAATCTGACGATCCGTTTCTGAATCTGACAATCAGCGTACCCGAAACCGAGGAATCAAAGCGGTCAATCATCTTGATATTTGCAAGGCAGGATTGATTGATTTTCACGAATGAATCGGGCAGCTTCTCTTCAAGCTGACAAAGGCGGAATCTGACTCTGTAGTCGGTCGTGAGAGTACGTGCAAAAACTTTTTCTCCGATGACCGAGAAGCAACATATTTCATTGAGATTCAGCCTGACGGATTCTGATTCGTTATACCCGATGATTTCAACTCCGTTTTCTGCCACAAGCTGCTCTATTGCATCGGTCAGAGGAGATTTTTTATGGGCATAAATAATGATTTCCTCATCTTTTTCGGGGTCTATATGCAGTTTCAGTTTCACTCAACCAACTCCTTTCGGATTAATCGTTACTGCGCATTAACGTCTGCAATATCATCTTACTGAAAGAAATTTATTTTTTCAATGGTTTTGCGCTGTTCGGTTATTATCAGAAGGTAAACGGCAGTTTTTTGCATCAGGAATTATTGTTCTGTTGAAATGCGGGAAAATATGTGTTATACTTTTCAGGTAAAAGTTGTCGGAAGGAGAATAATATGGCTTTTAAAATAACAAATCCCTATCAGAACGTAACGGGTCTTATCGGCAACCCTGAAAACCATTACAAGACCAATCTGCATACTCATTCCACCTACAGTGACGCAAACAACACCATGACAGAGATGGTTGAGGCGTTTTACGATAACGATTTCGACATTCTTGCTTTTGCAGAGCACGGAATTGTCGGCAAACATTGGGATGAAGAGCCGACGAGGATACCGCTTTTCTATTTCCAGCTTCTCTGGCACGGCAAACGCAATCATCCCACAACCGAAATGTATCACGCAGTGCTTGACGGCACTTACAAAACCGCCGAGGGCAAACGCACGAAAAAGAGGGGACTTCAGAGCGTAACCGATACGATTGAAACGAATATGTTCACCCTTATGAAAAACCACGTCAACGGATATTTCACCAACGTTTACGAGGGCAAATACGGTAAGGAAAACGATTTCGAAATTCCTATGCGCCTGATTGAAGAAAGCGGAGGCATTTCTCATATCAACCATCCCACCGACTGGCTCGGTGCATATAAAGATGCGGATTGCGCAAAGGTGCCCGAAAACGTTGCATATTTTGCGGATTTGCTCCGCAGATACAGATCGTGTATGGGCATAGAAGTGCTCAATATGTACGATATTCCCAACCGCAGTGACAGAATTCTCTGGGACGGTCTGCTCAGAACACTTATTCCCGAGGGCAGAAACGTATGGGGCTTCGGCAACAGCGATGCCCACAGAGTCACAGAGGTTGATACCGCATTTATGGATTTCATTCTCCCTGAATATTCTGTCGGAAATCTTCGCAATGCGATGGAAAACGGTCATTTCTTCGCGATTGCAAGATATGCCAAGAACGAGCTGGGTGAGGATTTTGTCGGTGAGGGTGCGTATCCCGTCATGACAGGAATTGCCGTTGATGAAGATGCGCAGACTATAACCGTTTCGGGTGAAAACTGCAAGGCAATCGAGTGGATTGCAGACGGCGAAATTATTGCAGGTGATTATGCCGATGCAGACGGCAGAATGACCTCAACCGTCAATCTCTCCGAATGTGCGGATAAAATCAGTTGTTACGTACGTTGTCAGCTTAAGGGCAGAGGAGGAATCTGTATGACTCAGGCATTTGTCTGTGACGGTGGCAATATGGAGAGTCTTGTTCTTGAAAAGAAAGCGCCGAAAGTCCTCACTCCCGCTGAAAAACGCAGAGAGAAATTTAACAATACCCGCCTCGGGGTCATTGTCAATAAAATCAATAACAAATAAGAACAGGCAAAAAACCGCAGGATGCATCCTGCGGTTTTGCTTTTTAATACGGATTATCGAGAAAATACTGCATAATTTCGTTCGAAACGTTGACTGCCGTTTTCATACCCGAACCTGCGTTTTCCGCAACGCAGACAACGGCAAGGGGTAAATCTTCTCTTTGCGAGTAACCGACAAACCACGAGTGGCTTTCTGCTCCCGTAATCTGTGCCGTGCCCGTTTTACCGCACATCTGAAGGTCGGGAAAACGGTCGTCGCCGTATTCGTTTTCAATGTTTGAGCGGAGAAGAGCGTCAAGCTGTTTTGCCGTTTCGGGGTTGATGCTGATCATAACCTGAGTACCCCTCTGCCCCGCAAGCAGACCCTTCATCAGAAAGATTCTGTCAGGAGCATAGCCCTGACCGCCGTTTGCGATTGCACCCATAATTGAAAGAAAATGGCAAGGATTGACGAGCGTTGTTGACTGACCGATACCTGCCCAACCGAGTTCAAGTTTGTCATCGGAGGGGGGATTGAAACGGCTTGGTTTGAGACGGACTTCCCTTGCGTAGAGATTTGTATTGAAGCCCATTGATTCAGCCGTCGCACGGAGCTTGTCCGCACCGAGCTCAAGGGCAATCTGTGCAAAAACTGCATTGCAGGATTTGTTCATCGCATCCTCAAAGGAGAGGCCCGTTTTGTGGTCGGCATTGCATATGATACCTCGCTGACCTTCGGTGACAACGTATTCTCCGTTACAGTCGAATGTGCGCTCATAAATATCGGGAATATTTTCTATTGCGCAGGCGGCGGTGACTATTTTCATAATTGAGCCGGGAGTGTAGAGTCCCGAAACAACTTTATCAAGATATGCACCGTCGTATTTCGGATTGGTGTTTACGTCGTCGGGTTTGTTGACGAGGTCATAAGTCGGTTTCGATACGCTGCAGAGAAGCTGACCCGTTTTGTAGTTATAGACGGCAACTGCTCCGTTGAATTTGCCCAGAGCCTTGTATGCCGCTTTGCAGGCGTCGCCGTCAAGATTCAGCACAAGCTCGGGTCCCGTTCCGCTTGTTTTGAGTGAGTAAATTCCGTCAACGAAGCTGTAGCCCGAAAGCGTATGACTGTAAAGATTCTGCGTACCCGTCGAGATGAATCCGTGGGTATCCCCCAGCACGTGGAGTACCGCCTTGCGAAGCTCCGCATCGTCATTATAAATCCGTTTTGAGTTGAGTGTTTCAGCGAGTACGGTGCCCCTTATATCAACAACGGGTCCCGCGCTCAGCACTGCGTTTGATTTTGAATAAAGATGGCGGTTTGCACGTTTTGTTGCCCATTCCTCGCCATCGGTATATATGCTCGTGACGAGAAAAACAACACCCGCAATGAATGCGAGGAGAACCGCATAGAAAACGGACGCTCTTCTGACTGTTATTTTCATTTTGCGCCGCCCCCTTTACCTGATTTTCTGGAGGTATCCGCAGTTTCTCGGGGAATTCTGACAGGAGGCATCGACGGAGACTGTGCCTTCTTCTGAGTCTGTTTTTTTGGAGTTACTTTTTGTGCCGCCTTTTTCGGAGGATTCTGTTTCTTTACGGGCGGCTGCTTGTCCGTCGGCTTTGCGGGAGGTTTTGCCGTTCTTGTTTTTTTGCTTACGGGGAGCGGTCTCGGATCTGCCTCGGGAGGCACAAAAGGCGCACTTGCCATACGGATATAGGCAAGCAGCCCCCACGAGCATATCATACTCGAACCGCCTCTGCTGACAAAGGGGAGCGTAACACCCGTCAGAGGCAGAATATCCGTGATACCGAAAACGTTCAGTGCAAGCTGAAAGAGCATCATTCCTGCCGCCGAAACCGCAGCAATGGTGTAGAAAGTCGAGCCTGCGGTTCTTGAAGCGTGGATTGCGAAGAAGGCTATTCCTATAAAACAAAGAAGAATTGCAATGCCGAGAATCAGACCGAATTCCTCGCAGATGAGTGCGAAAACCATATCGGTTGAAGCGGCATAGATATCACGCACGTGACCCTCGCCGATACCGAGACCGAACAGACCGCCGCTCGAAATATAAATCAGTGCACGTGACTGCTGATAGCCCGTTGTGTCCATATATTCCCAGACGTGTCTGTATGCCTCGAATCTCTGTGCAACGTGGTCTTTGAAATAAAAAATCAGTATCGCACAGAGCAATGCGCCTGTGCAGATGAAGAAAATAGTACGTACGTCACCCGACCGCATAAACGCAATGAGAATGAAGGTGAAAAAGAAGATGAGAGCCGTGCCGAAGTCCTTCATCAGAAACAGTGCGCCGACACATCCGATGCAGAATATGAGATATTTTGTAAGGCTTCTTGATGAAAGCAGTTTTTCAAGAGAAACCGCTCCGACAAATATGAATGAAACCTTGACAAGCTCCGATGGCTGGATTGAAAAGAATCCGAGGTCAATCCAGTTGAGAGTACCGTTGATGCTTTTGGCAAGAACAAGGTTTGCGGCAAGTATCAGAATGCTTCCGATTGCCGCGGGGTAACGGAGCATACAGGCAACGTTGACGTCTTTCGTCAGAAGGATTACCGCAAGGTAAACAACGATTCCGAGCAGAATGGCGAAAAGCTGCTTATATGCAAAAGCGTCGTTGAATGTTGCACACACGGTCAGACCTATGCCCGAAAGGAAGAATGCAATTGCTTCAAGTTCGAAATAGTCGTGCCCTGTTATAGCCGTGCCGAGAGCCATATATATCCATTCAAGAGCGATATAACCGAGAAAGGTATAGACCGTTATTGCGCTGATTGTTTCCTGACGGATAAGCACACCCACACAGCAAAGAAGCTGAAATGCCGTTATCAGAATAATAACGGTTATCTGCTTGAAGCGGGGTTGTCTTCTTTCTTTGACCATCGGAATCCTCCTTTCAGTTGAAACTTATCTACATTAAACTATACCATATCGTAATCCGGAATTCAATTACAAGATTGTAAAGAAAATATGTGTTTTCCGCAATGACGAATAACAGAAACGGGCATATAATGGGTATTGCAAAGGTTTTTTGCTTTTTATTTAAATTATATTAATAATCTGTTATTAAAAAATTATTGCAAGCGAGGAGATTTTAGTGTATAATGTTTTAAATATGATTATAATGGGTGTAGTGCCGACAGGGGGAAAATGAAAAGATGGAAGCCTATTTTGATAACAGCGCAACAACAGCGCCCTGCAGTGAGGCGGTCAGTGCCGTAACGGATGCGCTGGTTAATTGCTGGGGCAATCCCTCATCGCTCCACAGTTCGGGTAACCGCGCGAAAGATTTGCTCGATGCTTCGAGAACGGAGATTGCAAAAAAACTCGGTTGCCTGCCTGAAGAAATTTATTTCACGTCGGGCGGTACGGAGACAAATAATCTTGCCGTTATCGGTGCGGCTCATAAGATGCGCCGTCAGGGCAAGAGAATAGTTTCAACAAGTGTTGAGCATCCGAGTGTTGATGAGGCTCTCAATGTGCTTGAAGCAGAGGGCTTTGAGGTTATTAAACTCAGGGTTGATAATTACGGCAGAATCAGTGAAAAGGATCTGTATGCCGCAGTCAATTCAAACACGATTCTCATCACGATGATGCTCGTCAATAACGAGGTGGGAACGATAATGCCGGTCGAAGCGGCAAAAAGAGCGGTGCTTATGGCACGTTCACCCGCATTGATTCATTGCGATGCGGTGCAGGCATTCGGCAAAATGCCTGTCAAACCCTCTGCGCTCGGCGTTGACCTTATGACGGTCAGTTCACATAAAATCCACGGTCCGAAAGGAGTCGGCGCACTTTATGTGCGCAAGGGTGTGAAGATAAATCCGAGAGCCTTCGGCGGCTCGCAGGAAAACAAGGTCAGACCCGGAACGGAGCCTATGCCCGCAATCGCAGGTTTTGCGGCGGCGGCAAGAGCGTTACCTGACCCGAAGCGTGAACTTAAGCATATTGCCGCTCTGCGTGACTATATGGTGTCAAAGCTTTCGGCAATCGACGGCGTTGTTGTCAATTCACCGTCCGATGCTTTGCCTTACGTGACAAATATTTCGGTGCTCGGCATCAAATCCGAACCGATGCTCAACTTTCTTTCGGAAAGAGGTATCAGCGTCTCGGCAGGTTCAGCCTGCTCAAAGGGCAAGAAGAGTCACGTGCTGATGCAGATGGGTCTTGACCATAAACGGCTTGACAGTCCTCTGCGAATCAGTTTTTCAAGATTCACAACAGTTCAGGAAATCGATGCTCTTATCCTTGGCATAACCGAGGCAAAAAAAGTTATAAGAGCCGCAAAATAAATTTAAATTTCGGAGTGTAAAATGAAAGAAATTATTCTTATCAAAAACGGAGAACTTGCTCTCAAGGGACTCAACAGAAGAACCTTTGAGGATATGCTTGTTAAAAATATGCGCCGCAGACTCGAAGGTATCGGTAAATTCAGGTTTACTGTTGCGCAGTCAACAATTGTCGCCGAGCCCGAGGACGAAAGTGTTGATCTCGACGAGGCAGTTGAAAGAATCGGCAAGATTTTCGGTATTGCGGGTTTCTCAAGAGCCGCCGCTGTCGAAAAAGATATGGAAACCATTCTCAGAAGCGCTGAAGAATACCTGGCTCCCCAGCTTCTGACCGTCAGAAGCTTCAAGGTCGAAGCAAAGCGCTCGGATAAAAAATTCCCCCTCACTTCTCCCGAAATCTGCAGAGAAACGGGCGGATATCTTCTTCGCAAATTCCCTCATCTTGAGGTTGACGTGCATAATCCCGATATTGTTGTTACCGTTGAGGTCAGAGATTCCAGTGCATATATCCACGGCAAGCAGATAAAGGGTGCGGGCGGTATGCCCACGGGTTCTGCGGGCAGAGCGGCACTGCTCATTTCGGGCGGCATCGACAGCCCCGTTGCGGGTTATATGATGGCAAAAAGAGGTCTTGAGCTTATGGCAGTTCATTTTGCATCGCCTCCCTACACAAGCGAAAGAGCCGAGCAGAAGGTTCATTCACTTCTCAGGCAGGTCAGTAAGTATTCGGGCAGAATTGCACTTTTCGTTGTTCCCTTTACGGAAACTCAGGAGCTTATCAAAGATAATTGTCCCGAAGAAATATTCACGGTCATTATGCGCCGTATGATGATGAGAGTGGCCCAGAAGATTGCCGCAAAAGAGCATGCGGGCGCACTTATCACGGGCGAAAGTGTCGGACAGGTTGCGAGTCAGACAATGCAGGCAATCGCTTGCACCGACAGTGTTTGCGAAATTCCCGTTTTCAGACCGCTTATCGGTATGGATAAGGACGAGGTTGTTGCAATTTCGAGAAAAATCGAAACTTTCGACATTTCCATACTTCCTTATGAGGATTGCTGCACGGTGTTCACGCCCAAGCATCCGAGAACAAGACCCACCATCGATTACGTTGAAGAGTGCGAAAAGGCGCTTGAGGTGGACAGGCTTGTCAACGAAGCCGCAGAGAACGCAAGATTTGTTCTTATCAACGGCTATTGATAAATAACTTGAAAAGGAGCTGCTGTTTTGGCTGTTTGCGAAATCTTATCTGTCGGCACGGAAATCCTGCTCGGCGATATTCTTAATACGAACTCAAAATATCTTTCTGTTGAACTTGCGAAAATCGGCATCTCCGTTTTACGTCATACAACTGTCGGCGATAATCACGCAAGGCTTTCGGCTGCGCTGAAAACCGCACTTGAAAGAAGCGATATTGTTATTGCAACGGGCGGTCTCGGCCCGACGGCAGATGACATAACCAGAGAAGTCTGCTGCGAAGTTATGGGTTTTGAATTAACACTTGACGAACGGATTGCCGACGGAATACGAAGCTTTTTCGTGTCAAGAGGAATTGAAATGCCTGAAAATAATCTCAGGCAAGCGTACGTACCCATCGGGGGAGCTGTGTTTGAAAACAGAAACGGCACCGCACCCGGTCTCGGTCTGAAAAAGAACGGTAAATGTATCGTCATTCTTCCGGGTCCGCCCTATGAAATGGCGCCGATGTATCAGGAATACGTTGTACCGTATCTTGCAGAGTATTCTGACGGTGTGATTGTTTCACATACCGTCAGGACAATGGGTATAGGCGAAAGTGCAATGGCGGAAAAGGTTGCCGATTTGCTTGAGGGCAGAAATCCCACAGTTGCACCGTACGCAAAAAAGGGCGAGGCACTTCTCAGGGTTACCGCAAAGGCTGAAAACGAAGCCGATGCATATGCTCTGCTTGAGCCTGTTATTACTGAAATCCGCAACAGACTCGGCGATGTTGTTTACGGCATCGACAGTGAAAGCATTGAGCAGAGAGTTGTTGAACTTCTCAAGAAAAACAAAATGACCCTTGCCACGGCGGAAAGCTGTACGGCGGGATATATTCCGAAAAGAATAACAGACATTGCGGGTGCAAGTCAGGTGTTTGAGTATGGAGCAATAACTTATTCAAATGACGTCAAGGAAAAGGTGCTCGGGGTCAGACACGAAACGCTCCTGGCTTACGGAGCGGTCAGTGAGCAGACCGCAAGAGAAATGGCGTCGGGTATCCGCAGGGTATCGGGTGCCGATATCGGCATAGCCGTCACGGGCATTGCGGGTCCGGGCAGTGACGGTACGGATAAGCCCGTCGGACTTTGCTTCGTCGCTCTCGATGCAGAGGGTGAGCAGGTCTGCGAGAAAATCGAAACGGGCAGAAATGACAGAGAATATAACAGATACGTCACCGCATCACGTGCGTTGAATCTTGTAAGACGATATATCGAAAAAACGGGAGGATAAAAGAATGAATTCAAAGAAGATTCTTGCAATCGTCTGTGCCGTACTTGCGGTGCTGACATTTGTTTTTGGAGGTCTGACGGTATATAACTTCACCAAAGAGGAAGTGCCTTCGGAAAATACGCCTGCATTGTCAGGTCAGGCGGCTCAGTTCAAGGTTGAGGGTCAGGTGGATTACGATTCCGCCGCATCGTCGCTCGATGCCGTCAAATCAAACAGCTATAAGACTGCACAGTTTCCTCAGGGCATAACCGAGGATATGAAGCAGGCATATTCAATCAACAGCAATCTTGTCGGCTGGGTCAGCATTCCGGGTACGGAGCTTGATACCGCAGTGCTTCAGGGAGAGGATAACGACCATTATCTCAAGTATGATTTCTATGAGAGATACACAACCGAAACATCAAACACCAACTACGGCAATCTTTATCTCGATTACCGTTGCTCAAACACGGCTGATATCTCAAAGAATATGGTTATTCACGGTCACACAACGGGCAGAGCAAGCGGTGTTCCCAAACAGGCATTCCGTTCGCTTTATGATTACAGAGACAAGCAGTATTTCATCGATAACCCCATCATAAAGTATCAGACGCTTTACGGTGAGCATACCTACAAAATCTGTGCCGTTTTTCTTTCAACAACACAGAAAGCGGACGATAACGGCTATATGTTCAACTATATTTATCCCGATATGAGTGACAGCAATATGGTCGGCTATATCAATCAGGTCAAGCAGAGAATGCTCTATGAAACGGGAGTATCGCTTGAACCGACGGATAAGGTTATTACTCTTTCGACCTGCATTTATGATTACGGTGCAAGTGTTGACACAAGACTCGTTATCGTCGGCAGACTTCTCCACGAAGGAGAAACCGAAGAAATCGATGCATCGCTCGTCAAGGATAACCCCGATTATCGCAGACCTCAGGTGTGGTATAACAGAAACGGTAAGGTCAACCCCTATAAAAACACGGAAGCCTGGAAGCCCAGCGCTAACTGATTTTTCGGAGGAATGAAAAATGGATAACAAAATGAATAACGGTTTTTCAGGTGAAAGCGTTAATTTTATTACCGATGAGGAAGCCATCAAGGAGATTGATATCGGTCAGTTCCTTGATAAGGCATCTGATGATGCATCTGTTTTTGAAGGCTTCCAGGAGGATATTGAAAGAACGGAAAAAAGCCTTGAGAGTGCTCTTGACAGTCTCTATGACGATATCGTGAACAGCGGTCCTGCAACAATTGTTCCCAAGCCTCTTTCCGTCATTACTTCAGAGGAGCCTGAAAAAACGGCTTCTGAAAGCGGACTTGAGGAGCTCTGGATGAATCCCGAGGAGTATTTTGACCTTGATATTCCCGTTGTTTCGCTCGATGATGAGGATGAAACAGAGGAAGAGGAAGCAATTCCCGAGGAGGCATTCTTCAGACCCGAGCCGACAGAGGAAACGGTTGAAACCGAAGCACCTGCCGAGAATGAAAAAACGGAAGAACCCGAAAAGGTGTTCACCGCCGAAGAGGCAAAGGATGATCTTTTCGGTATGATTGATTCGATGAAGACCGACAGCGAAAGTGAATCGGGATTTGGCGATATTCTTGCTGAGATTGAGGCAAATACGGGCATTGCAGAGATTGACACCGAGGATTTTGCATCCGTTGCGGATCTGCTCAGCACTCTTCCCGCATCCGAACCCGTTGGTGATAAGGATAAAATTGTTATTGAGCCTTCTGAAGAGACGGTTGCAGAGGACGAAGAAATCATTGCTGTTCCCGAAGAGGACTCCGAGGATATCTTTGCTGATCCTGTTATTGAAGTTGCAGAGGAAGAGACTGAAGCCGAGACGGATGAAGACGTTATCGCCGAGGTTGTTGTACAGGACGAATCTGAAGCGGAAGAAACAGAAGTCTTCGAAGCCGATTCTGATGAAATATCAATTCCCGAAGAAACTGCGGATACCGATTCCGAAGAATTCAGAATGGAACTTGAAAGATTGCTCGGCGGCGACAAGGCAAACGAAGAAAAAGCTGACGAAAAAGCCGAAGAAAACGGCGACGGCGGATTTGTGGTTAATATTCCCGATGACGGCAACGACTATTCTTTTGCCGAAAATCAGCAGGAAACGGAAGAAGATTCTTCTGCTCCGATAATTTATTTCGGCGAAGCAACCGATTCTTTCGGTGCAGAGACCGTTGCCGATGAAACAAAGCCTGAAAGAGTAATCGGTGATTTTGAGGCGGCTCAGAGAGCGGCTCTCGAAGCAACCGCCGAGGAAACAAAGGAAGAAAAAAAGGCAAGAAAGAAGAAGGAAAAGGAAGAAAAGAAAAACAGCGAAAAGAAGAAAATCGGAGCCGGTGAAATTGTCAGAAGAATCGTTCTTTCCGTTGCAATTCTTGTTATCATTGCAAGCGGAGTGATTCTTGCCAACACCTATATTATTCAGCCGACAATGGCAAAAAAGCTTTATAACGATACTGTCAGCAATCTTCAGGACGGTGAGAAAGATTACGGTAATTTAACCGTTGATACGGGCATCAGTAATCAGTATGACGTCACTTTCCCCGAAGGTATGCTTGCGAAATATGCACCTCTCTATGCAAGCAATCAGGACCTCAGGGGATGGATTTCAATCCCCGCATTCGAAATCAACCTTCCCGTTGTTCAGGGTACAGATAATAACTATTACCTCAAGAGAAACATCTATAAGAAATGGACCGAATACGGTGTTCCCTTCTTTGATTTCAGAATTGCAGAGGGTCAGTTTGCAACTCTGCCCAGAAACACTGTTATTTACGGTCACAATATGAGAAGCGATGACCTTATTTTCGGTATGCTTGAAGAATACAGGGATATCGACGGCTACAAGAGAGCGCCCGTGATCGAGTGCAACACCATTTACGGCGATTTCACCTGGCTTGTCTGCGGTGCATTCATCTCAAACAGCAATCCCGCGCATGATAACGGTTACGTTTTCCCCTATAACTTCATCGATTGCAGCGACCAGAAGTTTATGGGCTATATTTCAGAGCTTGAAAAGAGAAGATTCTATGATACGGGCGTTGACCTTGCCGTAACCGATAAGATTCTCACGCTTTCAACTTGTTGCTATGACTTCCCCGATGCAAGACTTGTTGTTGTTGCAAGACTTCTCAGAGACGGTGAAAGTGTCAGCGTTGATACCTCAAAGGCTATCAAAAATCCTGACCCCAAGGGTCCGCAGGTCTGGTTTGACGAAAACGGCAGACCCAACAATTACGCATACGATGCACGCTGGTAAGAATACCTGAATCACGCTCAAGGACGGTGATACAAAATCGACGGGAATAATTCAAAAAAATCAGGCTTCAGAAAAAGTCTTGACGCAGTTATAGAGAGCAAAAAAACTTTTGCTGTTGCATCCGAAGGTCTTTCGGAGGTGTTTATGGCGGTTGTTTCAAGCGTTGAAGGCGGAGAAAAAGCTTTTGTGATGTCTCCCGTTGAGGGTAAAGCGTCAGAGGGCGATGAAGCAGTCGCAGAAAATGCGAAAAAAGCAAAAGAAAATACGGGTGCCGATTTCGGCTGTTCCGTATCAGATATTGAGACCGACCCCGAAAGCGGCAGAAGCTTTGTTCTTGTGAGCCTTGCGGATTCCGAAAAGGCAAGAGTTGCGAAGGTTTTTGCCGAGGAGAACGAGGGTGCAAAGCAGCTTGCGGGTGCGGCGGTCACAAAGCTCTGCGAGATGCTCGGAGAGGCAGCGGATGCGGGTGCACTCATCAACCCGAATTCTGCAGAGAAAGAAAAGAAAAAGTATCCCGTTCTTCCGATAGTCATAACTGTAATCGGTATTGCGGCGGCGGTTATCATCTCGGTGCTTGTTGCTCTTTTTGCGGGGCAGAAAACGGAGAATGATGAAAAAACAACTGCAGGCAACAACAGTGTTCACTTGCAGCAGAATATGCTTATTCAGGCGATTGTGGAGGTAACAACCGAAGCGGTTACCGATGAATTGACAGATAACCGCGGCGGAAGCGGAATCGGTGAAGAAATTGAACTGACAACCGTTGCGGAGACGGTTGCTCCGTCAACGGAAAAGGTGACGGGGGAAGAAAAAACAACCGTAAAGTCCACGGTGACAAACGCTCCGACCAAGCCCGTTGTTACCGTAACAAAAGTACCGACAGCACCTGTTACAGCTGAGGAAAGCAAGCCGACGGCGACACCGACCACGCAGAAACCAACGGAGCCGACAACGGCTGACAAAACACAGAATGTCAGCGGCAAGTTTATATTCACAAGCTACGGCTGGGGTCACGGAGTCGGTATGAGTCAGGAAGGCGCAATCGCAATGGCAAAAAACGGCAAGGATTATAAACAGATTCTTGCCAACTATTATCCGGGGACAACAATCAGGTCCGATTCTTCGGTGCCTGAAACCGTCAGATACGGCGGCACGGAATACGGTCTGATTGAGTATCTTTGCAAAACGTCATACAGAGAAATCGGCAATAACGTGCCCAAAGAAGCAATCAAGGCGCAGATAGTTGCGGTTTACACCTTCGCAAAAACATACGGCTTTGACGTTGATTCGTCCCGCCACGCATTTTCACCCGCATGGGAATATGAAAACACCGCAACACATAAGGCTTGCCTTGAGGTTATGGGTATTGCGGATGCAACCGATACACCCAAGGCGGTCTACGTCGATTATAACGGGGCCCCCGCTTTCACCTGCTATTTTGCAAGTGCCGCAGGACAGACTGCATCGGCAAGTTCTGTCTGGGGAGGCAGTTATCCCTATCTTTCGGGTGGTGTGTCAAGCCCGGAAACGGTTGATGTTGCAACGCTCGAAATCAGTGCAGAGGAAATGAAAAAGCTGATTGAGTCATATGATTCGGGTATTGTTCTCGGCGATGACCCGTCTGAGTGGATAAAAATAATTTCTCACGACAGTGCATACAGTGAGAATATCGGCTATGCATCGGTTGTCAGAGTCGGCAACAAGGAGATGCGAGGCAACCGATTCAGGGGAGAGGTCTGCGATTATCGTCTGCGCTCCCATTGTTTCACAGTTGAATATGTAAAATAATGAAAAGGCGGTGTACATACTATTTATATATTATGTACCGCCGCTTTTTAATTTTAAGAAATTTGTAACTATTCTGATAACCCTTTGTAACCCGACGGCTTTATAATGAAACCGTTCAATGGGATTGAAAGTTTTTTCGGAGGTGTTCTGATGCATACCGTTCTTGTTTGCGATGACGATATTGCGATACTCGATTCAGTTGAAATCTATCTTAATCTTGAGGGCTATAAAGTTCTGCGTGCCGAAAACGGCAGACAGGCTATCGAGCAGGTCAATTCGAACGAAGTGCACTGTGTCATTCTCGATATTATGATGCCCGGTCTCGACGGCTTGCAGGCAACGCTGAAGCTTCGTGAGGCGAAGAAGAATATTCCCATCATTCTCCTCTCTGCCAAGAGTGAGGACACCGATAAAATAATGGGACTCTCTTTCGGAGCGGATGACTATGTTACAAAGCCGTTCAACCCTCTTGAGCTGATGGCAAGGGTCAAGTCGCAGATCAGAAGATTTACTTCCCTCGGTTCACTTGAGGTCAGGGAGGGTGTCATCAGGACGGATGGACTTGAACTCGATACTCTTGCAAAAACCCTGACTCTCGACGGTGAACCAGTCAAGCTGACCGCAACGGAATACGGAATTATGAAAGTGCTTATGGAAAACCTCGGCAGAGTGCTTTCGAGCGAACAGATTTATGAAGCGGTTTGGAACGAGCCTGTTTGCTCATCAGATAAAACGGTTACGGTGCACATCAAACGAATCCGTGAAAAAATTGAAATCAATCCCAAAGATCCGAAATATTTAAAGGTGGTGTGGGGAATTGGATACAAAGTTGAAAAGTATAAGTAAGAAAAAATGGGTAAGAACAATCGCATTTGTTCTGGCGGTCATTATGTTTGCGTTCTCGGGTTATTTCACAAGTATGTTCATCAAAAACGAACTTATCTATAACTCGTTTGACGGCAGACCGTATCTGCAGACGGCGGCATTCAGAGACGCAGTCAACACTGTGGAAAGTGTTGCGATTTATGAGGGTCAGTCGATGGTTGTCGATTCGATTGATGAGTTTGAAAAAACCGTCTACGGAGCCGAAATCAAGAACAGATACGACGTGATGAAAGAGACCGCCGAGAGCAATTATGACCTGCTTGACAAATCGGGCATAGGTGTTTACGTCACCAAAAACAACAAATACAGATACCGCCTGATGCATAACGGTGTGCCTTATTATTTCACGTATGACGGCTCACTCATCACCGAGGACGAATTCAACAGCTATACTTACATAAGAAGCAACGAGAATGCAACCTTCTCAAACGGTGAGAGCATTGTTGTGCCCGAGCCGACGGGGGCGGATTCCGTTCAGTCTGCGGGTTTTGTCAGGGCACCCGAGGTGACTCCCGTCATTGCACCTGTTGTCGAGCTTCCCGAAGATGAAACATCAGTGCTTTATTATGAGAATGAACTCAACGGTGTGGATATGACATATATCCATAAGATAAGTGATGCGCTTCATTTCATCTTCAACACAAGCTATAACGGATATAATCTCAACTACGGCGAAATTTCAAGGGATGCGTTTATGCTTTCGATTGATAATGCTTATCACGAAGAGCTTCTCGAAAGATATAACGAGTCAAAGCTGCATTCAGACGGATATTTTGTACTCAACAGACATCAGAGTGTCCGTTATGCCGTTAAATTCAGGAATACGGGCAAGGTGCTCACAAACAACGGAGTCACCGCAACGGATAACAGACAGCAGATTCTTCAGAAGCTCGGCGGTGAACTGATTGAATCCTTTGAAAACGGCAAGTATATATTCGCGAAAGAGAAAATGCCCCGCTCCGACGGATTTCTCGCTCAGCTTTATTACGGAATTGCAGAGGATTTCTATTATTCATCCCTGACGCACCTTTCAACAACCGACGGTGCGGTTGAATGGGCATATTTCAGCTATAATCCTGCGATGAGCGACGGAGATGTTCTGACTGTCAGCGAAAATCTTTTTGATGCTCATACGTCGAAGGCGAAAATAACGAGGTCGGTCGGATTTTCGTTATCTGCAGCATTGATATTCTTTGTTCTTGCGTGTGCCACCGGAATATGGCTGGCTGCATCTGCGGGCAGAGATGAAAACGGAGACGTGAAAATCTGCTTCTACGATAAAATTCCGTTTGAAATCAACCTCATTTTCGGCCTTGGAATAATGGCTCTGAGCGCATTCGGTGCGGTGGGACTTGTTGTTTGTGAAATGTTTCCGTCATCTTTGCGCAATTCGGGAGATTTTGAACTCCATATTGCAGGTATACTCGGAACGGTATCAAGCCTTCTGTCTGCAATTCTTGTTGCGGTATTTTTCACCGTACCTGCAGTGCTGACAATGAGCATTGCGAGAAACGTCAGAGCAAAAACTTTTACAAAGCACACGCTTTGCCGCTATATCGTTATGCCTGTTGCGTGGCTTTTCAGAAAGATAAAAGTTTTCTTCAACAAACTGAAATTCATTTTCGACACCGATTATACAAAGGGCAAGGGCAAAAAATTCAGAGTGATTGCGTGTCTTTCGGTGGCACTGTTCTTTGCAATCAACGGAATTCTCGGATGTTGCGCTTATGCCTTCGGTGACGGAATCGGTGCATTTATGCTTATTCTGGCAATCATTATGGACGTTGCCGCAGTGTTTATCTGCATTCTTGCCGTGGTTTCGCTTGACAGAATAATGCACACGGTTTCCGATATCCGTCACGGCGATACGGATGCAAAAATCAACACGGAGCACATGCCGTTGTTCCTTAAGAATTTCAGCGACGATATCGGATCGGTCGGAGACGGACTCAGAACTGCGGTTGACAGTGCCGTCAGAGATCAGAGGATGAAGGCGGAACTTATAACCAATGTTTCGCACGATCTCAAAACACCGCTGACCTCAATTGTCAACTACGTAGACCTGCTTAAGAGGTGCAACGTTGAGGGAGAGGAAGCCAATAAATATATCTCGATTCTTGACGAAAAGGCTCACAGAATGAAAAAACTCATCGAAGATCTTGTCGAAGCCTCAAAAGCATCGTCGGGAGCGATGGAAGTGCATCCGATAAGGGTCGATCTGTGCGAATTTGCATTGCAGACGGTTGGTGAGCACGAGGATGAGCTTAAAGCACAGGGAATCGACATCGTTCTCAGCCTTTCGGAGAAAAATATCTATGCGATGGCTGATCCGATGAAAATTTCAAGGGTTGTCGAGAATCTTTTCTCCAACATCAGAAAATATGCACTCAAAGGCACCAGAGTTTATGCCGACGTCACCGCTTCGGGGGAATATGCGGTTATGACAATCAAGAATATCTCCCGTAACGCTCTCAACGTTTCTGCGGATGAACTGATGCAGAGATTCGTCAGAGGTGACAGCTCGAGAACGGGTGAGGGAAGCGGTCTAGGTCTCTCAATTGCCAAAAACCTCTGTGAACTTCAGGGCGGCAGATTTTCCGTAAGCGTTGACGGTGATTTATTCAAGGCGGTTGTTGAGCTTCCCCTTGCAAAATAATTCCGTGTGTACCGTTTTGCTCCGAGATATTGACATAAAGGGTTGTTTTTGTTTATAATATCAGTATATTTTTCGACCTTTTTCTTCTCTGTTGAGCCGCATTCGGTTGTGGCAGAGGAAGTTGTATATCTCATTTTGAAAGGCGGTACATATTATGGCAAAAATCTGCAGAAAATGTGGATTCCGTTCCGATGACGGAGCAACCTCATGCAGAAAATGCGGAGCATCGTTTGCTCAGAAACGTGTTGTTTCGGCGGGTAAAAATCTTTCGCGCGAACAAAAAATCCGACTCAACAAACTTGCAAAGCTTCTCGTTCCCGTTGTGTTGTTTATCCTTGCGTTGCTGATTATCGTTTTCGGTATTATTGTTCCCAACACGGGCGCAAAGGGTACGGTCAAAAAGTATTTCGATGCAATCGAAAATCAGAAAGTCGGCAAGTATATCAAGGTTATATCGCAAAGCGAAAAGCTGCTTTATGATTTCGTCGGCGAAGAAGAGCTTGAAATCGAAATCGAGGATGACCTCAGAAGCAGAATGGACAGTCTCGAGGAGCTCTACGGTAAGAACGTCAGGATAAAGATAAAGATTACCGATATTGACGATATGACAACCAAGGCTCTCAACGTTATCAGAACGGATTATTCCCTGAGCAAAGATCTCGAAATGATTGAGATTACCGAGGGTGTTGAGGTTGATTTTGATATCAGATATAAGGGTAAGGACAGCGATGCCGATGGCGACGGAACCGCCTACGTCATCAAGGAAGACGGCAAATGGAAAATCCATGAAGTTGTTACAGACGTCTGATAAATAAACCGAACCGGGAACGGAAGAAACCTTCTGTCCCCGGTTTTTGTTCATTTATGATACAGTTAAGAGGTATAATCAAAGCATAATCCCAAAAGGGGAGTGATATGCTTTATTTAAAAAGAGTTTCTTTACCGTATACAGGTTTATTTTTGTAAGCATATGTACGATTGGAGAAAGTGTCTGTTGATTTTCAAAATGATGTTATGTTATGATTTATTAAAGAGGTGTAGCGTATGAAAAAAATTATCAGTATCTTGCTGTGTGTAGCGATAGCCTTATCATGCTGTGTGTCCGGTGCATCGGCGTCGGAGAAAAATGATAAGCCGGTTATTCTCATTTCCGGATTTCTTTGCTCTCAGCTTTTTCTTAACTATAATCAGACCGACGAAGAGAGGGTCTGGATACTTGATCCCGATAAGATTTTTGACTATATAGGTGATAATTTCTGGAGATTTTCAAAAACACTGGTTGGCTTTGCCGCAGGTAAAACCGAAGAATTCGGCAAAACTCTCGGAGAGGGAGCATATTCGGTTCTCGGCAAACTTGAGTGTAACCCCGACGGCAGTTCTGTTTACCCTCTTTCGCATTATCCCAACAACCCCGCAACGTCAAACGTTGAATATATGCTTGCAAACGGCAAGGAAAAGAATCTTTATGAAGTCAATATGTGCAAGTATCTTTCCGGCATTACTGACGGTTCAAGAGTTTATTGTTTCCAGTATGATTCGCGCCTCGATCCGGTTACCATTGCCGGTCAGCTCAACGATTTTATCAAGGAAGTCAAGGCATATACAGGCGAAGATAAGGTTAATATTTTCTGTCTGAGCTTTGGCGGAATGATCTGCACCGTATATCTTTATCTTTACGGCGAAAACGGTGATACGGATAATGTTGTTATGAGCGTACCCGCAATCGGCGGCACGAACATTCCCGACAGACTACTCAGAGGCAACGTTGATTTCGATATGGAAACTTTAGTCAGGTTTTTCGAAACGGTTCTCGGCAGCAAAAGCAACTTTGCGAGGATTGTTGAAGGTTCGGATTTCGAAGGTCTTGAAGCTGTAATCAGCAGTGCCGGAGACAGGATAAGCGATATTGTCCGATATTGGGGCAGTGTTTGGGCTCTTTGTTCCGACGATGCCTACGAGAAACTGAAAAAAGATTTTCTTGATCCTGTGGCAAGTAAAAACATCATTGAAAAATGTGACCTTGTTCATAATGAAATAATGCCAAATCTTTCAAAGATTTATAATAAATGCAGGGAAAAAGGCATTAGGATTTCTCTTCTCTGCGGCACGGGCAGCAGCCTTGCACTCGGCGGCGGAATAAATGGTGATGTCGTGCTTCCCGCACAAGGGGTAAGCGGTGCTCTGACAGCTCCTCTCGGCAGCAGATTTCCCGATGGTTATAAGGGCAGGGGAACAACTTGTAACAATGCGGAGCATAACCATATTTCTCCTTCAATGGAGGTTGATGCATCAACCGCATATCTTCCCGAAAACACCTGGTTTGTTGATGAGCATTATCACGGGCAATATTATTATGAAGAATATACCCGATCCCTTGTTACAAAGCTTCTTCTCACAGATGAAATAAAAGATATATATTCCGATCCCGATTATCCTCAATTTGAGTGTTCAAATCACGCTTACCGAACCATTCACGCAAAGTTCAACAACAGCAGAACAGGGTATCTCACTTCAGATGATACGGCGTTGGTTGTTGAAAATAACAGTACGGACTGCTCAATATTGATTCTGTCAGTTGTATCAAACGGTGTTGAACTTGATTTTGATTCCGGTGATTCAGGAATAATCAAATCGGGAGAAAAAGCTGAAATCCCGTTTGAAGGGAAAGTTCCCAAGGTAGGAAGGACAGCCGCAGAGATAACTGTCAGTTATCTGAAACTTGGCAGTCTGAATCCTGTCCGTACTTCAAAATTTGATGTTATGATAGATAATGGTGATGCTCCCCTGGCGAAAGAAGGTTTTGTTGAAGCAGGTTTCAGAAGCAGGCTTCAGGATGCTGTTCCCGAAGCATTATATAATTTTCTGGTAAAGCATTCGATGCGTCAGTTTGCCGAATGTATCTGTAACGGCATCATATCAATAGGTTAAAGCAAAAGAAATCGGTTGTTCGTTTTCGGAAAGGAGCATAAGCTGTGAAGAAAAAGATTTTAAAGACTGTTGCGGCAATTATTTCAATTGTGCTTGTTGTTGGAGTTTGTATTATTGCAAATGCTTTTATGGGGAATCCGATATCAAAACATATTGCAACCAACACGGCAGAAAAACATCTTGAAGAGAAATACAGTGACAGAGATTTTGAAATCGAAAAAGTTATTTATGACTTCAAAGGCGGATATTATCATGCTTTTATCAAATCACAGAGCAGTACAGACAGTCACTTTACTCTTCTGATTGATATGTGGGGCAACTTGGGAACAGATAACTATGAAAACGACGTTCTCACAGGATGGAACACGGCAAACAGACTCGGAGATGAGTACAGAGAAAAAGTTGATGCAATTATAGACAGTCAATCTTTTCCGTATGCTGTGGATATAGGGTTCGGAGATATAGAGTTTATTCCTGCGGAGTATGAAAACGACCCTTCTGTTCCCGACTATGCAATAATCATTGAGGATTTAAAACTCGATGGAAAATACGACATAAATGAGCTTGGCTCAAAGGCGGGTAAACTCACTGTCTATCTCGACGATGAAACAGTTTCTTATGAGCGTTTGGCAGAGGTTATTCTTGAAACCAAAAAAACATTTGACGGTGCCAATGTGAAATTTTATGCTTTGGATTTTGTTCTTGAATATCCAAAGAATGAGGACGGAACAATAAAAGAAGGTCGTGTTGAGGTAAGAGACTTTCTTTATGCCGACATCTGCGAGGAAGGTATGATTGAACGGGTCAAAGCCTCTGATGAAGCCGCTAAAGCATATTATGCCGAGCAGGATGCCCAAAAGTACCTTGATGAACAGAAATAAATAAGTGAATATGAAAAAACAAAAAATCCGAACCCATTGCCGATTGGCATTAAGTTCGGATTTCTCCATTGTGGTGGAACAGATGCAACCACAGTAGAACCACCGTTTAAAGCAGAATTCAGAGAGTCAAAATACTCCTCTGTTTCATCTATTAATATGTCATCAATGACCGTTTCTTTATCACCGCTGTTAAGATAAATCGTCATCTTG
>JAFVVQ010000012.1 GCA_017502085.1 Clostridia bacterium | reverse complement strand
TTCAACTTCTTCAAGACAACGATGGGAATATGGAATTGACGAATAATATATATTTACAGGAATTGAGATACTGGGAACAATTCACAAAAAGAAGTGTAATTCCAAACAGTAATCAATCTGAGTTGTATTTTGAAGAGCCCAACATAGAACAATTTGTAGAGCGTCTTGAAACACTTTACCCTGAAATCGAATATGTCAATCACCTGATGACACACAGCTGGGGACAAAAGGTGGTCAGATTCTACGATTTGGATGGTAACTTAATTGAAGTAGGAACACCGGTGTAATCAATAAATCCAATTTGTTGAACGCCTTCGGTAATTCACCGAGGGCGTTTTCTTATGCAAAACGCTGAATTAAAATCTAAATAAGCAGATAATAATTTATAGACAATAATATTTTTTTATGATAAAATTGAAATGGTAAATTATTATATTTAAAGGAGAACTGAAAATGAAAAACGTTTGCGTAATCACAGGCGGCGGCAGCGGTATGGGTCTTGCTGCAGCGAAATTTATGCCCAAAGAAAAAATTATCGTTATCTCAGGCAGAACCGTTGCAAAGCTTGAAAATGCAGTTAATGAGCTCAAAGAATCAGGTTATGAAGCATATGCTTTTGCCTGTGACACATCAGACCGTGAAAGCGTTAAAAAGCTTGCTGAATATGCGGCTTCACTCGGTGAAATCAAGAACGTAATCAACGCCGCAGGCATTTCACCCGCAATGGGCAGTGCAGGTGATCAGGAAAAGATTCTTCGCATCAATGCTCTCGGCACTGTTTATGTTAATCAGGAATTTTCAAAGAAAATGAATGCAGGCAGCGTTATCTGCGATATTTCTTCAAACTCAGCTTACTCGCTCCCCTCGTTTATTCTCCCCAAGAAGGCTTATCCTCTTGCCGAAACAGATGAAGCGGCTTTCCTTGCAAAACTTATCAAGAGAGCAAATATGGCTAAAACAGATTATGAAAAGAACGGCTTTGCATACGGTCTTTCAAAGAATTTTGTTTGCTGGTATGCAGCAAAGAGTGCATTTGATCTCGGTCCGAAGGGCATCAGAGTTGTTTCGCTCAGCCCCGGTCTTATTGCAACAGATATGGGCAAGATGGAAGAAGAACACGGCGGTTTCCTTATCAAATTATCCTGTGAAGAGCGTATGGGCAAACCCGAAGAACTCGGTTACGCAATCGCAACTGTAGCTGACGAGCGCAACGGTTACCTTGCAGGTGTTGATATTCTTTGTGACGGCGGCAGCACAAGAGGTCAGAAAGAATTCAAAAAGAAGAAATAATTTCATATCAATATAAAATACCGCTTCATTATGCATAAGGCACAGTGAAGCGGTTTTTCAGTTACATTTTCTTGTTATAAAATCCGTTTGTGTCAATTTTCAGAAGCTTTATAGCTTTGTTAATAAGCGATGAAAAATCATTGCGTGTCAGCTTCATAACGCCTTTGATCAGCGGTGACACTTTGAAGCCTGCCATTGCATTGACTGTTCCCAGATAAAAATCATCAGGGAAACGGGCATCCTTATCCTTCGGCACACTGTCAGCCGTTTCAAACAACCATTCAAGAAGCTTTGAACGCATATCGGCAATAACATCTGAGTATTCGGGATTATCTATTTGGTTTGTTTCTTCGCCTTTTGAAAGGTCATAGAATTCGTCGGTTTCGTAAAGGCGCATAACGTATTTATAATCCTTGGTGCGGATCATAACCGCCTTGGTGTGCTGACCGTCATTTTTCTGCTGAATACCAATTCTCGGCGCATACTCATCTGCAACAACACCGAAATAGTTTTCAACCTCTTCGGTGCAATGCTTTTCATTTTGAAGTCTGCCGCCCTCAGAGCAAACAAAATCACGCACCGATACTGTTTTATCGGCAATTGTTTCAACAAGAGAACGTCCGAAATGGGTATATGATGCATCGGTTTTCGTTATATCAAGAACGGTTGCGAAGAAATCAATCAGCTCAACGGGATTATCGTTTATGCCACTGTCGGTCTGCATATACTTAGGCAGTTTTACGATAAGAGGAACGTTCACAAGGCAGTCGTCAAAGAGATTTTGTGCCTTTTCGGGTATACCGTAATCGGCGGTAAAATCGCCGTGGTCGGAGAAAAAGAAGATAGCGGCATTGTCATATCTGCCCGTATCTTTGAGTGCCTGAATAATTCTGCCCGTCAGCTCGTCAATTCTTGCACATTGGGCAAGATAGGTCTTTCGGAGTGCGGTTATATTATCGGTATCCCAATCACCGATTCCGAGTGCATCGCAGAGTTCATACTGCATTGACGGCTTTTTATCTTCGGGTTTTGAAGGTGCTTTTGCAGGCGGAATTTTTGATTCGTCAATCAAATCAAGAAATCTTTTTTCTGCGTGATACGGCGGATGCGGATTGTTAAGACCGAGAAAAGCAAAAATCGGTTCATTCGGTTTCGCTTTTCTGATTAAATCTTCACAGCCTTTTGCCCACACCCAATCGTTATCGTGACACATACCGTCAGCTTCAACATTGGTTATTTCGCCTCTGTAAAAACTGAGATATCTTTTATCTCCCTTTTCGCCTCTGCCTTCATCCTTCGGCTTTTTGCCGCATTTGTTATAGATTTCGCTTGTGCATTCTTTGAGCCATTTCGATTGCTGACCTGCAAGGCAATCACCTCTGCCGCTTGTCCAGACGTAATATCCGCTGTTTTTGAGTATGCGGTAAAGATTATCTTCGCCCTGACGGAGCAGATAACTCATCGTTCTGTGACCGTTTGTGTGAGGATAGGTACCTGTCATAAACGAGCATCTTGACGGCACACAGACAGGATTCTGACAGAAAGCGTTGCTGAAGCTGACACCCTCATCGGCAAGAGAATCGAGATTCGGAGTGTATGAAGCAGAATTACCGAGATGATGCAAAGAATCCGCCCTCATCTGGTCGGGATTGATAACTATAATATCGGGTTTATTCATTGTTTTCACCGATTTCCTCAAGATTTACACCACGGGTTTCTTTTGCTTTCAGCATAAGAATAATAATACCGATAATCATACCGGGAACAACGGTGCAGAAGCAAATCATACCGATTGCCTCGTCGCCAAGAATATTTGATAAAACCATATTGATAAGCATTCCGATTGCATAAATAACACCCGTTATAATAGGTCTTACAGTTGCGATTGACACACGGATTCCCGTCGGTGCGGATTCTGAACACATCAGGGTTATCATATCGCCTGTTGCCCAATAGCTGCCGACTGCGGCACCGCAGAAGAAACCGATAAGATATTCGTCCCAACTGTTTCTTGAACCGAAATAGAAAAGCAGATATGTAATCAGCATAAGGCTTGTCATAACGATAACGGTTGTTTTTCTGCCGAATTTATCGGCTATAAATCCCGTTATAAGCTGGAATGAAGCCGAGCCGAAGCTGAAGAGCATAAGTGCTTTTGAAACAGCGCTGACCGCCATTGCGTTTGCCGTTTCGAAATCCATACCGTTTGCAAGATATTCCTGCATAAAGCCGTAGTTCATAATGGTTTCGTAATACTGAGTTATCAGCATACCGAACATCAGAAATCCGCCTGCAATCATAACAAAAAGCATCTGCTTATTCTTAAAGCAATATCTCAGGGCATTCGCAAATCCGCCCTGCGAACCGTCTGCCTTTGATTTGAGGATTGTTTCTGTTTCGGGTGCAGTAAGCTGTTTAATACGGTTTTTGATAAAAACGTCACTTTCACGAACCGTAAAGAATGCGAATATGCCTGCACAAAGAGCAATGATTGCAGGTATCATATAAACATATCTCCAGCCCGAAAGATCGGTTTCGGTGATAAAGGTCTGACGCAGATACGGAATAAGGAAAATTGCAAGAGTTGCAACGGATTTGATTACGGAATATATTTTTGCGCGGTGCTGCGGCGGTGCACATTCCTGAATATAAACCGCCTGCATATCATGCGGAATAAAGAATTGTATTATAAATGCACCGATAAGATATACGGGAATGTTGGTTGCGATTGAAACAAACAGCAGACCAAGCCCCATTCCGAGAGTGTTAATAATAAGGAATATTCTTCTGCCGAATTTATCGGAAAGCGGTTTGTAAATAAAAGCCACAACGGAGCCGACGGTTGCAACCGTACCGAATGCTGACATTCTTGCCACCGCAACGTCTGCACCGAAAACGGGAGCAAAAATCTGCGATGCAATAACCGTCTGCATCTGAATTCCGATTTGTGATGCGATTTCATCAGCCATGTAAATAACCGCAATCACAAACATAAAATAAGCAAGATAACCTCTGCTCTTGGGCTTAGCAAGTTGCTTGTTGAGCCTTTCAAGCTCCTTACGACTTTTTTCATTCAGTGTTTTCTGCACAAAATCACTTCCTATAATTCTGATTGCTAAAATTATATCACACCAAATTTAAAAGAGCAACACTTTAAACTGTTGCTTTTTTATTGGCATGAGTGATATAATCAAATCGACCAAATAAGAATTTGTACGAAAGGATAAAAATCATGTTCAGAAAAAGTATGATTTTTTTGCTTGTTTTAACTATGTTGCTCGGCTTGCCGTCAGGAGCATATGCCGAAGAATGTGTTCCCGAAAAGGAAGGCTATGTGCTTGATTTCAGCACCGAATTTAATGACGGCAATTTAAATACAGAGTCTTGGTTACCGCAATATCTGCCTCACTGCACTGCCAACACAGCAGGTTCAACTGCAAGATATAAAGTTGAGAACGGCTATCTGAATCTGTATATCACAAAAGATTCTCCCGATTATTTCGGCGGTCAGCCCGGCTCGGCAGATCCCGATAATCTTCTATGGATAGCAAACGGTATTCAGACTTGGGAAAAGAATCATCTGCATCCCGGCGGTGCTCAGCAGAGAGAAGTTGAGCTTTATGAAGGTTACGCAACACAGTACGGCTACTTTGAAATACGGATGAAAATGCCTGACACAGGTGGCGGCGGATACGCATCATGGTGGCTTGTCGGTGCTCAGGATGATACCGACGGAACAGGTTCTGTTCAGAATGGCGAAATAGATGTCTTGGAAACCTTTTTTAAGTCACCCGGAGTGTTTGAACCGAAAGTTCATGCTTGGGATGATCCCAATCTTGACGAATGGGCAAGCAGGATTGAATTGGATGGCGACCCAAGTGACTATGTTAATGAATTTCACACCTATGCTATGGACTGGAGACCCGAAGGAATAACGTTTTATGTTGACGGAAAAGAAGTGGTACGGACGAGGGAATCACCGCAATACAGAATGTGCATGATTTTGTCTATGTATATAAATTCTGATTTCAGCGGTTGGGATGAGCCCGAAAATAACTATCCCATAGAATGGCTGATTGATTATGTCCGTGTCTATAAAGATAAAAACGGTTATGACGAGAGCAACAGACTTACAAAATTTGAGCGCTTCACAAAAGATATGGCTGACTCGCTCACTGTATTCGGACAGCGTATTTTATCATTTTTTCAAGACCTCTGTACGCAGTGCCGGCAGTTATTTGAGCGTTTAATGCCTGCTTTGTACAGAACAACAAATTCCAATTTGTTAAATTAGGTTTATAAAAGCACCAGTCTGAAAACTGTTGCTTTTTTCTTTGTTTGAATGGTATAATCAAATCGACATATTAGAATTTGTAGAGGTGAAAAGAAATGGGAATAGTAATACGCAAATATGTGGAAAAAGATTTGTGTGCGATGATAGAAATCTGGAATGAAATTGTTGAGGAAGGAAATGCCTTTCCCCAAGAAGAATTCCTGACTCTTGAAAGCGGCACTGTCTTTTTTGCTGAACAAACCTATACGGGTGTTGCAGTAGATAACGAAACAGAGAAAATATACGGACTTTATATTTTGCATCCGAACAATATAGGAAGATGCGGTCATATCTGTAATGCAAGTTATGCTGTGAGTTCTCATAGCAGAGGATTACACATAGGAGAAAAGCTGGTATTGGATTGTATTGAGCAAGGACGCAAACACGGATTTTCCGTTTTGCAATTCAACGCAGTTGTTGCGAAAAATACACATGCCAGACATTTATATGAGCGTCTCGGATTTACTCAATTAGGGACAATACCAAAAGGCTTTCGTATGAAAGACGGATATTATGAAGATATTTGTCCGTATTATCGAGCTATATAAATTCCAATTTGTCAAACAGTTAGGAAAATAAGAATTTAACGGAGGTTATGTATGCTTGAAAAAATGAGTGATTTCTTTGAGGCAAGACTTGACGGATATGATGAGCATATGATGACTAACATCGAATATTCAAGCGAGTTCTATCCTTTTACGGCAAAGCAATTACCGACCGCTGAAAACTGTTGCATACTTGATTTGGGTTGCGGTACAGGATTGGAACTGCAAGAATATTATAAGCTTAATTCTTCAGCAAAGGTTACAGGAATAGACCTTTCACAAGGAATGCTAACCGAGCTTCAACGAAAATTCGTTGGCAAGAATATAACCTTGATTCTTGACTCATATTTTGATGTTCCGCTTGGTGAAAATGTGTTTGATGCCGCTGTGTCTGTTGAAAGTCTGCATCATTTTACAAAAGAGGAGAAAATTCCCCTATATGCTAAACTTCATACTGCACTGAAAGAAAACGGTTACTTTATACTGACGGATTACTTCTCCTTGTCAGATGACGAAGAAGAGATGCATCGTCAAAACTTGATTGCCTTAAAAACAGAACAAGGTATTACCGATGACGAGTTTTACCATTATGATACACCCCTCACTGTGAAACACGAGATTGAAGCATTACTTGAAGCAGGTTTTTCCAATGTCGAGGTTTTGAACCATTGGGGAGCAACATACACCGTTAAGGCAGTTAAATAACTGACAAATTCCAATTTGTCGATAACACAATATTATATTGACTAGTAAGCCTATTTTGGGAGTTTCCCCAAGATGGGCTTTATTTTTATGCTGTTTTCAAAAAATATTCCTTCTAACCCTTCAATTTTTTGCTCTCCCGAGGCTTTTAGATGGGAGGTGGTATCAATGACCAACGCAGAAAAAGAAAGCATTATAGCATTGAAAATTCAAGGATTAGGATGTAACCGCATCGCAAAAATAAGTGGCGTTCCGCTTGGAACTGTAAAATCCTTTTTGAGCAGAACCAATATCGAGCTTCCAAAGCAACAAGACGGCATTTGTTTAGAGTGTGGCTCACCAATTGCTACAGTTCCGCATACCAAGCCGAGGCGCTTCTGCTCTGGGACTTGCAGACAGAAGTGGTGGAACGCACACCTTCATATGGTGAACCGAAAGGCTTTTTATAATTTCACTTGCCCATGGTGCGGAAAAAAGTTCACCGCATACGGCAACGACCATAGAATCTACTGTTCCCGTGGATGTTATGCGGACGCAAGGAGGAAAAATGGAAAATTACCAGAACATTTTAATGTATAAACTCGCAATGCATATGGCGGAGGAGATGCTCAAAAAAGGCATAATTTCCTCTGACGAATATGACAAAATAAACGATAAAATGTGCGAAAAATTCTCCATAAAAATAACCTCAATATACCGCAATATGACTTGATATATATCTGTTTTAGAGGTAATATGTGACTACCAAAAAGGAGGTAATTATGCGAGTAATAAAGGACGTTACGCCTCAAATGGCGACCGAACTGAAAAGGCTCCGCGTTTGCGCCTACGCACGTGTCTCTTCTGGCAAGGATGCGATGCTGCACTCGCTTTCAGCCCAAGTCAGTTATTACCAAAAATTCATAGCTTCGCACATCGATTGGGTATTTTGCGGAATCTATGCGGATGAGGCTTTCACAGGTACAAAGGAAGTCCGCCCACAGTTTCAAAAAATGCTTGAAGAATGCCGAAATGGTAACATCGATTTAGTGGTTACTAAGTCAATCAGTCGCTTCGCTCGTAACACGATTACGCTATTGCAGACGGTGCGAGAATTAAAGGCGATGGGAGTAGATGTTTTCTTTGAAGAACAGAATATTCACACCCTTTCCGCAGACGGAGAGCTTATGCTTTCCATTCTTGCTTCCTACGCACAGGAAGAAAGCCTTTCGGCAAGCGAAAATCAAAAGTGGCGTATCCGTAAGTCCTTTGAGGCAGGAAAGATTACCGCCGCTTTCCCGAAGCTCTTTGGATACCGAGTGGTTAAAGGCAAAATCACGATTGATGAAGAAACCGCGCCCATAGTGCGTAAGATTTTCTCGCAATTTGCTAACGGTGCAAGTTTGGCAGAGATAGCGCATTGGCTTACCGATAATGGGGTGCCGTGCATTGTAAAAGGTGAGTGGTCAAGCAAAAAGGTGAAGCTTATCCTTTCCAATGAAAAGTATTCGGGCAACGCACTTCTGCAAAAGACATTCCGAAATAACCACCTTGAGAAACGCAAGATTGTCAACCGAGGACATTTGCCACAGTATTTCGTGGAAGACACGCACCCTGCCATAGTAGATATGGTAACATACCAAATCGTAAAGGAACGGCTGCAAGAAGCCTCGGACTATTTCACACCCA
>JAFVVQ010000011.1 GCA_017502085.1 Clostridia bacterium | reverse complement strand
TCTATGCGATTGGTGAGCCGCTGATTTTGATGTTCAAGGATTTCGATTTCTTTTTCATTTTTTATTTTTTCTTCAATTAATTCTTCTTTTGATTTACTCATAAAATCTCCTTTTCTGTTTTTGGATACAAAAAACCCGTTGCTTCAGATGAAACAACGGGATAATTTATTGGGATAGCTGCAATGCAGCGCAAGGGTAAAACCCTTGTTTAAAATCTTTGATTTTTCAATATTATTTTCACGCACTCATACATTTCTGAAAGATATGTATAGAAGTGCGCCCTTCGGGATTATCCGCTTATTTTCGGCTCTTATTTTGCTATGTTTTTACCATATTTCATATTCACGTCTCCTTTCGATTTTAGGCATAAGAAAACCGCCTCACTGAAAGTGAAACGGTTTGATGAAATGTATATTTGATTTTTGTTTCAATAATAAGTTCAACAAATTTGTATTTCTTGTTTTTTAGATACCATATAGAACAATTCCAAGTATTCCCGAAATTATCACAAGCAGAATCGATGAAAACTCTTTCTTTTTAATTTTGTTCCATATCATCGGTACAGCAAACATAACGGTAAGAATTACCAACGAACGCCAATCAAATGAGATTGCAGTTGTTTTTATTGTATCAATTCCGAAGAATACAGTTAATGCCATTGTAACCGCAACAGACAGAATAAGTCCACCGAGTGCGGGTCGCATTCCGGCAATGAAAGTTTTAATTGCCGGATATTTAAGAAGATTTTTTATAACTGCCGCAACAAGCAAGATTATGATGAATGACGGAAGCACAACGCCGATTGTTGCGAGAAGTGCACCGAGAAATCCAGCCTGTTCATAGCCGATATATGTTGCCATATTGACGGCAATCGGACCGGGTATAACCGTTTCAACGCCGACAAAGTTAAGCAGTTCTTCTTCGTTCATCCAACCGTAGGATAAAACGGATTCTCCGATAAGAGAAAGCATTGCATAACCACCGCCGAATGCAAATGCACCGACTTTCAGAAGGGTTAATAAGAGTTGAAGATAAATCATTTCTTTTCTCCTTTCGCTTTTCTTGTTTTAACAATGAAAGCCAAAAGACCGATAACACCTGCGGCAAAAATAAACAGTACGGATGAAACGTGAATTTCTAAAAGAGTGCAGAGTATCATTGCTATGCAGGTGACAGAGAAAGCAGCTATATTCAGCGGAGTTTTCTTCATTTTTTTCAGCATTTTAAAGCCTGCTGAAGCAATCAGATAAACAACACATATCTGAATTCCATTGAATGCCGCAGCAACGATTGCGATATCCATAAATCGCTCATAAAAAACAGAAACGAAATACATAATCACAAACGAAGGTATGCAAATTCCCACCGTTGCAATAACTGCACCGAGAAAACCTTTCAGCTTATAGCCGATATATGTAGCAACATTAATTGCAATCGGTCCGGGTGTGCTTTCAGCAATGGCAACGACATCCATGAATTCGTCGTGTTCAATCCATTTTCTTTTTGTTATGAACTCATTTTCAAGCAATGCAATAATCGCATATCCTCCGCCAAAGGCAAAGCATCCGATTTTCAGCATTGATATAAACAGTTGTAATATAATACTCATTTTTTCAACTTCTTTTTGTTCTTACAAATTCTTATTTGCAGAGGTGATTATATCATACGCATACGCAAAACTCAACTACACATTTAATTAAAACTGGTTTCGTTGCTCTCTCTGAATTGCTCAATCGCTCTGCCGACTTCTTCGGGTTGAAATGCAATTTTCAGAATTTCTTCGACCTGCTCGTCGGTCAGTTCATTGGGACAACCGAGAAATTTTTCAAGAATAGCTCCACGGGTGCAGAGTCTGTGAGTGCGTTTTTTTCGTGTAAGTAAATTTATCTGCGACTCATAATATTTGCTTTTATTATGCAACACCTTCAGTTCAGCTTCGCCCTTCGCTTTAATTTCACGAAGTTCATCGATGGATTTGTTTTTAAGATTTGGGATTGACATTTTTTCATCTCCTTTAGGCTTTAGGGTATAAGAAAACCGCTTCACAAAAAGTGAAACGGTTTGATAAAAATTATTTGGTTTTATTATGCGTTTTTTATCATTATATTACCGAACATATTGCCACCGTCTTTTATAATGAACTCATTAGACACTTCCTGCGGAGCATTATTATTCGGCATATCGGGTCTTTCGCCAAACGGTTTTTCGGGTCTGTCGCCTTCTGCTATTTCAGGCGGTGTTTCACCGTTTGGATGTGTAAAATCTTCAGGCGGTTCAAAGCCTTGTGGAGGTATTTCGTTTACGGGAGGCATTTCACCTTCGGGCATTTCAGGAGGTGTCAAACCGTCGGGTCGCATTCCGTGGCCGCCCATCATACCGCCGCTGTTACCTGCAAGCTGTTTGTCACCGCACCAAAGAGTGTAGGTGCCTGCCGTTAAATCGGGACTGCTGAAAATCAGAATTGAATATGCGTTTTCGGGGCAGACTTCAAGAACGGTTTTTCCTTCATTGTTTTTGAGGGTGACTGCTTCGCCGCCCTTTTGTTTTTCTGCAAAATTGAATACGGCATAATTCTGTCCGCCGTCTTCAATTCTGTCAAGCATATGACCGCTTGCAATAACCGTTCCGTCGTTTATATGAATGCCCATATCGGAATCTATACCCGCATCCGCACTGTCCGAGCAAGCTGAAGCAACAACCGTGCCTCCATTGATTACGAGCCAGCCGTTGGAGTCAATTCCGTCACCCTCGCCCGTATCACCCGTAACTTTTATTGTCAGTTTACCGCCGTTAACGGTAGTAACTGAAACACCGTCTTCGTTGGTGTTTATGCCGTCATTGCCCGACTTGATATTGATTATACCACCGTTGACTGTCAGGTGCATTTCGCTGTCAAGGCCTTCGTTAGCTGCAGCGATATTCAGAACACCCGAGTTTTCTTTTTCGCCGTTTATGTTCATTGACATCTTGGAATAGAATGCACCGTCATATTTATGGAGCTTCTTTGCATCCTCAACCTCGGTTTTTTCGTCATTCATAACAATGGTTTCGGGTTTATATATTTTTTCAACATAAGAGCCATTGATCTCATTAACTGTTCCGTCTGCGATGATTACATTCGCACCCGCTGCAGAGGTGTCAACATCCTTTGTTGCTTCATCGGTTGCGCATTCATAAACATTATAGAATATCACCGCAGGAGCAACGGAGCAGGATATATCAGCACCGTTCAGAATGAGTGTTACAACAGCTTCGGGGTTTTCCTTTGCACCGTCGCCAAGGTCTACTGCAATCTGACCTTTTGAGAGCTTTCCGCTTATGCTGTATGTGCCCGCCTTTGCGATGTGAACAACGGTGTGTGCCG
>JAFVVQ010000010.1 GCA_017502085.1 Clostridia bacterium | reverse complement strand
GATATTGATTTTTTCTTCAACGGTCCAGGGAAGCATATTTCTGATAAGCTTCTCAAGTCCTTTATAGTCGCTCGTACTCAATGAACAAAGCGAAATCTCGTCATAGCCCGTATTCTTACAGATAGCTCTGCACTGCTTTTCAACCGTTTCGGGAGATTTTTCTCTTATCGGGCGGTTAAGGAAGCCTGCCTGACAAAAACGGCATCCTCTGATACAGCCTCTGAAAATCTCGACGGTTGTTCTGTCGTGTACAACCTCAAGGAAGGGCACGACAAAATTTTCGGGAGAGAACATGGAATCGAGGTCTGCAACGTTGCGTTTTTCAACCTTTTCAGGTGCTCCGCAGGTGGGCGTTATTGATTTGACGGTGCAGTCTTCGTTATATTCAACCTCATAGAGCGAGGGCACGTAAACACCCTTGATCTGCGATGCGGCAACGAGGAATTCCTCCTTCGTTGCACCTTTGGACTTATATTCCTTGAGAAGGTCGATAAGCTCGTTTGTGACCTCCTCACCGTCACCGGGAAGAGTTATATCAAAGAATTCTGCCATAGGCTCGGAATTACAGACACAGGTACCGCCTGCAATAACAATAGGAGTGAGCGATTTTCTGTCCTTGCTTCTGACGGGGATACCCGCAAGATCAAGCATATTGAGTACGTTTGTATAACTCAGCTCATACTGCATCGTGAAACCGAGAATATCGAATTCGGTAAGCGGATCGCCGCTTTCGAGCGCATAGAGAGGAATGCCGTTATCTCTCATCACCTGCTCCATATCAACCCAAGGGGCGAAAACTCTTTCGCACCACGCATCTTCTCTCGCATTGACAAGGGAATAAAGAATCTTCATTCCGAGATGCGACATACCGATTTCATAGGTATCGGGGAAGCAGAAAGCATAACGGATATCAACCGCAGATTTATCTTTGATTACGCTGTTAAGCTCGCCGCCCGTATATCTGCCGGGTTTCTGTACCTTCGGCAGAAATTTTTCAATCTTTTTAGGATACATAGGCCTTCTCCTGTCAAACTAACATATCCTGATTATGATAACACATTTCTCAAGAAAAATCTACAGTTTTACCGTTCCTTTTTCCCTTTTATCGAAAAAGGTTACCGCCGCAAGGTAAACCGCCGCTCCTCCGAGGGTGATATTGCCGAATTCGAGCGCCGCCGCAAAAGAAAAAAGCGACAACGGAACAAGAACAGCAAACACCGCACCGTCGCAGATTCTGTCGGCTTTTTCCTCGGGCATAAATCTGCAGAGAGCTTCGTGTAAAATGTTGCCGCCGTCAAGAGGTCTGCACGGAAGCAGATTGAAAACACCGACTGCGAGGCTCACGTATGCGGTTGTTTTTGCCGATTCCGACGAGCCGCAGAACACCGATATCAACGCCCACATAATCAGGTTCGCCGCAGGTCCCGATACATAGACGGCAATATCGTAACGGCGCCGACATACGGGCTTTCTCTCAAGCTTGATGCCGTAAAAAGAAAGCTCGACAAGTGCGGGTTTTTCGCCGAGTGCAAGCATACAGATTATATGCGCCGCTTCGTGGATAAAGCAACAAAAAAGAGCTACCGCACATACTCCGCTTTCATCCAGAATCAGCATACAGGTTATTGCCGCCGCAAACGAAACGTTGATTTTCACATCTGTTTCGCCACGTTTAATTTTCATCAGGGAAGATGAGCGGTTTCGGGTCGACTCTTATTCCGTCGATACGCACCTCAAAATGCAGATGCGCACCCGTCGACCATCCCGTTGACCCGACGAGACCGAGTGTTTCACCCGCACGAAGAACCGTGCCCTCCTGCGCAAGAATATCGTTGAGGTGGCAGTAGTACGTTTCAAATCCGTCAGAGTGTCTTATCAGCACGTATTTACCCCATACGTCACTCTCCCCCGTTTTTCTGACAACTCCTGAAAAAGCCGCAGAAACGGGTGTATTTTCGGGTGCGGCAAGATCGATTCCCGTATGAAACCCGTATTTACCCGAAACGGGATTCACTCTGTAGCCAAACGGTGAGGTAAGCCTTGCGTTTTCGAGCGGCAATGTAACGGGTGCGCTGACGGTATATGCAGCGAAAGTTGTGCCGTCAGCCGCCTTCTCCGATGCGATATCCTCACCCCCGCCTATAATCTCTCCCGTTGCAACGGTTTCTTCCGCAGTATCACCCGCAGGGTCTTTGGAATCGAGAATGATTTTCGCCGTCACCTCCGCTTCGGGAAACGATACAGGTGCAAACGTCTCACGTGCGGCATCACCGACACTGCCGAAAATCTGCGAAATGCTCATATCGTTTGACATAATCCTCTCATAATCGCTCTTCATTTTCGCTGATGCCGACGGGCTTATCTTCGATGCAAGTAAAATTCCCCCGACCGCAACCGCACACAGAACACATTGCAAAAGTATCAGTCTGACGATATAATCCGTTTTTGTTTTCGGTTTCTTGCTCCTCACTGCATTTTCATCGGCAAACGAAAAACGGCTTCGGTATTCATTTCTTTCGGGTCTGTCGGTATATTTCGGGCTGTAATCCATAGTCTCCTCCGTTATGCTTTTTAGTTGATTATATGAAAACATCACCCCAAAATATGCAAAAAAGACGCACCCGAAGGTACGTCTTTCCGTATTATTTAAGACCGAGACTGTTGTTGAGAAGAAGTGAACTGTAAATGAACAGTACGTCTGCATTCTCAAAATCAACCATATTGCCGATAACTGCTGAGTTGATATAGCGGATATCAACAACCGTTATTTTTGAATAACTCTGAATCAGAAGAGGAGTAAGGCTGCTGCCGAAAGAATCTCTGAAAATCACAAGCTCCTTGCCATTTGAGGACAGTTTGTTTTCAACCGTCAGCAACGCCTGATTGCCCGAAAGGAACATTTCATAGGGATCTTTACCCTTTGCGTTTTCCATATTGTAGACAGACACTTCAACGGGTTTACCTGTTTCATAGCTCTTGACCGTGCAGAAATCAATTGCGGGATTGGTCAGATATTTCATTGTGTCGGGAGCAACAGGCAAAGCCGCCTGACCGTAATAGGTGCCGTAGAAAGGCGTTTCAACCGTATTGACGGTAAATTCATCGCTGAAAACGGCTCCCATCGAAGTTGCAATATGCGATGCAACGTCGGTGATATTTTCCTGTCTCCAGTGAGAATCGGTGAAATAATAATCCTCTTCGGAAAGCATCGGAATGATATCGATATATTCCGCAAAACCCATCTTCTCTCTCATCGAAGAAACAAGTTCTGCATAATCGAGTGCAAGATATCCGCCTTTTTCGGCAATGAACATATTTTTATCGGGTACAACGGAAAAATATACCTTTGCTCCGCTTTCTCTGATGAATTTGTCATATATGAAGTTGAATCTTTCCGCAGCGTGGCTGAGCATATCCTCCTTGAGCGGATACTCAAGCTTCGATATGTGGTTCCCCTCGATAATAACGTCGTTATTATCCTTGTTGAGAAAAACATAGCGGGAGAAAAATGCCTTGATGCTTCTGAAACCGTCTCTGACGGGAAACTGATCGAGCGTGAAATCCTCGAATTCCTTCATAAACTCACCCGAAACAATATCTTCAAGCGTAACCTTCGGGAAGGTTGCAAGTGCTCTGCGTTCACTGTCAGAAAACTCTGTCTGCTCCTTTGCGATATTCCACAGGAAAAATCCGATAAAAAGGACCGCCATAAGAACTGTTACAACAATGTTTTTTGTTTTTTTATTCATTACGGCACCTCCTTAAAATCTGAAGTAAAGGAACGGGTTGAACGAACCGTCAACAAGATATGCGGTCATTACAATCATAAGACCGACAAGCACGACGGGTTCGATGACGTTGAACAGCTTTTCATTCTTTTCCGAAAGCTTTGTAAAAATCTTCTTGGGCAGAGGTGTTGCACCGACAATACCGATAACAAGCACAACTGCATAACTGCGCAGATAATAGAGCCATTCAGCCGAATATGCGGGTACCCCGCCAAAGCCGAACATAGCCGCAATATAGCGTAACGCCTCGCCCATATCCGTTGCATTGAAAATAACAAAGCTGATGATAACAAGAAGCATAACGTAGATATGGCTGAAAGCCTTTGATTTATCAAGAAGCTTTTTGAGCCAGAGCTTTTCAAGAACAAGAAGAACGGCAAAATAAAGTCCCCAGACTATGAAATTCCACGCCGCACCGTGCCAGAAGCCCGTCAGGAACCATACAACGAAAATGTTTCTGAACCACTTGACTTTTGAAACCCTGTTGCCGCCGAGAGGAATATAAACGTAGTCTCTGAACCACGTGCCGAGTGACATATGCCATCTGCGCCAGAATTCGGTGACACTCGTCGAAATATAGGGATAATCGAAGTTTTCGAGAAAATCAAAGCCGAAAACCTTACCCATTCCGATTGCCATATCACTGTATCCCGAGAAGTCAAAATAAATGTGCAGAGTGAATGCTATTGCATAAAGCCAGTAGAACAGAACGGATTTATCGTCTGACGCTCTGAACGTATCACAGAGTTCGCCGAGCGCATTGGCGATAAGAATCTTTTTGCCCAGGCCGACAACGAATCTTCTGATACCCTGAGCCGCACCGTCAAAACTGTGACTGCGGCTGACAAGCTGCTTTTCAATATCGGAATATCTGACAATCGGACCTGCAATAAGCTGCGGAAACATTGAAACGTAAGCCGCAAGGGAAATCGGATTTCTCTGCGCCGCAACGTCTCCTCTGTAAACGTCAACCGTATAGCTGAGAATCTGAAACGTATAGAAGCTTATGCCAATGGGCAGAGCAATGCCCGTCAGAGGCACTGAAAGACCCGAAACGGAGTTGAAGGTTGAGATAAAGAAATCGGTGTATTTAAAGAATCCCAGCATCGCAAGGCTTGAGCCTACAGAGAGAACAAGGAACACTTTGCCGAGCGGTTTTTCTCTGAATTTTTCAATCAGCAATCCGAAAATATATCCCGAAACAATCGCCGAAATCATCAGAATGGCAAACTTCGGTCTGTCCCACGCATAAAAAATCAGACTGCTTACGAGCAGAACTGTATTTTTAAGCGACCGGGGGCTTATGAAATAAAGTACAAGTACGCATGGGATGAAATAGAAAAGAAAAGGTATGCTTGAAAACAGCATTTCATTCATCCTTTCGGAATTAATAAAAACAACGGGTGCAATTTAATTCTGCACCCGTCGGAAAGTTCTGAATCAGATCAGCCTGCGAGGCTCACAGGACACATAAGGAAGAATACGGTGTTGCCGACGTTTTCGCAAACCATTTCTTCAGCTGCTGTGCAGATATTCCATCTGAGATTAGCTTCTGTTTCAAGGGTTGTCTTGAAAGCTTCAACGTCTGCACCGTCTGCAAGCTTGAAGATATAACCTACAAAAGGAATTGTGCCGATACCGGGAGCAAATGTATATGCTTCCTCAAAGCCCTTGATTTCATTGTTGAAGCCTGTGAGATAGCCTTCTTCCATAGGCACTACCATAGGCATGAACTGGATTGATTCGTGAGCGATAACCTTGTTTGCGAGGTCTTCGGCTGTTGCTGAGGGATTTGCTGCAAGTTCATCGTAGAAAACGTTGAGAAGAGTCTGAGCAGCGCTTGTGCCGTCGGAAACCTCACCGCCGTCAACTGCAGGAGTATCAACAGCAGGCATATCAGGGCCTTCGCCGGGTGCTGCGGGCTGATTCATATCTTCTGTGGGGGCGTCTGTTACGGGTGTTGTGGTTGTTTCAACGGGTGCTTCGTTGCCGCCGCAAGCTGCGAAGGAAAGAAGCATTACTGCTGAAAGAATGATTGCAAAAAGTTTTTTCATGGTTTAATCTCCTTTATTTTCTGCGGATTGACCGCATATTTTACTTGTTAATTATTTCCTTGTAACTTTCCATTCACCGTCATACTCAAGGATAAGTATACACGATTTCCTGCCGCAGTCAACAGTCATAACGCTTTTTTTCATTCCGTCGCTTTTCCAGATGAGTTCAACGTCTTCATCGGCTGAAAATTCGGTAAGATTATCATCCTCACCGATAACGTCAAAACTTCCGCTGTCAACGGTAATCAAAGCACCGCCGTCAAGGTCGAGACTGACCGAAACCTCTGCAGGCGAAAATGCCCTTGCCAGTGCAGGTTCATCCGTCTGAGCGAGTGCAATGCTGACGTTTTCATCAAACTCCGTACCATTGACGTTTATCTCAATGCCGTTCTGCGAAAAAACGGTGAAAGCGGCAACCGCTACGCACACTATACAAGCGGCGGCTGCGGCAATACGTGAAATACGGCTTCTGAAAACAAAAACGTTATCCTTCTTCGATTCTTCGGCAGAGGAAACAATGCGTTCAAGAAGTCCGTCGGGAGCCTTTATGCTCTCATACGCCTTCTTCTGTTTTTCGTCAAACATCATTTTCATCCTCTATAACATATAATTTCAGAGCATCCCGACCGCGTGAAAGCCGCATTTTAACACCTGAAACACTGATTTTCAGCATAGCGGAAATCTCCTCAACGGAGAACCCTTCAAGATAATGAAGCGTCACTGCAATCCGATATTTTTCAGGTATTGACGCCAGTCCCCTGCGAAGCTGAAGCAACGCTTCAGAATCAGAATCATCTGCAATCACATCTGATATATCATCAAGTGACGGATGCGCACGGATTTTTTTGTGGCGGTAGATATCATGGCAACGGTTAACGGTTGAACGAACAAACCAGGCTCGTTCATGCTCTGAATCGTTGAATTTTATTCGGGTGTCAATAAATTTGAGAAAAACATCATGAACGGCATCCATAGCATCTTCAGAGTTGCCAAGCTGTGCGACAGCTATCCTGAAAAGCATATCAGAATAACGGTCATATACTGCCGTGAGTCTGCTTTTTTCAGCATCCGTAAGGCTCAAATCACACCCTCCTATCCATAAAACGATTAAGAAACGCAAAAGGTCACATAATTTCAAAAAAATTTTTGAAATCATTCTTTTCAGTCTGACGAAGATTATATCACATATACTGCAAGAATACAAATACTATTTGCGGATCATCCAAAATGTTTTCAACGCACTGAATATTTTAATCCGCAAACATTAAATAATTGAAATTAATCATTATAGTATTATTAAAATTCAAAACAAATCAACAGCAAATCCTTGACAAATCATGAAGCGTGTGTTATCATCTATTTAGTAAATAAACAAATTTGTTTATTTAAAAAAATAAATACGTTCTCCGGAGATTGAACTCTCTGATTTCAAAAGATCTCAGCCACTGAACACACAGCAAAACCCGCATACTTTTCGTTGAAGATTCATCATTCTCAAAGAAAGGAGGATGACCGATGTTTGCTCCGACTCCGTTTGGAGTTATGCTGAAAGAAACACGCGAAAATGCAAAGCTTTCTCAGTTTGATCTCGCCTCGGGTCTTGGGAAAACGGCACAATACATCAGCAATATCGAAAAAGGGAAAAACAACTCCCCTCCCGATGATATTGCAATTTTCAAATTAATATCTCTTCTCGGGCTTAAAGGTGACGACGCCGAAAAATTCAGATTTCTTGCCTATGCAGACCGCGGTATGCTTCCTCCCGAGATGTTCAGATACGTATTCAATTCGCCCGGTCTCATCGGGCTTATAAACTACGCAGTCAACAACGGTTTACCAATAGATTATTGGGATTCCGTTTACAGCGGAATCCTCGACAGAAAGGCGGATTAGCATGAAAAATACACCTGATTATATAAAGTATGCAGCATCAATCGTTCCCGATGAAAGGCAAATCAAATGGCAGGAAACCGAATTCTATGCCTTCATTCATTACGGTATCAACACTTATACCGATTCAGAGTGGGGCAACGGCAACGAGGACCCCGAACTTTTTGCTCCCGAAAAGCTTGACTGCCGTCAATGGGCAAAGGTTTGTAAACTTGCGGGCATGAAAGGTCTTATTCTTACAGCAAAACACCATGACGGTTTTTGTTTGTGGCCGTCTGCTTATACCGATTTCAGTGTTCGTTCCAGCAATTGGAAGGACGGCAAGGGTGACGTTGTTGCCGAATGTGCCGAAGCCTGCCGTGAATTCGGTCTCAAATTCGGTATATACCTCTCCCCTTGGGACAGGCATGAAGAAACCTACGGCACGGGTGACGCATACAACAAATATTTCAAGAATCAGCTTCGTGAACTTCTGACCGCATACGGTGAACTTTTCTGCGTATGGTTTGACGGTGCGTGCGGTGAAGGTAAGAACGGCAAAAAACAGAATTATGACTGGGAAGGTTATTACAAGCTCATCCGCGAACTTCAGCCCAACGCAGCCATCAACATCAGCGGTCCTGACGTACGTTGGTGCGGCAATGAAGCAGGTATCTGCAGAAAGAGCGAATGGAGTGTTGTTCCCTACTATCATTCAAATGCAGAACTCATTGCGGCGGCAAGCCAGCAGAACATTTCTAAACCGCCTAAAAAAATAAATCCCACCACCCTTGATCTGGGTAGCAGGAAGGTTATCAAAAAATGCAACAAGCTTATCTGGTACCCCGCCGAGGTTGATACCTCCATCAGAAAAGGCTGGTTCTACCACAAGGAGGATGACTACACCGTCAAGCCCCTTTCAAAGCTTATGGATATCTATTATAATTCCGTCGGCGCAAACGCCTGTTTTCTTCTCAACATCCCTCCCATGCCTGAAGGAAAGATTCACGAAAGAGACATTGAAACTTTGCTTTCAATGGGTGCACAGCTTGAAATCGATTTCAACGAGAACCTTGCAGAAGGTTCAATTATAACCGATAACCGTCATCTTGATGACGCACATTGCGGTCAGATGGCATTAAGCTGCGATCCCGAGGAATACTGGCATTCGGGCGATGAACCCGACGGCGCCGAACTGATTCTCGACCTCACCGACGAATTTGACATTGACAAAATTGTTCTCGGTGAACATATCAGAACAGGTCAGCAGATTGAAAAATTTTCTCTCTATGCAATGGTCAACGGCAAATGGAAGCGCCTCGCCAAAGAAACCGTCATCGGCTACAAGCGCATCTGCCGTTTCGACGAAATCAGAGTAAGATATTTTAAACTCGTTATAGAAAAAGCTCGTTGCTTTGCAACAATCTCAAAATTCGAGGCATATTAATCCCAGGTTTTCCAGACTTCGGGGCAGTAACCGACGGTTGCCTGCTTACCGTTTCTGACGATGGGAGTCTTATAAAGTTCTCCGTGTTCAAGAAGCTTTTCTTCAACAGCTTCTTTACTTGCGAGATATTTGATGAAATGCTTTTCATAAGCCTTTGACTTCTCGTCAATGAGCGCCTCCATCGAGCCGACAGCCGCTTTGATGCTGTTATACTCGCCCTTGCTCAGATTCTTCTGAGTGAGATCGATGAACTGAAATCTGATTCCTCTCTCCTTGAAATATCTCTGCGCCTTTTTGGTATCAAAGCACTTGTTCGTACCGAAAATCTGAATGTTCATAAAATAATACCTCCGTAACGGTGTAACATTATGGTAATCAAAATCCCTCCACAAGTCAATACTGTTATTGAAATTCTGAACGCACACGGTCACAGTGCATACGTTGTCGGCGGTGCGTGCAGAGATATCCTTATGGGCAAAAATGTTCACGACTGGGATGTAACGACAAGTGCACTGCCCGAAGATACCGCACGTATTTTTTCGGATTACAGAGTCATTGAAACAGGAATAAAACACGGAACCGTTACCGTCATCATCAATTCGATGTCCATAGAAATAACCACCTATCGCATCGAATCGGGTTATTCCGACAACCGACATCCCGATACGGTTTATTTCACCGACAAGGTTGAAGAAGACCTCTCACGAAGGGATTTCACCGTCAATGCAATCGCATATTCTCCTATCGGCGGTATCGTTGACCCCTTCGGCGGGCAGAATGATATTGACGAAAGAGTTATCCGATGCGTAGGCAAACCTGATGATCGTTTCGGTGAAGATGCATTGAGAATTCTGCGTGCTCTCCGTTTCTCAAGCACCCTTGGATTCAGCATCGACCCTGAAACCGAGAACAGTATCCATCGCAATTATGAACTCCTCGCAAACATTTCAGCTGAAAGAATCTTTGTTGAAATGTCAAAGCTTCTCTGCGGAAAAGATGCAAAAAGAATTCTGAACGATTACTGCGACGTATTCTTTTTCATAATGCCCGAACTGAAGCCGATGAAGGGTTGTCAGCAGAATCACGAAAGGCATATATACGACGTGTGGGGGCATACCCTTGCGTCAGTCGAAGCAATACGACCCGAACCGCATCTGCGCTTTGCGATGCTTCTGCACGACAGCGGCAAGCCTCACGTGAAATTTACCGACGAAAACGGTGTTGACCATTTTTATACTCATGCGAAGCACAGTCGGAATATTGCGGGTAATGTGCTTGCGAGGCTCAAGACCTCCAACAAATTCAAGGATACCGTAAAAAATCTGGTTGAATACCACGATTTCCTGCCCGACAAAATCAGCAGAAAAACATACAGAAAATATATTGCGAAACTGGGTATTGCGACAGTCAAAGAACTATTTGAAGTAAGAGAAGCCGATATCAGAGCGCAGAATCCCGTTTTTCTCGATGAAAGGCTTGAGGCAAACCGTCTCGGACAGAAAGTCCTTGCAGAAATCGAATCCGAGAAACCTTGCTTCAAAATCAATGACCTTGACGTAAGCGGCAAAGAACTTGCTTCAGCAGGCATACCGACCGCTCCCGAAATGGGCAGAGTATTCAGAATACTGCTCGACGAGGTTATGAGCGACAAACTCGAAAACAAAAAAGAAACGCTCCTGAAAAGAGCTTCGGAAATATATAAAACGATGAAAGGCAGTTAAAAATATGGAAATTGTAAGAATAGAAAATGCACAGGAATTTGATGCTTTTGTCCGCTCACATCCCAAGGGTCATATGATGCAGACTTCTGCATGGGGAAAAGTCAAAAAGGAATGGGAATGGGTCGGTTTCATCAGCCGTGATAAAAGCGGTGCAATCAAGGGTGTTTGCGGAGTTCTTCTGCGTGCAATCCCGATGATGCCTTATAAAATGATGTACGCTCCCAGAGGTCCCGTATGTGACCTTGCCGACAAAGAAACCGTAAGGGAGCTTCTTCTCGCTGCAAAGGAATACGGCGTCAGAAACAAAGCTGTCACTCTCAAAATCGACACCGACACTCTCGCTTCAAACGAGGAATACATCTCGCTCCTCAAAAATATAGGTTTCACCTTCAAAGACCACAACGCAGGCTTCGACACCGTTCAGGCAAGATACATTCTCCGACTCGACGTCAAGGACAAAACCGAAGACGAAGTTCTTGCATCCTTCCACCCCAAGACACGATATAACACCCGCCTTGCCGCAAGAAAGGGTGTTACCGTTGAAATCAAAGGCAAGGAAGCCTGTAAAGAATTCCACGATCTTATGCTCGTAACGGGTGAAAGAGACAACTTCGCCACCCGTGACACAACTTATTTCGAACGCATTATGGATGCATTCGGCGACGATGCAAGAATTTATCTTGCAAAGTATGAAGGCAAAACCATCGCAGGCGCTCTCGACGTACATTGCGGAGATAAAGTATGGTATGTTTACGGCGCAAGCTCAAACGAATACAGAAACGTTATGCCCAACTACCTCGTTCAGTGGGAAATGATCAAATGGGCTATCGAAGAAAACTGCTCCTGCTACGATTTCAGAGGCGGTTATCCTGACGAAGAGAATCCGCTCCACGGCATTTTCAAGTTCAAAATAGGCTTCACAAACGAATATATGGAGCTTATGGGAGAAGCTGACCTCGTTATCAACAAGCTCGGTTTTGCCGCTGTCAATGCCGCACAGAAAGCCGTCAAAGCAACGAGAGGAATCCGCGCTAAAATCATCAACAGAAAATAAGAATACCACTCAGGCATTTTTGCCTGCTCAAATCCTCCATATTGACAAACGCCCCCGTTCGAAAGAGCAGGGGCGTTTGTCGCTTCATATTATAAACCAAGTGCGTTTTTCAGATTAAGACCGAGAATGTTTTCTTTGCATTGTTCGCTGATGTCAAGGCTTCGTATTCTCGCAATATCAGCCTTTATCACTTCCGCGTTGTTATAGGGGAAATCAAGACCGAAAACGCTTCTCTCCTCCCCTGTCTGATGAACGACTCTCTCGAGTTCCTCGTCCGTCAGTGCCCATACACTGTCTTTACCCTTATGCAGACCGACACTCGTCCAACCCGCATAAACGCAGTTGCCGTTGCGGGAATTATTGCACATAACGGCAAGAGCCTCTCTGTAAAAATGGTAGCCGCCGATGTGCTCCATGCTGAATTTCAGTTTCGGGAATCTCCACGCAACCTCATCGAAAAGAATTACACGGTTATCTCTGAGTCTGTGCCAGTGCATACCCGAATGGAATGAGATGAAGAGACCGAGTTCTTCCGCTTTTGCATAGACTTCCGATGCCTCCGGACCGTCTATAACAAATTCCTGATATGGCGGATGCATTTTTATTCCTTTGAATCCGAGTGCCGCAATTTTCTCGACCTGACGGGAATAATCGCCCTTTTCAAAATCGATATTACCGAATCCGACGAGTCGCGGATTCCCCTTTATCTGTTCTGCAAGCCATTCGTTAGGGTCGCCTTCAAAGCCCGACTCCCTGAACCTGTCGTGAAACGGCGGATAGCACACTGCCATATCAATTCCGCACTCATCCATAAGTTCAAGAAGCTTTTCGACCGTACCCTCGGGTCTGATTTCCTTGGGAAAAATATGAGCGTGATTTGCAAATATCATATCATAAACCTCCGTAATCCCTTTCCTTACGTGCTATTATATAATGTATGAATACCGTTGTCAAATTTTCTCTGTACTTTTAATCTCCGGTGTGATATAATAAATTATCATTTTCACAACAAGGAGAGGCCACCATGAAAAAAATCATTTCAGTTTTCTTATCCGCAGTTATTCTTATCTGCGCAGTTTCAGTCGGTTTATCGGTTTTTGCCGCCGGTGATGAACTGAATTTTGCCGTTGCTTCCGACCTTCATTACAATATCCCCAGAGAAGTTCTCGAGGGCGATATTGACGACGAAATCTATTGGTATGCAAACAGACGAGCTGCCATGGAAGACGAAAGCGGATTTATTATCGATGAAATGCTCAGGCAGGTTGCAGAGGATGACAACTGCGAATTTCTTCTCATCTCAGGCGACCTTGTCGATAACGGCAGAGCAATCGCTCAGGAGCATTATGACGTTGCCGCAAAGTTCAAGAAATTTGAAGAAGAAAGCGGAAAATCGGTTTACGTCATTCCCGGCAACCACGATTTCGGTGCAGGCGAAAACGATTTCAAAATCAACGATTTCGTAACAACATACGCCGATTTCGGCTATGACAAGGCTCTCGAAAAAATCGAGGGTACCGGCACTTACACTGCAAATCTCGGCAATAAATACAGACTCATCGCATTCGACTCTAACGACCCCAACAGATCGACAGGCGACGGCGTTTCAAAGGACGAAATCAACTGGATCTGCGATCAGGCTGACAAAGCAGCTGCCGACGGCAGATACCCTATCCTTATGATGCATCATAACCTTCTCGACCATATGCCTCTCCAGACAATTTTCAGCAAAGATTTCATCATCGGCAATCATCTTTCGGTTGCCGAAAAATTCGCAAATCACGGTATCAAGCTTGTATTCACGGGTCACGAGCACTGCAGTGACGTTTCCTCATACACAAGCACAAAAGGCAACAAAATCTATGACTTTGCAACAACCTCACTGACCATGTATCCTCTTCAGTACAGAACACTGTCTCTCACCGAAGAAAAAATTTCATACGGAATAAAAACAATAGACAAGATTGATACCGAGGCACTCACAGCAACCGTCAGCGGTTTCACCGCAGAGCATATCAATCTGATGAATGCAGGTCTTAACGAATATGCAAAGGGCTTCCTCAAAGCAGGTGTGCAGTACAGACTTTGGCTTGGCATGACCCCTGAAAAGCTCGGTATCGACGAGGATGCATTCTATGCCGATCTCGTTTTCACCGCAATCAACGGACTGACAAGTATTCTCGAAATGCCTCTTTACGGTGAAGGCGGTGTTCAGGAACTCGCAAAGGGATACAATATTGAAATCCCTGACAGCGAATATGAAACAGGCTGGGATCTCGCAACAGACCTTGTTGCGTCACACTACGAAGGCGAAGAAGCCTATGATTTCTACGGCACAGAAGTTGCAATCCTTCTCCGCACAGTCGGACTGATACTCCTCGATGACCTTTCAACGGTCGGTGACGAAATTTTCCTCAAGGCGGCTAACAGTCTTCTTTCACATTTCGGAACTGAATCCATCCAGAAGGATCTCACAAAACTCGGCACAAAGGTTTTCGGTCCCTTCACTGCAGGCGAATATTTCCTTCTTGCAATTGCTTCACCCATCCTTTATGAGTTCGCTTATGACAGCGACGGTGTGAACGACAACACGGGCGAATTCGAAGGCTACGGCGCAGAGGTTGATACCTTTGCAAACGTCACCGCAAACGTTTCGGATATCTTTGAAAAGATTGTTCTCTATTTCAAGCTTTTCATCAGCGTGATCACAAAGATTTTCGCATAATTAAATAAGAAAAAGCAAAGCCCTCCGCACTCATTCAGACAAGTGCGGAGGGCATATTTTTTATTCGAAATTGCAGATGATTTCATCACCGTTTGCCGTCAGTGAAACCGCCTTGAGCGGTGTGTCGGATGACTCAACAATCTTTGAGGTGATAACATCCTCAACGTTTCTGCGGATTACGTTGCGAAGATCTCTCGCTCCTCTTGTTCCGTCAACGGAAAGACGGGCAATCGTTTCAATTGCGGCATCATCCCATGTGAATTTAATTCCCTTGTCGGCAATCGGGTCAACAAGTTCTCCGAGCATCAGACGGGCAATATTTTCATAGTCCGACTGAGTAAGATCATTGAAAACAACAACCTCGTCAACTCTGCCGATAAATTCGGGACGAAGGAATTCGGAAAGTGCCTTGAGCGCCTTCTCCTTCGAAGCCTCGTTCTTTGTTTTTGCAAAACCGAGAGCTCCGCTTCCTCTGTTACTGCCCGCATTGGAGGTCATAATTATAACGGTATTCTCAAAGCTGACGTTTCTGCCCTGAGCATCCGTGATTTTACCTTCATCAAGAATCTGAAGAAGAATATTCATAACGTCGGGATGTGCTTTTTCAATTTCATCAAAAAGAACAACCGAATACGGTTTGCGGCGCACCTTTTCGGTAAGCTGACCCGCCTCATCATAACCGACGTAGCCGGGAGGTGAACCGATAATTCTGGAAACAGAATGTTTCTCCATAAACTCACTCATATCAAGACGGATAAGAGTTTCGGGGGTATCGAAAAGCTCTTTTGCAAGGAGTTTGACAAGCTCGGTTTTACCTACACCCGTCGGTCCCACAAAAATGAACGATGCAGGTCTTCTTCTCGGACTTATCTGTACTCTTCCTCTGCGCACAGCCGCGCCGACAAGCTTGATTGCTTCATCCTGACCGATGAGATTCGCCTTGAGATTGCTCTCAAGATTTGAAAGCCTGCGAAGGTCGCTTTCGATAACCTTACTTGCGGGAATACCGGTCCAGAGCTGAATGACTTTTGCAAGGTCATCCTCTGTCACGTGGCAGTCAGAAGCAAGTTTTTCAAGTCTGTCAACTTCATCATGTGCCTTGATGAGTTCAGCCTTGACCTTTGCAATTTCTTCGTAATCAGCTTCTTTTTCACCATCGGTTTCCATAAGTTCTGCTTCTCTGACTTCAAGACAAACAAGGTTATCGAGTGCAGTTTCATAATCACTGATTACCTTGTTGCGAAGATTTGCGCAGGTGCAGGCTTCATCGAGAAGGTCAATTGCCTTGTCGGGCAAGAATCTGTCATTGATATATCTTTCAGAGAGAATAACCGCCTTTTCAATCAGTGTATCGCTGACCTTGACTCTGTGGAAATCCTCATAGTAATCCTTGACACCCTTGAGCATTTCGCAGGTCTGCTCAATTGAAGGCTCCTCAACCCTGATGGGCTGAAGTCTGCGTTCGAGAGCGGCATCCTTCTCAATATATTTTCGGTATTCGGTAAAGGTTGTTGCACCGATAATCTGAATTTCTCCCCTTGAAAGAGAGGGCTTGAGGATATTCGCGGCATTCATTGAGCCTTCTGCATCGCCCGTACCGACAAGCGAATGCACCTCATCGATAAACAGAATGATGTTGCCCTCACTCTTGACCTCGTCGACAAGACCCTTGATTCTGCTTTCAAACTGACCTCTGAACTGTGTGCCCGCAACAAGAGCGGTAAGGTCGAGAAGATGGATTTCTTTATCCTTGAGCTTTGCAGGTACGTTTCCCTCTGCAATACGGAGCGCGAGACCCTCTGCGATTGCGGTTTTACCGACACCCGGTTCACCGATAAGACAGGGGTTGTTCTTTGTTCTTCTGCAAAGAATCTGAACCGCTCTGTATATCTCGTTTTCTCTGCCGATGATACGGTCGATTTTGCCCGCCTTTGCCTTTGCGGTCAGGTCTGAGCAATAAAGTCCGAGAAACTTGCGTTTCTTTTCACCCTCTTCGCTCTTGTCTTTTCTGCCGCCCCATTTTTTCTTTTTATCTGCAGTTTTTTCAACTGTTCCTTCTGACGACGTTCTGTCCTCGTCGTTGTCATTGCCGCTGACAGCACCGAAATTCTGGAGATTCTGAAGGAACGGCATTGTTCCCGCTCCGCCCGGCTCAAAACTGCCGTCTTCGCCGAACAGGGCATCGAACTGCTCACTTACATCATCAATCTCATCCTCCGAGATTCCCATACTCTGCATAATCTGCTTGACCGGGCCGATGTTCATCTCCATAGCACACTTGATGCAAAGACCTTCCTGAGTTGTTTTTTCGCCCTCAACCTTTGTCACAAAAAACATTGCGGGGCGTTTTTTACATTTTGCGCATAAAACCTGTTTCATTTAAACTAATCCTTTGAGAGTAAAATTTTTATCCGAAATTATTTAGCCGACTTTCTTTCCTTGACCTGCTGAAAAACTCCGGGAAGATAACTGCAGAACGCAACAAGCGTCAGCAAAACACTGATACAAACAAGAACAATCATAAGCCAGTTAGGAAGCACAAATGCCTTGAAGAGACCGATATCGGGTCCGAAGGCAATTATAACAATCATAACCGCATAGAAAACGAAGGTTGCAATCTTGCCGGGCATTTCTGCGGCAACGGGTTTGAGACCGAATGCGATCATAAGTGCACCGCCGACAACCATAAGAGCTTCTTTTACAAGGAAAATAAGGAATACCCAGCTGAACGCCTTGATTGTTTTATCGGCACTGCCGCTGAACGTCAGATAAAGCACGATTGCGATTGTTATCTGCGTAAGCTTATCGGCAATGGGGTCAAGAAGCTTGCCGAGAGCGCTTATCTGATTGAATTTTCTTGCGATTTTGCCGTCAAAGAAGTCGGTGAGACCCGAAATAAAGAGAACTACAACCGCCCATAAAACGTCGCCCTGATAATAGAGCACTCCGAAAACCGGAATGAGTGCAATACGGATAACAGAGATAAGATTGGGGATTGTGAGACAACCCGCAAATAATTCTTTGATGATTGACTTCATTTTTATTGACCTCCTTAGGTTAAATACTGCTGATAAGCTGAGTTGCAACGTCGCTGAGAGCATTTGCAAGTGTCGACTGTGTTACCGCATCGGCAACCTCGTTGCCTCTGATAAAACCTGAAACAAACACCGCAAGCATACTGACAACGGTTACAACGCAGAAGCCCTTGACTGCACCGAGTATGCCGCCGAGAAGCTTGTTGATTCGGTTGATTACCGGTAGCTTGAATACCGAGCAGATAATTCCGCTGATTATCGAAAGCACCGCAGAACAAATTATGTATATAGCAAGGAATGCAACTGTTTCAAGAACGGGCAACAATACCGCATCAAGTATTTTATCCGCAATATTCTTGCTCACTTGCTCAACGCTGTCAGCTGCACCGTCAGTAATACTTTCAATCGATACGCCATATTTTTCAAGAAGTGACTTTATTTCTTCAGGAATATTTTCTTCTATGCTCTGCACATCGGGATAATCCTTGTTGGGCAACGCACTGTTTTCAAATGCATCCCCGATATATTCTTCAATATATCCTGAAACCGTTTCGCCGACAAATGCCTCATTTGCCCACGCAGCTACGGGAGCAGAAAGCGATTGCGCAACCGCAAAGCTGATAATAACCGAAACAAGCGACAAAATCATTTTGACAAGACCTTTTCTGCGGCCGTCAATAATACACGCCACAAAAACAAGAATCAGTATTCCGTCAATAACAAGCGGTAATATTTCCATTTACAAATCCTCCGTCATATTAATATTTGCAGATGAAACCGTTTTCAACCGCATATACGTCACCGTTGCAGTAAATCACCTGAGAAGGCGCGGATTCTGTGCGGATTCGTTCTTTTTCTTCGCCCTTAAAGTTATAGACGATAATTTCATCGCCGACAACCGTCGCAATCTTATTAGAGCCGACGTCGATGCTCACGGAATCACCCTGAACGCTTATTTCACCCGCTCTTGCACCGTTCTTTTTAAATACGGTTACAGATGACTTCGCGCCGCCGAATTCCGATCGGCAGACCGCAATGTGCCCCTTATCGTCCGATTCAACAAGCGAAATGCTGTTTTCGGCATACGTCAGCTCATCGACCTTCTCTCCCTTTTTGCCGAGAACAACAGTTTTGTTGTCACCGACGGCAATAACGGTATTTTTTGACGGAGCAAATATCTTGAGAAAAAGTGTCCCGCTGAATTTCCGGTCAAGAATGGGCTCTGCCTTTTTGGTATTGAAAATGATGACTCTTGAATAAATTTCAGCATTCTCAACACCCGTGGCAGTTACCGCAACTCTTTTACCGTCAGGCGAAAGAGCGATTGCGGTGATTCGTTCCTCAGCACATTCCCATTCAAATTCCTTTTTGAATTTTGTATCGTAAACCGTCAGCACACTCTGAGCGCCTTCGGCTGATCTGCTTGTTGCAAATCTTCCGTTTTCAGCGAGAGCCGCAGTGACAACCGCACGAGGCTCTTCAACCGTTCCGAGAATCTCGGTTTTACTCTGAAGAGTAACCTTGCCCGAGCCGTTACTGTAAACAAGTGCTCTGCCGTTTGACGTGACAGTCTTTGACTCGGCGTTTCCGAGTTGATATCTGAAAAGCTCCCCTGCTCTGCTGTCAAGCACAAGACTTTCATCGGAACTGATAATCATCAGCCTGTCACCGATGGCATCGGTCTTTCTGACATTGAGGCTTTTAAGCGAATACGGATAGCCTTTTCCGTCCGAAAATACCGTTCTGATCTGCCTGATTGAGTCCGTTATATTTGAGGTCGCAACTTTGCCGACAAGTCTTGCGCTCAGAAAAACCGCAATGATAACGGCAAACACAACAATCGGAACTCTCAATGCACGAAACAGTTTTTTGATGTTCAGCTTTTTTCTTCTTTTGTTGAGATCTATTATCTTTTTATCCTTCACAAACCTCACACTCCCTCTTATCAATAATGTATTTTGTTGAGGTAAAGCCCTCTTGCGGGTGCAGTATAACCCGCCGCAAAACGATTTTTTGCCGAGATAATCTGCGGAATTAAATCTGCAGGTATTTTACCCCTTGAGATATCAATCAGCGTTCCCGTCATTATACGTACCATATTATAAAGGAATCCGTCTGCTTCGACTCTGAAAACCACCATATCTCCGTCACGCTCAACAGATGCATTCATAACCGTACGTACGGTATCCTCCACACTGCTGCCCGCCGCACAGAATGACGCAAAATCGTAAGTACCGATGAAATCCGCCGCCTGCTTTGAGAGAAACGCTTCATCGAGTCTGTGCTTATAGTGTAAGGAATAGTCGTAGAGAAACGGATTTTTATTGGGCGAATTCCAGATTTTATAAATATATTCCTTAGACTTACAATCATACCTTGCGTGAAAATCATAATCGACCTCTTTGCAATCAAGCGCCGCAATATCACGGAGCATAATTGCGTTGAGAGCACCGACAAGCTTTTCACAGGCAATCGGATTCTCCGTTCTGATGTTGCAGCAATACATATTTGCGTGAACACCCGCATCCGTTCTGGAGCAGCCGACAACGTTATCTCTGCTTGAGCAGATGCGTTCAAAGGCATCCTGAAGAGTCTGCTGAACGGTAACGGCGTTTTCCTGTACCTGCCAGCCGTGATAAGCAGTGCCGTCGAATGAAATTGTCAATAGCAGATTGCGCATAATTTACCTTCTTATTATTTCTTAAATTACTGCCTCAAAAAAGTGATTGAGAACTATGATGCCCGCAGTTATCGCAACGCAGACAAACAGTGCGAAAAAGTCAAGACCCGAAAGCTTCATCTGTTTCATTCTCGTTCTGCCTTCGCCGCCCGTGTAACAACGGCACGTCATAGCAAAAGCAAGTTCATATGCTCTTCTGAACGATGAAACCATCAGCGGAACAAAAATCGGAACAAGCGCCTTTGCGCGCTGAACAATTCCTCCCGTTTCAAGATCGGCGCCTCTCGCCTTCTGTGCATTCATAATTCTGTCAATCTCCTCGATGAGAGTCGGTATGAAGCGAAGAGCAAGGGTCATCATCATCGCAAGAGTATGCACCTTGATTTTGAAAATCTTGAGGGGTGAAAGCACTCTCTCAAGTGCGTCGGTAAGCATCGTCGGGGTCGTCGTATAGGTCAGAAGCGAACTGATAAGCACAAGTGAAATAATTCTGACCATAGTAAAAATCGCCGTAAACACACCTTTTTCGGTAATCTTTATGAATTTCCATTCAAGCCAGACGTCTCCGCCCTGAGTATAGAAAACATTCAGGATTGCGGTAAAAAGAAGAATCACGGCAATCGGTTTAAGGCTCTTGAGAAGCATCTTTGCAGGAACTCCCGAAAGCGCGGATGCAATAACCGCAGTCACCGCAATCACACCGAGCGAAAAGAAGTTTTTGCAAAGAAAAATTACAACAATAACCGCAAAAGTGAGTATCAGCTTCATTCGGGGATCGATCTTATGAAGAAGCGATTTGCCGGGATAATACTGTCCGATTGTTATATCTCTTATCATTCGGCACACCTCCCCGCAGCAAGTCTGCGAAGAATTTCCGTACCTTGCTCAACAGTGTAAACATTTGTGGGTACGTCGATTCCCTTCGCACGGAGTTTTGCAAAAATTTCGGTAATTTCAGGCACGTTGAGACCCATCGAGCGAAGCTCTTCTCCTCTTGAAAAGACCTCATCAACACTGCCCTGCATTGCAACGGTTGAATTATTGATAACAATAACTCTGTCAACAAGACTTGCGATATCCTCCATACTGTGGGATACAATAATAACCGTTGAGCCTGTCTGCTTCCTGTATTCTTTTATAAGCTCGATCAGGTCTTTTCTTCCCTTGGGGTCAAGACCTGCGGCAGGCTCGTCAAAAATCAGAATTTCAGGTTCCATTGACATAACACCCGCAATGGCTACCCTTCTTTTTTCACCGCCCGAAAGGTCAAACGGCGATTGGTTCAGATGCTCATTTTTAACACCGACAAACGATGCCGCTCTGATAACTCTCTGCTTGATTTCTTCCTCGGAAAGCTTCATATTTTTCGGACCGAACGCTATATCTTTGTAGACGGTTTCCTCAAAAAGCTGGTATTCGGGATACTGAAAACAAAGACCGACCTTGAATCTCGTGTTGCGGAGCGTCTCTTTATCCTTGTGGATATCCACACCGTTGACGAGCACCTTGCCGCTGTCGGGCTTCAAAAGTCCGTTGAAATGCGATATCAGTGTGCTCTTACCCGAGCCCGTATGACCGATGATGCCGACAAGCTCGCCTTTTTTTATCTGAAGGTTGACGTCACTGATTGCGGCAACCTGCTGAGGTGTGCCTTTGGAGTACCAGTGAGTCAGCCCGATTGTTTCGATTGCGTAATTCATCGGGCACCTCCAAGCTTTTCTGCAATTAATTCAACACATTCATCAACGTTGAGAACGCCGTCTCCGAAACCGAGATTACGGCAAAGTTCCGTTGACTGCGGCACGTCGAGACCGTATGAGCGAAGCTCTTCAACCTTCGAGAAAACCTCTCTCGGTTTGCCCTGCATAACGATTCTGCCGCCCGACATAATGACAACTCTGTCCGCCTTGACGGCTTCATCCATAAAGTGAGTTATCAGCACAACGGTGATGCCCATCTCCTTGTTCATTCTGTGAACGGTCTGCATAACCTCTTCTCTGCCCATAGGGTCGAGCATTGCAGTAGGCTCATCGAGCACAATGCACTCGGTCTGCATTGCAAGAACACCCGCAATTGCAACCCTCTGCTTCTGACCGCCCGAAAGCTTATGCGGCTCACGGTGGCGGTGGTCATACATATTGACCGCTTTCAGCGCTTCATCAACTCTGCGTCGGATTTCTTTGGGCTCAACACCGAGATTTTCGGGACCGAAAGCAACGTCATCCTCGACAATCGTTGCAACAATCTGGTTATCGGGATTCTGAAAAACCATACCGACTATTCTTCTGACTTCATCGGCTTTTTCGTCATCATCGGCAATAATACCCTTAACGCTGACCGTACCCGAACTTGGCTCATAGATTGCATTGCAGAGCTTTGCAAGGGTGCTTTTACCCGATCCGTTATGACCGAGAACGGCAACAAACTCACCCTTCTCAACGCTGAAGCTGACATCGGTCAGTGCAGGGGCGATATTTTCACCCGCTTCAGCTTCCTCGGGATCGTTATAAAACATTGTTACGTTTTTGAATTCAATTAATTTTTCGCTCATTTAATCAACATACTCCAAATCGAATATTGTTTGATTCACGGCAACTTCTTGCCGCAAACGTTGCAGAATTCGTATTCAGCTTCAACTCTCTGTCCGCAATAAGGACAGTATCTGTTTTCGGTTTGCGAAGCGGGATTATAATATTTCTTCTCTCCGAACTTCTCGTTGAGAGGGTCGGTTTCTTCTTCACCGTCTGTTATGTCATATTCGGAATAACGGTTTTTGCCCGTTGCGTTTTTGAAATCATAAATTGTTTTCACAACGGCAATGCCCGTGAAAATCAATCCGAACGGAGCCATAAACCACGCACCGCCCGCAATTGCCATAATCGTCCAGAAAACTCCGAAAAGTGCAACGGCAATTCCGATGATACCGCCCATCATTGACGGTCCTCTGCCGGGTTTTATGCTTTTCATTTCACACCGTTTCCTTTCCAGATTGCACTTGCACCGCACGGAAGCACTCTGCCCGGCTTCGACGAAACGGGAATACCGATTTCATCGCTCGACACCGTACCGCCGAGTTTTCTCTGAACGGTCTCACCGAGAATATATTCCATAACACTGGGTGAAAGCCCCGTTGTGTATGAATTGATAAGTACCATAAGTGCATCGTCGGAAAGAACTTCCATACACATTTCAACAAAGCCGTAAACTTCATTTTCAAGCTTCCAGACCTCACCGCTGGGACCTCTGCCGTATGAAGGCGGATCCATAATGATGATATCGTATTTGTTGCCTCTTCTGATTTCACGCTGAACAAACTTGATGCAGTCATCAACAAGCCAGCGCACGGGAGTATCGGCAACCTTGCTCGAAACCGCATTTTCTTTTGCCCAGAGGGTCATACCCTTTGATGCGTCAACGTGAGTCACACTTGCACCCGCATTGAGAGCGGCAACGGTTGCACCGCCCGTATATGCAAAAAGATTCAGCACTTTGACGGGTCTGCCCGCATTCCTGATAATATCGGCTGTCATCTGCCAGTTGACCGCCTGCTCAGGGAAAAGACCCGTATGCTTGAAGCCCATCGTCTTGATGTTGAATTTAAGCTCCTCAAAGCCAATCTGCCATACGTCGGGCATCTTTTTGCAGACCTGCCAGCTTCCGCCGCCGGTATTCGAACGGTTATAAATTGCGTGAGGATTATACCAGAGCGGATTCTCTTTGGGTGTTTTCCAGATTACCTGAGGGTCGGGACGGACAAGGATGATATCTCCCCATCTTTCGAGTCTCTCACCGTCAGAGCAATCGATAAGCTCATAATCTTTCCAGTTTTCTGCGGCTCTCATATGACCGCTCCTTTCAAATTGCAGTTGTTAAACGTCCATCCTCTGCTGACCGGGCATCGGAATACCGAGATGAGCATAGCCCGCAGGAGTTACCTGCCTGCCTCTCGGGGTACGGCTCAGAAATCCGACCTGCATAAGGTATGGCTCGTAAACGTCTTCTATGGTAACGGCTTCTTCGCCGATTGCAGCCGCAATCGTCTCAAGTCCGACCGGACCGCCGTTATAATTCTTAATCATTGTTCTGAGAATCAGTCTGTCAATCGAGTCGAGACCGAGCTCATCAATTTCCATTCTGTCAAGTGCAAGGGAGGATGCTTCCTTTGTGATTTTGCCCTCGCACATAACCTGAGCAAAGTCTCTTGATCTCTTGAGAAGTCTGTTTGCAATTCTCGGAGTACCTCTTGAGCGGGATGCTATTTCGAGCGCGCCCTTGGGGTCGATATCTATGCCGAGAATACCCGCACTTCTGTCAACAATTTCAGAAAGCTGTTCGGGGGTATAAAGCTCGAGTCGGAGGATAACTCCGAAACGGTCACGCAACGGAGCGCTGAGCTGACCAGCTCTTGTTGTTGCGCCTACGAGCGTGAATTTATGAAGATCAAGACGGATTGACCTTGCAGAAGGACCTTTGCCGATGATAATATCGAGCACATTATCCTCCATCGCGGGGTAAAGCACTTCTTCAACCGCTCTGGAAAGACGGTGAATTTCATCAATAAACAGCACGTCACCTTCATTGAGATTTGTAAGCAATGCGGCAAGGTCACCCGGTTTTTCGATAGCGGGGCCGCTTGTTACTCTGAAATTCACGCCCATCTCGTTTGCAATGATACCCGCAAGAGTTGTTTTACCCAGACCGGGAGGTCCGTAGAGCAGAACGTGGTCAAGCGTATCGCCTCTGCGGCGGGCTGCTTCAATATAAACGGAAAGGTTTTCCTTGACCTTCTCCTGACCGATATATTCGTTGATTGTTTTCGGTCGGAGTGAAATTTCTATATCGTTATCCTCGGAGGATGAAAACTCGGGAGCGACTATTCTGTTTTCAAAATCAAAATCCACCGTAATTCCTCCTTAATCAAAAATTCTTTGCAAGCTGTTTGAGTGCCTGCTTTATCATTTCTTCCGTTGAAAGATTGCCGTCAAGCTTGCCGACGGCTATGCTCGCTTCGGAGCGACTGTATCCGAGCATTACGAGTGCGTTGACCGCATCCTCACCCGCATAACTGATCGTCGCTTTCTGAGCGGCGGCAATGTCGCCGAGAACGGCGGATGAGCCTGCAAACGAATCAAGTTTGCCTTTAAGCTCAAGCACGATTCTCTGCGCAATCTTTGCACCGACGCCCTGTGCGGCGGTAATCGATTTGACGTCTCCGCCCGCAACGCAGAGAGCAAGTCTGTCGGGTGTCAGCTGAGAAAGCACTGCAAGACCTGCTTTCGGGCCTACACCCGAAACGCCGATGAGCATTTTAAAGCAATCAAGCTCACTTTTTTCGGCAAAACCGAAAAGGTCGAGCGCATCCTCACGCACATTGAGATATGTGAAAAGAGTCTGCTTTTCTCCGACGGGAGCGCATTTCTTGAGTGTATTGAGAGTTGTGAAAAGACGGAAAGCCACACCGTTGCAGTCAATCGCAACGCTGCTTTCATCGGCGAATACCACCGTACCTGTTATGCTGTAAAACATAGTTACGCTCCTTGAAAGAAATAATTTGAGTGAAAATAAACCGTATGGGTGGAACGAATCCGCACCTGATTATCTTCCGCCCAGCTGACCTATCAGCGAACCTGCCGAGTGACAGTGGCAGATTGCCATTGCAAGTACATCAGCGGCATCGTCAGGCTTCGGGATCTTTTCGAGATTCAGCATCACTCGGGTCATCTCCTGCACCTGCTTTTTCTCCGCTCTGCCGTAACCGACGACGCTCTGTTTGACCTGCAAAGGAGTATATTCAAAAATCGGCACTTTGTTTTTCTGTGCCGCAAGAACAAGCGCTCCCCTTGCCTGTGCAACGTCGATAGCCGTTTTCTGGTTGGTGTTGAAAAACAGCTTTTCGATTGCCATTGCATCGGGTCTGAATCTCTGAATCAGTTCATTAGCTTCGTCAAAGATTTTTTCGATGCGCTCGTTAAAAGGAGTATGCGCTTCGGTTGTTATTGCGCCGTATGTCAGCAAACGGAAATGGTTGCTCTTGTACTCAACCACACCGCAACCGACTATCGCATATCCCGGGTCAATACCTAAAACTATCATTTCTTGCCCGACTCTCTTTCGCGGATAATCATCTTTGTCGGTGTACCCTCAAGACCGAAGATTTCTCTTATCTGATTGTCAAGATAACGCTGATAGCTGTAATGGAAAAGCTCAGCATTATTGACAAAGCATACGAATGTCGGCGGTCTTGTTGAAGCCTGAGTCATATAATAAATCTTGAGTCGCTTACCCTTGTCTGTGGGCGGCTGGACTCTTGCGGTTGCGTCGGCAAGAACTTCGTTGAGTTTGCCCGTTGAAATACGCATTGCATTCTGCTCATCAACAAACTTGATGAGTTCGAAAAGTCGGTCAAGTCTGATTTTTTCCTTTGCCGAAATAAAGATAATCGGCGCATATGACATAAATGAGAAATCCTGCATCAGCTTCTTGCGATAGCTGTCCATTGTTTTGCCGTCTTTTTCAACGGCATCCCACTTATTGACTGCAATAATGCAGCCCTTGCCCATTTCGTGAGCAAAACCCGCAACCTTGGAATCCTGCTCTGTAAAGCCCTCCTGTGCGTCAATCATAATAACGCATACGGTTGCACGTTCAACCGCCATTTTGGCTCTGATGACGGAATATTTTTCTATCTGGTCGTAGACCTTGTTTTTTCTTCTGAGACCCGCAGTATCGATAAACACGAACTTACCGTGTTCATTCTCGACAATGGAATCGGTTGCATCACGTGTTGTTCCCGCAATATTGGAAACAATCATTCTGTCTTCGCCGAGAACGGCATTGACGAGCGAGGATTTGCCGACGTTGGGTTTACCGATAACGGCAACCTTAATCGCTTCCTCTTTTTCTTCCTCAACATCCTTGTCGGGAAGATATTTCAGTACCTCGTCAAGCAGATCGCCCGTGCCGTGACCGTGAACTGACGAAACGGGAATCGGGTCACCGAGTCCGAGATTATAGAATTCATAGAAATCTGCGGGAAGTTCACCGACAGTATCACACTTATTGACGCAGAGAATGACGGGCTTTCCGCTTTTCTGAAGCATTGCGGCAACCTCACTGTCGGTTGCAACAACACCCGAACGAAGATCGGTTACAAGAATAATAACGGATGCACTGTCGATGGCAAGCTGAGCCTGTCTTCTCATCTGCTTGAGAATGATATCATCCGAATACGGTTCAATACCGCCCGTATCAATGAGCATAAAATGTCTGCCGAGCCACTCACAGTCACCATAGATTCTGTCACGGGTGACACCCGGAGTGTCGTCAACGATAGAAAGCCTTGCTCCTATCAGCTTATTAAAAAGAGTCGATTTGCCGACGTTGGGTCTGCCGACAATCGCTACAACATTATTCATCTTTCAAACCTCCTGTCAGAGCATCCAGCAGCTCATCTCCGCCGCTGCCGGGTGCGGTAACTTTAACACCGAGCTTTTCCGAAAGCTCTTCAACCGTCATATTATCAAGGAACATATCGCCCTCTTTGCGCAGACTGTTGGGAGGAATCAGCAATTCCTCACCGAGATCAACGCCCTCAAGTGCATCTGCCATATCCTTGCCGCAGAGCAGACCCGAAACCGTTATCATGCTGCCAAGAAGCTTATTCTCTGCCGCAATAACGTTGACGTCAAGACCTTTGATTCTGCTCATCGCCTTATCCGAAAGACCTCTGATGAGCGGATACGCTGCCTTGCCCGTAACAACGGTTACCCTGCGATTTTTTTCTTTGATTATGCATTTTTCAAGTGCCTGATTAAATTCAGACTCCAGCAATGCCCACATTCCCACACCGTTTTCAAGCTGCGGGAAGCCGTTGTAATAATCCGCATCGGGAATCTCTCTGCCTGCCCTGAGGTAAAACTCATCGGCGGCATATGCGATGATTTCGCCGTGCTTTTTCATAAACTCCTCATTGAAGCGGTCGATTATATCGATAACCCCACCTGCCGTTTCCGCCGTATACGGTTCAAGCGGATAAAGACCTTCTCTGTGGTCGGAAAGACCGACGGGCACAGCGGCAATGCTCTGCACCTCGGGATAAAGCTCTCCGAGTTTTTGAAGGCTGAATTCAAGCTCACTGCCGTCGTTGATACCCGGACACAAAACAAGCTGAGTATTGAGAAGGATACCGCCCTTTGCAAGCTTATCAATGTAACGGAGAGATTCGCCCGCTTTGGGATTAAGCATCATTTTTACTCGCAGATCGGGATTCATCGTCTGCACCGAAATATTTACGGGACTGATGTGCATTTTAATAATGCGGTCAATATCCTCATCTTTCATATTGGTGAGTGTGATATAGTTGCCGAAAAGAAACGAAAGCCTCGAATCGTCATCCTTGAAATAAAGACTCTCCCGAAGTCCCTTCGGAAGCTGGTCGATAAAACAGAAAATGCATTTATTTTTGCAATGCTGTTGCTTATCCATAAGATAAGTTTCAAATTCCAGTCCTATATCATCGAATTCATCCTTGATAACCGTTGCAACCCTCAGTCCCTCGCCGTTTCTGAAAACAAGACGGAGTTTCTTATCGTTAAGATAAAAGCAGTAATCAAGAACGTCGTTGATTTCGTTTCCGTTGACGGAAATCAGGCAGTCACCTGCCGATATTTTCTTTTTATCCGCAAGACTTCCGCCTTGCACCGATTTGATGATAACTGCCATGGTTTCACCTGCCGACACTACTCTATTTTATAATCGTCAAACATTATATCATATATCTTTCAAAAAAGATAGTTAAATATTTGTAAATATTATAATTAAAATAAATAATAAAGTTATGTGTTTTGTCTATTGTAAAACCGTTTTCTATGAGATATAATCTATAATGTGAATTTATGTATACTTTTCTGAAATCTATGAAAGAACAGGTTAAACAAAATGTTTGTTGATATTGCGAAAATCAAAATCAAAGCGGGTAACGGCGGCAACGGTGCCGTCAGCTTCCGCAGAGAAAAATACGTTGCTGCAGGCGGTCCCGACGGCGGTGACGGCGGCAGAGGCGGAAACATTGTTTTCCAGGTTGACGACAATCTCTCAACCCTTGCCGATTTCCGTTACAAAAGAAAATACGTTGCTCCCAACGGAGAAAACGGTGCGAGCGGCAGAAAAAGCGGCCGCAGAGGCGAAGATCTCATAATCAAGGTGCCGCGAGGCACAATAATCAAGGAAGCCGAAAGCGGAGCCGTTATGGCGGATATGAGCGGCGACGAGCCATTCATTGCCGCAAAAGGCGGCAGAGGCGGCTGGGGCAATCCCCATTTTGCAACCCCCACAAGACAGGTGCCCCGATTTGCAAAGGAAGGCACTCCCGGTGAAGAATGGGAGGTCAGTCTTGAACTCAAGCTTCTTGCCGATGTCGGTCTTCTCGGATTCCCCAACGTAGGTAAATCAACACTTGTTTCAGTTGTCAGCCAGGCAAAACCCATCATCGCAAATTACCATTTCACTACCATAACACCCGTTCTGGGTGTTGTTTCGATGGGTGAAGGCAGTTCGTTCGTTATGGCTGATATTCCCGGTCTTATAGAAGGCGCGGGTGACGGTGTAGGTCTCGGTCACGAATTCCTCCGCCACGTTGACAGATGCCGACTTCTCGTGCATATCGTCGATGCCGCAGGCAGCGAAGGCAGAGACCCGATTGAAGATTTTGAAATCATCAACAAGGAACTCGAAAAGTTCGATCCCGAACTTGCAAAACGTCCTCAGATCGTTGCCGCAAACAAAATTGACCTTGCAACCGATGAACAGCTTGAAAGACTCCGTGATTATTTCGAGAGCAGAGGCTATGAATATCACACGATATGTGCACCCATCGCAGAAGGCACAAGCGAACTTATAAACGCGGTATGGAACAAACTCCACACTCTTCCGCCCATCAAGAAATATGAAACGGAAAGCATTCCGCTTGAAATGTTTGAAAAGCAGGATGACAAAGGCTTCACAATCAAGGTTATTGACGACGTTTATTTTGTTGAAGCAAAATGGCTTCTCAAAATTCTTCAGCGCACCGACCTTGACGACTACGAATCTCTCCAGTATTTCCAGAGAGTTCTTATTTCAAGCGGCATAATCGATGCTCTGCGTGAAAAGGGCATCAACGAAGGTGATACCGTTTCGATTTACGACCTCGAATTCGATTTTGTTAACTGATCAGGGGGATACATTTGAATTCTTTACTCGATAAAAAGGCTGACGTCGCATCGCTCAGCCCGTTGAATCTCGCGTTTATCGGCGATACTGTTTTCGATCTGCTCGTCAGAAGCGATCTTGTCTGCGAAGCCAACCGCCCTGTCAATGCACTTCATAAATCAGCCAGTTCAAGAGTATGTGCAAAAGCTCAGGCTCAGGCAATGAACGTCATTATGCCGATGCTTTCAGAGGATGAACTTGCAGTGTTCAAAAGAGGCAGAAACGCACATACGGGCGGCATACCGAAAAACCAGTCGAGCGCCGACTACCATTACGCTACAGGGCTTGAATGCCTTTTCGGCTGGCTCTATCTCAAAGGCAGAACAGATCGGATAAATGAGCTTTTTTCTGTCATTTCTTCAGCGGAGGCAGACTTCAATGAATAAAGCAAAAATCAAAAACTTTTTCCGGAAAGATAATTTTCTTGAAACGCTTAAGAACAACGGCATATGGATTGTCGGCTGTTCACTTTACGCAATCGCCGTCAACAGTTTCGTTGTTCCCAACGATATTGCACAAAGCGGTGTAACGGGTCTTGCGGTTTTCTTCAACCACCTTTTCTCCGTTCCCGTCGGTATTACAAACTTCGTGCTGAACGTTCCCCTGCTGATTCTTATGTGGCTTTTTCTTGGAAAAAAGCTCGTTGCAAGAACTCTCTGGGTAACTCTTCTGCTCTCCGTAGCACTTGACGTATTTGCATTTATGCCCGATTATACGGGAGACAAAATCCTCGCATCCCTTTTCTGCGGTCTGCTTCAGGGCACAGGTCTCGGAATGATTATGATTACGGGTGCCACAAGCGGCGGCACAGATATTGTAGCCCGACTCATTCACAAAAGATTCCCGCATATCACCGTCGGCAGCGTTGTTCTTGCCGCTGATGCCGCAATCGTTGCCGCCAACATGATTCTTCTCGGCAGTATCAACAGCGGTCTCTATGCGATTATAATGATTTTCGTCAGCACCCGTGTTATCGATTCCCTTATCTACGGTACCGGCAACGGCAAAATGCTTATGATTGTAACAAGCAAGCCTGATGAGGTTTCAAAGGCTATTGTTTCATCATCAAGACGCGGTGTTTCGGTTTTACCCGCAAAAGGCGCTTATACGGGCGAAGAAAAAGGTGTGCTTGTCTGTGTTGCCAGAAAATCCGAAATTTCGGGAATTATCAAAACCATCAAAGCTACCGACAACAAAACGTTCATCATCGTCAGCGAAGCAAACGAAATTCTCGGTGAAGGCTTCAAGCACACGATATAACCTGAAAGGAAGTAAAAATATGAAAAAAACAATTTGCTTAATCCTTGCATTATCCATGCTTTTCCTTGCATCCTGCTCCTCAAAAGGTATCGGCGGAACTGACCTTCGTTACGGCATCTACAGTATGGATACCGACGAAAATCTCCCCGCAAAAATCCACATCAGACCCGAAAAATATTTCTCAATTCATCACGGCGCCACCGCAGATACAGGTGAGTTCAGTATCAGCGGCGACAAGCTGATTGTTGATGTCAAAGACAGCGACTGCGTTTACGTTTTTGAAATCAACGGCAACGAACTCGAATACGTCGCAGAGGAGTCAACGCCCTCCGAAGATTTCATTGCATTCGGCAAAATCACCGACGGAACAGATTTCATTCTTCTCCACGAATCAAAAGGCAAATAATCAAAACTTGACAATACTATCAATATTGTTATATAATATCAAGGTTGAATTCAAATCATATCAAAGTGAGGTTTTTTAAATGTCAGGCCATTCAAAATGGAGCACTATCAAGCGCAAAAAAGAAAAAACCGACAATCAGCGTGCCAAGATTTTCACAAAAATCGGCAGAGAGATTGCGGTTGTAGTCCGTGAAGGCGGTCCCGACCCCGCTTCAAACTCTAAACTCAAGGACGTAATCGCAAAAGCAAAAGCAAACAACGTTCCCAACGATAATATTGAAAGAATCATCAAGAAGGCTGCAGGCGAAACAGGCGGCGCTGATTACGAAGAAATCGTATACGAAGGCTACGGTCCTTCAGGCATCGCAGTTATCGTTGAAGCACTTACAGATAACCGTAACAGAACTGCAGGCGACGTTCGTCACTATTTCGACAAATACGGCGGAAATATGGGTCAGTCAGGCTGCGTTTCATTTATGTTCTCCAAGCAGGGCGTTCTTCTCGTTGAAGCAGAAGGCATCGACGAGGATAAGCTTATGGAAGATGCTCTTGAAGCGGGTGCAACAGATTTCATCACCGATGATGAAGGCGTTTTCGAAATCAGAACAGAGCCCAACGATTGCGGTGCCGTAAGAGAAGACCTCGAAGCAAAGGGTTATGCTTTTGTTTCCGCAGAAGTTGAATACGTTCCCTCAACATACACTGCACTCACCAATCCCGATGACATCAAGAATATGTCAAAGATGCTTGAAATGTTTGAAGATAACGATGACGTTCAGGCTGTATGGCATAACTGGGAAAACGCTGACGACGCAGAATAATTACAGATGCAGAAAGACCACGGTAAGCACCGTGGTCTTTTTATTTATGCTGAAATCAATTGTAATTTTATCTGCTGTTTGCAGTGTTGACCATACCGAAATAGAACTCTTCAAAGCCCATGGGATAATCCTTTGTGCCGCAGAAATCAAAGTGATCCATACCCGTCATTGTTTCGAAATAATACCATCTGCCGGGTCTGATTCTGTTGCCTTTTTCAATTTCTTTTTCATAACTGAGCGCCGTCTCCGAATCGCACGAAGGGTATCTTGCCGACGCAAGAGGTACGATTCCGTCATTCAGTGCCCAATCGCCCTCGATTTTTATTCCGTCAACCGTTTTACCATTTGCAGAAGCAAGCATAATTGACGAAATATAGAAAATCGGGCTAAGACCCTTGTCGGGAAGCTCAGGTGCAGTAATATCCCACGTATTCTCGGTCGTATAAGAATAGTAATAAGTATCCGGTGAAAGCTTTATTTTTTCGTTAAGCTCTGCCGCACCGCAGAGTGTCATATCATATCCGCAGTTATCGTTCGCATTGCAAAAACTCTTTATTCCTTTGGGACTGAAAAAAGCACGGAACTGATCCTGCTTCGGAGTAAGACCCATATGACCAAGCTGGAATGCAAAAACAAGAAAATCGTTGCCGAAAATCATACCGATGAAATTCAGTACGGTTGCCATCAGAACCATCGTCACCTTCGGGTCAACGAGCTGATTTGCTACTTGAGAACCGTTATGCGGAGCAGAAAGCGTTATGCAGGAATGCACACAATCGTGACCGCCCGTAAACAGAGGGCTTGTATCCTTGCCCGTTGCGGCAATCTCGTCGGCATCACCGAATGCAAGAAGAGAAGTGAACAGTCTGACGGTTGCTCCGCCGAAAGAATGACCGACAAGGTTGATTTTATCCTTCAGATTCCAGGGTTTACCCATTGTTGCCTTACCGACGTAGCTGAAACCGAATCTGTCGTGACCGTGAGCCTTCGAATGCGCCTCACCGTAGTCAACAACAGTACCCGTAAGCTGTGCGTAGAGCTCACACGCTCTGTCCCATGCACTGCTGAGAGGTCCGACCGACGGGGCATATGCTTCAACACCGTTTTCATTGAGAATTCTCACAATATCTGTTTCGGAGCCGGGCAGAAGTCCGCCTCCCCAATACGGAGAAAGGGAATAATACGGAACATCGCTGCCCCATCCGCCCATACCGTGAACGAATACATAAGGATAATTTGTTTTACCGTTTTTGATTTCTGCCGCACTTGCGGGAAGCGCAGCAAAACCGCAAATCATCGCAAGAGTCAGAATGATCGAAATTATTTTCTTCATATCGTTATCCTTTCAGGTTTATAATCAGATTTTAGCCCATCCCAAAATCAATGTCAACCATCAAAGAGGTAATACTGTACAAAAAAATCTTTAAATATTTCCGTTATTTACTTGAAATATTATAAAAAAATGATAAAATTATTATAATTAGGGAAATCTGATTATCCAGGAGGAAATATTATGGCTAAGTTTTTATTTTCCGCTTTTGCTGACGAAGCATCTGCCGATATTCTTGAGCAGATAGCCGCCTGCAAAGCAAACGGCATCGATTACATTGAGCTTCGCAACGTCAACGGAAAGAATATCTCAAACTTCTCCGTTGAAGAAGCAAAAGAACTCAAAAAGCTTCTTGATGACAACGGAATCAAGGTTTCATCAATCGGTTCTCACTACGGTAAGATCGAAATCACTGATGATTTCGCGCCTCATTTTGAAGCTTTCAAGCAGACCGTTGAGGTTGCAAAAGTTCTCGAGACAAAATATATCAGAATGTTCAGCTTCTTCTTCACAAAGGGTCAGAAGATTGAAGATTATAAGGATGAGGTTTACAGGCGCCTTGATGCCATGGTTGACTATTCTAACGAGCACGGCATCCTCTGCTGCCACGAAAATGAGAAAGGTATCTACGGCGATATCACCGAAAGATGCGTTGAACTCGCAGAACACTACGGTGACAGAATGGGTTGCATCTTTGACCCCTCAAACTATATTCAGTGCGGTTGCGATACCCTTGAAGGCTTCAAACTCCTCAAGGATAAAATCACATATATGCATGTGAAGGATTGCATCGCCGCAATTGATACCGTTGTACCCGCAGGCGAAGGTGATGGTCATCTTGAAGAAATTCTCAGAATGCTTGACGAAAACGAGAGAGTATATTTCCTTTCCGTTGAACCTCATCTGAGAGTCTTTGAAGGTCTCGAAAATCTCGAGCCCGATGACGCAACAGCAAACGCAATGAACAAGAAGTTCGTTTATCCCGATAATCAGACTTCATTTGCTGCAGCCTGCTCGGCAATCCATAACATAATCGAAAAGAAAGTTCAACCCGTCAGATTCGGCATTATAGGTGTCGGCAATATGGGCAACTCTCATATCAATATGCACCTCAAGGGTGAACACAAAGAGCTTCGCATCACTGCTGTTGCGGATATCGTTCCCGCCCGCTGCGAAGAGGCCGCAAAGAAGCTTCCCGGCATCAAGACATTCGACTCCGCCGAGGCTCTCATCGACAGCGGCGAAGTTGATGCAATCATCATCGCAACTCCTCACTACGATCACTCCCCCATCGCTCAGTACGCATTTTCAAAGGGTGTGCACGTACTGACCGAAAAACCCGCAGGTGTTTATGCTAAGCAGGTACGTGAAATGAACGAGGCCGCCGCAAAGACAGATCTTGTTTTCGGCATTATGTATAATCAGCGTACAAACTGTGTTTACAGAAAAATGCGTGAGATGGTTCAGAGCGGCGAACTCGGTGAAATCAGAAGAGTAAGCTGGATTATCACCGACTGGTACCGTACACAGGCCTATTATAACTCAGGCGGATGGCGTGCTACATGGGCCGGAGAAGGCGGCGGCGTACTTCTCAATCAGTGCCCCCATAATCTCGACCTCTGGCAGTGGATCTGCGGTCTGCCCGTAAAAGTTCAGGCTTTCTGTCACGAAGGCAAATGGCACGATATTGAAGTTGAGGATGACGTTACAATCTACGTTGAATATGCTAACGGCGCAACGGGTACTTTCATCACAACAACCGGCGACTGCCCCGGCACAAACAGATTCGAAATCACTCTTGACGGCGGTAAGCTCGTTTGCGAAAACAACAAGCTGATGCTTTATAAACTCAACGGCAGAGTTTCAGAACATTGCGCTACTGCATCGGAAGGCTTCGGTTCGATCGAAGGCGAATGGATTGAAGTTGAAACCGACGGCAGAAACAAGCAACATTCCGAAGTTTCCAACAAGTTTGCCGCCGCTATTCTCAGAGGTGAACCCCTTGTAGCAAACGGCGAAGAAGGAATCAGAGGTCTTTCAATCTCAAATGCCGCTCACCTTTCCTCATGGCTCGGCAAAGCTGTTGAACTCCCCGTTGATGAAGATATTTATTTTGCCGAACTTCAGAAAAAGATTGCTGCCGGCAAGGCGGAAAAAGATAACGTAAAAGAGGCTGTTCAGGGCGACATGTCTTCAACATTCTGATCTCATCTCACGAGGTGATTTATATGAAAACTGCCGTTATCGGGTGCGGAAACATTTCAAAAATGCATCTTATTGCTTTAAATAATAACCCCGAAACCGAAATTATTGCTGTTTGCGATATTAAGCCTGAGCGAGCCGATACGGTTGCCGAAAAATACGGTGCAAGGGCATATTATGATATTGATGAACTTCTCAAAAACGAAAACCCCGACGTATTACACATCTGCACACCCCATTATCTGCACACGGCTATGGCGGCAAAAGCTCTTGCCAAAGGAATTCACGTGCTGACCGAAAAGCCTTGCTCTGTAACACTTGAAGAAGTTGACGCTCTGCGAAAAGCGCAGACCCTCAGCGGCAAACAGGTCGGCATATGCTTCCAGAACAGATATAACGGATGCGTTCAGCAGGCAAAGAAAATCATTGATTCAGGAACAATCGGCAAAGTAAAAGCAATCAGAGCGTTTGTAACGTGGTCAAGAGATGAAGGATACTATTCCGACGACTGGCACGGCACCCTTGAAAAAGAATGCGGCGGCGTGCTTATCAATCAGGCTATCCACACCGTTGACCTGATTCAGTATTTCGGCGGCAAGTGCAAGTCTCTGACAGCTCATGTTGCCAATGACCATTTAAAAGGCGTAATCGAGGTTGAGGATAACGCAAGTATTCTTATGGAGCTTGAAGGCGGAGTTACCGCTATGCTCTATGCAACCACGGCTTATGCTGAAAACTCTGACGTTCTTGTTGAGATTCTGACCGAAAACGGAAAACTCCGTTTTGAAGGAGAAAGACTTTTCTCCTTTGACGAATCGGGAAATATGACAGAAATCAAAGGCAGTTCCGCTATTGTATACCACGGCGAAAGCTATTGGGGTGACGGACATTCTGCTCTGATCAACGATTTTTATGACTGTCTCAAAAACGGCAGAGAATTTGAAATCGATGCCTTCGAAGGCGGTCACGCAGCTAAAATCGTTGCCGCAAGTTATAAATCAGCCGCATCAGGCAAAAGCGAAGAAGTTCAACTTTAATTGGAGGAACACAAATTATGACTCACGAAAATCTTAAAAATAAAGTTATTGTTATAACAGGCGGCGGCGGTGTGCTTTGCAGTGCATTCGCAAAAGACCTTGCCGCTCAGGGTGCAAAGGTTGCGGTTCTTGACCTTCGTGAAGAAGCGGCACAGGTTGTTGTTGACGAAATCAACGCTTCAGGCGGCACTGCTCTTGCGGTAGGCTGCAACGTTCTTGAGGCAGAAAGCCTTGAAGCAGCTAAAGAAAAGGTAAATGCAACTCTCGGCACCTGCGATATTCTCATCAACGGTGCGGGCGGCAACTCCCCTCTCGGCACAACAACCAAAGAAACTCTTGAACTCACCGATATCGCCGAAAAAGCTGAGGGTGTCAAGACATTCTTTGATCTTGATGCAAAAGGTATTGAGTTCGTTTTCAACCTCAACTTCCTCGGCACTCTGCTCACAACGCAGTGCTTTGCAAAGGATATGGTCGGCAAAGAAGGTGCAAGCATTCTCAACGTCAGTTCGATGAACGCATTCAGACCCCTGACAAAAATCCCTGCATATTCCGCAGCTAAAGCGGCAATCTCAAACTTCACACAGTGGATGGCCGTTCACTTTGCAGACGTCGGTATCAGAGTCAACGCAATTGCTCCCGGTTTCTTTTCAACAAATCAGAATAAAACTCTGCTTTTCAATGAAGACGGCTCACTCACCGCACGTTCAAACAAGATTATCACTCATACTCCTCTTCGCCGCTTCGGCAAACCCGAAGACCTCACAGGTGCACTCCTTTTCCTTTGCGACGAGGAATATTCAAGTTTTGTTACAGGCGTTATTCTTCCCGTTGACGGCGGATTTGCCGCTTACTCAGGCGTATAAATAAGCAAAAGGCTTGTACGGATTCAACCGTACAAGCCTTGTTTTTTTATATTCGTATGAGATGCGTCGAAAAACGTCATTCGCCGCCTTTTTAATACAGAAAAGTATGGCTGATGAGAAAGGATGGTGAATGGCGTTTTCTTTGATTGAAGGCGTATGAGATACGCCGAAAGAGAAAAAACGTCATTCAGCACCTTTATCACAGTCAGACAAAAAATAAAAGGCAGGGGTATCAAATACCTCTGCCGCTTTATTTTAGACTTATGCTTCCTTAACAACTACCTGCTTGCCGTTATAATAACCGCACTCGGGGCAAAGTCTGTGAGATCTCTTGAGTTCGCCGCAGTTTGAGCACTTTTCAAGCTGGGGAGCAGACATCTTCCATACGTTTGAACGTCTCTTGTCTCTTCTTGTCTTGGAGACTCTTCTCTTGGGTACTGCCATCTCTTAAGCACCTCCTTAATTTTGTGCCTTTAATAAACCCTGAGGTTTTTTTAACTTAATTATCAAGAAGCTGCATAAGAGCCGCAAGACGCGGGTCAACCTCTTTTTCGCAGCTGCATGAACCTGAGTTAAGATCCTTACCGCATCTGAAACAAACGCCCAGGCAATCCTCTTTGCAGAGAAACTTCGCGGGAAGGTTGAGAAAAACATCCTCTGTCACAATTTCATCAAGGTCAAAACGAAGGTCGCTGATGAGAAGCAACTCATCGTTGGTTTCGTCATTGAGATGGGTGACAAGCGTGTGGTTAATCTCTGTTTTAACGGGAACGGTGATTTCTTTTGCGCATCGGTCGCAGTTAAGCTCAAGCTCAAAATCGGCTGTAGCTTCCAGTTCAACGATGCCCGTTTTGTTGCTCACCTTACCGCCAACTTTGACGGGCTTGGTGAAAGGAAGAAATCCGCTGAGTTCCTGAGAAGATAAATCCATCTCATAACTGAACTCTCTGACCATTCCTTCGTTATTAAAAATAGGCTCTAAATCCAAAATCATAATTCTTCACCTGAAATCACGCACAAAATATTATATATTTCTATTTGCGTTTTGTCAACTATAATTTTGATTTAAATTCAGATTTTTTCGCAAAATGTAAAAATTCTTTCGGGAAGATCGGATTCATCGCATGAAACAGTGAATGTGATATCCTGCTCTGTAGCCTTGCTGAGTTCGGAAACTTTCTTAAGGAAGTCAGCAAGAGCCTCATAATCTCTGCCGCCGATCTTGAGAGTAGCATCAACAAGAATATCTGTGATGTCGTGGTTGCCTGCGATAATACCGCTGATAAAACCGTAGAATGCATCATAACCGTTTACGTTATACTGGTCTGTATCAACGAGTCTTGCGCGGTAGTTTACATTGTAGGTGAGAAGCTTTTCTTTTTCGATGCAAACAACATTGCCGTTTGACTTTTCAACAGCTGCGTTTACAAGATCGATGAGTCTCTTCGTTTTGCCTGAACCTTTGTTGCCGAGAATAAGATATACCATATTAGTATTCCTCCTGTATAATTTATTTTCAGTTGATTCTTTTTTCAAGATCTGCCTTGGCAGCCTCGTAACCGGGTTTGCCGAGAAGAGCGAACATATTCTTCTTATAGCTTTCAACACCGGGCTGATCAAAGGGATTGACTCCAAGAATGTAGCCCGAAAGACCGCAAGCCTTTTCGAAGAAATATATCATAAAGCCGAGGTTATATTCATCCTGCTTATCAAGCTCGATGACGATATTGGGAACTTCGCCGTCGGTATGAGCAAGAATCGTGCCCTCAAAGGCTTTACGGTTAACAAAATGAACGGATTTGCCTGCAACGAAATTGAGTCCGTCGCCGTTGGTTTCGTCAAAACCGATTTCAACGTTTTCTTTGGGTTCATTAACCCAGATAACGGTTTCAAAAAGATTTCTGACGCCCTGCTGAATATACTGACCGAGGGAATGAAGGTCGGTTGAAAAAATTGCGGATGCAGGGAAAATACCCTTATTATCTTTACCTTCACTTTCGCCGAAAAGTTGCTTGAACCATTCACACCACATAGTCATCGAGGGTTCATATGCGGTAAGCATCTCAATCGGTTTGCCGTTTCTGTAAAGAAGATTTCTGATAGCGGCATATTTATAGCAATCATTTGCCATAATGTCGCTTGTTGAATAAGCTTCTCTTGCATCTGCGGCGCCCTTCATAAGAGCGTCGATATCAATACCTGCAACAGCAATCGGGAGAAGACCTACTGCCGTGAGAACCGAATATCTGCCGCCTACATCATCGGGTACAACGAAAGTTTTATAACCTTCCGCATCGGCGAGAGCCTTGAGTGCACCCTTTGCCCTGTCGGTTGTGACGTAAATTCTTTTTGCGGCTTCTTCCTTGCCGTATTTGTCTTCAAGAAGCTGCTTGAAAATTCTGAAAGCAATTGAGGTTTCGGTCGTTGTGCCCGACTTGGAAATAACATTGACCGAAAAATCCTTGCCCTCAACAAGCTTTATAAGTTCTGCAACGGCCGATGAACTGATTGTGTTACCGCCGTAATATATATCGGGAGTATCTTTTTTAACAAGATTGTAGTTGTTTGATTTGATAAACTCGATAACTGCTCTTGCGCCGAGGTAAGAGCCGCCGATTCCGAGAACGACAAGAGCTTCGGAATCCTTTTTGATTTTTTCGGCGCTTTCTTTGATCTGAGCGAATTCTTCTTTGTCATAACTGACAGGAAGATCAATCCATCCAAGATAGTCACTGCCTGCGCCTGTGCCGTTATGAAGCATTTCATGAGCCTTCTCAACTTCCTGCTTCATTGATAAGATTTTTTCTTCGCAGGCAAATTCACCTGCATAACTGAGATTGAGCTTTAACGCCAAGTTTAATACACCCCTGTGAATGCTTATATATATTTAGTATATTTTACCCTATAAAGATGATGTTTGCAACACCTGAATCGAAATTTTTTTGAAAAAACTTATCTTTTTTCTTTTTTATAATCTCTTTGCTGTTTAATCATACCATAAATCCCGCTCAAATGCAAATCTATTTGAAGAATTAATGATATTTTACTTTCTTTTAAAAAAACCGTAACAAACGTCAAGCTCCGTTAATATAATGAAAATAGCAACATATCAGGAGGTTATGAAATGGATAAAAGAGAAATGGAACTTCTTATGGACAGATACAAAAAAGAAATGCTGGAATTCAGCAAAAAGAACGGATATGCCAACTCCGATCCCGATTACGAGCCGAACGAGCGTGATCGCAGACAGTATGAAGCGGATAACAACAACACGGGCTATGAGCGTGACAGAAGCGACCCTCTTCCGGAGGAGGAAGCAAATCCCCGAACAGTACCTGCTCAAACCGTTCCCTCCCCTGCACCGCAGAGGGCTGAGGTGAACGAGAATGAATCTGCCGATACTGTCGGATTTCTGAAAAACAGTTGCAACTCGCCCTCAACCGACGAACAACGCAGAAGGTGTGCCGACATCACAAAATATCTTGCCGCAAATCCCGAAACAGGCACTCTGCAGGTCAAGACCTTTGCTTCCGACAGAGCATACGCGGTACCGAGTGCAAGGATAATGGTTTTTCTTCCTCTTGACAGCGGCAACGTTACCCTCTATGACGGAATCACGGACATAAGCGGTTCGAGTGAAAGAATTATTCTGCCCGCACCGCCGCGTTCTCTCTCATCAAGTCCCGAAAGCGGCAGAGCATTGCCCTATTCGGTCTATACGGTATACGTTGAGCATCCGTCATTCGTACGTGCGCTTTTCAACAACGTACCCGTATTCTCGGGAATCGAATCCGTTCAGCCCGTGCAGATGCTTGCAAAGGTTGAAGGTCTGAGCGAGCCTGACCCTATAATCGTCAACGAATCCGGCTCAAGCACACTGTAAGGAGGCTGAAAAATGGCAACACCCGTTATACCCGATTATATCACGGTCCACCTCGGCCCTCCGAATTCAAACGCCCGTAACGTGAGAGTTCCGTTCACCGAATATATCAAAAACGTTGCTTCAAGCGAAATTTATCCGACCTGGCCAGAAAATGCGATCAGAGCGAATATATATGCTCAGGTTTCATTTGCACTCAACAGAATATACAGCGAATACTATCGGAGCAGAGGTTATAATTTCGATATCACAAACTCAACGGCATACGATCAGGCATACGTTGACGGCAGAGATATTTTCTCCAACGTCAGCAGACTCGTCGACGAGCTTTTCAACGACTATGTGACAAAGGGTAATCAGATTCAGCCATATTTCACCGAATACTGTGACGGACGTACGGTTACCTGTCGCGGTCTGTCTCAATGGGGTACTGTTTCCCTTGCAAACCAAGGCAGAACACCCTATCAGATACTTCAGAATTACTACGGCAACGACATCAACATAGTCAGAAACGCACCTGTCAAAAACATCGCTCAATCCTATCCCGGCACGCTTCTTCGTCTCGGAAGCGCAGGTGAAGACGTGAGAACAATTCAGCGCCAACTCAACAGAATCCGAAGAAACTACCCCGCCATTCCGTCAATTCCTGACACCAACGGAATCTACGATGCAGCTACGCGCTCCGCAGTCAGATCTTTTCAGAATATTTTCGGGCTTTCCGTTGACGGAATTGTCGGCAAGTCAACGTGGTACAAAATCAAGCAGATATATAATGCAGTCAAAAAGGTTTCGGATTTATATTCCGAAGGCATAACCCTGAGCGAAGTTGACAGAATATACAGTAAGCCTCTCCGTCGCGGAGACAGGGGCAACGACGTACGCACAATTCAGTATTACCTTGCGTTTCTCGGATTTTTCAATGACAGATTGCCGGAAATCAAGGTCGACGGTATTTTCGGATCTGCAACAGACAATGCCGTTCGTACGTTTCAGAGAGAATACGGTCTTACAGTTGACGGTATCGTCGGCAGAAGCACGTGGTACCGCCTTCAGGATGCATATTTCAGCACCCTTAATTCTCTGCCCGATGAATACCGCTCATATTCCTCTTTGCTCTATCCGGGCTACACCATCACGACAGGCGCAAGCGGAAACGTTGTTTCTCAGATCCAGATGTTTCTCCGGACAATCGCACAGAATAACAAATCCGTTCCGCTTGTTGCGGTTGACGGAATTTACGGAGAACGGACAAAAGCTGCCGTTCAGGCGGTGCAGAAGATAAGCAATATTCCGCAGACCGGTGCCGTAGGTCCGCTGACGTGGAACGCAATAGTCAATCTTTATAATGAATATCGCTGATTTTTGAGATAATAATAAATGGTGACAGATATATTTCTGCCACCATTTTTCTTTTGAGGTGATGGCCGTGACAAACAGCTTTTCCGATAATTTCACTCAAAACATCAATATGCTTGACAGTAAACTGAGACTCAAGGAAAGCTTCGACATCGTCGGCAGAGATATTCTTGTGGGCGGCAAAAAGCGAATCCGTCTTTACTTCATCGACGGTTTTTGTAAAGATGAGCTTATGGAAAGAGTCATGGCTTATCTGATGCAGATAAAGGAAAAAGAATTCTTATCTAAAAAGACCGCCAGAGAGTTTGCCGATGCATTCATCCCCTACGTTGAAACAGATGTTGCCGGCAAACCCGAAGATTTCATCAAATACGTGCTTTCCGGTGGTATCGGTCTGATTGCCGACGGTTTCTGTGAAGGCATTATTGTTGATGCAAGAACGTATCCTGTCAGGTCAATGAGTGAACCCGAAAATGACAGAGTTCTGAGAGGTCCTCATGACGGTTTTGTTGAAACGCTTGTTTTCAACTCCGCACTCATTCGCCGCAGAATCCGTGACACGAGTCTGACCATGGAGCTTTTTACCGTCGGGGAATCTTCCAAAACAGACGTTGTTGTTTGCTATATGAAGGGAAATGTCAGCGACAAGGCACTGAACACTCTGCGCCGAAAATTGAATGACATCAAAGTGAATTCCCTCACTCTGGGTCAGCAAAGTCTGGTTGAATGTCTCGTTACAAAGCAAAGATTCAACCCCTTTCCGAAGGTGAGATATACCGAAAGACCCGATGCCGCTGCAGCCTGCGTACTTGAAGGCAGCATCATTCTGCTGACCGATAATTCACCCGCCGCAATGATAATCCCGTCGGGCATATTCGACTTTTTGCAGGATACCAACGATTTTTATATGTCTCCGCTCATCGGCTCATATCTGCGAATTATACGTATGTTTGTTTTTGCGTTGACACTGCTTTTGATTCCGCTTTGGTATCTGCTCATCCGTAACCCGGAATATATCCCGCAATGGTTGGATTTTATACGGATTGAAGAGCCGAACAGCGTCCCTATTATCGCACAGCTTTTTATTGTTGAAATCGTTATCGATACCATCCGCCTTGCATCAATCAACACACCGCAGGCACTCAGCGGTTCATTCGGTATCATCGGAGCACTTGTTCTCGGCGAATTCGCGGTTTCAGCAGGATGGTTCGTGCCCGAGGTAGTTCTCTATATGGCTTTCGTTGCAATGACAAACTTCACTCAGCCGAGCTTTGAACTCGGTTACGCTTTCAAGCTGCTCCGTATGATGCTTCTCGGACTGACCGCACTTTTCAACGCATGGGGCTTCCTCGCAGGTGTCGTAATAATCGCACTTGAAATTGCGTTCAATAAAACCGTAACGGGACAGAGTTTTCTTTATCCTCTCATCCCGCTCAATATAAAGGCACTGAAAAGTCTGATTTTCAGAATGCCGATTAACAGCAGTAAAAACTAAAAAAGCACCGCGCAACCGAGCGGTGCAATCAATGAGTTATATTGCTTTTCCGATGCAGAAATCATCCTCTACGGCGATGATTTCTGCTTTTATTATTTCTTTCAGTTTATCTGCACCCATAATTCTGACGGGGGTATAGTTTGCAGTATAGCCCTGTACAAAACCGTCGTGGAATTCTTCGGGCAAAACCTCAAGAACTTTACCGATCTGTAACTCCAGAAATGCCTTGCGGATTTTTTCCGTTTCTTCAATCATAATAGCCGCACGCCTTGATTTTTCGGCATTTTCAACCTGGTTTGCCATTCTTGCAGCAGGCGTTCCCGCTCTGCGTGAATACGGGAAAACGTGCACCTTTTCAAATCCGACCTTCCTGACAAATTCAAGCGACTGCGCAAAATCTTCTGAAGTTTCATCAGGGAATCCGACCATAACGTCAGTTGTGAGGGTTGCTCCCTCAAAATTCTTGCGCAGCTTCATACAAAGCTCATAATATTCTCCGGAAGAATAATGTCTGTTCATCTTCTTAAGCGTTTTATCGCATCCGCTCTGAAGAGAAATATGAAACTGAGGGCAAAATTTCTCAACCGCCGACAGTCTTGAAATAACGTCATCTGTTATATGGTCAGGCTCAAGTGATCCGAGCCTTATTCTCTTTACGCCATCAAAAGATGCCACAGTTTCAACTGCCTCTGCAAGGCTCGAACCTATATCAGTGCCGTACGCCGAGAGATTGATACCAACAAGCACTATCTCACTGAAACCGCTTTTTTCAAGCAATGCAATCTCCGCCTTAAGTGTTTCAAGCGGTTTTGAACGTACTCTGCCTCTTGCATAAGGAATAATGCAGTATGAGCAGAATCGGTTACATCCGTCTTCAATTTTGACGTTTGCCCTTGTCCTTTCACGGAATTCGCTTATAGTGTCACCCTTGAACGGCTCACCGCTTTCGTGTTGCTCAACGGCAACTATTCTGCCACTTCCGTTTATAAACTGCATTATATAATCATAAATCAGATGGTTGCTTTTGTTGCCGATAACGATATCCGCACTGTCAAGTTCAGCACTTTCCTGCGGAAACGCCTGAGGCATACATCCCGTCAGCAAAACAAGGCTGTCAGGATGAAGTTTTCTGAAGCGTCGCACCGTCTGACGGGTTTTACGGTCACTTTCTGCAGTTACCGTGCATGAATTTATAATATAAACATCCGCCTCTTCAGTCGGGTCGCAGATAACAAAGCCCATCCGCTCAAGTCTCTGTGCCATCGCCTGAGATTCATACTGATTAACTTTGCATCCGAGAGTGTAAAATGCAGCTTTCATTTAAAATCCTCATTCTGAAATCGATTTATATGATTATAGCAGAAAAAACAGTGATAATCAACCTTCGCACGTGCATATATTGACTTGAAAGGGGTTATATTTATGAAAAAATTCATCAGAGCCGTTATCTCGGCGGCAGTTTCGTTTGCAATAATACTGTCATTCACCTGCATCGGATTCGGTGAAGAGAATTTGCCCGTTGAAATAAAAGCCAAAGCGGCAGTGCTTATGGATGCATCCACAGGCAAGGTGCTTCTGAAATATAACGAAAACGAAAAGCTCTCCCCCGCATCGGTTACCAAAATTATGCCTTTGCTTCTGACAGTTGAAGCAATCAAATCAGAAAAGATTACACTGACCGATGTCGTTACCGTTTCAGCAAATGCAGCATCAAAAGGCGGCTCACAGATATGGCTCAAAGAGGGCGAACAAATGACGGTTGACGATTTACTCAAGGCCACTGCAGTTTACAGTGCGAACGATGCGTGCACCGCTCTCGGTGAACATATAGCAGGCAGCGATACCGCCTTTGTTTCAATGCTGAATGAAAGAGCAAAACAACTCGGAATGAAAAATACAAATTTTGAGAATTGCACCGGTCTTGACGACACAACCGAAAACCATCTCACAACAGCTCTTGACGTTGCTATTATGAGCCGCGAACTTCTGAAGCACGAAATGATTATAAACTATACCACTATATGGATGGATTCGGTAAGAAACGGTGAAACCGAACTCGTCAACACAAACAAACTTGTAAGATTTTTCGAGGGCACAACGGGTCTGAAAACCGGAACAACCGCAAAGGCGGGGTGTTGCGTTTCGGCCAGTGCCAAAAGAGACGATACTCACCTGATTGCAGTTGTTATGGGCAGTTCAAACAGCAGTGACCGTTTTGAAACCGCAAAAGCTCTGCTGAACTGGGGCTTCTCCAATTATACGACCGTCACACCCGTTATCGATCCATCACTTATACCTTCCGTTAAGGTCATCAAAGGAGAAAAAGAAGAGGTTTTGCCCACCATTCCCAGACCCGAACCGGTGCTGATCAAAAAAGGAAGCGAATCGGAAATCAAACAAACGATCGACCTCGCTGTCGACGTTGCGGCACCTATTGAAAAAGGTCAGGTTCTGGGAACAGTCACCTTCTCACTTGGCAACGAAAAGCTCTCGGAATACAAACTAACTGCGCCCGAATCCGTAAAGGCATTAACCTTTACTATGATATTTTTCCGAATTCTAAAAGCTATTTCAGTCTAATATTATCAAGGGATACCGAAAAAATAAACGTAGATCATTAGAATTATTTTTTGTAAAGCACAATAGCTTTACATCTGCACATATAAGAAAACCGCCGCAGTCATAGTGACCGCGGCGGTTGTTAATTTAGTTTTCAGGAGAATTCAGGGAATTATTCCTCGTCTTCATCCTTCTTTTTCTTTGTAGCAATGAATGCTATTGCACTCGCTGCCGAGATTGCTGCGAATGCAGCCATACCTGAGAATGAACCTGTTGAGGGAATATCAACATCGGAATCTGCGCTCCACTTTGCTTCGAATACGAGATCCTTCTTGGGCATCTTCTCGGGAACTTCAGGATTCCAGCCTGCGAATTCGCAACCGTCCTTTGAGGGATCAGCAGGAACAGGAATCTTTGTGCCGGCAAGTACCTTATAGGTCTTGTAAACTTCGCCGTCTACCATATAAGTTACGGTGAATGTGTTCTTAGCGATTTCAGATGCACCCCAGAAAACAAGGATGCCGCCGATGATCGATGCGCCGCCGATGATTGCACCTGTGCCGATGATACCTGCGATTGCGCCGCCGCCAATTACCGTACCGCCAATGATGATTGAAGCAAAGTCTTTATCGATTTCCCACTGAGCTTCAAAGACCATATTCTGTGCGGGCATTACTTCGGGAACTGCGGGTTCCCAACCTACGAACACAAATCCGAACTTCTTGGGATCGGGAACTTCGGGGATAGCATCGCCTGCTGCAAGAACATGGAGAGCATGAGTCTTGCCGTTAGCTATAAACTGTGCCGAATACTTTTCGTCTTCGATTTCCTTCCAGGTTGCTACGTATTCAACATCGTTATCGGGCATCTCTGACTCAACCGCGGGATTCCAACCTGCAAAAACAAGCTCGGGATTTGTGGGATGAGTAGGATCTGCGGGAACTTCGATTTCTGAACCGTATGCTACATCTTTATATTCTTTGTAAAGATTTGTCTTTGCATCGTCGAGATAGTATCTGACATCGTTCTTATGAGGTGTAAGAACTGCAACTGCTTCGAGGTCTGCTGTACCCATTGTTGCGGGAACTTTTGTGCCATCCTTAAGCTTCCAGCCTTCAAAGTCGAAACCTGTGACTGTGGGTGCTGAGGGAAGAACAATTGCTTCGCCTTCATAGTAGCTGTCTGTCTTGTGAACAGTTGCGCCTACATAGTAAGTGATTGTATACTGTTCCATTGCATCCCACTGAGCAACGAGATTGAGAGGTTTGTCTGATGTTGCGGGAATGGTTTCATAAACTGTGCCTGTGAGTGTATCCTTCCAACCGAGGAAGTTTGCGTTTTCCTTTGTTACGGGAAGCTTGCCGGTTACATCAATAGCTGTGCCGGTTGTTTCAATCTTAGCCGTTGAGTTATCAGCGAATTTACCTCCGTTGGGATCGATTGTTACCTTTGCAACCCACTTTGCAGTGATAGTTGTATCAGATGAAGGCATTGTGCCGTCAGCATTGAGACCGTTCCAACCGTCGAATACATAGTTGTCTCTTGTGGGCTCTTCGATAGCACCGTTAACCATTTCACCTGCATTGAACTTGTGGTTCTTAACTGATGTGCCGTCGCTATACTTACCGCCGTTTGCATTTGCAACAAGGTTCTTTCTTGTATCGGATACGTTCCAAACAGCCGAGAATGTGAGGTCTTTGCCATCTACATTTGAGGGAACTGTGGGTGTCCAGCCTGAGAATTCATAGCCTTCTCTTGAAAGGTCTGTATCTGCGGGCTTAACGATGGGATCGCCATCCTTGAGTTCATATACCCAGCTGGTCTTACCGTCAACAAATGTACCGCCGGCTGCGTTGAATGTTACCTTATAAGTCTTGACAACATCCTTTGTCCACTTACCTGTAAGAGTAACTTTTTCTTCACCCATCTTGAAGGTTGAACCGGGAGCAACGGGAGTTGTGCCGTTATACCAACCATCAAATGTGTAGCCTTCTGCTGAGGGAGCGGGTTCAACTGTTACTGTTGCACCGTATTCATATGTGCCACCTGCGGGAAGAGTTGCACCTGAGGGAACTTCACCTTCAAATACATATTCAACCGCTGCTGACTTGATCTTCCATGATGCTGTGAACTTAACGTCATCAGCAGGCATTACGAACGTTGTTGTGAACTTACCGTCCTTATCAGTTACAAGTTTGCCGTCTGCATCCATCCAGCCGAGGAATTCGTTGCCTTCCTTGGTTGTTACGGGAAGCTGGGTAACTGTTTCGCCTGTCTTGACATTCATATCTGCAACTGACTTGCCACCGTTTGCGTCGAAGCTGATTGTATTATCAAGAGCTTCCCAATCTGCTGTTAAGCTGAGGCCGCCAACGGGCTGTGTTGCGGGAATTGTTACGTAACCTGTAACACCTGTTGCCTTCCAGCCAAGGAACTTGAAGCCATCTCTTGTGGGATCAGCAACGGGAGCTACTGTTGAAAGAACTGTGTCAAAAGCAACTTCGTTCATTTCAAATGTTTCGTCACCGTTTGAAAGAAGACCGCCGTTTGCATCAAGTGAAACGGGATATTTCTTTGCTTCCCATGTTGCTTCAACTGTCAGACTTGAACCGGCATCACCGATATCTCCCATTGTTGTGGGAAGAGCAGGTGTCCATGCAACGAAATCATAACCGTCCTTTGTGGGATTTGCGGGAGCTGTTACGGTCTGGCCGTAGGTAACTTCCATAGAAGGTACTTCCGAACCACCGTTTGTGTTGAAGTTGATAACATACTTTTCAACTTCCCATACTGCCTTAACGGTGAGAGCTTCACCGAGCATTACTGTGAGAGCCTTATCCCAACCCTTGAAGGTATAGCCTTCTCTTGTGGGAACAAGTGCATTGAAAGCGCTGATGTCAGCATTCTTCTGATGCTGAGACTCATTCTTATCTGTGTTATCAGCGAACTTACCGCCGTTAGCATCAAGAGTAAGAGTGAATGTTTCTGCTACGATGGGTTCCCAGATACCGATGATATAAGCATCGGCTGCGGGCATAACAATTTCAGTTACCTTGTTGCTGTTATAGAACCAGCCGGTGAATCTGTATTCTGCAGTATCTGCGGGTGCAGCTGCGAGAGTATAAGTTGTTCCTGCCTGAATGTTTGTTGCGGTTGCAGGAACTTCTGCAATACCTGCTATATTATAGGTATATATTACATTATGGAATGTGGGATTCTTTTCCCATGTTGCCTTGAGGAGAATATCCTCTGCGGGCATTGTGAATTCTGTATCAATAACCTTACCCTTATCATCAGTTACTGCTTCGCCCTGTACATCAACCCAACCCTTGAAGGTATAGCCTTCCTTGGTGGGAACGGTGATGTCAGTTACGGGAGCACCGAATGTTACGGGAGTTGCTGCAAGATAATCACCGCCTGCAACGTCATAGTTGATGCTATAAGTATTTGCAGTGAATTCACCGTAGAATGTTACGGGTGCAGCAGTCATTGTGTAAGTTGCGTCAGCCTTCGCGCCTGAAGCACTGTTAATGAACCAACCATTAAATGTGTAGCCTGCGGGAACTGTTGCAGCACCTACGTCAAATGTTTCCTTGAATGCCTTGATTGTAGCTTCAGGAATTGTTGCACCTGCAGGAACACCGCTGATTGCAACGTACTTAACATCATACTCGACGAGGTCTGCTGCATTGCTGTAATCATCAGCATCCTCTGCTTTTGTGCCTGCAGGGATATCCCAACCGTCGAACTTATAACCGTCTTCGGGAGTGTATTCGGGAGCAACTACTTCTTCACCGTGTTCAAATGTTACGGTTTCTTCGAATACTACGTTGCCTTCTTCGTCTGTTACTGTGAAGGTAATGTCATAGGTCTTGATTTTCCACTCTGCCGAGTAGTCAACGTCACCTGCAAATGCGGGAACTTCGTCTGTGTAAACAAAACCGGTCTCGCCATCTTTCCAGCCTACGAAATCATAGCCTTCCATTTTAGGTTCAACGGGAAGTTCAACTTCTTCACCGTATGTGCCTTCTGCTACGAACTGGTTGCCGTCATAACGTGTATCGTCAGCGGGAGCATTTGTGAATGCACCGCCGTTTGCATCGAATGCTGCTGAATATGTTGCAAGTTTGAAGTATGCAACAAGAGCATTGTCTGCATCGGAGTCGATTTCAACTGAAAGAACGTTGCCTGCGTTTGCAACATCGGGAACGTTGGTGCTCGATGTGTAGAGGTCTTCGTACCAGATAGCTGTTACGCCGTCGGGAACTGCACTGCCCTTTTCAAGAATCTGAAGCTTTGTGCCTACTTCAGCCTTGTAGTTGTTTACGATAGCATCAAGATACTCACCGGTTGCGGGGTTGACTGCATAAACAGTGATTGTGTAATCAACGGGACCGATGGGCTCCCACTGAGCTGTGAAGGTTGTATCCTTGGCGGGCATAGTTGTAACAACGGGTGACCAGCCTTTGAATACGAAGTTCTTCTTTGTGGGTGCTGCGGGTGCGGGAACTTCTGCACCGTATTCTACTGTAAATGTCTTGTTAGCTGTTGTATTATCAGCAAACACGCCGCCATCGGGGTCATAAGTTGCTGTGTAGGAATTATTCTTATAAACTGCTGTGAGAGTTACGCTTTCTGCGGGGAACTTGACGGGAGTTTCAACTACGTTGCCCTTACCGTCATTCCAGCCTGCGAAATGCATTCCTTCGGGAGCTGTGGGTTCTGTGATTGCGGGAGTGATATCTGCGTGAGCCTTGCCGCCGATCTGAGCCATTTCAGCGGGTGTACCGCCGTTTGTGTTGAATGTGATTGTTACGTCTGCTGCGGTGGGAACGGCTGTTACTGTCATAACACCGCCGTTAGCCATAACTTCGCCCTTTTCATTCTTTGCGGGAATTGTTGCGGGAGGAGTTACGTCCCAAGCAAATGTATAACCTGCTTCTTCGGGAAGAGCGGGAGCGATAACTGTTGCACCGAATTCACCGGAAACTGTTTCGATTTCCGCACCTGTGAGACCGTTGACAAACTTAACGCTGTAAGCATTTGCAATCCAGAGAGCCTTGACAACGGTGTTTTCGCCGGGCATTGTTTCGGGAAGCTTTGTATCCCAACCTGCGAAGGTGTAACCTTCCTTGGATGTTGCGTTTTCGCCGGGAAGCTTATCGGCAATGTTTTCGCCGTAAACTGCGGTGATTGCATCAACGGGTGTGCCTCCGTCTGTATCGAAGGAGAGAACATATTCGCCCTTAACGAAGATTGCTTCAAAAACAAGATCCTCTTCGTCAACGATCTGACCGACGGGATCGGGATCCCACATTACAAACTTATAGCCTGTCTTGTCAGCAGGATCTTCATCGGGAACAACAACATCGCTGCCGCTTTCAATCTGATATTCTTCGTAAACTTCACCGTCTACAAGGAATTTTACATTGTAAAGGTTGGCATCGTCAGTTGCGTTGAGAGTCACATCCTCTGTGAGAGTGAAGGGGAATTCTGCTACAACACCGTTATCAAGTGTCCATGCATCCGCCTTATAACCTTCAGGGATATAAGCCTCTGAAATCTCTGTGCCGTATTCAAATGTTTCTTCTGAAAGAACTTTGCCTTCACTGTCAACGAATGTAACAGTGTAGTTGCCTGCATTATAAATAGCTGTGAAAGTGAGGTCTTCTGTTACCGTTGCAGGAAGATTTTCATCCCAGCAGGAGAACTCATAGCCTTCCTTGACGGGGATTTCATCGAATGTAGCGGGTACTTCGCCATATTTATAAACGAAACTCTTGAATTCCTCGTTGTCTGCAAACTTACCGCCATCTGCATCATATACATATGTGTACAGAATATCGGAATAAATAGGATAGAGGTCAATATCATTACCGGGCATTACGACGGGAGCTGCGATGTTTTCGGTTTCGCTTGTTGACCATCCCTCAAATACCTTGCCGGGAACAACGGGACCGCCGGGAACAGCCGTAAACTCGGGAATAGTCTGACCGAAGTTAAGAACGATTATATCTGTCTGAGGACCGTTGTTGTCTGTGAAATGATATGTTGCCTTATATTGTTTTCTTGCAAAATATGCTCTGAGGACTGTTGAATTATCTGCGTTGACAACTCCTGTGAGAATATTTGAAGCAGTTGTATCGAGATAGAAGTTTTCGGGAGCGTCTGTTTCCTTGACGGTGATGGTCTCGCCTGCCTTCTCATAGAAACTCTGTGAGATAGGTGCCTCGGGATAAGTTCCGTCAGGATTCATCTGATAAACTTCATATGTGTAATAGGTGGTGACTTCATCGTCTTCCCATACAGCATAGAATGTAACATCATCATAATCAAAGAAAACGGATGAATACTCGGAAACCGGGATAACCTCGCCACCCTTTGTGAGTGACCAGCCTACGAACTTCTTACCCTTATCGTTGAGAGGAGTAACGCTGCCGAGAGCAATATTATCTTCACCGATAACACCGGAAACAACCTTTGTAGCGGAATTGTCTGCAAAGTAACCGCCTTCTTCTGCTACGGGATCAAACGTTGCATTGCTGTGAACGCTGATATAGCCGGGAGTTGTTTCACCGTATGTGTACCACTCTTCAAATGAGAAGCATGTGTTGAGGTCGACGGCATCGGAACCAACCTTTGCGATGTTTGTGATACCCGTTGCAGGTGCACCGTAAACACCGTCCTTGATTTCCTTCTGGCTGGCAAACTCAAGAGGAACTGATACGAAGCCCTTGTTTTCAGGGTTTCTTACGTAATCGTTCGACTTGACTGTGAACTCGAGTGAGTATGTCCAGTCAGAAACATCAAGAGGACCGATCTTACTGGCAGTATCGATTGATGAACCGGCAATCACAATACCCTTGTCGATGTTTCCGTCAGCATCTTTGAAGTAGCTGTAAGGAACAAAGTAAGACTCAGTTACGTTACCTGAGCCGTCATCCACGATACCGGGCTTTGTGAAATAGGGCTTGAGCTTTGCATTTTTGTAGGGGTCTTCAAAAGTACTACCTACGCTTAAGCTTGAGAACGAAATACCGGACTTGTTGTTTGTGTTGACTGTAAGTACGTAGTTCGAACCCTTCTGAGTAATATCAAGATAGTTGAGATCGAAAGCAGTAAGAGCAACAACAGATGACGTAACGTCAAACTCTGTACCGACGAAAACTCTGGCAATAACCTTTTCGCCGGGAGCAGCCTTTTCTGTTTCGACCCATTCACCGTCAACCTGACGGAAGAACTTGACAACGAATTCATAGCCGTTGCCATCGGTGTGGGTACCGACTGTTCCGTCTGCATTCATATGAGCGAAATACTTGATGCCGGCAGAACCGTCATTCGCAGCATAGCCCATTACAGACATGGTGCTGAATATCATTGCGATGGCAAGAACCAAAGCCAATGATTTCTTAAAGAGTGTCATATGCATTTCCTCCTTGAACACTTATGAAAGCTATTTTGCAGACACTTTCATATAATACAAGTCATTTTAACATATCGTTGTTCTTTTTTCAAGTCTTTTTTATTATATTAATATAATATTATAGGCAAATTTTTATTCTTTTATTTGGTCAATTTGTCAAATATGTACGAAAGCCTTTTATCCGAGAAAGCACCAATCGGTCCTGCCGGAAAAATCCAACAGGACCGATTCAACGTCATTATTCTTATTCGGCATTTAGGATCAGTCTGCATTGGTGTCAATACTCTTTGCTGCTCTGATTTTTGCCAGTTCATACATCATCGTATCTTTTGTTTCGCCGTGAACGTTGAAGAAGAGAAGTGTAATGCCCTTCATAAAACGTCCGATTGCGGGAGCAAGTGCGAACACTGTCCAGATTCCCGCCAGCATGCCGGGATCGGTCTGGGGCACCTGAATACCGTTGGCATCAATAAGAGGCACGTAATGAATAGCAGCAACCGCAAGTGCACTGATCATCTTTGCGGCAGCATCCGAAACAAGCTTGAAATAGCTCATTGCAGCAGTGATTGTTGCCTCGTTACGGATACCCGACTTCCATTCAACGTAATCATAAAGGTCACCGTTGAGTGCCGTACCGCAATATCTCTGAATGCTGTTGAGCGAACCGCAGAAAGTCAGCGCAACGATAATCCAGATAAGATTGAGTATCAGGTGATCCTTGCCGAAAGGCTTATAACCCACAAGCCACATAACAAAATAACAGATGCCGCAGAACATATAACTGCCCGCCGCAAGATTTCTGAGTCCGAATTTCTTTGTGAGCTTCGGAGCAAGCGGCAGAACAAAATAACTCGGCAGACCCGTGAAAAGACCTGCAATTGTTCCGTAAGAAAGTCTGCCCATACAGTTGAGCCAGAAGAAGTCTTCGACCATCGTGCCTGTGCCCTTACCCACACCGAAAAAGTTCTTGATAAGCAAAACCCACATGGGACGGCAAGTGCCGATGGATTTGATAGTCTGTATAAGACCCATCTGATTCATTTCCTGTCTTGTTGAAAGAGGCATTCTTTCTTTGAGCGAGAAGAAACCGTAGGTTCTGAAAGCAATAACACAAACCGCAAAGAAAATTGCGCCGCCCGTATATACACTTCTCGAACCGACTCCGATAATCTGAGGCAAGAAGTCAACAACAACTCCCGAAAACAGCGACGGTATCCATACACCGACAAGATCTGCGTAAGCATCCGTTGCGATCAGTCGGTTTCGTTCAATCGGATTAGGGGTTATGTTGAAAAGAATTATCTGATAGCTTGTATCGTAGAATGATCTTGCGATTGAAGCAATGTAATGAAAGGCGAGAAATGTAATAAAAAGAGTCGTCTGCGGCATATTCGAGGGAAGGAGCCACGGTGAAAGCGAACCCAACACCCAGAAAGGCAGTGTGAGAACGATATAAGGTCTGACTCTGCCCCATCGTGTTCTCGTCCTGTCAATGATAAGACCCGAAAACGCATTGTCTACCGTATCGGCAATAAAACTGACTGTTTCAGCAAGACCCCAGGTTTTTGCATTGATTCCGAGGAACTGCGTAGCAAAGAAGAACAGCTTCGAGCTGAAAGTGTTCCACATAGTATCGCCCATACCCGAAAGAATATAAGCTACGTAATGCTTGGGACTGAGATAGTTTTTATTCTGATTGTTGAACTGTCGGAGAACGGCATCGCCGTCCACAGCCACATCAGAAACATTTTTGATGTCTTCCGCCAAAACATTCACCCTCCGTTCAGATGTTGTTACGGTGTCCTGAGCATATATAACACCATTATGATGAAATTATAGAATAATCTTAATATAATCGCAAAAAAAAATCAAGCGGAATACGAAAAATTTCCTTACTCCGCCTGATTCAAAAAATTAAAGTCTGATAATATCACTTACAAGAGGCTTCTTGCAACGTGTTTTCCAGAAACTGTTTGCATAGATTTCAACATGGTACTCCCCGCTTGCAAGACCGTCAAAAGAAACGCTGAGTTTCTCCGGCATATTGTAAAAGTAATATTCACTCCAGATTGTGGAATTGCGCACGGTTACGCCGTCTGCAGTCTTCACATAAACATTATAATCGTCGACATATTCTTCTTCAACCTTCGCCTGATCGAACTCAGCTGTAAAGCCATCCGCCTTTACATTCTTGATTTCAAGCTTTGCGTCCGCATCGAACCACGGTGCTTTTTCTGTTCTGTATCTTGCATCCGTATAGAGATAGCTGTCCACATCCCAGGCGGAATCAATCTTCCATGTGAAGGGAAAGAAGTTATCTGTGATAAGATCATAGGGATAGATTCTGACTCTGCCCTCTGCATCCGCTTCAACGATGAGCATCTGTGCGGCGATATCGTCGTTGGGAGGAACCGTACCGTAAACCTTATCAAATTCGTCGAGTTCAAAATAGCTCAGAGTACCTGTACCGAGGCAGGTGAAGTGCCTCTGATGAATTGAGCGGGGGTCATTTATAGGCGCGTGAGAGTGTCCCGAGAAGTCAATAATCTGCGGATAATTCATAAGAATTGCGGTCAGTTCATCCTCACCCCAGTTTGCACTTCCGTAAACAGTTCCCATAATATGAGGGTGCTGGAAGAAGAAAATCGGACGTTTCGGATCATCTTTGGCTGCTTTTGCGAGTTCCTCTGCCACCCAAGTTTGTTTTTTCTCGTCAAAATGGCATCCGTTAGTGCAGGTTACACTGATGAAATGATAGCCGTTGATTATCTTGTGTGAATCGGGCTCCTGTGCGAAAATTTCGGCAAACTTCTGCAGAGCCGCCTCCTCGCCTTCCGAACCGAATTCGTGACTTGCAAGTGAAAGCGTATAGTCTGTTCCGGGTCTGAGATTCTTGTCAAGAGTATCCTTGAACGCAGTCATCTGCGGTCTTGTGCCACTGTTGGCAAAGTCACCGACAACGTAGAGCGCGTCTACTTTGTTGTAGCTCTCACCGTCGCTGAGAGCATAGACGGTTTTGATTGCCTTTTCCATTCTGTCACGCTCAATGCTGTGTTCATCCTTATAATGAACGTCACTTACAACGAAAAATCTGAGTGTTGGGTTGAAATTTTTGTCGAGTCCCATTGTAAAGCAAATCCCCTTTACAGCGGTCTTGCTCCGACGCTTTTCATCGGATGCCGCAGATATTTTTTATAAAAAGACGGCGCATTACCAAGGGTTCTCCTGATAATACGCCGCTGATAAACTGATTGATATCGGTGTTACCGAGTGGGTATCGTCCCCACCCCGATTTCATTCGGGAAACGGGATATTATTTGCCCATTGATGAGAAGAGCGCTACGATACTTGCAACTACTTCCTTAACAATCTTACCGATATTAACCTGGCCGATCCAACCTGCAAAGTTATCAAGGAAGGTCTTCCACTTGATGTTGCCGAGAAGCTCCTTGAAAGACATATTGTCTGTATCTGCACCGCCGTTCACAAACTCAATTGTGTAGATGTTGGTGTTGAGGATGTCGCCGCCCTCAACCTTAACATAATATGTACCGGCTTCAAGACCTGCAATTGCAACCTCGGCAGCCTTTGCTTTTGTTGCACTTACGGGACCTGTAACGACTTCATTCTTTGCATTGAAAACAGTTACCTTCCACTGACCGTCAGCAGTAACAGTCTTGGGGTCTGCAGTAACCTTAACGGTATACTTTGTCTTTTCGGCAACCTTGATTGCGTAGAAGTCTGCATCGTTTTTATCAAAAGCGGAACCGTAGATAAGACCGCCTTCTGAAAGTTCGGTTGCAAAAGCAATCGCATCATTATATTCAGCTTCCGACTGCTTATCTTCAACGAAAACAACGTAAAGATTATAGCCGCCCTCTGTACCTGTTACAGAAATATAATAATCAGAATCGCCTGTAACGCCGATACTGGGACTCTTGACGGTTGCATCGTCCTTGGAAACCTCGAACTTGCCGAACTTCTTCCATTCAGCCATACCGTTGTTGCCTTCAGTATAAGTCTCAACCTCAACTGCATAGCTGCCCTTGAAGTTCGCATCGTTTTCAACGAAGATGTAGAGGTAACCGGGCTTTGCAATACTGAACTTATAGTAGTCAACGTCTGTTGCACCTGCGGGAATAGTACCTGTGTACTTCTTGAGTGAAACTGTTGATGAAAGTTCAATCTTTGTTGCCTTTTCACGGGTATCGTTTGATTCGTATTCGCAAAGAGCATTTTCATTTACAGCAGCAGTAAGCTTGTACTCAACTGTTGTATCAACAACCGAGCCCTTTGTGATTTTAACAAAATACTTGCCTGCGGCAGCACCGAAAGCGGGAGATGAAACCTTTGCTGCGTTAGCTGCAACAGTGAATGACGCAACAGCCTTTTCTGTTTCATCAAGGATTTCAACTGTGAAATATGTGCCGATTGCTTCTGCCTTTGCAGCGTGCTCGAGAGTAACTGTCAGAAGACCTGCCTTGGCAAGTGTGAATGTGAAATAGTCAACATCCTCTGCACTGTTGATTTTGCCTGTTACACTGTCGCCGACGACAAATGCATCTGCGCCTGTAACAACACCGTTTGTTGCATCAGCCTCTGCAACGTCAGCAGCGAAAGCAACTGAAGCAAAACTCATGCTGACGATAAGAGCCATAATTACTGCAAGAAATGACTTAACTTTTTTCATTTTTTGTCCTCCTGTTTTATAGAAATTAAAAATGCCGATTGATATTTGGATTTTAACACAAAAAAACACTTTTGTCAAATCAATACGGCAAGTAAATTATTAACATTCGGTAAATTATCACACATATGCAAAAAAAATAAAGCGCACCACCGTGAAGATGATGCGCCTGACCTTTTGAAATTAATACATTCCGCCGCCCTGAGCTGCCATTGCCGCTGCCTGAGCTGCATCTGCTGCGGGATCGGGTTTATCAGCAACAAGGCTCTCTGTGGTGAGCACCATTGCTGCAACGGATGCAGCATTCTGGAGAGCTGAACGTGTTACCTTTGTGGGGTCAAGAATACCCTCTGTTGCCATATCGCAGTAAGCATCTGCTGCGAAGTTATAGCCGTAACCTGTCTTTTCGGATGAAAGAATTGCGTTGACAATAACAGAGCCTTCAAGACCCGCGTTTGCCGCAATCTGGCGTACGGGCTCCTCAAGTGCCTTGAGAACAATCTTGATACCTGTCTTTTCATCTGCATCTTCTGTTTCTTCAAGAAGTGCCTTTACGTCTGCAATTGTGTTGAGCAGAGCAACGCCGCCGCCTGCAACACAGCCTTCTTCAACCGCTGCCTTGGTTGCTGCAAGAGCATCCTCGATGCGGAGCTTCTTTTCCTTCATTTCGGTTTCTGTAGCGGCACCGACCTTGATAACGGCTACGCCGCCTGAAAGCTTTGCAAGTCTTTCCTGAAGCTTTTCTCTGTCGAAATCTGATGTTGTATTTTCAATCTGAAGCTTGATCTGACCGACTCTTGCCGCAATATCAGCCTTTTCGCCTGCACCGTCAACAATGATGGTATTCTCCTTGGAAACCTTGACCTGACGGGCTCTGCCAAGCTGAGCAAGAGTTGTATCCTTGAGTTCAAGACCGAGGTCTGTTGCGATAACCTCACCGCCTGTAAGGATTGCGATATCCTGAAGCATTTCCTTTCTTCTGTCGCCGAAGCCGGGTGCCTTGACACATACAACAGTAAATACGCCTCTGAGCTTATTGACAAGAATTGTCGAAAGAGCTTCGCCCTCAACGTCTTCTGCAACAACAACAAGCTTGCCGCCTGCGTGCATAATCTGCTCAAGAAGAGGAAGAAGATCCTGAATGCTTGAAATCTTCTTATCAGTAATAAGGATAAGAGCATCGTCGATAACTGCTTCCATCTTTTCGGTATCTGTTACCATATAGGGAGAGATGTAGCCTCTGTCAAACTGCATTCCTTCAACAACTTCTGCCTCGGTAACGGCAATCTTTGACTCCTCAACGGTGATAACGCCGTCTGAAGTAACCTTTTCCATAGCATCTGCAATGAACTTACCGACTTCTTCGTCACCTGAAGAAATAGTACCGATTCTTGCGATATCATTTGAACTGGAAACGGGCTTTGCATTTCTTCTGAGGCAGGCAACTGCAGTATCAACAGCCTTTGCCATACCCTTTCTGACTACCATGGGATTTGCGCCCGCAGTAACGTTCTTCATACCTTCTCTGATAAGAGCCTGCGCAAGAAGAGTTGCGGTTGTTGTGCCGTCACCTGCAACGTCGTTTGTTTTTGTTGAAACTTCCTTGACAAGCTGTGCGCCCATATTCTCAAAGGGATCGTCGAGTTCAATTTCCTTTGCGATTGTTACGCCGTCATTAGTGATGAGGGGTGCGCCGTATTTCTTATCAAGAACAACGTTTCTGCCCTTGGGTCCGAGTGTGATTTTGACTGTGTTTGCGAGTTTATCAACGCCTGCCTGAAGAGCTTTTCTGGCTTCTTCACCATAAATAATCTGCTTTGCCATCAGTAAAAGTACCTCCTTATTCTACAATAGCGAGAATATCGCTCTGACGCACAATGGTATATTCCTCTTTATTGAGCTTAACCTCTGTGCCTGAATATTTGCTTGTGATTACCTTATCGCCGACCTTAACATACATTTCAACTTCCTTACCGTCAACGATTCCGCCGGGGCCGACTGCGATAACTTCCGCAATCTGGGGCTTTTCCTGAGCAGAGGGAGCAAGGATAATTCCGCTGGTGGTTGTTTCTTCAACTTCAACGAGTTTGACAACAACTCTGTCAGCAAGGGGTTTGAGTGTCATATCTATTACCTCCAAAAAAATATGCAATTTGTGTTAGCACTCTTTGTCTCCGAGTGCTAATTTGTATTTTAGACCCTTTACAGGAAAGTGTCAAGTGCTTTTCCTAAAATTAACAATAATGTCACAATTTTTTCCTTCGGTCTGTTGTTTACAATGTGTTTATAATGATTTAATATTTATTGACTTTAAATATTCTTATTGATATAATATATATTAATTATACAGAAATATTCGCTATATTAACTGCGCTCTGCGCAATGATTGGATTTTCTATGAATATATTTGTTTCACTCGACTCAAATTATATACACCCTCTTTGCGTTATGTTCAAATCTCTTGCCTCAACGAATAACGGCAACAGTTTTGACATTTACGTTGCATATTCTTCGCTCACGGAGGAGGATTTTGCCCTGATGCGCAAGGCTCTGGGCAATCTTGACGCAAGGATTCACCGTGTGCCCGTTGATGAAAACATCTTTTCGGGAGCACCTGTGCTTGACAGACTCAGTAAAGCAACTTATTACCGTCTGCTTATCGGCGATATAATTCCCGAAAGCGTTGACAGACTGCTTTATCTTGACCCTGACATCGTCATAAACAAAGACCTTTCGGATTATTATAACACCGATCTCAAAGGCAACGTTCTTGCAGGCTCGGGTCATCTCTATAATTTCAACGAATTTGTCAATCTGTGCCGACTCGGTATAAAGCCGAAAAAGGGTCGAAGATACATTAACGCGGGTATTCTTCTCATTGATCTGAAAAAATGGAGAGAAACTGTTACCGTCAAGCAAATACTCGCATTCATCCAAAAAAACATCCGCATTCTTTTTCTTGCCGATCAGGATGTAATAAACGTTCTGTTTTCGGATAAAATGCTCTGCACGGATGAAAGAATATATAACCTTGACGAAAAAACACTCAAACATTTTTCGCGGAAATCGGCAGACCGAAACCGTATAAACCTTGATTGGGTGCGCAAGAATACTGCAATCATCCATTTCAACGGCAAAAACAAGCCCTGGAACGAGCCTGATTATAAAGGCAACCTCGGAGATTTCTATGAAAAAAACAAAGACATCTGATTCCGAAAAAAATTATCAGCGCAAAGTTCAGCTTCTGCAACGTGCAGGAGCTGTTATCGCTTGTCTGATAATGCTCGGATTATTCGCATATTTTTATTTAAGATACGGCAAAGAACTCTATCAGATTTTTGGAGACCCTGAAAGTCTGAAAGCATTTCTTTCACAGTTCAGGGGATTTGACAGATGGGCTTTTGTTGCAATCAGAGCATTTCAGACCGTTATCAAAATCATTCCCGCTGAACCGCTCGAAATCGGTTCAGGCTTGCTCTACGGTACGTGGGGCGGACTTGCACTCTGTATGCTCGGCACAATGATAGGCTCCCTTGTCATCATTGCCCTCACGAAGTTTTTCGGCAGAAAGCTTGTCAGCGCATTCATTCCGATTGAAAAAATTGAATCGCTCGGATTTCTCAGGAATGAAAAAAAGGTTTATTATACTCTTTTCTTTATCTATCTTATTCCCGGCACTCCGAAAGACGTGCTGACTTATGCTGCGGGACTCACGAAACTCGATATGAGAAAGTTTTTGCTTATAACGGGAATCGCACGTATTCCTTCAATCATCTCGTCCACGTGGTGCGGTCAGGAAATCCTTAACAAAAACTACACCCTTGCAATTATTATTTTTGCGGCAACGGGTATACTCAGCGTCATCTGTTCGCTGATTTATAATAAAATATCCGCCGCCAAAGAAAAGAAAAATGAAACTAATGACGATTGCGGAAAGGAGGACCGCCATGACTGAAACACTCATCCGCCAAAAAGAAGATAAGCTTCAGTATCTTGCCCCCGCAGCGTTTCTGTTTGCGGGTCTTACGCCCGAATACGTAGCTCCGTTTTTCACCGCAATCGGTTTTGTTCTTGTGTTGATAAATCGCATCAGAACAAAATCCAAGCCGAAATTCGGCGATCTCGGCATCAGCATTCTCATTTATATCGCATGGATGCTTGTTGCATCGTTATGGACCTCTTCGATTATTTCATCGGTTGCAAGTCTCGGTCTGTGGTCGCTTATGTTCGGCGGATACTATCTCTTCACCGAAACCGTTGACAGCGAAGAAGCCGTTGACCGTCTGATATTCTGCGGTTCACTCTGTGCGGGTATTGCCGGATGCATCGGCGTTGGTCAGATGGTACTCTACCATCTTGACGAAGATTTCAGCCGATATTTCAATCCCTTCTGGCGATTCATCGACTTCGGAGTCGAAAAGCTCGTTATTTTTCTGCCTGAATTTATCAAAGAAAAAATGGGTTCTACAACCTTCCACTCATTTCTCACGAGGGCTTGCGGTACATATTCCAATCCCCTTTTCTTTGCAACGGCGGAAATTATGCTTTTCCCTTTTGCAGCACATGTTTTTCTTTGTTTCAAAAATAAAAAACAACGTCTTCTCGGACTCATCTGCCTCGTTGCAAGTCTTGGCGGTATTGCGTGCTCTTATTCAAGAGGTCCCTATATTTTTTCCGTTCTTGTTTTTGCCGTTCTCCTGCTTCACGGCGGCAAAAAGCTCCTCAGTCTGCTCGCAATCGGCGGTGTCAGTGCCTGCGGAATTCTCATTGTATTCAACGGCACAGTCAAGCGTCTGCTGACCCTTCTGAGCAGCAAGGATATTTCCGTCAACACAAGAAAAGTCCTCTACGATGCAATCGGAGATATGATTGCAGACAAACCGATTCTCGGCTACGGCACAGGCTTTGACAACGTACGTCAGATGCTTCACAATACATACGGAATCAAGCAGCCTCACGCTCACAATATCTTCCTTGAGGCCTGGGTTGAGCACGGTATTGTCGGTCCGATTCTTCTTGCCGGAATTTTCATTTTATTTGCATTCAATATCGTAAAGCTTATTAAATCAGGCGCAAAGCAGAAGGAATACGCCGTTACACTTCTTGCATCGGTTATGGGATTTTTCCTCTGCGGTATGACAGACTGCCTTTTCTACGGATTCAAGCCGTTACAGTATTTTATGATGATTCTCGGATTATCACAGGCCGTCTTCGCACTGTATCTCAAAAAGAAAAATTAATTCTTGTCGGGTCAATGTTTCTGCAACGACCCGACTTATTTTATCGGAGGTCAATATGAACGTTTTATCTATCGGCAACAGTTTTTCAACCAATGCCCATAAATTTCTGCCCCACCTCGCAAAAGCCGGCGGCAAGGAGCTTTTGCTCTGCAATCTTTTTATCGGTGGTTGCTCACTCGAGCAGCACTGGAACAACTGGCGCGAAGAGAAAGATGTCTATGATTATGAGGTCTATCTTCCCTTCGAGACGGAAATGAGCCGTCCTGACGGTGTTGCGCTTCACGAGGCGGTTGAAGACGAAGAGTGGGACGTAATCACCATTCAGCAATGCAGTGCGCTCAGCGGCGTCAGAGAAAGCTACACGCCTTATCTCTCCGAGCTTGTTGAATATTGCAGAATGGTACAACCCAATGCAAAAATAATGCTTCATCAGACCTGGGCCTATGAAAAAGGAGCAAACCATCCCGCATTTGCTACCTACGGACGCAATCAGGACGAAATGTACCGTGCATTGACGGAATGCTATGTTGAAGCCGCAGAGGAAGCTGATATCGATATAATCATCCCCTCGGGCAGAGCGTGGCAGACGGCAAGACAGATGCCGATAGGCGACAGACTCACAGTTGACGGTTTTCACGGCAACGATATGGGGTGCTTCCTTGCAAGTGCCTGCTTCTATGAAACAATTTTCAATGAAAGCGTTGTCGACAATCCTTTTACCCTCCCCGATTACGGCGAGGAAATCACAAAGATGCTTAAAATATGCTCTTATATTTCCTGCAAGGAAGGTATAAGAAAGAAATAATCAAAAAACAAGAATAACCCCTCTGAAAGAACAAGTTTCAGAGGGGTTGTTTTAATTTATGAAAAGATGCTTACGGTTTTTGAAATATACAATGTTTGGATAAATATATACGAATCCGCCAAGAACGCATCCGACAGTCACACCAACAAATGCACGGATAAGAGTTGTAACAGGAAAGCCTTCAAGCTTGCAAAGTTCTATTAAAAGAGAATACACCCAGGTAATTATCTGCGAATATATCTCAAAGACTATATATTTTGTCGGCGATCCTTTTTTGAATTTTGCAAGATCAAATCTTATATATACGGCACTGACCGCAGGTATCAGATAAATGAATCCGAAAAATATTCCGAAAGCTCTCATATCGCCGTCAAAATATTTCAAATCAAAAAGTTCTTGTAAATACTCATTTTTGAAATTAAATATCAACGATACTGCCTGCGCCAGATTTTCTGCTGCTTCAAAAAATAATATAAAATAAATGAGAAATCTAAACCACTTCATACCAAGTTCCGACTTTGAGAATTGAGTCATTTCTTTATATTCCTCAAGTTCCGCTTTAAAAACATCTCTGTTTTCGCTCATACAATCTCCTCCTTTACAGTTTCATTATAGCGCCGTTTTCAAAATATTGCAATAAAAAACAAAAAAGGGAGCAACCTTGCGGAAGCTCCCCAAAAAAGGATTTTTTAATTATTCGTTGATTTCGATAACAACGCCTGAACCAACAGTTCTGCCGCCTTCACGGATAGCGAAGCGGAGACCCTTTTCGATAGCGATAGGAGTGATGAGTTCAACGTCCATATCAACGTTATCGCCGGGCATGCACATTTCTGTGCCAGCGGGAAGGCTGATTACGCCTGTAACGTCAGTTGTTCTGAAGTAGAACTGAGGACGGTAGTTGTTGAAGAAGGGAGTATGACGGCCGCCTTCTTCCTTTGTAAGAACGTAAACCTGACCCTTGAACTTTGTGTGGGGGTTGATTGAACCGGGCTTGCAAAGAACCTGACCGCGTTCGATCTCAGTTCTCTGAACACCACGAAGGAGAGCACCGATGTTGTCGCCAGCCTCAGCATAGTCGAGGATCTTGCGGAACATTTCGATACCTGTAACAACAGTCTTTCTCTTTTCGTCGGAGAGACCAACGATTTCGATTTCTTCTGAAGTTTTGAGCTGACCTCTTTCAACTCTACCTGTAGCAACTGTACCACGGCCTGTGATTGTGAATACGTCTTCTACGGGCATAAGGAAGGGAAGGTCTGCCTTACGGTCGGGTGTGGGGATATATTCGTCAACTGCAGCCATGAGTTCCCAGATGGGAGCAAGAACGTCAGCGTTTGTGTCGCCGCCTTCATAGCTGAGAGCCTGGAGAGCTGAACCCTTGATGATGGGAGCTTCTTCGTCGAAGCCGTACTCAGCAAGTGTTTCACGGATTTCCATTTCAACGAGCTCGAGAAGTTCGGGGTCGTCAACCTGGTCAACCTTGTTCATGAAAACGATGATCTTCGGAACGCCAACCTGACGAGCAAGAAGAAGATGTTCCTTAGTCTGAGCCATGGGACCGTCTGTTGAAGCGATAACAAGGATAGCACCGTCCATCTGTGCAGCACCTGTGATCATGTTCTTGATATAGTCAGCGTGGCCGGGGCAGTCAACGTGAGCATAGTGACGAGCGTCGGTCTGATACTCAACGTGAGCGGTGTTGATCGTGATACCACGAGCCTTCTCTTCGGGAGCCTTATCGATGGAAGCGTAGTCCTCGAAGTCAGCGTAGCCCT
>JAFVVQ010000001.1 GCA_017502085.1 Clostridia bacterium | reverse complement strand
TATGATGGTACTGCAAACAAAAAGGAGGATAACATAAATGCAAGAGATAAAAACAGTTGAGCTCGTAAAGCACTACAAAAATCTGACTGCTGTAAACAAGCTCAATTTAGAAATACGGCAAGGTGAACTGTTTTCGCTGTTAGGTGTCAACGGTGCGGGAAAAACCACAACAATAAAAATGTTAACCTGCCTGACAAAGCCATCCAACGGTGATGCGTTTGTAGGCGGATACAGCATAACAACGCAATCTGAACAGGTGAAGCAATTAATCGGCGTTTCCCCTCAGGAAACCGCAGTTGCACCGAATCTTTCCGTAAAAGAAAATTTGGAGCTAATCTGTGGAATTTATAGTTTCCCCAGAGAGAAAACAAAGAAAAGAATTGAGGAACTTTGCGGGCAATTTTCATTGGATTCCGTTTTGAAAAGAAAAGCAGGAAAGTTGTCGGGCGGTTGGCAGCGTCGTGTCAGCATTGCAATGGCACTTATCGGCGAACCGAAAATACTTTTTCTTGATGAGCCGACTCTCGGTCTTGACGTTATTGCACGGCACGAGCTTTGGGATGTGATTCGCTCTCTGAAAGGTAAAGCTACTGTTATCCTGACAACGCACTATATGGAAGAAGCGGAAGCTCTTTCGGACCGCATCGGCATTATGAAAGACGGTAAGCTTCTTGCGGTGGGAACGGCAGAAGAACTGAAACAAAAAGCAGGCACAAACGATTTTGAAGCAGCCTTCGTTTCAATCGTAAAGGAGGGCACAGTATGAGAATGCTTACTTTTGCAAAAAGAAACGCAAAAGAGATTTTGCGTGACCCTCTCAATCTCGGCTTCGGTCTAGGATTCCCTTTAGTATTGCTGATGCTTCTGAGTGCATTGCAAAGGAACATTCCCGTAAGCTTGTTTGAAATTGATACCCTTACTCCGGGTATTACCGTATTCGGTCTGTCATTTATGACGCTTTTCTCCGCAACGCTGGTTGCCAAAGACCGTGAAAGCGCTTTTTTGCAGAGATTATATACAACACCGCTTAAGGGGTTTGAATTTATCATCGGTTATATGCTTCCTCTTTTGCCGATTGCACTCGCCCAGACGGTCATATGCTATCTGTTTGCGATTCCTTTGGGATTGACTGTGAGCGCAAACATTATATATGCCGTTATCGGCATAATTCCAATGGCTGTATTCAATATATCATTGGGACTTTTGTGCGGCAGTATTTTCGGCGTCAAGCAGGTCGGCGGCATTTGCGGTGCATTGCTTACCAATCTCTCCGCATGGTTTTCGGGTGTGTGGTTTGATTTGAAGCTTGTCGGTGGTTTTTTTGAAAAGCTCGCTAATGCGTTGCCGTTCTTTCGCGCAGCAGAAGCAGAAAAAGCATTGTTCGGAGGAAACTCTGAACTTGCGTTATCACACATTCTTCCGATAATTATATACTGTATATCTATAACAGCGGTTGCCGTGTTCTTTTTCCTTAAGCAAATGAAAAAACAGTAAGGATTTGATGCGATGAAATATAAACTGATTATCGACAAAAATGCAGATGAAGAGATAATTGCCATCGTTCATGAGCCTTCTTCTCTGACACAGCAGATAGAAAACCTTGTCTGCAGCTATTCGGGTACGGACAGTATTATGGGGCACAAGGACGATGAAATGCGTAAATTAACATTTCAGGAAATAGAGTGCATTACCGTTCTTGACAGAAAAGTAATTGCAATTGATGTGAACGGGAACCAATATCGCATTCAAGACAGGCTCCGTGTTTTAGAGGATGTTTTGCCTTCCTATTTTATCCGTATCAACAAATCCACCCTTGCCAACGAACACCGTATTCTGCGGTTTGATGCTGCGTTCAGCGGCGGTGTTGATGCCGTGTTTCAATGCGGTTACCGTGAATATGTTTCAAGACGTTGTTTTTCACAGATAAGAAGGAGGTATGAATGAATATGAAAAGGTTTGTTTCGGAATTTTTTCGCCGGGGTTTAACAGCCTCCGGTTTCGGTCCAATCATTCTGGCGGTTTTATATCTGATTTTGCATTATAAGGGTGCTGTTGAAACGCTGAGTGTAAATCAGGTATGCATCGGCATATTTTCAATAACTCTCCTTGCTTTTGTTGCAGGTGGTATGAATGCTGTCTATCAAATTGAACGGTTGCCTCTGATGATTGCAATTCTGTTTCACGGCGCAGTCCTATATGTCAGCTATTTAGCCACTTATCTTCTCAACGATTGGCTTGATTGGGGTTGGATCCCCGTTCTCGTTTTTTCGGGTATTTTTGTTGTGGGCTATCTTGCAATTTGGGCGGTTATTTATTCCGTAATAAAGAGAAATACAAAAAAACTCAATAAAATGCTGAAAGAAAAACAACAAACTATAAATGAATAAAAATCAAACATTTAACTGCTCTCCTTGTGAGGGCAGTTTTTTCGTTCAATAACTGTAAATTTACCGAAAAATCGACACAAAGTACCACAAAACGGACAGCAAATACTATATAATTAAATTAAAGGAGTGATGATATGTACTTAAAATTAACAATACAAGAACGATTGAAGGATTTGAGAACAGAACAAAAACTGACTCTCGAACAGCTTGCCGAGAAAACGGGTATTTCAAAATCCGCACTCGGTAAATATGAAACCGAAGAATACAAGGATATGAGTCCGTTCAATCTTGCTACACTTGCAAATTTCTACGGCGTTTCAACCGATTATCTGCTTGGTCTGACTGAACAAAAAAATCACCCGAACGCAGACATCAATAATCTGCATTTGAGTGATGATATGATTGATTTACTTGAAAGCGGAAAGATTAATACAAGGCTGCTTTGCGAAATTGCAACCCACGAGGATTTCAGAAGATTTCTGACCGATATTGAAATCTATGTTGACCGAATCGCTGATATGAGAATCAACGATTTGAATGCCGTTCTCGGTGTTGTAAGGAATGCTGCAATGGAGAAATGTTCCGATGAAAACGATTTGTATGTCAGAACATTGGAACTTGCACAGATTGATGAAGATGAATATTTCAGCCACGTGATACATAAAGACCTTGACTGTATTATCAGTACAATCCGTGAAAACCACAAAACCGACAGAACAACGGCGGACACAGTTTCGCCTGCGGCAGATGCACAAAAGCAGTTGCAGGATGCATTGATTTTTGAAGGCAGCGATGAAGAAAAGAAAGTCAGAATGTATCTCAACTCCCTCGGCATCGACTACGATTCTCTTACGAAAGAGGAACTTGTAACACAAATAAACATTCTCAAAAAATCAAAGCATATGAAAAGTCCGTACAGTCAGAGAGGGAAAACTAAAAAGAGACGGAAATGATTTACCCCTAAAATTATCACCACACAAACAGAAATAAAAGATAAAATAAAATATCTTTTTTATTTATACAAATGAATAACTTACAGACTTTTTGTCAACGGAATTTATTGTTCTGTCGTAATGTGGAGATTTCTCTTATTGGTAACTTTTATAGCCTAATATGTTTTCACTATCAAAAATGGGCTGTTTCACTTTTTAGTGAAAACAGCCCATTTTTTAAGATGTATAAATATGTCCAAGATATTTTTCGCCATATGTTCCCGAAAGAAGACTTCTAATCTTTTCAAGACTCCATATTTCGTTAGGATAAATTTCAAAACCACCCTGCACAAATGAAATAATTCTTTTGGCATTACCCGAATTTCTATCGGTAGAATTATCATACACATGAACTTCATCGCATATATTGAAAATGCAGGGTAATAGTTTTAAACATCTGAAATATCTGGAGATAATTTTTTCTTCGCTAACGGGGTGTCCCCCCATTTCTACCCGTTGTTTTACTCGTTCAATATTAACACCGGGGTTATGGGTTAATATATATATACAAGCAACACTATACCCGTTCGCTTTGGCATTTTTCATAAACTTGATTTTTCTATCGGTAGACAATACCGTTTCAAATGCAATGTTTTCATTATGAGAAAGCAAACTGTTTAAGGTTTCTTCTGCATTTTTTGCGGCATCAAGGCTTGAAAAACCTTCAATCACATTTTTCAATTCTTTCTCGATTATATCGGCATTAACATAATAAAAATCGCTTAAATCAAGTTCTGAAGTTACTGTACTTTTACCAGAACCATTAGGTCCCGCAATAACTAAAAGTTTGTTTTTCATAGATGATTATTCATCTCCTGTCATTTTTGTAGTAAGTTCGTTTGTTGTCGGATCAATAAAAGTAATGTGTTTAGCAGGATTCTTTAAACCAGGCTTGGAAATAGCACGATTGACTGTTTGGTCTAAATCATTCAAATTAAACAAAGGTGTTTTAAAGTCTGCTGTCGGATCAATTACATTAAAAGGGAATCCTCTTTCTGCTGTAAATCGCTTTAGAAATATATTTATTACAGTGCTTAACGAGAGCCCAATTGATTCAGCAATTTGTTCCGCTTCATTTTTCAGCTGTTCATCTATACGAGCTGATATTGTCGCCACCTACTATCACTCCATTCTTTTATGTCCATTAAATAAAATACTATGTAGAATTTTTGAAGGTTAAGTGTTTTTATAATTCTTCTTGTCTATTTTTCTTGCTTATCAAAAACACTCATTAATTATCTTATAATCCATTTTATAAAGTTTATAGTTTCCTATTTGTAAAAAGTATTCAAATCTTAATTTAACTATCTTTTAAAACACATTTAATATAATTCTTCTAAACAATTACTTTTATTAAATTTTTGAACTTTTCAATAATAACATTTCTAACACATTTTTAAACATAACCTTCAATTATTAACAACACCTAACGCTCCATATATCACATCCTTTCTAATTTGTGATTAGATTATAACAAACAAAAAACATTTTGTCAAGCATTTGTATTACATTTTTATAACAATGTTGCACAAATGCACGATTTTTGCAACTTTTTGTTGTTCTGTTTGTTTTATTGTCAATTTCTAAAAAATCTTAAAAAATAAATAATCGTTTAAATGATATGACTATAACATAAACACTAAATCTCTTTTTCGATTATAGTTCAATCCTCATATAGAAATAATCATATATTATTTCTTGTTTGATATTGTTATACATGACAACAAAACTTTATCACATTCCATAAACTAAATTGGGTATATCAGCGGTAACGAAGCTATTAAAAACAACATTATAAATAACAACGAACCCGATTCATCCTTTGATAAAAAACAAAGTTGAAAACTCTATGAATTTGTATAGCAAAAGCATTATAGAATTATTTAATCTTTCGTATTAATGGATATGTACTTACATACTATTTCTACAAAAAGCCGAATCTCTCAAATTGAGAGACTCGGCTTTTATCTTTTATCTAAGGTTGGATAACGGAGTGTAATCCGTATTATTTCGCAAATAATCTTCCACCTTACCGCTGAGCAGTAATCTGACATAGCTCATCGGCTCGTTGTAGATGAGATAATCAAGTTCGGATGTTTCGTACATATTGTTTGCATATTCGTTTTCAACAGCAATGCAGTCAATTGACACCATAGAACCGTCGGTTAATTTTACTTCAACGCAGGCGGTGTCGATGTTGAATTCACAGGTTTTAATTTGATTTGTCATTGATAATTCCTCCCTTAATAAATTGTCAAATCCGTTGATATATAAGGCTTATACCGCAAGAGCCACTTCGTATGTAATCACCTTGCTGTGACCGTCAAGCCAACGGTAATTGCGGGTAAATTTCAAAGTTCGTATGGGACATATGTTTTTAACCATCTGACCGCCTACGCTGCCTGCTTCCTTGGAAGTGAGGTCACCGTTGTAGCCTTCCTTCAAATTTACGCCGACTTCGCGTGCAGCTTCCATCTTGAACTGGTCAAGAGCAGCTCTTGCCTGAGGAACAACTGAATTATTCTTTGACATTTCGTTTACACCCCTTCAAATTCAATTTGCGTTTGCTTTATTATTGTTGCAATCCATCCGGGGTTTATTAATGTTAATTTTTTGTTTAATTTGAAAGTTTTGAATAAGAAAAGACGGCAGATTGCTCTGCCGTCAAAAATACTATTATCTCAATCTGTTGCTGCAAGATATCTGAATTTAATCTTTCTTGCAAGGAGAACGTTTTTTTACACTCGTTATATTATAGAACAATTGAAATGCCAATACACAATTGTATATAAATTCAGGCGGCAGGAATCCCATGTCGCCTTCGGCTTTTCTCTTATAAATATCGCTTTAACCACCAGAGTTACCTCATATGTAAACTCTCTTTGATTTGCCGTTCCCAACGATAATTACGCTTAAAATTAAAGGTTCGTACGGAACAATCATTCTTATTTAAATTACCACTTATGTTTGACATAACCGAAGCAGAGAATTATAATTATAATTATAATTATCATATCAGATTCAAAGGCGGTGTTGGTATGAGATATATTGCAGACCATGACTTTCATATCCATTCAACTGTTTCGCGTTGCTGTCACGATAAGAATCAGACTCCCGAAACAATACTTAACTATGCAAAAGAAAACGGATTAAAGAAAATCTGCCTGACAAATCATTTCTGGGACGATAAAGTTAAAAGCGAAGCGGAGTGGATTGACGAACATAATTTTACATATGTTTCATCCGTTTTGCCTTTGCCGAAAGATGATGACGTTGAATTTCTTTTCGGCTGTGAAACCGATATGGATTTCAACAACATGATTGGAATAAGCGAAGAAAGATTCAATGCGTTTGACTTTATAATCGTAGCAACAACCCATCTGCATCTTGACGGCAACACTGTCAGAACAAAAATCATAACTCCCGATGAAGCGGCTTTTCATTGGATTGATAAAATTGAAAATCTGCTCGTTAAGGATTTGCCTTTTCACAAAATGGGAATTGCTCATCTGACTACGGGTCACATACTGAAAAATCAAACCGCAGAAGCGATTTCTTTGATTCCCGATGCAACAATGTATTCGGTTTTCAGCGAATGTTCTCGCAAGGGCGTTGGCATTGAACTGAACGTTAAAACAATAAATATGACCGATGAACAGAAAGAAATTTTTCTCAGACCTTATATCATCGCCAAAGAATGCGGTTGCAAATTTTATCTCGGAAGCGATTCGCACAAAGTTTCTGCATTAGCTTCAGCAAAAGAAAATTTTGAAGATGTAATTACAAAACTCAATCTGAAAGAAAGCGATAAATTTGTTATCCGTTAATACATTCTAATTTTATTTTAATGTTTATCAGTTAGCATTGATAACTGATTGAAAGGAGTGTTTTTATGAGAATTCTGATTGCTGAAGACGAAAAGAGCCTTAACAGAATAATTGCAAAACAGCTTAAAGTGTCAGGCTACAGCGTTGACTGCGCTTTTAACGGCGAAGAAGCCTATGATTTGATAAGTATGACTGATTATGATGCCGCTGTTTTTGACGTTATGATGCCGAAAATCGACGGATTCTCTTTGCTGAAAAAAATCAGAAATGAGGGCAACAATCTTCCCGTCCTATTCCTTACCGCCCGTGACAGCATTGAGGACAGAGTCGAGGGCCTTGACATCGGCGCAGATGATTATCTTGTGAAACCCTTTGCATTTGAAGAATTACTTGCAAGAATCAGGGTTCTTATCAGAAAAAACAGTGTTTCAAATTCGAACATAATCACCGTAGCGGATTTAACCATCGATATTTCAAGCAGGAAGGTTACGAGAGGCGGAAAGGATATTTCTCTTTCTGCAAAGGAATATGAACTCCTGCAGTATCTTGCCGTCAATAACGGAATTGTTCTCAGCCGTGAAAAAATCGAGGACCACATCTGGAATTATGATTATGAAGGCGGAACAAACGTTGTTGACGTTTACATCCGATACCTTCGCAAAAAAATCGATGAGGGCTATGACAAAAAGCTTATTCACACCGTCAGAGGAATGGGATACGTTCTCAGGGAGGAAAAATGAAAAAACTTTCATTTAAAATTATAACAACGCTATGGATTACGCTTCTGATTGCCGTTGTCTGCGGTGTCAGCGTAACGGCACTTATGCTCATCAGCCGCAAAACTGCCGATGATAAGCTCAGGCAGACGCTCGTTGCCGCCGTACAAAGCAACTCGGATGAAATGGAATTCAGCAACGGCATTTTTGAGGTTGAGAATGATTTTATGTATTATTCCGACGGAGTTTATTGCGACCTTTTCAGCGAAGACGGTGAGTATATCGGCGGCGAAACACCTCACGCCCTTATTAATGCACCGTCTGATTTGAAAAAAGTAGTTAAAAGAACTTTCGACAGCAAAGAATATTACGTTTATTCCGAGCTTCTTGAATTTACAAAATTCGAATATGAAATTGACATCCGTTCGGGTCAGGTAATATCCTATGAAGCTGACGTTACTCCTGTGAATGAACTGAAACCCGTTCCTTATTCCGAAACGAATTTTCAGAATGGCATAAGCACAAATGAGGCAATAGAAATTGCACTTGCTCATGCAGGTATAAAGAAAAACGAAGCAACGGTAATCGGTGTTCAGATTCCGGTTTACAGCGACAGACAGGTTTTTAAAATCGAGTTTACCGCAGACAGTTCATCCTGCAAAAAGATTTATATACGTGCAATCTGTCCCTCAGAAGATGTGAAAACAATGTTCACCAATATCGGAAAAAGTGCTTTATATATTCTTCCGTTTTTCGTGATTGTTGCGGCGATAGGTGCATATATCATTTCAAAGAAAACCGTTGCACCCATTGAAAAAATAACAGATTCCGCACACGAAATTTCAACCGGCAACGACCTTTCAAAGCGGCTTGAAACAAACAAAGCACCACGTGAAATCAGCAACCTTGCCGATACCTTCAACGGAATGTTTGAGCGATTGCACACGTCGTTTGAAAACGAAAAGCGATTTACATCCGATGCATCTCACGAGCTTCGAACACCTCTTGCCGTTATAAAAGCGGAATGCGAATACGCACTTTCCGAAAATGCAGATGACGAAGAAAAAATGCAGGCTCTTGAATCAATTGAAGAACAGACGGACAAAATGACGTCTCTTGTTTCGTCCTTGCTTTCCGTAACAAGAGCAGAGCAGGGGCTCAGCAGATTCACTCTTGAAGAAGCGAATTTCAGCGAGCTTGTTGAAGACGTATGCAGAAAATTCAGAACTTCTAAAAATATCGAACTGATAACAGATATTGATAATGATATTATAATCAATTTAAACAATACATTGATGACTCAGCTTGTTGAAAATCTGCTTTCAAATGCAGATAAATACGGCAAAGAAAACGGTGTTATCAACGTTAAACTGTATTCAGAAAAAGACAAAACGGTTCTGTCCGTAAGGGATAACGGAATCGGTATAAGCAAAGAAGACCTGCCGAAAATCTTTAACAGATTCTACCGTGCAGACGCATCGAGGTCTGAATCCGAAGGCTTCGGACTCGGACTTGCTCTTGTTAAAAAGATAGCGGAAATTCATTCTGCTGAATGCATTGCAGAATCCGAAATTGATAAATTTACCGAAATTAAAATTATTTTCAAAAAATGAGAAAAATTAAGTTTTTCTAATGTTCCTTTAATGTTTGCCCGTTATTATTTAGTCACAGTCAAGGACGGCTGAATAAAAAACAAACAAATTGAAAGGAATTGATATTATGAAAAAACTTATTGCTCTTTCACTTGCACTCCTCGTTGTATTTTCTCTTTCCGTGTCGGCTTTCGCCGCACCTTCCGAAAACCTGATTTCAAAAGAGAAGGCAAAGGAAATCGCTCTTGACCACGCAGGATATGAAAAATCCGAAGTAAGATTCGTTAAAGCAAAGCTTGACCGTGATGACGGCAGATATGAATACGAAATCGAATTCAGAGCCGACGGCAACCTTGAATATGATTATTCAATCAATGCCGCAAACGGAAAAATAGTTGAATTTGACCGTGATTACGATGCTCCCGACAGATTTGAAGCATTCGGTTTTCTTAAATTCTTCAGAAATCTTCTGGCAAGACTTTTCGGATAAACTCAGTTCAGAGATTAAAAATATATTGAGAGGTGAATTAAAATGAAGAAAAAGGTATTTGCAGTTTTAGTTTCGGCAGTTCTGGTTTTATCGGTTGCTCTGATTGCAGGATGCTCGGCAGACAAACCCGTTGAAGAAAACGCAACGCTCAATCAGGCACAGGCATCCGCACCGACGGTTAAAAGCAGTGAACTTGCAAGCGTTTCTCCTGACGAAGCAATAGACATCGCGCTTAAACACGCAGGCGTTTCAAGAGAAAATGCCGTAATGTTCGGCGCACCTTCACTTGATGAAGAAAACGGAAAAGCCCATTATGACATTGAATTCGGATATAACGGCTTTGAATATGATTATGAGGTTGCAGTTGCCGACGGATCGGTTATGAAAGCGGAAAAGGAAGCTGAAAAAGATAAGGGTTCCGAAAAGGAAAGCGTTCACGAAAAGCCCGAACCTGTAAGCAAAGAAAACAAAAACAGCAATAAAAACAATAACGGTTATATCAGCGTTGAAGCCGCAAAGCAGAAGGCTCTTGACGATGCAGGTGTCAAAGCAGAAGATGCAGTATTCCTTAAAGCATACTATGATTCAGATGATCTTGTTCCTCATTATGATGTTAAGTTTGAAGCAAACGGATATGAATACGAATATGAGGTTAAAGCTTCTGACGGCTCAGTTCTCGAAAAAGACGTTGATAAGGAAAGAAAACCCGTCAACAGCTCTCCCGCATCAAATGAATATATCTCCGCAGAAAAAGCAAAATCAATAGCTTATGATCATGCTTCCGTAAAGGCGGCAGACGTGAAATTCTCAAAAGCAGAGCTTGACCGTGATGATCTGATAGTCCATTACGATGTTGAGTTTGTTGTCGGTAATTTCGAATACGAATACGAAATAAACGCCGAATCAGGAAAGGTCATAGCTTCCGATAAGGAATTCAACGATTAACAGTCAAAAAATTAAGGCAGGAATTGCTTCCTGCCTTAATTTTTACTTATATTTGATTGGTACGATAAATTGGAATTCATTATCGTTAAAGAACTTGACATTATTTTTTAAAAATACTATAATCGGATTACGGTTTGAAAGGCTTTTGCCGAGTAGATTAAAAGGGAAATCGGGTCAAAATCCCGAGCAACCGCCATTACCGTGTTTGTGCTTTGACGCATCAGTCGGAATACCTGCCGTAACTTGGTTTAATACTTTTGGGATGGAAGAGTAACAGCCGGCTTGTACCTGAGTTTTCAGGTCAGATCCGCTATAAATTTACAAACTCTTTCAGCCATTGTGTTGAAAGAGTTTTTTGTTTGGTGAAAATATGAAACAAGATTCATTTTCAAAACTTCATCCTGCGGTGAATCTGCTGTTTTTCATCGGAGCAATAGCTTTCGGTGTTCTTCTGCAGCACCCTGTTTATCTGCTTGCAGGCATATTTGCAAGCGGAGTGTATTATTTTTTTCTGAATGGCAGAAAAGGGATGAAAAACATATTATTGATGATACCGCTTTTTATATTCATCACACTTTTCAACCCCATTGTGAACACAAGAGGTGTAACTGTTCTTTTTACATATTTCGACAGACCCTACACCCTTGAAGCACTCATTTACGGTGTAGCGGTAGCGGCAACGTT
>JAFVVQ010000009.1 GCA_017502085.1 Clostridia bacterium | reverse complement strand
CTGCTGCCTGCTGCTGTGCCATCTGCTGTTGCTGCTGAACACCTGCCTGATACATTGCCGCAGGGTTGAAGTTGCCGCTTGCATTCATTGCCATACCCATTCCCATAAAGCCTGTCATTGCGCCTGCAGAGTTGTTGGCGGCTGCTTCCATAGCGTTTGCCTGAGCATCTGCCATTCTGCCTGCCATCATAAACGGATTTGAGCCCATTGTTGCGGCATCTTCCATCTGATTGATCTTCTGCATATCTTCGGGAGTGAGAGTAATCGGATTAAGTGCGATGGATTCAACCGAAATACCTCTGCGCTGTGTCCATTCAACTGCAAGTGCCTTGTTGAGCGCATCTTTAAGCTCTGTTGTGTGTGCAGGGATCTGTGCGGGGCGGAGTTCAAGCTCTGTGAGCATTGCAAATGCAGGCTGAAGAGCTGAAATGAACTCTGTTTTGAGCTGATTGTCGATTTCTTCTCTTCTGTATTCATCGCCTACGTTACCTGCAATCTTTGTGTAGAAAAGAAGCGGATCCGTGATTTTGTAGGAATAAATACCGTTGCATCTTACCTGAACAGAACGGTACATATTGAGTCTTTTGTTGGCAACCTCAAACATAAAGGGATTGGGTGTGCCGAACTTGTTATCGAGAATTTCCTTTGTGTTGAAATAATAAACTCTCTGGTCCTTACCTGTGTCGCCGCCGTATGTAAATCTCTTACCGATTGTTTTGAATGTTTCCTTGATTGTATCGCCGAGCTTGCCTGAGAAGATTGAAGGCTCTGTTGAAGAATCATAGGTGAATTCACCGGGCTCTGCGCAGACTTCAACAATCTTGCCCTGCTCAACGATGATCATGCACTGACCGTCTGCAACTGCAATGCCTGAGCCGTTTGAGATTACGTTGTCACTGCCCTTGGTGTTTGATGAACGTCCGCCGATACGCTTCTGTCCTTTCACCATCAGCACGTCATTTTCGAGTGATTCGCAGTAGAAAAATTCTTTCCACTGATCTGCCATTACACCGCCGAGTGCTCCTAATCCTGCTTTAATAAGTCCCATAATAAATTTCTCCTTTCAAGAAATCAGTTTAAAATTTTTTAAATTTATTCTTATCCTCTCGGTAATTCGCAATCAACAACATCTGTGATCACATAGCCGAAAGGACTGTTTGCATCGGGTTCAACGATTACGGCAAGACCGAATTCCTCATAGCCTTCAAATCTGTAATCGTCAATTCTGATTTTAACGGAATACGTTCCGTCGCCGTTATCCTCAACGCCGTAGAATTCGTTGGTGCTGAATCTTTCAAACAGATACGGTGTGACATCATAATCCGAATACTGTTTCATACTGCCTTCAACATTGCATTCTTCAGGTATTTCAGGATAATTTCCTTTTAACTCGGGGTACATGGAATCCATATACGATTCAAGTTCCCATGTTGTCAAAGAGATAACATCATATTCTGTTTCTCCGACCGATTTTGCGTGGTTGAGCGTTACGGCATAAGCAACGGTATCCCACGCAACGGCAGGGTCATCGTTTTCAGCAAAGCCGTCATAATAAATTTTCGATGCCGCACGGGCAACGCAAAGCTGATAAAACGCTGAATCTTCGGTTATTTCTTCGGGAACGAATTCTTCACCCGTCATTTCAATAACATTTTTTACGGATTCGCCGTCCATCGACATATAATGCTCGGATATTTTTCCGTCATATTCCGCAACAAGTCTGAAATCGGGGATTGTTTCGGTAACACAGCAATCAAATTCATAAATCTTGTCTTTTTCTGTTGTGATTTCAAGGTATGTATAGTCACACTCAAAATCATTGACAATCGGTGACCACATAATGCCTTCAAGCCTTACCTTGACACCGTTTTTGGGTGAAACAAATCTGAAGCCCGTCATACCGTATTCGCTGTCAATGCCTGTATCAAAGGTTTCAATTTTGCCTTTCAGAGCGTGATATTCGTCTGAATCGGCATTATAAAGAGTTATGAGCAGGTTTCCGCTGTCATCCTCTTTATTACCGCCCTTGTCGTTTGCAGAACCGTTACCCTTTGTGTTTGCTTCTTCGGTCTGCGAAGGCGCATCGGTTGTTGTTTCGCCGTCACCCTTGCCGCCGCATGCCGCAAACGAGAGCAGCATAATCAGCGCAAGCAGAACGGCTGTTATTTTTTTCATTGGCATTACCTCCTTATTTATTCGGTTTATATCCTTTTGATGAATAGGGATTTTTGTTTTCTTTGGGCGGGTCGGGAATGTTGCCGACGTGAACAAGCCACGAAAACACGGCTGTTTTGATTGCAACGCCGATAACCCATACGGCAAGTGCACCGACAAACCACCAGATTGATATTTTGAAAATGAAATGTGCCGCAAGCAATATCCATGCGGGAATTGTCCATTCAAGGTCGAATACGAGGTTTATCAGCAACGCCGAAATGAATCCGTTGCCCTTTGGTCTGTTCTTCTTCATAATCATTCAACTATAAGTCTGCCGCTGATTTCACGGTCAAGAGCATTGTGAACGGAAAGATACTCATCAAGAATCTCTCTGCAGGAGGTTGAAACCATTCGCGGCTTGCCGTTCTTTGCAACCTCGTCATAAGGAACAGAGAAAAAGTTTTCAAGATTCTTGAAATGGAAATGCTGAAGACCGATTTTATAAATCTTTTCATCATCAAGCGGCTCACCGTTGAGCTCAAACTTTTTGAATTCGTGAGTGCTGCGGTCATAGACAACTCTTGTTCCCTTTGAGAACTGATAGAATTCGCAATGCGAGCCTTCCCACACCTCGTCACGGAGCATAAATTTTATCATCCGTTTGAGCTGTTCACCCGTAACACGGAGCATATACGCAGGGTCATCGTAAGGGAAGCATTCCGCAAGGTCCTGATAAAGAACAATCGGACCGAGTTCCGTTGTGCGGACACTTCCCGAGCCGAGAAGCATAAGGTCAAGACCGAGACTGTCACGCATAATATCTGCAAACAGACCGCCGAGCTCGGTTTCACGGTAGCGTGACGGATGAGTGAGCTGCCTTTTGAATCTCGTTACCATACGTCCGTATTTCATATCCGTTTTCTTTTTGTAGTACTTGATTATATCTTCAAGCTTTTCATCTCTCGGGCAGTTTTCCGCATTGATGGGAACGGTTTTCCACGTGTAGCTGTCAATGCAGTTGTTATCGGTATCAACCATAATTTCGAATCTGCCTATCTGGTCTGTTCCCGTACCTGCCTGAACGATAACAATATCGTTGACAACCGCAGGCTCTTCGATAAACGTATGCGAATGACCGCCTACGATAATATCAACACCCCATGCAGGGTCGAGCTTTGCCGCAAGTTTTTTATCCTCTTCAAATCCGATATGGGTGAGAAGAACGGTAAAATCAATATCAATTCTGTTGTATGCGTTGCAGATTCTGCCGACTGTCATTGCGGCTTCATCAATATCAACGAATGTTCCCACAAGACCGTCATTCTTTGTCTGCGAAAGAACGTCTTCGGTCAGAATACCGATAAACAGAACTTTCATTCCGTCAATTTCGATTATATGATGAGGCTTGAAAAGTCTTGCGCCGTTGGTTTTGATATGTAAATTTGCGTTGATAATCGGGAACTTTGCACATTTTTCGATAAACAGAAGATGAGAAACGCCGTAATCCGTTTCGTGGTTACCGACGGTAACAACATCGGGCGAGAGCATATTCATAATTTCGATTGTTGAAACGCCCTGATATTCGGAGTCGATAACCGAGCCTCTGAACATATCGCCCGCAATGCAGTAGATTGCGTTCTTCTCTTCATTTCTGACCTTGTTGACATATCCCGAAAGCATTGAAACGCCGCCAACAAGCTTTGAATCAATCTCTTCGGCAAGGAAGTCGCCGTGCAAATCATTGGAATGTAAAATGGTAAGTTTTTTAAGATTAGGCATAAAATCCCCCATTAAGATTATTATTCATCTTAATTTTAACAAATAAAAATAAATCGCACATTGTACTTTAGTGCAAAAATGAAACTTTTTTTAAAAATTTTTTATATTTTTATATAAAAAAGACGGCAGATTGCTCTGCCGTCAGATTTGTTTGTTCAATTAGTGATTCATGCCGCAAGCGCAGACTTTGTTCTGACCGAAAAGCTTCTGGAAGAAGAGAACAATCTTGAAGAAGAAGCCTGCGATGCCGCCCTTGTGGCAGTTGCAACCGCAGTTTTCTGCACGGTTATATTCGCAAAAGTCGCAGGTTGCATCGTTGCCGTCTGCGTAGGAATGATTGCATTCTGTAATTTCAACCTTGTCGGAAACTTCAACTCTTTGACCGTCAAAGGTAACAAGGCAGACATATGTGCCTGCTTCTTCTGCCTTAAGCTCTGCGTCTGTATTAACCTTTTTCATTTCGGGCTTTTCGGCTTTAAGGTGGGGAATCTCTGCATATTCACCCCAAGTATTGTAAAAACAGGTGTGGTCAGCAATGAATTCAACGGTTTCGTTTGCATCAACATCTTCCCAGCATCCATCGCTTTCTTCGCAAACACACCAGATACCGAAATAATCTGCAAAACTGTCAGCTGTCATTTCGATAATCTGACCTTCTTCAAGCTCAACCTTAAAGAAATTGTATTCAGCATCGCTTTCGAATTCATCAATAACAACACCTGTCCAGCCGTTTGCCGAATCATAGGTTGCAAAACTGCCTTCAGCATCGCCTTCACGTGCTTCTGCGTTTTCATCTGTTACTTCAAATGAATCGACAATCTTATACCACTGATATTCAGCGTCTGCACCTTCGCTGACCTCAACGTAAGGATCATCGGCTGTGGGTTGATGAGTGATTTCAGCAAATTTAACTACAGTGACAGCATATTCTTCAGCTTTGCCGGTATCGACCAAATTAAATTCAAACCAATAGTCGGCACCTGCTTCCGCGTCGAAAAGGCAATAAAAATCATCGGTATCGGCATAATCGCTGTCGTCGTTCCATGCAATAAGATTGCCGTCTTTGTCATAAACGTCAACATACGGGTCAAGATCGCTCTCACCTATATCGGAATAAACAACGTATGTGCCGTCTTCTGCAGGTGTGAATTTGCAATTCACATAACCACCGTCGGGGATGTTTACGGTTATTGTTTCACCGAGTGAGATTGTGTAGTCAGCCGCAAAAGCAGACATAGGAATTGCGGCAACAATCATAACGATTGCCATAACAGCCGCTAAAATCTTGCTTGTTTTCTTCATAAAAACATCTCCTTTACATTTTTGTATATCCGCAAGGATATATCCTGACATAGTAATCATATCACCTTTTTTCGGTTTGCAAATTGTACTTTAGTGCAAAAATGAAACTTTTTTTAAAAAATTTTTTATAAAAAAGACGGCAGATTGCTCTGCCGTCCGTTTAAAATTAAATTTTAGTGTTTTACGCCGCAAATGCAAACCTTGTTCATTCCGAAAAGTTTCTGGAAGAAGAGGATGATTCTGAAGAAGAAGTTTCCTGTGTGGCATTTGCATTCGCAATCGCCTGTTTCAAAACCGTCAAAAGTGATGATAACCTGCTTATCGTTGATACGGTTAACTTCAGCGGCTTGTCCGTTTACTGTTGCGGTAACACCTGTTGCAAACACGCCGTTTTCATCGCAAGCAACAGCTACAGTAACAGCATACTGCTGATTGGCTGTGAACTTATCGTTTTTGGTTACATTCACGCCGCCTTCGCCGCGCCACTCAAGGCCCTTGATTGAGTAGCCTTTTTTTGCAGGAACGGATGCATCAAAATCGGGTGTTTCGCCGATAACGGGAGCTTCAAGGTCTGTAATCTCAATCTTACCGATAAAGAATGAGGGAACAAGGTCATAGAGTGCTACGATAAGCTGATTGCCTGTGTTGAGAGCAACTGTAACGGGCTTGCCGTCAAGAGTTACGGTAACGTTTGAAGCAAACTCATAACCGCTGTCGCAACGAACACCGATGCTTACATTGTAAACCTCATCAGCTTTGATTTTATAAGTCTCGTCGATAGCCATTGAGCCTACACGCCATTCAACGTAATATTTGCCGCTGGAAGCCATTGTGTTGTAGCCTTTGCCTGCAGGAACATTTACAGCATGGTCAGGATACGAATCAGCAACGGGCATATTGAAGTTTTTGAGTTCAACGGTGTCGATGACCTTATTGGTTGCAGCAAAAGCTGCCATGGGCATCATTGCAAGAACGGTTACGATTGCAAGAATGATTGCCAGAATCTTGTTTGTTTTTTTCATAAAAAACATCTCCTTAAATATTTTTGTTTCGCATATCCGCAAGGATACATCTTAACATTGTGATTTTATCACTTTTTTTCGGTTTGCGCATTGTACTTTAGTGCAGAAATTGAAAATTTTTTTAAAATATTTTTGCAGTTGCTTACCGAGAAAGGAAGCTGAATGGCGTTTTCTTCAACCGAAGGCGTACAAAGGTACGCCGATGGGAGAAAAAACGTCAAATAAACGAAAAAGTTATTATATCAATCCTCCGTCATTTTCTCGCGAAAATGCCACCTCCTTTCAAAAGGAGGCTATTGCTCTCCGTTACCCTTCTTTTCGTTTATGTTTCAGCGACTTTATCGGCAAGCAAAAAGACGGCAGATTGCTCTGCCGTCAGATTGATACTTTATTCCGTTTTATGGTCATTGATGACAAGACCGCTTTCACGGACTCTTACCGCAAGCTCGGTGCGGTTGCGGAAGCCAGTTTTGTCACGCATATTCTGGATATGTGCTTTCACGGTGCGCAGGGACATTCCGAGCTTTTCGGCTATATCCGCATCGGCTTCGCCGTCAACAACCTCACGCAGAACAAGAAGCTCCTTTTCCGTGAAATCAACGTTGAGTGCTTCCCCGAGTCTGAGCGAAGGAGTTGTGTCGGGATAAACGGAATCGCCCGCCATTGTTCTGTTCATAACCTCGATTATTTCCTCTGCAGATGCGCTTTTGTACCAGAAGCTTTCAACTCCCGCTTTTCTTGCTCTTTCGATAAAACTGAATTCGGGCTGACTTGTAACAATGATTATTTTGATATGAGGACAGCTCTTTTTGATTTTTGCCGCCGCATCAAGTCCGTTTGCATCCATTGCCGTGCATACATCCATAAGGATAAGGTCAATGGGGTTTCTGCGGCAGTAAAGCTCTGCCATTGCCGCACTTTCGATAGATTGCGAAAGCTTATATTCTTCGCTGTCGTTTATGTATATTTCAAGCAATTTGCGAGCCATAGGGTCATCTTCAACAATAAGAACATTAATCAAAATAATTTCACCTCTTTCGGCATCTGAACAGTCATTACAAACTGCGGTACAGACTGAATTTCCATATTTCCGCCCAGACGTTCAATTTTACTGCGGAGCGAACCGAGACCGCCGCCCTCGTGTATTTCTTTTGTCGGTTGATTTCCGTCATTGGTATACCTTGCACAGTAACCGTCATCCGTTTCATAAAACTCAACAAACAGAGTCTTGGCATCTGCGTGGATAACGGCGTTTGTCAGCGCTTCCGTTGCGGCGGAAGTAAGTATACTGCCGATTGCGTCGTTCATCGGGAATTCACCGCTGATTTCAACGGTAACACCTGCGGATTCGGCAATATCAATGAGTGTGTTAAGCAGACCGCTGTTCTGCGCAGGTTCAGCTTCCGTTCGGAGAACAGCTATGTTTCTGTTCCACGTGCTGATAATCGGCTGAAAATCAGCTTCGGGTTGGCTCAGGCTGTGACGGGTTGCGAGAAGTGCCTGACCGAGTTCGCTGTGAATACGGATTTTTGTTTCAAGGCGTTCTCTT
>JAFVVQ010000008.1 GCA_017502085.1 Clostridia bacterium | reverse complement strand
GAAAAGCAGTGCAGAGCTATCTGTAAGAATACGGGCTATGACGAGATTTCGCTTTGTTCATTGAGTACGAGCGACTATAAAGGACTTGAGAAGCTTATCAGAAATATGCTTCCCTGGACCGTTGAAGAAAAAATCAATATCGCTCTGCCGTCGCTCCGTGCCGATAATTTCCCGAAGGAACTTATGGAACAACTCAATGCCGTACGCAGAAGCGGTCTGACTTTCGCACCTGAAGCGGGTACTCAGCGTCTTCGTGACGTTATCAATAAGAATATCACCGAAAACGAAATGCTTTCCACAGCAAGACAGGCGTTTTCGGGCGGATGGACAGCCGTCAAGCTTTATTTTATGATCGGTCTGCCCACTGAAACGAACGAGGATATTCAGGGCATTGCCGACCTTGCTCAGGCGGTAGTCGATGAATATTACAGAAACGAAAACAAACCCAAAGGCAAGAGTGTTGCGGTCAATATCAGTGTTGCATCGCTTGTGCCGAAGCCCTTCACTCCCTTCCAGTGGGAGCCTCAGAACAGACCCGAAGAACTCATTGAGAAACAGAATTACCTGATTTCCTGCGTTAAAACAAGAAAAGTCAGCGTGTCGAGGCACGTGCCCTGGACGAGCTTTCTGGAGGGCGTATTTTCAAGAGGTGACCGCAGACTTGCCGAAGTTATTGAAACTGCGTGGAAAAAAGGTTGCCGTTTCGACGGCTGGGAAGAGCATCTCGACAGAGACAAGTGGATGCAGAGCTTCGAGGATTGCGGCATAGATCCGTTTTTCTATACCGAAAGGCGCAGAGAATATGATGAAATTCTGCCTTGGGATCATATGGATTACGGCGTGACAAAGAGTTTCCTTATCAGGGAAAATCAGAAGGCACACAAGGGAGAAACAACTTCAAGCTGCCGTGAAAAATGCTCAGGCTGCGGAGCTGCAAAACTGAACGGAGGTGTATGCGATGAAATCCGTCAGACTCTGGTTTAAGAAAAGCGGTCTTGCGATTTATATTTCGCATCTCGATATGAACCGTTGTATGACCCGTGCGGTCAGAAGAGCCGAAATTCCTCTGTGGTATACCGAGGGCTTCAACCCCCATCCTTATATGACATTCCTTATGCCTCTTCCTTTGGGTCAGACGGGGCTGCGTGAGCCTCTTGATATCAGAATCGAGGAGGATATGCCCTTCGATGAAATCAGAAACAGACTCAACGCCGCAATGCCCGAGGGTATTGAAATCGTCGACGTCTGTGAGCCTGTCAACAAGCCGAATGAAATTATGGCGGCAGAATACGAAATCGAAACCGAGTTTCTTTCCGAGGGCGAAGCTGAGGGCTTTGCCGCAGGCGCTTCTTCTGTTATTGAAGGCGGAGTTCTCAATGCAGAAAAGAGAAGCAAAAGGGGAATCAAAACCGTCAACCTTTGTGAGATGGTCCGATCCTTTGAATGCGAAAGTAACGGTTGTGCGGTCAGAATCCGTACTGTTCTTGCTGCAGGCAACAGTGTTAATCTTAACGCTGAGCTTTTGATGAATGCTCTTTTTGCGGAATTTGCGGCTGAACCGGAGAAAACCTCCGTCATTAGGACCAAACTCCTGCGTGAAGATCTCTCTGTTTTTGCATAAAACATAAAATATTATAAAAAATAAAAAAACACTTGAAATATTGCACAGACTGTGATATTATATTAATCGCATTTGTGCCGTCATTAGCGGCTTCGGCTCTCAAAGACGGGGTTTAATGCTTATAACATTAAAGCGGACGGTCCTCTTGTCGCGCAAGCGGCTACGAACGTCTGAAAAAAATTGGAGGAAAACAAACAATGGATGCACTCAAATTGATCGCACAGGATTCACTCAAATCCGAAGTACCTGCCATCGAAATCGGTGATACCGTTAAGGTTCATGTAAAGATCCGCGAAGGCGAAAAAGAAAGAATTCAGGTTTTCGAAGGTACAGTTATTGCCCGCAAAGGTTCAGGCATCTCCGAAACCTTCACAGTTCGCCGCCTCAGCTACGGCGTTGGCGTAGAGAGAGTATTCCCTCTCCATTCCCCCAACGTTGCCAAGGTTGAACTCGTTAGACACGGCCGCGTTCGCAGAAGCAAGCTCTACTACCTCAGAGACAGAGTCGGTAAGGCTGCAAAGGTTAAGGAACAGATCAGATAATGAGAATGATGAGGGTGTAACAATTTTTCGGTTGTTACACCTTTATTGTTATTTTATCCTTAATTAATTTCTTGGAACAATCGGCATATACCGTCAGAAGGGAGGCGTCGGATTTGAGAAGGATTGAAGAATTCTGGGTTGAGTTCAACCAACCCGAAAATGACGGCATCAAGCCTGCAGGCACACTCATAAAATCGTTTTATGATGCGGTTGATTCGCTCAAAGGAGCGGTAATAGTTGTCTTTCTCTTGTTTGCGTTTTTCTTCAGGGTTGTCGGTGTTGAAGGCGATTCGATGAATCCGACACTCAATTCGGGTGATTGGCTTGCGGTCAACGGTATTTCGACCGATTTTGAACGGGGCGACATTGTTGTTGTTACCCAGCCATGGGAAAGAAATGTTCCAATTATCAAGCGAGTTATTGCCGTCGGCGGTGATACGGTTGATATTGATTTTCTGAACCACGAGGTTTTTGTCAACGGTCAGCTTATTGAAGAGCCTTATATATCTCAGCCGACCTGGTTGCGGTATGACGTTGATTTCCCCTTGACGGTTGATGACGGTAAGCTTTTTGTAATGGGCGATAGCCGTAACAATTCGCTTGACAGCCGTTCATCCGCAATCGGTCTTATTGATGAAAGATACGTTCTCGGCAAGGCTCTTGTCAGACTTTTTCCGTTTCCTGATTGGGAAATATATGAATATTAAAGGAGAATCGGTATGGAAGAGAATAAAACAAAGAAGACGAAGACACCGCTTATCAACTCGGTGTTTGATCTGGTTTCTATCGTTGCAACCGCGGTTGTTGCGGTCGGCATCTGTTTCACTTTTCTGTTCAGAACTATTCAGGTCAGCGGTACATCAATGTATCCCACTCTTGATAACGGTGAGCAGATAATTCTTCAATCCGTTTATCCGAATCCCGAGAACGGTGATATTGTTGTAACGGCTCAGCCGAACAATTCCCCCAGTATCGAGGACGTGCTTATAAAAAGAATCATCGCAACCGAGGGTCAGACTGTCAGTCTTGAACGCAATGACGACGGATTTTATGACGTCTGGGTTGATGGTGTTAAGCTTGATGAACCCTATATCGCTGAACCGATAATCAGAACTCTCGATTATCATGAACCCGTAACCGTTCCCGAGGGATACGTTTACGTTATGGGCGACAACAGAAACAACTCAACCGACAGCCGTGATAACCGTGTCGGTCTTATCAGAGAAGAATACATAATGGGTAAGGCGATTTTCAGAACCGTACCCTTCGGAAAAATCGGATAAGGTATTGTAATATGAATGAGAATATGACGGTACAATGGTTTCCCGGCCATATGGCGAAAACCAGAAGACTGATAAAAGAAAATCTTTCAATGGTTGATGCTGTCTGTGAGCTTGTTGATGCAAGAATTCCCGAGAGCAGCAGAAACCCTGAACTTGATGAAATAATCGGCTCAAAGCCGAGGATTGTTCTTTTGAATAAGTGCGACCTTGCCGATGAAAACGCAACCGCACGCAAAATCAAAGAGCTTTCCGAAAAAGGTATAAAAGCGCTTCCCGTTGACTGCAGAAGCGGTAAGGGGCTTGATAAGTTTCAACCTGCAGTCAGAGAGGTGCTCAAGGATAAAATTCAGGCGAATGCAGACAAAGGTATGGCGGGCAAGCATATCCGCATAATGGTTGTCGGCATTCCGAATACGGGTAAATCCTCGTTCATCAACCGTATGGCGGGCAAAAACCGTGCCGAGGTTGCGGATAAACCCGGTGTTACACGAAGCAACAGATGGTTTTTTATCGGATCGGGTATCGAATTGCTCGATACTCCCGGTGTACTCTGGCCGAAATTTGAAGATCCGGAAGTGGGTTTCAAACTTGCGTTTATCGGGTCGGTCAAGGATCAGATCCTCGATATTCAGGAGATTGCGGTCAGATTGCTTGTTGTTCTGCAGAAGAATTATGCTGACAGACTTACGGAAAGATATAAGATTACAGATTTTGAAGATCTCGAGCCTTATGAATTGCTTGAGCTTATAGCCCAAAAAAGAGGTATGCTTTTAAGAAAGGGAGAATATGATACCGAGCGCTGTGCGGTTATGCTTCTTGATGAATACCGAAGCGGTAAACTCGGCAGAATCACTCTCGATTAACCGTGTGGAAGTGGAGTTGACAGGATGAAGAAAGTGCTTTCGGTAATCCTTGCGATTATCGTTTTTCTTGACGTGGTAGCGATTTCCGTTCTTCTTATTGACAGAAGCAAGGGCGGAATCGGTCTGGGTGAAAACGTGAAGCCCAATGAATCGGTAACGGATGGAACGGGCGAAGTAACTCAGGTTGGTGAACTTTTTTCAAGAGTAAGCGTTGTTGCGGTCGGCGATAATCTTATTCACGATACCGTTTATGAGCAGGCGGCGGCAAGGTCAAGCGGCGGCTATGATTTTGAATATGCATATCAGAATATTGCTCATAAAATCGAGTCAAAAGACGTGGCAATCCTCAATCAGGAAACAATTATTTCAACCGACCATAACGTTTCAAGTTATCCCACCTTCAATTCTCCCGTTGAGGTTGGTGAGGAAATGCTTGAAATCGGTTTTGACGTTTTCAATATCGCAACCAATCATTCGGTTGACTGCGGTGAAAAAGGTCTGATTTCAACCATAAACTATTGGAAAAGCAAGAACGCAATAACAACAGGTGCATACCTCAACGAAGCGGATTATCAGAATATTCCGATGCACGAGGTGAACGGTGTAAAGATTGCGTACGTAGGGTATACGGGAGCAGAGCCTTTACCTACAAACGGTATCAGTCTGCCTTCAGATACGGATGTTATCCTTATGAGGGTAGAGGATGAAGAACGCATCAGACAGCGTGTTATGGCGGCAAAAGAAATTGCTGATTTTGTTGTTGTCAATGCTCACTGGGGTGAAGAATATACCCACGAGCCCTCCGAAATACAGAAAGAATTTGCACGCAAGCTCGGTGAATGGGGTGCAGACGTTATCATAGGCACTCACCCGCACGTCATTCAGCCCGTTGAATTCATCGATAATCCCGACGGCAGCCGCACGCTTGTTGCGTATTCTCTCGGTAACTTCATCTCTGCACAGAACAGAGGTCCGAGAATGCTCGGGGGTATGCTGAATTTTGATCTTGTGAAGAATAACACAACGGGTGAAACAACTGTTGAAAACGTGCGTTTTGAAGGCACGGTAACCCATTACGGCTACGGCTGTTCCAACATAAGAGTCTATCCTCTTTCCGAATATACGGAAGAACTTGCTTCAAAGCACGGTGTTATTTCGAAAACACCTTCTTTCTCGCTCGAATATCTTTACGGTATTCTTGAGGAAGTTATCGACGTAATGTACCTTATCAAAAACTGACAATACGGCTGTATCGCATCAACGGTACAGCCTTTTGATTTAAAAAGGACGGAAAAATTATGGATTATTCATATGAAATCTTTGCAAAATCCAAGGGATATACCGCAGTGTGCGGAGTTGATGAAGCGGGCAGAGGACCTCTTGCAGGTCCCGTCTATGCGGCGGCGGTAATTCTTCCCGAGGGACTTGAAATAGAAGGTCTCAATGATTCGAAAAAAATCAGCGAAAAGAAAAGAGAAAAGCTTTTTGATATCATCATCGAAAAAGCAATCAGCTACTCGATTGCAAGTGTTGATGAAAAAACCATCGATGAAATCAACATTCTTCAGGCAACTTATCTTGCGATGAAAAAAGCGGTTGAAGGTCTTGATATCCCTGCGGATTATGCGCTTATTGACGGCAACAGAATGCCGCCTCTCAGCATCGACGGAGAAACAATTATAAAAGGTGATGCAAACAGTCCGTCGATAGCGGCGGCGTCAATTCTTGCCAAGGTTTCAAGAGACAGATTTATGCTTGAACTTGATGAAAAAATGCCTCAGTATCAGTTCTCAAAGCATAAGGGTTACGGTACGAAGCTTCATTATGAAATGTTGACGGAGCACGGGATTTCAGAGCATCACAGAATGAGCTTCCTCGGAAGTTTTCTCGGTACAAAATAATGATAAGAAACAAAACAGGTGTATGGGGTGAAATATATACCGCACGTTATCTGCGTGACAGAGGCTATGAAATACTCACCTCAAACTATGTCTGCCGTTTCGGTGAGCTTGATATTGTTGCGATGAAAGGCGGAGTCGTTTGCTTCGTTGAGGTCAAAACAAGAAATCAGAATACCGTAGTAAGCCCTAAGGAAGCGGTAGACTCAAATAAGCAAAACAGACTTGAAATGGCGGCGAAAGCCTTCCTTTCCGTAACAAAAATAAAGAGTGAAACCCGCTTTGACGTTTGTGAGGTTTTGCTTGATGATAATGCAAAACTTTTCAGCATAAACTATATCGAAAACGCATTTCAGGGGTGACTATGAAACTTTTTGACCTGCACTGTGACACTGCGGGAGAGTGTCTGAAGCAAAGAAAACCGCTGTTGTCAAACGATCTTCATATAGATTTGTGTAAAGGCGAACGCCTTGACAAATGGTCGCAGATTTTTGCAATCTGGATTCCCGATGAGCTTCGGGGCAAAGAGGCTCTCGACTATTTCAATTCGGTGTATAAAAACTTCAGGAATGAGATCTCATTAAATAAAGGTAAAATCGCTCTGTATCAAGGGATTGAGGATTTGGATGTTTCTGAAAAATCCAACGAAATCACCGCTTTGATTTCTTGCGAGGGAGCATCTCCGTTTGCGTTTGAGGGCGGAATTGAACTTGCAAATCGATACGGTGTAAAGGTTATCACCTTGACGTGGAATGCTGAAAATGAACTCGGATTCGGATGTCAGTCGGGCTGTGAAAACGGACTGAAGCCGCTCGGAAAAAGACTTTTATCCGATATGGCGGAGTGTGGAATCGTTGCCGACGTATCCCACCTTAACCGCAGAGGTTTTTATGATGCGCTTGAGAGTGATGCGGCGGTTATTGCGAGTCATTCAAACAGTGTTTCTGTGCTGAATCGTACGAGAAAAGACTGTGATGATAAATTCTTTTCATGCCGCAGAAATCTTGATGATGAGCAGATAAAGCTTTTGTCACAAAAGGGAGGACTTATCGGCATCAATTTCTGCAACAGTTTTCTCGGTGATGAAGGTGATGACGGTCGGGAAGCGGTCTGGCGGCATATCAGTCATATGCTCGACCTCGGCGCGGAAAATTCGATTGCGCTCGGCTCGGATTATGACGGATGCGAAATCAGCAATGAGCTTTGCGGTGTTGACAAAATGCCGCATCTTGCAGATTTCCTGATTTCGAAAGGTCTTGGAAAGGCACTCGTTGAAAAAATTTTTTATGAAAACGCATATAATTTCTTTAAAAGTATTTTACAAACATAAAAATGTATGTTATAATATTTTGAGTTTTTTCGGAAGGATGATTAAAATGAACTATGTAAGCACAAGAAACACGGATATCAAAGTTTCCGCTTCTCAGGCTATTACAAAGGGTATCTCATCAGAAGGCGGTCTCTTCGTGCCCGAAGCTCTTCCTGCTGTTTCTGTTGCGGAAATCGAAAAACTTGCTTCTCTCGATTATATCGGCAGAGCAAAATCGATTCTTTCACTTTTTTTGACAGATTTCACTGAATCAGAGCTCGATTCCTGCGTCAGGGGTGCATATGAAACGGGTTTTTCAAGTGAAAAAGTTGCTCCCATCGTGAAGCTTGACGAAAGCACCTATATTCTCGAGCTTTTCAAGGGACCCACCTGTGCATTCAAGGACATGGCTCTTCAGATTCTCCCCAGACTCCTCACCGTTGCAAGCGGTAAGGCTGCAAAGGGTACCGAAATCGTTATTCTTGTTGCTACCTCGGGTGATACGGGTAAGGCGGCACTTGAAGGCTTCAAGGATGTTGAGAACACAAGAATACTCGTATTCTATCCCAGCGACGGCGTAAGCCCCATGCAGAAACTTCAGATGTGCACTCAGGAAGGCAAAAACGTTTCGGTATGTGCTATTGAAGGTAACTTCGATGATGCACAGAGCGGTGTTAAAAAGATATTCACGGATAAAGCAATTGCGGAGAAGCTCGCCGCCAACGGTATGGCATTCTCATCTGCAAACTCAATTAACTGGGGCAGACTTGTTCCCCAGATCGTTTATTATTTCTCTGCATACTGCGACCTTGTTGCGGGCGGCGAAATCAAAGCCGGCGATGCTATCAACGTATGCGTACCTACAGGCAATTTTGGCAACATTCTTGCGGCTTATTACGCAAAGGAAATGGGTCTCCCCGTCAAGAAGCTTATCTGTGCATCAAACAGTAATTCCGTTCTCACCGAGTTCCTCACAACCGGTGTTTACGATAAGAACCGTGAGTTTTTCACAACAATTTCTCCTTCAATGGATATTCTTATTTCAAGCAACCTTGAGAGACTTCTCTATTCAATGAGCGGCAGCGAAAACGTACGTGAATGGATGAAATCTCTTGCTGAAAGCGGCAGATATGAGGTTGATGCCGCAACGTTTGAGGCAATCAAGGCTGATTTCGCTGCAGGCTCCTGTGATGATAACGAAACGAAGGCAACAATCGCCGAAGTATTCAAGTCAAAGGATTATCTCTGCGATACACATACCGCAGTCGGCGTTAAAGTTTATAACGATTACAGAACTGCAACGGGCGATAAGACTCCTGCGGTTATCGCTTCAACCGCAAGTCCCTTCAAATTCAGCGCAGCGGTGCTTGAAGCTGTTGAAGGCAAAAACGATGCTCTTGACGAGTTCGAAATGGTAGAGCGTCTTGCTGACGTTACAAAGAAAAGCTGCCCCGAGCAGCTCGCAAATCTCCGCGATAAAGCGGTCAGATTTGACGGTTGCTGCTCAAAGGACAGCATGGAACAGGTTGTATTCGATATGCTCGGTATTTAATCCTTGCAGTTTTCGGTCTTGCAGGCGGCAGTATCGTTAAGCTTGAAGGTCGAACACTGTGTTTCACCGCACTTGCAGGCAGTTGAATTGCCTACCTCAATTGTACCGGCGGTGCAAGAAGTGGCCCCCTTGTGGTAAACACAGTTTTTGGCGAAACAGGTAATCTCGTTGATTTCGTTTTTCATTTGTTATGCTCCTTTCGGTTTTATCGGATTGAATCCGTAAAGCTATTATCTGCAATTTTGACGAAATTATTTTTGGAAAGGATAAGGATATGGCTCTTTTTGCGATAGGCGATACACATCTGTCAATCTCCACGGGAAAGTCTATGAACATTTTCGGCGGATGGTCTGATTATGAAAAGCGTCTTGAGAGCAACTGGAGACATCTGGTCCGTGACGAAGATACCGTTGTAATTGCAGGTGATATTTCGTGGTGTATGAATCTTGAAGAAGGTCTTGCGGATTTCCGTTTTCTGGATTCCTTGCCGGGCAGAAAAATCATTCTCAAAGGTAATCACGATTATTGGTGGGCAACAAAGAAAAAAGCAGACGAGTTTTTTGAAAAATATTCACTCACCACACTCAATATTCTTCACAACAATGCCTATGAATCTGACGGCGTTGCTGTTTGCGGCACAAGAGGATGGTTTTTTGATGCCGAAAGTGATGCGGATAAAAAGGTTGTGCTCCGTGAAGCGGGCAGACTGAAAATGTCCATTGATGCGGCAAAAGCAAAGGGACTTGAACCCGTTGTGTTTCTTCACTATCCGCCGCTGAGCAGGGACCGCAAGTGCGATGAGATATATAACGTTCTTCTTGAAGAAAATATAAAGCGTTGTTATTACGGTCATCTCCATTCCTATTCGCATTCAACCGCATTCAACGGTGAGTGCGACGGCATTCATTTCCAGCTTATTTCGAGCGATTTTCTGGGCTTTTGCCCCGTTTTGGTGACTAAAAATGTAGCAATATCACCAAAAGACGAG
>JAFVVQ010000007.1 GCA_017502085.1 Clostridia bacterium | reverse complement strand
TTAATAACATTATTTCTTGTGAATTTAATGTTGATACCGCTTGTGTTGAAGTCAAGCTCACCGACGGTTCAATGGTATCAATCGACTGCGATGCAGTCGAAAACGAATATTCAAACAATATGTACGAAACATCCGAACTCGATTATCTTATCTACTACGAACCGATGAGTTATGTCAGATTACTGCTCAGCGGCAAGATGGAAGAATATCTGCGAAATAACACAGATTATACCTTGTTATCAGATATGAGATAAAAAAGAAGGCCATACAGGTTTAAATAACTTGTATGGCTTTGAATTTATTTGAGACTGTTTCGTCTTGTTGCACGTTTAATTTTAACCATATGATTACTTATAACTTTACCAACGGCGTCGTCATCCATATAAACTGATGATGCACGTATTACATAGGTTATAAAGTTTCCCTTTTGATGGCGGTTTCGATCGTCTTGTTTCGATCCTTTGATAGAATATTTTTCATATATCTTTTTGTTTGAAATTATATTGCCGTATTTAGTGACGCCATTAGCCTTGCGAATACTGCGAGCTTTACGATACATACGATAATAATATTTCGAAATAGTTTTATCGCGAATAAAAACTCTTTTTCCGTCAAAAGAAAAACCGAGATAATTTAAAATATTTTTGCCTTGCTCTAATTCGGGGTTTATTAATTTATTGCAGTTTGTTACGTTGTTTTCTGCATACAAGTAAACCTGCGTTTTTTCTTGCTTTAACTCCAGTTTTGGGATTTCATTGATGATATGCATAATCTTATTATACATATCAAGAAAAAATGCAGCATCGCCCGAAGGGATTATCACAATAAAATCGTCGCTGTATCTCATATACAGACCACCAATTGATTTAACCATTTGATTCATTAAGATATCCGCTTGCAACATATACACATTTGATAAAACTGCACTGATAGCAGAACCTTGTGGAATGCCTAAATCGGTGTTACGTTTCAAATGTTTCTTCTTGTTTTGTCTGAAACATTCCATAGTCAGAGCGGTGTCGTTATTATTTAGTTGTGTTCTGCCTTCAATGGTATCAGGTAATCCGTTTAATTCAAGAATATCTTTAAGTTCCCAATATGAATACTTCGTGATATTTTTCAGAACAGCATAATAATCGCCTGGAAGTTTTGAACATTCCATCAAATCACACAAACGATCTTTTAGGTAAGCGTGATCAAGATTATTAAAAAAATCCGTAAAATCTCCAACAATTATATATGCCTCTGGATATGAGCGAATAAAATCAAAAGCCTGCTTTGAAAAATCTATATTGTTCTTATTCAGATTGTTTCTGTATGCTATTGCGACTGAACCAATTCCTTCTTTTTCCACACGAGAGTTATACTTTTCGTTAATCAAATAGCCGTAGTATTGGTATATACATCTGTCAATATGAGCTGAATAACAAATCGGACGAATTTTCTTATAACGCCCTTTTTCTTTTGAATACCTATAATAAACTTGTTCATATGAAATAAACGGATAGAATCCGTGTTTTTCAACCCAATCAGGAGATGAAATATTATCCCATACTTGCTCAACAGAAACACGAGGGTCAAAATGAGCATATTTCTTTATTCCGGATGATTTTTTCTTCCACTCATCTATAGTCATATTTACCTCCATATTGTGGAAATACCCATCGGTATAGGGGGCAGTATCCATAAACCGACAGGTATAGCATTAACACAGTATTAAGTTTGAAGGCGTGCCATTAACAGTAATACCGACTGCCCAAATAGTCCATCATAAACTATGGTATAATAGTCTTGGAAAGGAATGCGAACAACATAATGTGCCAGACAATAATTCTGTCAGTAACAATCGTGCTGATAAGCAACCTCTGCCGAGTGAACGAAATCTCAACAGAAATAATCAGAGAAATTATCGTTAATCACTTGACAACAATACCGAACCATCACATCAATTATGTGAAGCATTTTTATTATAGAGGCATTAAGTGGGAAAATCAAGTGTTTCGAACAAATGTTTACGAAAAGTTTACAAATTAAAATTTATCAACCAGCACATATACATCAACAAAAACCTTTCTGACCACCTGCGCACCTCCAATTAGAACATTTGTTCGGTAAATATAATACACCTGTTTTACTGAAATGTCAACAGTTAAATTTTGGTATATAAAAAGCCCTGTTTCTGTGTTTGAAACAGGGCGAATTTAATCTGTAAACTAAAGCGGGATATTCTTTACGAAGTTCGGGCAATTAATTCCTTAAACTATTCTGTTACGGGCAATTCCGTCATGCGAAGCTTTGCGCAGCCGTAAGGATAAAGAACAATTTCTTCTTTTTCGCTTACAGGCTCTCTTGATTCGGGAATTTTTGCGCATACGGTGTCATAGCCGTCCTCAAAGCCCCAATTTATCTTTCTGACACTCGCCTTAACCGTTACGGTCGGATTCTGCGACGAAAACGGAATATCTCCCACGCCGTTTCTTCTTATTTCAAATTCGGAGCTGCAATATGCATAATTCCAATCCGAAACAGGGATATATTCATAATCGCAATACGGGAACTTTCTCTCGACACCGTCTCTTTCGTATTCAAGCATCTTCTGTTCATATTTAATCGGAAGAGAAAATATGAGCGAACCGCACTTGACTGTATTGAGGTCATGCGGTCTTTTTTCAAGGCATACGGAAATATCAAAGCTGATTTGAGTTTCAAGCTTTTCGCCTGCCGCAATTTCAAATGAAAGCTCCTCCGCATTTGCTGCTTTTCCGTTAACGGTAAGATTTTCCGCAAAAGACGGAATGCGGATTTTGAATGTGAAGGCTTTTTCTGTCTCGACAGTATATTTGAAGCTGTTTTCAAAGGGATAGTTTGTTTCAAGCTTTATGTATTTACCGTCTGCTTTAAGCTCTGACGGAACGGGAACGGCATTGATAACCGTATCGTCGCTATGCATAAATGCCGAAAGAGCGAATTTCGGCCATGCCTGATTGAAATTTGCGGTGCAGCAACCGAAATTAGACTCCAGACCGAAAAGATGAGCTTCGCTGCCGTTTGTTCTGAATAACGATTTACCGGGGAATTTCACACAGGCAACCTGGTTGCTCATCTGGTCATACTGATGGGTCCACATGTCATCGCTTATAGTTGCAGGAAGAGTATTGAACGCAAGCATTTCAAGCCTTTCCGCCCACTTTTTATCGCCCGTGCATGCGTAGAGAATTTCGTATGAATACATCTGCTCTGCAACGGCACAAAGCTCCGTGCCTTGGATGGGGCTCAAACCCGAAAGGCATTCATCGCCTGTGAAAAGTCCGACGGGAGTGCCGTTATAATTTTTGAGAATTTCATGTAGCTTCTCGGCATTGTCGGTATATTCCTCGTTAAGAATACCGTACGAAACCGCTTCGCTCTTAAGCATCATACCCATGTTGACAATGTGAGTGTCAAATCTCCAGCGGTTAAGCGGTCTTTCCCAAAGAGAAACAGACTCATTATAATTCAGTCCCTGTTCTTTCAGTATTTTTGCAAGGTCCTTGAGCCATTCTTCGCCGCATCGGTTGTATGTGAAATTAATGGCAATGAAACACTCAAACCATCTTGCCTTTCCCCAATCCAAAAGGGTGATTTCGCCCACTTTGAGCATCTCATAATAATTTTTGAGAACTCTGTAAATAACATCGGGAATTTGCTTGTCTTTTGAGCATTCATAATAAAATGTCAGAGTTTTTGAAATAAGCTGAACAGCCCATGTGTCATAGGTTTTTCGTTCTTCATCCTTGCAGGGGCAAATCCAGCCGTCGGGCTTCCGGAACGAAATTATTGCATCAATATATTTCTTTGCTCTGGCAATCATATCTTCATTTTCAAGCAGATATGCAAGCGGAATAAAACCGTCAAGCCAATAGGGAACTCTTTCCCATCCCTCTTTATCGCCGCCTATCCATGCGCTGTTTTTTATATCGGGCCAGATTTTGTCGAGATTTCCGCTGAGGCCAATCGCTTGAATTTCATCGTCATTTCGCTTGTGGACAGCACCCAATCAAGCCCCTTCATAATAACAGGCTTGAATTTTCCGCTGTTTCTGACAAATGAGCTTTGCTCCGCATTCCCTTTGATAAATTCGGGATAGCTCGGAGTGCTTTTCATTTGAATTTTTATGGTATCTCCCGAAAATTCAAATGTCATCCTCTGCGTTGAGAGCGTGTTAAGCGGTTTAACAACGGCATTAAGTTTTCCGTTTTTCATATAAGCATAAGACCATATTATATATTTATATCCCTTGATTGAGCATTCGGAAAGCCTCGGATTTCCGTCAAGACCGCAGTTGATTATAACCTCATCATCTTCTTCAAACCACCTGACGGTAAAAACATTTTCGGAAAGGTCGAAAGACACACGGTCAAGATTTTTCTTGGGTCTCTTAGCAAAGCTTGAGGTAATTGATCGGGGTATGATACTTGCTGGGAACATGAATTTTGCAAGCGTATCTGAAACGGGAGTCATATAAAATATTTTTCCTGTCGGAACAGTCGGCAAGGCTTCGCATGCAGCAGGTTTTTCACATCTGTTCTTGAGATAATCGTCAAGCTTTTTATCCCATTCTTCGGTTGAATCTTCTTCAAATGCTTTCACAAGCAAATTATTAATCAGCTTGTTATTCATATCGTCTTTGACAACGCAGTTGAAGATTGCCGCAACAGCATTGTACTTCGGGAAATAAGAAATCTGCTGGCCGAACATACCGTTCATGCTGAAAACTCCGTCTTGAAGCCAGAAAAGATAACCGTAGCCGTCCTCGTTTTCTCTGCCAGGCAGTTCAACCTGCTTCTTTGTTGCTTCTTTGGTCCACCACTCGGGAATAACCTGCACGCCGTTATATCTGCCGCCGTCGGCGTAGCATTGAGAGATTTTTGCAAGGTCGGAAAGAGTCATATATGCGCCCGTTCCTCCGATACATTCGCCGATTGAATTTGTTTCCCATTGAGGCGGAATTATTCCGAGCGGTTCAAAAAGTCTGGGAGTAAGATAATCAACAAGATTCATACTGGAGCATTTCTGAATCAGCGCCGCAACCATGTGGGCATCATTATTGCTGTATAAAAAGCCCTTGTCTTTTCTGAACGGTGCTTTCATGAACATTTCGGCATAATTACCCGTCATATCCTGAAGAAAGCTGAATTCCTTGTTGCTCTGTATGGTCAAAATTGAACGGACAGTAAGATTATCCCATTCATCGCTTTCGCAATGCTCATATTCGGGGAAGAACGGCAGAATTTTTGAATCCAAAGAAAAAAGCCCTTCGTCAACGGCAAAGCCCGCCGCTGTTGCAACAATTGATTTTGTAACGGAAAACAAGGTGTGCGGCATATCGCCCGAATAGGGATATGCATATTCCTCAAAAACAGTTTCACCGTCTTTCATGATCAGCAATCCGTGGTTTTCTATGCCGTGATTTTCAAGCTCTTTGTAAAATTTATAAATCCATTCGGAGGAAAGCGTTGCTTTTGTTAACATGATTTTCTACTTCTTGAAAAAACTATCTTTCGATAATTCCATGATAAACACCCATCCAATAAGGCAGAGTGTAGGTTGTAGATGCCTGCATACAGTTAGAGCGGTGATATGTATCAAGATAATAAGAGCATTCATTATATTTATGAAGAGAGCGCTCGTCAGGTGCCGCAACGCACCATTCAAGCTGTGATGCTGTAAGGGCATATTTAACTATATCCGCAATTTCAGGATTTTTGCCGAGGTCAGGCAAATATTCGCTTTTGCCGAGGTCATATGTAAGCGTTGTTCTGAGATTTGATGCAATCGGTCTGAAATTGATTTCCGCAACATCGTCGCGGGCAGAGTTTGAAGCATGATACATAACCGTATCGGCGGGGTGCCTGCTCAAAGACCACACGGCAGTTTCGGCTATATCGTTTCCGTAAGCATCATCAATTTTTTTGTCGGGATAAGCAAGCTGATAAACAAAATACCACAGGGGATTTTCGCTGTACATCATCGAAATCCACCAATCATCTATCGCTGCTCTGTAGCAGCCAAGAATTTCTTCATCATCTTCAAGGCTGAACAGCGTATAAAAAGCGAGCATTGCCATCTCTTCGCTTGAATAGTTGACTATGAGTCTGTAAATCATTTCCACCAAATTTGTGTTTTGGAGTGCACCGACTATATTGCCGACTAACGGCAGAGTTGCATCGCCGACGCTGTATTTGATTGCAGCCATCATTCTCTCGTAGTGCTGTGCAGATACCTCGGCGTATTCATATGCAGGGTCGAGCGCCGCCATGCGGTATTCATTTTCCCATTTCTGATAGCCTGTTATGTAAGCTGCGGTTTTAAAAATGCAGAGAAGAACAAGCGAATGCAGACTGACCTCTGCAACGGAGCTGCCCGTGCAGAAAAGAGTTCTTCCGAAGTTTGCCCATGTTGTCGGTTGACCCGTTGCGTCAACAAGCATGTAGCTGTTGTCGCTGATATGCTGTGCAAGGCTGTCAACCGCCTCAACAAGAAGCGCTTTTATTTCGGGATCCTCGGGAGCAATAACATCGTAAATAAGCTTGAATAAAAACATATGACCGATAAGCTCATCAGCACTTGTATCGGTTTTATAGATTATATCCTCAACGGAATATTTCGGGTCAATCAAATCGTTCCAAAGTCTTTCGGGAATTTCGCCCGATGCATCAACGGTAACTCCGCGGAGATTTTCGTTGTTGAGAAGATAACCGCTCTGCCCCTCTTTTTTATTTGAAACACCCGTTGCAGTTTTGTCGGAATTTACCGACCAATAAATATTATCGGGAAGTCCGCTGTTTTCGTCGCGGAAGGTAAATGTTCTTGCAGGGAAGCCCTCAAGCAGTCTTGTCTGTTTTTCATATTCGGCATTTCCCGTTGCGGGATTCGACCAATCCTCGGGGGAAACGGCGGTATAAAATCCCTCATTTTCAAGCCTTGAGGTTGAATTAAGCAGAGTGAAAGATGCCATAGCCTCATCAAAAAGCTTTGCAGGGCTCTTTGCAGGAGTCATAACAGACGGATTGCCGTCTTTTTCAAGAGCTTCGGCTGAAAGCCAGCGGTCATCCGTTGTTCCCGGAATGGTTTTGGTTGTCTGCCTGCGCACATATGCCTCGGTTGTTCCCGTGCGCATAGTGATATAATAGAGCAGTAGAACTGCCTCTGCGGAGGAATACGCCGCCTTCTTTGCTTTTTCAATTTCTTCAGCACTTGCATCGGGGTCATTTTTCAGGGCTGCATATCGCATAAGCTCTCCTGCGCTGTACATGGAAGTCCACAGACCGTCATTATCGCTTTCAACGCCCTTCCATTGACCGTTGACTAAATATGCCTCATTGATTAAGCCATGTCTGTTGATGCTGTTCTGCGTAATTTCGCTCATATATGATGCCTTTAAAGTTCCGTCGGCAACAATCATCTGAATGTGAGTAACGCCGCTTTCCATTACAGTCCAGATACCGTATTCACCGTCGGCAAAAATCGCAAGAACATTGCCCGATGAGGTATCATCCGAATAAAAATATCGGTTGCCCATAAATCTCTGCTCAATATCACGCGAAGTGGGCGCATTTTTATCGGTACGCAGAATACCGTAATCAGTTATTTCCCAAACTGCACCGTCAGCGGTCACAGCTGTCTGATGATTTTCGTAATCTGTTGCGGATGCAACAAACCCGGGAATATCTGCGCTACCGTGCGGATGCCTTGAAACAAGCTTCTGAAGATTTGAAACTTCATCAAGTGCCTCGTTCTGATAGCGAATTGTTTTTGTTTCGCAGTTTTCGATAAGCGTCGGAGTTTCGACAACATTAAGCTCAACGCTGTCCGAGAAACTGTTTCCTTTTGCGGTAACTGTTGCTTTGCCGACCTGCTTTGCCGTTACTCTGCCCCATTTATCAACAGAAGCAACTCTTTCGGGCTTAACGCTCCATTCAAGCTCTCTTTCAGTGATTTTTTCAGAAAACACGCATTCAAGAGTGCGGCTGTCGCCAACGCAAAGCTCCCAATCCTCGGGAACAACTATGCGGAGCTTTTCATCAACAGAGAAAAGGCCCGTAAACAGTGATGATATCATAATGCACACGGACATCACCGCAGAAATAAAACGATTTAACATTATATCCACCCCAACCCAAGCTTTTATATTTAAATTTCTGTTGCTGTTATTCTCTCAATTTCTATTGATTCCGAATAAATATTTTCAGGATTATTTTCATCGAGAATTATGAGTCTGCCGCCTCTCTCATTACCGTAGGTGAAATATCCTGCGCCAAGTGTCTGATAAAGATTTATTCCGTCAATTTTTATATGGAAATCATTCACATGGTCATGGCCGAAGAAGGCAGCAATAATATCGCCCGTCTTTTTCCAGCTTTCAAACTGATTTCTGTGGTTATTCTCAAGGTACGGAGGGCACGGACACTCCCTGATTCTTCCCTCAATTATATCATGACCGAATTTGAAATGTTTTCCGTCGCGGAAGAAAGTATAGTCATCATCTGCCGTAACCTCTTTGAGTCCGTCACACATCTGCTGAACGGGCATATGCTGAAAGAGGATTGCAGGCAGGGGCTTGCCGCAGTTTGCATCTTTGAGTTCAGCAGCTCTTTTTTCATACCATTCAATCTGGTCATCGTGAACACAGTCATATGAAAGTCCACCCTGCGAATTGCGCTGATAATCGTTGGAATCAATGAGCCATATTGCAAAGGCATCCTTATCACCGCTGCTGTTTTTTATCGTTACGCAACAGTTACCGCAGCCGTAAACATCGGCATCGTTGAGATTTGAGCGGCAGTTATGGTATTCCATATACTGCATCAACTGAAACTCGGTGTGAAAGCCCTCTTCACCGTCGTGATTGCCGAAAACAACGCAGAGTGGAATATTGCGTTTTCTTATGGGAGCAGTTATTTTTTGAATTGTACTCTTAACAAGGTCATAGGTAAATTCTTCCCAATATCCGCTGATGTTGTCGCCGCCGAAAGCAACAAGGTCGGGGTTAGTTTTTTCAACAAGTTTTTCGATAACGTTTATTGTTTCTTTATCACGGCTTTCGGGGATTTCTCTGTTTTCATCATCATCCATTTCGGGCTCAACATCGTGAATATCCGTAATATGAAGAATCCTGAATTTGCCGTCATCGCCGAATTTCAGCGGTTCGGGAGCTTCTCTCTTGAATTTGGCAGAGCTCCATTTATGCGGCATACCCATTGCACTCATGCACGGCAGCGCAAGACCTGCAAGAAACATTTTAAAAATCCTATTCATTGTCAACACACCTTTACTGATATTTTTCTGCAATAAGCATCGCCTGATTTTTCATTTCGCTGCGCACATTTTCGGGTGAAATAATTTCGGCATCTTCGCCGAAGCCAAAAACCCACGCAAGAAACTGCTGGCTGACAACAACGTTTACATTCACGGTGAAATGCTCATTACCGTCTTTTATAACAATAATATCTCTGCCGAATCTGTCAAAAACAGCGCCTGCAAGATGATTTGAAAAGCGCAGCTTTACTTTTTGCTCTTTTCCGCCGAACATGCCGAAAACAGATTTTGTATAAGCCGACATATCTGTTTTTTCAAATTCTTCAATGCCTTCACGTTCCGTTTCTGTCAGAGTGGCGCCAAACATCTTGTCAACTCTGTAATGCTTCATCTTAACTGCGTTTGAATCCCATGCGAGCATATAATAGTTTTCATCATCCCATATGAGAGCAAACGGACTGACTTCATAATCCGCACCGTCGTGCCTGAAACGGCGCTCCTTTTCAACCGTATATTCAAAATATTTATAGCGGATTTTTCTGTTCTGATTGATTGCATCGGAAATAACGTCAACTGCATAATAGATGCTTTCATTCATGCTCTTGTCTCGGTTGCTGACATAAACCTGACGTTGCAAAAGCTGACCGTCATAAACGCTTGCAAGGTTTTCTATCTTACTGATGAGCTTATATGTTTTTTCCTGCGTTATGAATTTTGATGACTGAACGCTGTCAACGAGGAGCTTTAACTCAGGAATTCAAAGTCATGCTCACCTATGTAATATCCGCCGTTTTTGCCTTTGACCTGAACAATATCAAGGGTATATTTGCTTGTGCCGCCGCCTGCACCGTAGGTAACGCTCATAAACGGAGGGCGCAGCTTTGCGATTTCTTCCGTTGCGGATTTAACGCTTTCAAAACCTGCCTGAGTTTTGGGAGGAAAAACCTCAAACGAAAGCGAGAGAGAATCTTTTTTCAGCAAATCAATTATTTTCATAACATCATCTCTTTTGGTATGTTTTTCTTGATTATACTACATATTAATAGTCAGATTCAAGTGCTTATATAGCATATAAACACAAAGTATACAAATTTTATGTGTTGTTTGCAGTGTCATTGTTAAGCCCAACGGGCGCAGCTTGGAGAGAAGATTTTTAAATTTTCTCTCCGATTTTTGTTAGGGGTTTGGGGAAGAAATTCACCAACAAGCGGTAAAAAACCGATGAGAAAAATTATGAACGAATTGTAAATCGTCATAATTTGAAAATGAGGTTTTTGCAAAAGTGGATACCCACTCGCCCTGCTTGCAAAGATAGTGAACGGTGAAAACGGGAACGAATTTGCAAGCGGGTTTTGCGAGAGTGTATACACACTTGCCCTGCTTGCAAAGAATGTGAACAGGTGAAAACCGGAACGATTTGCAAGCAACTTTTGGCAAGGTGTATCCACATTTGCCTTGCTTGCCAATTTAGTAACAGGTATAAATCTGTGCAATTGGCAAAGCAAGAAATACAAATGTTACGTATGTTTGCACTGCTTGCCAATAAATGAAAAGCCTTATATATCAAATGAATCAGCAGTTCGAAAGACAAAATCACCGATACAGTAAAAACTACTGTTCGGTGATTTTTGTTTAACTGTTTTATTTCAGAACTTCGTAAAGGCACTCCTGAAATTTCGGGAGCCACCATTCTTTATAGCCTGCTTTTGTCGGATGGATATGGTCAACAAGATAAATTTTTCTTTCATCATCGGTGATTGAATTTATCTCTGCATCGTTCCAGAAATCAATTATTGTTATATCCCATTTCTTATGAATTTCGTAAAGAAGTTCAACCATTTTTGCATAATGTTCGCTGTCATATTTTGATTGCGTGTAAAAAATAACAGGGCAATCCCAAGTTTCTTTTGCGTATGAAATTATAAATTCAATTGCACCTGTAACGGTATATGATTGGTACTGCACATCAAAATTTTCTTCAACAACACCAAGCGGCATATTCTTTGTTGCATCGTTTGTTGAAAGCTGACATACAACAGCATCGGGTTTGATGTTTTTATCGATTGCCTGTATTCGATGAACATAAGAATTCCTGTAACAGTCAACAAGAGTTGTACCCGAAACAGCTTCCTTGATTGCGGTTATGCCGTCTGTCTTTTCGAGAAAGTCCGCAAAGCTGACACCGAGTGAACCGTAGCCTGCGGTGACGGAACTGCCGAGAAAAATAATTGTCTTTCCGTTCAGTGGACTGTCAGAATTTGCTTCTGTATTTTTCAGAGAATATTCACCGTAGTTGCCTTCATTAAAAACTCCGAGCATATTACCGACATAACCTCCCGCAGCGATTACAAGTATCAGAAAAATTGAAAGAATGATTTTAAACTTTTTCATTTTTATCACGACTTTTCCTTTTGTTATACTGAAATTATATATCAGATTCACCGTCAATTCAAGTGTTGCAAAAATTAATGATGAGCATTATAATAAAACCGAAAAGTAAGAATTTACGGAGAGCTATGTATGGATACAATTACTCATTATGATTTATTGATAGAAGAAAATAACGACCCGTTTCGCGATCCGCCTGCATTGCAAGAACATATGAACAGATGGGATGGAGAACAATTTTTAGAATCCTTGGAACTTTCCAAAAATAAAAATGTTCTTGAAATCGGAATCGGAACAGGCAGAATTGCAGTTAAGGTTGCCCCGCATTGCAAGCTACTGACAGGAATAGATATTTCACCGAAGACTATTGAGAGAGCAAAAGAAAATTTAAGAAATTACTCTAACATTTCTTTTATTTGTGATGATTTTATCAGTTATAGTTTTGTTGAAACCTTTGATGTTATTTATTCGTCACTTACAATGATGCATTTTGAAAACAAAGAGCAAGTAATATTAAAGGTTGAGTCGTTGTTAAAAGACGGCGGAATTTTTTGCGTATCCATTGACAAGAATCAAAATGATTATATTGATATGGGAACTCGTAAAATATATCCTGATACTCCTGAATATATAACGTCATTAATAAACTCAACAACGATGACTGTTGTAAATGTATTTGAAACTGATAATGCATATATCATTGTGAGTAATAAATAACATAAACTGTAACTCCTTCGATGGTTAATCCGTCGGAGGATAATTTTTTTGAATAAATCCTTTTTGGTGCTTATGCAAAATTGTAGTTGACAACTATAATCTTATGTGCTACAATGATTACACAATATAATATTAGGAGGTGAAACGATGGAAATCATCAGCAAAAGACTGAAAGCGCTCCGTGAAAGTGTGGGTCTTTCTCAGAACAAACTTGCTCAGATTTCGGGAATGAAACAGTCGAGCATCAACCGATACGAAAACGGTTCGGCAACACCTTCGCCTGAAAATATGGTCAAGCTTGCAGATTATTACGATGTTTCTCTGGATTATATCTACGGCAGAACGGATAATCCGCAAGGCAGACTGTATGAGCACAAACCAAAGTACAACCCCGAAATGGAAAAGTTTGTTGAAATGTGCTTTGACCCTAACTCCAGAGCAAACCATCAACTCAAGGCAACTCTTCTGAAACTTCTGAGTTCTGAGGGGGTGACAGATGATTGAAAGCAGTTATCTATGCACGATATTCTTCCGACAGTCAGCGTGAAGAATCGATTGAGGGTCAGATTCGTGAATGTACGGAGTATGCAGAGCGAAACGGAATCACAATTCTCGGCAGCTATGTTGACAGAGCGCTCTCTGCCCGTACCGATGACAGACCCGATTTTCAGAGAATGATTGCTGACAGCGAAAAGAGATTGTTTGATATTGTACTTGTCTGGAAGCTCGACAGATTTTCAAGAGACAGATACGACAGTGCGCATTACAAACACATTCTCAAAAAGAACGGTGTCAGGGTTATGTCGGTCAAAGAAAATATTTCCGACGGTCCCGAAGGTATCATTCTCGAATCAATTCTCGAAGGTTATGCGGAATACTATTCGGCAGAGCTTTCAGAGAAAATCCAGAGAGGGCAAACAGAAAATGCTCTCAAATGCAAAACCAACGGCGGAACTCTTCCGCTCGGATATTGTTCCGACAATGAGCAGAACATCTTGATTGACCCGATAACGGCGGCGATACCGATTGAGATTTTTACACGGTATGACAACGGAGAATCAATCAAAGAAATCTGCGACGAACTTAATTCAAGAGGACTCAAAACCCGTAACGGCAAAAAGTTCAAAGTCAACGGAGTAAGTATTATTCTTTCTAACAGAAAATATATCGGCGAGTACAGATACCGTGATGTAGTTACTCCCGACGGTATACCTGCAATCATCGACAAAGATATGTTTGAGAGAGTTCAGGAAAGAATGGCAAAAAATAAAAGAGCTCCTGCCCGAAAGAAGGCAGAAGATGAATACTTACTCACAACGAAATTGTTCTGCGGAACCTGCGGCAGAATTATGGCAGGCGAATCGGGAACAAGCGGAACCAGAAAAGTTAAGCATTACTATTACAAATGCGGCGGTGCAAAAAGACATCTAGGTTGCACGAGAAAAGCAATCAAAAAGGATTGGATTGAAAAGGTTGTGGTTCTCCAGACCGTAGCCAGAGTTTTAAAAGATGAGGAAATTGAGAGGATAGCAGATGCGCTTTTGAAAATGCAAGAGCAGGAAGATACAACGATTCCCGCAATGCAAACTCAGCTAAAAGAATGCGAAAAAGCGATAGAAAATATGCTGAATGCGATTCAGTCGGGAATACTGACGGAGTCAACAAAAGGCAGACTTGAACAGCTTGAAGAACAGCAGAGAAATCTGAAAGTTGCAATATTGCAGGCGGAAATCAAACGCCCGAAATATTCAAAAGAAAAAATCATAAATTGGATAAGCCGATTCAAAGGCGGCAATCCCAACAACAGAAACTATCAAAGACAGATAATAGACACTTTCGTCAACTCGGTATATGTTTATGACGATAAACTGGTGTTTACATACAACTTCAAAGACGGTACAGAAACCATCACACTCGAGGAAATAGATGCCGCTTTCGGTTCGGATTTAAACCAAAGCGCTCCACCAAAGTCAAATCATCCGAACATCGTCATCATTGGTGACACGTTCGGATGTTTGCGTTTTATAAGCTATTCCGTAAAATGAAGAAGAGGCAGGCTTTTGAACTGCCTCTTTTCTGTTTCACCTGGATTATACTTTCTTCGCTTTGACAATCAAAAAATTAGGCTTGATATATTCCTTTATCCAAGCAGGCACTTTTTCAATTACCCATTCTTCGGGTACGGGTTCGCAGATTTCTTCAATAACAAATCCCGCGTTTGCAAGTGCGTTGATAATATTGCTGAAAGTGCGGTGATACTTTATTACGCCGTCGACATACCAATGGATTCTGCGTTCGCCCGGTTGGTTGTAGTTTGAAAAAGTATAAGAAACTTTTTCGCCGTTTTCATTCTTGTTGAAATGACCCGCACCGTCAACGGTAGAGGTGATAATCGGATGTTCCTGCGAGAACAAAAGCTGACCGCCTTCGCTCAGAACGGAATACATATCCTTTGCGAAAGTATCAAAATCTTTAACATAATGAAAAGCAAGCGAGCTGTAAATGAAATCAAACTTTTCGTCAAGATTTTGAATGTCTGTCATACTCATATTGTGGTATTCAATTTTATTGTGTGAGGTTTCTTCTTTTGCAACGGCAAGCATCTTTTCGGATATATCAATGCCGACAACCCTTGCTGCACCTCTGCTGACAAAATCAATGCAGTTGTGACCGTAACCGCAACCCAGATCAAGAACGGATTTGCCGTTCAGATCGGGCAGGAGTTTACGCATTGCAG
>JAFVVQ010000006.1 GCA_017502085.1 Clostridia bacterium | reverse complement strand
GGTTTGCAAATACTTCTCCGCAAGCCTCCGGTGATTGAAAGTCAACAATTTTTGGAGGTTTAACAATGAAAAATGACTGCATCATTCGTTTGGAAAGAACAGAAGAACACCGCGAAACCGAAACTCTCGTCAGGGAAGCGTTCTGGAACGTTTACCGTCCCGGTTGTCTTGAACATTACGTGCTCAATCAGCTGAGGAACGATGAAGCGTTTGTGCCCGAACTGAATTTCGTTATGAAAAAAGACGGCAGGCTGATTGGTCAGAACATGTTTATGAGGGCGGTTATCAAAGCTGATGACGGCTCAGATTTGCCTATTATGACTATGGGACCGATTTGCATTACTCCCGAACTACAGGGTAAAGGCTACGGCAAGATACTGCTTGACTATTCTTTGGAAAAGGCGGCAGAGCTTGGCTGCGGAGCACTTTGCTTTGAGGGAAACATCAATTTTTACGGCAAAAGCGGATTCACATATGCAAGCGAGTTTGGTATACGTTACCACGGTTTGCCCGAAGGTGCGGACGCATCGTTCTTTCTCTGCAAGGAGCTGAAAGCGGGTTATCTTGACGGTATCAGCGGTGAATATACTCCGCCGAAAGGATATTTTGTTGATGAGGCAGAAGCTGAAGAATTCGACAAACAGTTCCCACCGAAAGAAAAGCTGAAACTCCCAACACAACTGTTTTAATCTGACCGAATAAAAAGAGCCGTCCGAGAAATCGGGCGGCTTGATGTTTAAAAATTGGTTGACTTAATGTATAATTTATGATATATTGATACAAACTGATACTAATTACTATCAATTTGGAGTTTGTTATGGATATAAAGCTTTTTTCAAAAATGCTCAAAGACAAGCATTTTTGTAATCTTGAAAAAATGAAATACAAATACAGTGGGGATTTTGCAGAGTTTCTGCAGACTCTATCTGAGCTTTATTACAAAGAACTGCCCATTTTGGATTTCAACGGAAACAACCTTGTTTTCATCGAAAATCATGCGGCGGTCAGTCAGAATGCGGTCAAATTGCTTTTGAAAAACCAGAACAATTATTACGGTGTCAAAACAGCCGAAGATGAAATTGTGGCTACTTCTGCTATTGAAAACATTGATTTCAGCCGTGACAGCGTGCGTAATATTCTTAAAGGCTATGCACCGAAAAACGATCAGGAAAGCAGAATTCTTGGTATCAAAAAGGGATTGGAATTTATTGCCGATACTTCCAACAAAATCACGGAAGAAAATTTGCACAAGCTCTATATGATGACAGTCGGCGATTTCCTTGAAGGCGATGACAGGCTGAATGACGGTGAATTCTACCGTCACGATACCGTTTCTATTGTAGGAAGTCAAATTGAGCATATGGGTGTTAACTACAAAAAGATACCGGGGCTTATGAAGGTCCTGATTGAGTTTATAAATACTGATGACGGCATTAATGACCTTGTTAAAGCAGCTATAATTCATTTTTATTTTGCCTATGTTCATCCGTATTTTGACGGCAACGGCAGAACGGCAAGGTTAATGCATCTTTGGTTTCTCATTCAAAAGGGTTATCAGTCAGCTCTCTTCATTCCGTTTTCGGGTTTGATTGAAAAAAGCCGCAAGGCATATTATGATGCGTTTTCGGCGGTTGAAGATAACCAAATATTCAGCGGTGTAATCGATGTAACACCGTTTGTGCTTTATTTTATTGAAAACGTTTACAACAAGATGAACAACTCAACGGATACCCTTTCAGCTTATGATGAAGCAGTGAAATCGGGAGAGCTTACCAAAAAGGAAGTTGCATTGTGGCAGTTTGTTATTTCGTGCTACGGAACAGAAGAATTCTCAACTAAACAGCTTGAAAAAGACTTTGGTAATGCCGCTTATGCAACAATCCGCAGTTTTGTTCTCAAACTTGAAAAGCTCGGACTTCTCACATCAGTCAAGTACGGAACAAGAACTAAATACAAGGTTGCAGAGTAAAGCAATAGCCGTCCGAGATAATCGGGCGGCTTTAGTGTTTATACATATATAAGTTCTGCGTTTACGATTTCGGTGGCACGGTGGCGGATGTTATTCATTCGCTGTACCCATTCGAGTTGGTTTTGTTCTTTGAACTGTTCTGTAATGCCTTCGGCATTTGCCATTTGTTCAACCAGCCGGGAGAACATTTCCTCTGCCTGACTGTCGATTTCGGCAAGGTGAGAAAACAGAGTACCGGTCATCAGCATTATATTGAACTGCACGCTTTTATTATGCAGGAGATAATCACGGCGGACAATGCCCCATCTGCCGATGGGTTTGCTGTCTTCGGGTGAAAGTGTGATGTTCGGGATTTTGTAATCGCCGACGGTGCGGTAAGTGATATTCATTTCATTCATCCTTTCTTCTTCTCAACAAATGTATCGTATGTAAATCTTGCGCCGAGCCTGAAGCCGACGGTGAAGCTGTCTGCGTTGCAAAGGCTTGAGAAGTTTGTGTATGTTTTTACATAGCTAAGAAACAGCTCTTTCTCTTTGTCGGCGAGTATTGATGTCAGCTGTTCTTCCTTGCCTGCAAGGTCATTCAGGCTCTTTTTGACTTTTGTCGTCAGCTCGGTGGTGCATTCCTGCGGCTCGATGTTTCCGTAATAAAATTCCTCAATAAAGTCTGACATGGTATCACCCCTTATCGCTCGGATTTGCTGATGATTTTAATGAGCAGTTCGTCAACATCCTCTGTTGTTATGCCCTCTGCAAGAAGCATATTGCGAAACTCGTTCATTCCGTTGATTAAAAGGTTACATTCAAAATCCGTGAGCTTCAGTTTGGTTTTCTTATTAAACATAAAAATGACCTCCTTGTATTTGGTAACACCATTTTACAAGGAGGTCTGTGTTTTGTCGAATGTGTGGGATTATATTTAGATTTATAAACGGAGTTCGTTTTTGGGTTATAGATTTTTATATCCTATTTTTCGATTTTTCTTTTGATTTCTTCTGCTCTTTTCTCTGCTATATCAGCCTCAACATCGTAACCTCTACTGCGGTAGATATCTGCCATTTTTATGCACTCATTATAAGCCTTTTCATATTCTCCCATTTCTTCATACAGACCGACTTTGCAATCCATTTCATCGCAGAAGTATGTTCCGATTTCGCCTGCTCTGTTGTAGTATTCCAGCGCCTCATCATATTTTTTGAGTTCCTTTGCGATGTCACCGCCGTGAATATACATCCGCCAATCATCGGGGAATTTTTTGATTGCATCTCTGAAAAGATTATAGGCATCATCAAATTTTTCTGCCCATATAAGAGCAATCAGAAGATTATCGGTTTCTCTCGGATTATCGGGATTTAATTTTACTTTTTCTCGGAGTTCGGAAATAATTTCATCCTCTTTGTGAAGAAGGAAAAACATCCATATTCTCTGCATGCAGGCGAGCTGATAATTTTCGGGGTCATCGTTCGGGTCATCGCTGACTGCTTTATCATACCACTCGACTGCAATGTCCCTGCAATAATTCATCATATACATATGAATCCATGCGTAGAGCCACTTATCCTCAGTTGACAGCTCACCGTTTTTCATAAGCTTTTCGTATTCGATACGGCAACGCATAAAGTCCTCAGGGTCACGTGATTTCTCATAAACAGAAGCGAGACGCTGTGCGTAGTTATCGTAAGCAACAGAGTTCTTTTTGTAAAAATCATCAACTGTTACTTCGTAAAGTTTTGCGAGTTCGGGCAAGGTCAGTACGTCAGGCAGAGTTGCTGAACACTCCCAACGGGAAACAGTCTGAGAATTAACATTCAGTTTTTCTGCAACCTGCTCTTGGGTCAAGCCTTTTGCAAGACGGAATTTTTTGAGATTGTCGCTGAAAATATTGTTCATCGTTTTCACCTTTTCATTTTTTCTCGAAGCTTCTGATATGATTATATCATTCAAGTTCAAATTTGATAAGGTCTTATTTTGTGAACAGACTCTTGATTTATGTATAGCTCAAACGCAAAAACTCCCCACCGATTGCTCGATGGGGAGTTCATTTTTAAATATAGAGGTTAACTTCAATATCTCGCCAGTTTCTTACACGCTTTGTCGGGGATATGGAATAAGCATATTCCTGTGCATCCTCGAGTGTCAGAGTAAACTGTGCGAACTTGAAGAAGTTCTCCATTAGTCCTTTATAGCTGCCTGAGCTGCTGCGAGGCGAGCGATCGGAACGCGGAAGGGTGAGCAGGATACATAGTTGAGGCCGATCTTGTGGCAGAATTCAACTGATGAGGGGTCACCGCCGTGTTCGCCGCAGATACCGTAGTGGAGGTTCTTGCCGCTTGCCTTACCCTTTTCAACAGCCATGCTCATAAGAGCGCCAACGCCTGTCTGGTCAAGCTTTGCGAAGGGATCGAACTCGAAGATCTTTGTATCATAGTAAGCATTGAGGAACTTACCTGCGTCATCACGGCTGAAGCCGAATGTCATCTGAGTAAGGTCGTTTGTGCCGAAGCAGAAGAAGTCAGCTTCCTTAGCGATTTCGTCTGCAGTGATGCAAGCTCTGGGGATTTCGATCATTGTACCAACTTCATACTTGAGGTCAGCGCCTGCTGCTGCGATTTCAGCATCAGCGGTCTTAACAACGATGTCCTTAACGAACTTGAGTTCCTTAACTTCGCCAACAAGGGGAATCATGATTTCGGGAACGAGGTTCCAGTCAGCATGTGCCTTCTTAACGTTGATAGCTGCACGGATAACAGCCTTTGTCTGCATAGCAGCGATTTCGGGATAGGTAACTGAGAGACGGCAGCCTCTGTGACCCATCATGGGGTTGAACTCGTGAAGAGCAGCGATGATAGCCTTGATGTCTTCAACTGTCTTGCCCTGTGCTTCTGCAAGAGCTGCGATGTCAGCTTCTTCAGTGGGAACGAACTCGTGGAGAGGGGGATCAAGGAATCTGATTGTAACGGGGTTGCCTTCAAGAGCTTCGTAGAGAGCTTCGAAGTCGCCCTGCTGATAGGGAAGAATCTTCTCGAGAGCAGCTTCTCTTTCAGCAACTGTATCAGCGCAGATCATTTCGCGGAATGCAGCGATTCTGTCAGCTTCGAAGAACATATGCTCTGTACGGCAGAGACCGATGCCTTCTGCGCCGAGTTCGCGAGCCTTCTTTGCGTCTGCGGGTGTATCAGCGTTTGTGCGAACCTTGAGGGTTCTGAATTCGTCAGCCCAAGCCATGATTCTGCCGAATTCGCCAGCGATTTCAGCATCAACGGTGGGGATGATACCATCATAGATGTTACCTGTTGAGCCGTCGATTGAAATATAGTCACCTTCGTTGTAGGTCTTACCTGCAAGAGTGAACTTCTTGTTTTCTTCGTCCATGTTGATTTCGCCGCAACCTGAAACGCAGCAAGTACCCATACCACGGGCAACAACAGCTGCGTGAGAAGTCATACCGCCGCGAACTGTAAGGATACCCTGAGCAGCCTTCATACCGGTGATGTCTTCAGGTGATGTTTCAAGACGAACGAGAACAACCTTTTCGCCTCTTTCGTTCCATTCAACAGCGTCTTCAGCTGTGAAAACAACCTTACCGCATGCTGCGCCGGGTGATGCACCGAGACCCTTACCTGCGGGAGTTGCAGCCTTGAGAATCTTTGCATCAAACTGGGGATGGAGAAGAGTATCGAGGTTTCTGGGATCGATCATAGCAACAGCCTGCTTCTTGTCGATCATACCTTCGTCAACGAGATCACAAGCGATCTTGAGAGCAGCCTTAGCAGTTCTCTTACCGTTTCTTGTCTGGAGCATATAGAGCTTACCGTCTTCAACGGTGAATTCCATATCCTGCATATCTCTGTAGTGGTCTTCGAGAATTGCACAAACCTTATTGAACTCCTCGAAAGCTTCGGGGAACTTTTCAGCCATTTCAGCGATGGGCATGGGAGTACGAACGCCTGCAACAACGTCTTCACCCTGTGCGTTTGTGAGGAACTCACCCATAAGACCCTTTTCGCCTGTAGCGGGGTCACGTGTGAATGCAACACCTGTACCGCAGTTGTCACCCATGTTACCGAATGCCATCATCTGAACGTTAACAGCGGTACCCCATGAGTAGGGAATATCGTTGTCACGACGGTAAACGTTTGCACGGGGGTTGTCCCAGGAACGGAAAACAGCTTCAACAGCGCCCATAAGCTGTTCTTTGGGATCGGAGGGGAAGTCCTTACCGATCTTGTTCTTATATTCAGCCTTGAACTGGCCGGCGAGAGTCTTGAGGTCGTCAGCTGTGAGGTCAACGTCCTGAGAAACACCCTTTTCAGCCTTCATTTCGTCGATGAGTTCTTCGAAGTACTTCTTACCGACTTCCATAACAACGTCGGAGTACATCTGGATGAATCTTCTGTAGCAGTCCCAAGCCCAACGGGGGTTGCCGCTCTTTTCGGAGATTGCTTCAACAACTTCTTCGTTGAGACCGAGGTTGAGGATTGTGTCCATCATGCCGGGCATTGATGCGCGAGCACCTGAACGAACGGAAACGAGAAGGGGATTCTCTTTGTCGCCGAACTTCTTGCCGGTGATTTCTTCCATCTTAACGATGTATTCCATGATCTGAGCCTGGATTTCATCGTTGATCTTCTTGCCGTCCTCATAGTACTTTGTGCAAGCTTCAGTTGAGATTGTGAAGCCCTGGGGAACGGGGAGACCGATCTTGGTCATTTCTGCAAGGTTTGCGCCTTTGCCGCCGAGGGTGTTACGCATTGAAGCGTCGCCTTCGGAGAACAAATAAACATACTTGTACATGGGTTTCTACCTCCATAAATAATTATTAACTGTGTTGGGAGATTTATCCGCCGATAAAGGCAGAATAATCCAACAATGATTATATCATAGCAAAAAACAAATTTCCATATATTTTTAAGAAAAATAAAAACCAAATTTCAGGAAATTTTTTAGTGACTATATACATATTGACGGGTTTCTCTTGAAAGAGGTGGATTTCGGGAGTATAATCTAATCGGAATCGCAAGTACGGAATTCCGATTTGCATAACTGTATTTATCTGATGAAAAGAGGATGAAGAATGGAGAAATACAAGTATCAGATGCATTCGCACACCTTGCCCTGCAGTGCCTGTTCAGAGATGTATCCCGAGGAGCTTGTGAGGGCACTTGCCGAGGGCGGATTCAGCGGATGTGTTATCACCAACCACTTTTTCAACGGCAATTCGGGCATCGACCGCCGTTTACCGTGGGAGGAGTTTGTGTGGCAGTATGAGCGCGATTATCTGGAACTGAAAAAATATGCGGAACAGTATGATATCGATATTATTTTCGGTATCGAAGAACACGTGGGCAGGGGACTCGAGATTCTTTGCTACGGAATCACTCCCGAGATACTTTATGAGCACCCCGAACTTCGTGAGAGAAATCTTGAATTATGGTATAATACTCTGAAATCAAACGGTGCGTTGTGCATTCAGGCACATCCGTTCAGGGATATGCCGTATATCCCGTGGCCTCAGGTGCTTCCGCTTGAACTGATCGACGGAATCGAGGTTTTCAATGCGGATAACTCCGAAGAAAACAACTTCGAGGCGGAAGCGTTTCTTCGTATGCATCCCGACCTGATAACGACCTCGGGTGCTGATACTCACGAGCCTGATACAGCTTGTCTCGGCGGGATTCTGACGAAGACGAGAATCCGCGACGGAAAAGAGCTTGTTGAGGTGCTGAAATCGGGGGATTATGAGACGGTTAAAGATTAATTTTGCGGATTTGCTTGACATTTACCTTGGGTTAAAAGTTAGGATAGTCCTGAAAGGAGGTCGGTTTTATGAAAATCAAGGAAGTAATTGAAAAAACGGGACTGACCGACAGGGCGATAAGGCTTTATATAGACGAAGGTCTGATTGCTCCGAGCATCGGAGAATCCTACAGTGGAAGAAAGAGCATCGAGTTTTCGCAGGAGGACGTTGAAAGGCTGAAAAACGTTGCGATGCTCCGCAAGGCAGGCTTTCCGATTGCGGATATCAAAAGCATTGTTGACGATGAATCGACCATAAAATCAATCGTTGAAAAATTCATTGAGCAGACCGAGGAAAATATTGCTCACGAAACCGAAATCGTCGAAAAGCTGAAAGGGATTTCGTTTGACGGTGACGTGACTATTGAAACGATATGCAGTTCACTCTCCGAAACGGTTGAAGAAAAGCAAGTGCCGAAAGAGGATATCCGAGTTTCGCTGTGGAGTATAATTGAAAGAAATTCTTTCAAAGCTTTCGGAGTCACAGGGCTGCTGATAACGGCGGCTGTCTATATTTTGACACCTTTATATTGGGCACACGAATACACCCACCTGACTTTTGTTGACGATTGGCTTTCGACGGTTGCATTGCTTTATTCGGGATGGATTGCGGTTGACGTTTTATGTGTCCTTATTATTTTAGTGAACAGAAACAAGTCGGTAAAAAGAAAGAAAAAAAGCCGCAGGATTCTGTCTTATTGTGTTGTGACTTTAGCTTTTGCTGTCGGCTGTTTTTCAGCATTTATATCCTTGCTTGGGATGATGGTGCCGCCCGCATATTCGATGACAACCGATATCGGAGATTATATGGTGCTTGACGGCTGGGTTGAACGCGGATACGGTGAAGAAATCAGAAATCTGTTTCCCGAAGAAATACCCATGGTTGCAACTGAAACTACGAATAAGTTGTATACGGATTCACCGTTTACAACGAGATATTTTTATAAGTATTCCTGTGATTTCGACCAGTTGGTTGATATTGTTGCCGAATGGGTTTTGCCGGCAAAGGAATTTGAGGATGCAAAAAGCGAGGCATATAATAAAGCCGAAAAAGAAGAATCAAAAGGAGATTGGGTTTGCTTATATTACCGATCGTCAGAAGATGATTATTTTATATTTGCATATAATGAAAATGAACGCAGGGTGCGTTACATTGCATCAACAGCCATCGGAATCCGCCCGGGATATCCCTATTATGAAATGCTTGATTGGTAATATTCCTCTTGAAAAAACGGATAGTATGATATATAATTCGGTGTGGATTAATTCCGCACCGATTTGTTATTTTAAGTTGTCGGGGTCGCCAACCCCTGCGCAAAAATAAAATCGGGTAAGGGCGAAGCCCTTCCTCAACTTTTCACTATTCACTCTTCATTCTTCACTGAAAATCAGGTGATTTTTTGGAAATTGTTACCCTGGCGCTGTTTTGTCTTGCTCTGCTCGTCTGCGTCATTTTTGACGTGCCCGTACTTTATGCTCTCGGTGTGGGGCTTGTTGTTTTCAGCGCATATGCAAAATATAAAAAACATTCATTCAAGTCAATAATCGGGATGATTTTCAACGGTGTCAAAACCTCGAAAAATATCCTCATCAACTTTCTGCTTATCGGCCTGCTGACCGCTTCGTGGCGTTTCGGAGGTACGATTGCCTTCATCATCAGTTCTGCATCGGAGCTTATCAGTCCGCATATTTTTGTGCTGATGACCTTCATTCTCAATGCGCTTGTTTCTTTTCTTATGGGAACATCCTTCGGCACGTCGGCAACGATGGGTGTTATCTGCATGACTATGGCGAAATCAATGGGTCTCAATCCCGTGATCGTCGGCGGCGCAATGCTCTCGGGTGCACTCTGGGGCGACCGTTGTTCACCCGTTTCAACAAGCGCTCTGCTCGTATCCGAGCTTACCGGAACCGACATATTCAACAACATTAAAAATATGTTCCGCACAGCGGCAATCCCGACGGTTATCACCTGCGCGATATACCTCGTTCTCGGCATTTCAGTCGGAAACAGCGGTGCAGTTCCCGATCTCAAGGCAATGTTTTCTGCGAAATTCAATCTGAATCCGCTTTCAGTCATTCCCGCGGTTGTGATTCTCGCTCTTTCGCTTCTGCGGATCAAGACGAAATACGTTCTTCTTGCTAGTCTTGTTTCGGCATTCATAATAGGTATAACCGTTCAGGGTGAGGGTTTCACAGAGGCTCTGAAAATGCTGATTACGGGTTATGAGGCGGAGACTGAAGCTTTGCAGAAAATGATGAACGGCGGCGGTCTCGTTTCAATGCTTAACGCAACGGCAATCGTCTGCATCTCATCGGCGTATTCGGGTATTTTTTCCGCAACGGGTCTGCTGGGTTCGTTGAAAGAAAAAATTGCAAAGCTCGGCAAAAAAGCGACACCTTTCGGTGCAACGATGATAACCTCGGCTCTGACCTCGCTTATATCGTGCAACCAGACTCTCGCAATTATTCTGACTCATCAGCTCTGCGACGGAATGGAAAAAGATAAAAGCAGGACGGCAATCAATCTCGAAAATACAGCGGTTGTCATCTCACCGATGATACCCTGGTCGATTGCGGCAACGGTGCCGCTGACCTCGTCAGGTGCTCCGACGTCATCGATTCTTGTTGCAGTTTTCCTTTATATATTACCGATTTGGTCGTTTGTGACCGCAATTATCAGACGAAGAAAGGATAATCAAAATGAACAGAATAACAAGCTTTACAGTTGATCACGACCTTCTGACAGAGGGCATCTACGTTTCACGTATTGACGGTGATATCACAACCTATGATATGAGAACAAGAATCCCCAACGGCGGCGATTTTATGGATACAACAACCGCACATACCGTTGAGCATATGTTTGCAACATTTGTCAGGAATTCCGAAATCAGGGACGATGTAATTTATTTCGGACCTATGGGTTGCCGTACAGGTTTCTATCTGCTTGTCAGAAACGCAGATAATGCGAAAGTGCTTGAAATTACAAAGAAAATCCTTGCGGATATCATCGCATATGACGGAGAAGTTTTCGGAAACACTAAGAAAGAATGCGGCAATTATCTTGACCTTGACCTTGAAAAGGCGAAGGCAGAATGCCGCAGGTATCTTGAAGCTCTGCAGTCTGAGCAGACGTTTGAATATAAGTCATAATCAATAATGATAATATATGAAAAGCGGTCACACCGATTGGCGTGACCGCTGATTTTATTTATTCGGATTATTTGAAGAAACCGAGGATAAGCTTGGGAAGAGTGTCAAGAAGGAAGCTGAGGAAAGTCTCGAAGAATGCTTTGACAGCATTGTATTCGGGGCTTACGTGAACAGCGTAGTCGGCTGTTGCTGTCTCGACTGCAACCCAATCTGTGCCGTTGAACTTCTGAAGCTCGTATGTAACCTTGATTGAGATATCCTGAGATGTTGCGGGAGTGTTTGCTGTTGCGGTAGCTGAAACTGCGTTGCCTGTGATTGTTTCGCCCTGAGTATCATAGCTCCATGCAACGGGAATGTATCTTGTGTCACCGAACTGGTCTGCATCTGCGAATGTGTCACCCTTGACGGTAAAAGTGAATGCGCTCTTTGCATAAACCTTACCGTTTGTTGTGATTGAGAAAGTGCAGTTGCTGAGAGAAGCTTCGTAGTTGGCTCTCTTGTTTGTGATTACTGAAATTGATTCGCTGATACCGCTTGCATCCTGCTTGGAAGCATCGAAAACGTATCTTGCAACGAAATCATACTTCTTGTTTGCCTCAAGACCTGTGAAAACACCTGTCTTGTTCCAAGTCTTGCCACCGTCGATTGAGAATTCTGTTTCTTTATTATCGCCTGCGCCGAGCTTGACGGATGTGTTGTTCTTGTCAAGAAGAACGGGCTGGGGAGCAATACCTGCGGATGCCTTGAGGGTTGGGAGCTCAATGTATGAGGGTGCACTCTCAAGATATGTATCGTTTGAGGGATACTTTGCATAAATAATGTATGTTGTTTCGGGAGCAAGATCCTTGAAGATATTGCTTGATCCCCAAACGAGTTCGTCTGTGCTTCCCTTTACGGCACAAGCGTAAACAACGCTCTTATCCATTGCCTTGATTTCGATTGAAGTGCCGGTAACCTTTGTGGGCACGGGAGTTGCGGGTGAGTTCTGAGCAAGCTTGAGGGTCTTTGTGATTGCCTCGGACTTGAATTCGATACCTGCAACAGTGATCTTTGCGGCGATTGCGTAAGATGAACCTGCTACAAGGTTGCCGAACTTAACACTGCCGTCAGCGAGGGATGATTCATCAACACCTGCGTTGGGGCTGATTTCGTACTTTGCAACGTATGTATTGCCGTTGTACTCAACAACTTTTTCTGCACAGACAATGTTCTTGAGCTCGTGATTTACGGTAACGTCTGTATCAGCGATTTCAACCTTGGGGTCTGCATCTGCCTTGCCTGTTGTAACGTCGACTGTTGCGCTTTCGCCTGCAACTTCTGTATCTGTTGCAGCGAGTCTGGCGTATACTGCGTACTTTGTTTCTGATTCAAGACCGTCGAAAACGGTTTCGGCGGCGTATTCAGCTTTTGTTGCGTCGACTGTGTCGTCTTCGGCATAAGCGAGGATTGCGTATTCGCAGCCTTCGATTTCTTTGATAACGATTGTATCAGAGAAAGCAGCGAGAACTTCGATTGCTGAAGGAGCAGCGGGTCTTACGATTTCGTCAGCAAAAGCGGTTGCCATGCATGAAAGGGCAACGAGCATTGCAAGAAGGACCGCAAGAGTTTTCTTTGAAACTTTTACAAATGTGTTCATTTTTGTATCCTCCGTTTTAATTTTCCCCGATTTCCGAGGGTTGGATAAATACAGTATATCATATGTTTCGGAAAAATGGAATAGTAAATTTTTAACAAAGTATAAATTTTTACAGATAACCCGATAACCCGAGCGACAATCCGTTGACTTTTGACGAAAGATTGATTATATTGAATATATAAATATAGAAATTCGGAGATGACTGAAATGACAAGACCCGAAAAAGCAAAGGAGCTGTTCGAAAACGGTTGCAACTGTGCTCAGGCGGTATTCTGTGCGTTTGAAGACGTTACCGGTTTTGAACACGAAACTGCGCTGAGGTTTTCGGCAGGTTTCGGCGGAGGTATGGGCAGATTGCGCGAGGTGTGCGGTGCCGTGAGCGGAATGACGATGGTATTATCCTGCGTTTTTGCGGGTACGGATCCGTCTGATCATGAAAAGAAAAAAGCTCTCTATGAACTGATACAAAAAGCGGCGGCAGATTTCAAGGCTGAAAACGGCTCGTATATCTGCAGGGAGCTTCTGTCACTCGGAAGCGGAGCGTCGGATCCCGAACCTGAAAAAAGAACGCAGAGTTATTACCGCAAACGTCCTTGTGCTGAGCTTGTGAGGTGTGCGGCGGAGATTACCGAAAAATATATCGCTCAGAACAAATAATTTTCTAAAATCATCTTGTATATGTATGCGAAATATGATACTGTATATGGTACAGTACTATTCTGAACAGGAGTGACAACAGATATGAAACTTCCCGTTGCCGTTCAGCTCTATTCCGTGAGAGACGAGATGGAGCAGGATTTTTACGGAACAATAAAAGCAATGAAAGAGCTTGGCTATGACGGCGTTGAATTTGCAGGTCTTTTCAATGAAGAACCCGCAAAAATCAAGGCTTTCTGCGAAGAAATCGGCATCATCCCCATTTCGGCTCACGTTCCTTATTACGATATGCTTGAAAATCCCGAAAAGGTTATCGCCGACTATGCCGAAATCGGTTGCAAATACGTTGTTGTGCCTTACCTCACAGAGGAATGCAGACCCGGTACGGACGGTTTTGCAGCAACGGTTGAGGGCATCCGTAAAATCGGTGAAGCTGCAAAGAAACTCGGCATTCAGCTTCTCTATCACAACCACGATTTTGAATTCGTTACAATCGACGGCGAATATGCACTCGACGTGCTTTATTCCACAGTTCCCGCGGATATTCTCCAGACGGAAATCGATACCTGCTGGGTGAATGTTGCAGGCGTCAATCCCGCTGAATATATAGTAAAATACAGCGGCAGAGCACCCGTTGTTCATCTCAAGGATTTCAAGAAAACAGGTTCCGGTCAAGGTAAACTCTATGACCTTATCGGTATTGACGAAGAAGAGGCTGAAGAGGAGGAATCATCGTTCAGTTTTATGCCCGTAGGATACGGTATGCAGGATATGCCCGCCATACTTGCCGCTTGTGAAGATGCAGGCGCGGAGTGGGTCGTCGTTGAACAGGATAATCCCGCTGAAGGTGAGACAAGAATGAATTCGGTAAAACTCAGCAGAGAATATCTCAAAACTCTCAGCTGGTAATGATATTCAAATCCGCTTTAAACTAAGGAGGAAACAACAATGGCAAGTATTCTTGATAAATTCAAGGAAGCTCCCGCAGAAAACAAAGTCAGAGATATGAGCAAGAAAGTTAAGGTCGGTATCATCGGCACGGGCTGGATTGCTGAGGCACACGTAAAAGCTTATCAGAAATGCCCCGACGTTGAAATCGTTGCTCTTGCAGATCTCGTTCCCGGCAAGGCAGAGGCTTTCTGCGAAACATATAACGTTGGCGAGAACGTGAAGTTCTATCCCAGCCACAAAGAACTCGTTGATGCAGGCGAATGCGACGCAGTCAGTGTATGTACATATAATGCAACTCACGCTGAATGCACAATCTATGCTCTTGAGCACGGTATGAGCGTTCTTCTTGAAAAGCCCATGTGCGTTACCCTTGAAGAAGCAGTTGCAATCTGCAAGGCAGAAAAGGCCAGCAAGGGTGTTCTTTCAATCGGCTTCCAGCCCAGATTCGATGAGAATATGAAGATGCTCAAGAAGGTTGTTCAGTCGGGTGAACTCGGTAAGATTTATTACATCCAGACGGGCGGCGGCAGACGCAGAGGCATTCCCACTCCTTTCGGCACCTCCTTCATCCAGAAGGATACCGCGGGTATCGGTGCACTCGGTGATATCGGATGCTACTCACTTGATATGGTTCTCAATTCAATCGGCTATCCCAAGCCCCTTACGGTTTCGGGTTATAAGTCAGACTTCTTCGGCAAGAGCCCTGATTACGAGCATCACGACGTATTCGGCGTTGATGACTTCGCCGCAGCTTTCGTACGTCTTGAAGGCGGTATCATCCTTGACTTCAGAATTGCATGGGCAATGAATCTCGACACTCCCGGTGACACCATTATTATGGGTACAAAGGGCTCTGTAAGAGTTCCCTCAACAGAGTGCTGGAACGGTTCAATCGGAGGCCCGCTTGTTATCTACCACGAAATCGCAGGCGAGCAGATTGAAACCCACATCCCCATGAAGCATAACGATGTTGATTGCTTTGATATCAAGATCCGTTCCTTCATTGATGCTGTTAAGGAAGACGGCGAAGCACCCGTTCCCTGCAGCCAGATTCTTTACAATCAGGCTATCATCGACGGTATTTCACGTTCAGCGGAACTCGGCAAGGAAATCGAAATCGAAATCCCCGAAATCTGAGAATAACTGCATATTTTACGGGACCGCCTTTATCGGGCGGTCCTGTTTGCTTTTGTTTTGTGCTTTTTCTGCAGTTACACTTTATCTTGATTTCTTTATTATATTATGGTATAATTACAATGCATATTTGTGCACTTGCAGAAAGGGGGACCAATACGTGTGTAACACTTTAATCAAAATAGCTTCTGCAATTATTCTTTTCTTCGCAATCATACTTAATTTTTTCGGAAATCTTTTCGGCATCGGAGACATAATTCCTACCGAGCCCAAGACGACAGAGGAAACAAGTATTTCGGAGACTGTGACCGAAGATCTGACAAGCGGAGATTTTATAACAACAGAGGAACCCACCACAGAAGAGTCCACAACAGCGGAAACAACAACGGAGAAAACTACTTTTCAACCGATGACGAGACCGTCTATGCCTACGGCGACAGCAACAACGGGTGCTTCAACACCCGCAACAAGACCGGCAACAACCGTTGAGATCGGTATGAGAGTCAAGTCAGCAACGCTGACAGATTCTGTTGCTTTCGGTGGAACGAATACCGATACCTATACGGGATTCGCACCTTTATCCGATGGCGGATTCGTTGTCAGCGGCGTGTCCAATTCAACAGACGGTAATCTTCTCAACGTTCCTTCTGACGGATGGAAAAAGACCGGTTACGGTTTTGTTGCAAAATATAATAAAAACCTTGAGCTTGAATGGGTCAATGCGGTCGGCAGCGAGGAAGACGGTGTCAGAATCGAAGACGTTGCCGTTCTCAGTGACGGCAGTATCGTTGCGGTAGGCAGCTCATCTGCGGTGGACTTTGCATCCGATAAGAAATATGCAGGTTCGCTCGAAGGTATTATTATCAGATATTCGGCTGACGGCAAGGAAACGGACAGAAAGTTTTTCGGCGGTTCAGGTTCAGACGTTTTCAAATGCATTGCACCGATCGGTGACGGTTTCGTTGTCGGTGGCGGCACAACGTCTGTCAACGGCGATTTTGCCGACAGCGGCGATTCAACAAAAACCAAAGCGCTGATTATCAGTTTTGATGCCGAGGGAAATCGCATCTGGAACAGATATCTTTCCGGCAATTACGGTGCATCCGTCAACGGAGTTGCAACCGATGAAAAGGGAAATATCTTCATCACAACCGTAACCTCAGCCACAACGGGAGGCTTTGCGGCGATCGAAGGTCTGGGTAAGGGCTTTGTTGATACCGCAGTTATAAAGTATAACTCATCGGGTGAGATTCAGTGGACTGCGGCGGTTTCGGGTGCAGGCAGAGAAAACTTTGATTCCGTTACCGCTGACGGCAGGGGCGGATGCGTTGTTGCGGGTTATTATGAACTTGTCAACACCTACGAGCCCGACGGTACACTTGAAGGTATGTATGCCTGCGGCGGAATTGATGCGGTTGCAATCAAATTCAATTCGAACGGTACGATTCGATGGAGAAGAAGCATTGCGGGTGTCGGCGACGATTTCATCAGCGATGTGATATCGGTTGATAACGGTTTTGCGGTGGTCGGTTATACAAATTCATCAAACCGTGATTTCTCAAAATGCGGTAACAAGGGCGAAATTGATTCTTTCGTTGCATTGATTACCCCCGAAGGTAACCTTGCGGATGTCAAGAGTCTCGGCGGCGCAAGAAAAGAGAAATCCGCCTGTGTCGGATATACGTCGGATAAAAAACTCATCGTGCTCAGCCAGACAACCTCGTCTGACGGCGATTTTGACGGTATGAACACACATATCAGTGATGTTCTTATCAACATTCTCGGCGATATTTATACGGGTCACATTTCAAAATATAAAATCTCTGTTTCATATTAAGGTAGCTGAATGAGAAATAAAGATATTATTATTCGCATTCTCACGGTGGTTATTTCGGCACTTCTGATATTTGCGGGTTATATTTATATAGTCGGTGGCTCAACGATTTTTAAGGGAAAAATGGAAGGCGAAACCGTCAGAGCAAGGGTCATCAGAGTGACTGAAGTCAAAAGTCGGAACGTCAACGGCGAAAGTGAGATTCTGACAGTGTATTTCAAGGCTCAGGCGCTGAACACGGACCGCAGAGGCAAAACGCTTGACGTGATTCAGGAGATTGACAAATCATATGCGTTCAGCCCGAAGCAGGTTGAGCAGAATGATAAGATACTCATCGAAAGTTATACCGAGGGAGGGGAAACTCTCTATTATTTCGGCGATTACGTGCGTATAACTCCGCTGATATGGTTACTCGTCATTTTCTGCGTGCTGGTTATAGTTTTCTCAAAAATCCAGGGACTGAAAACAGTCATTTCCCTCGGATTCACTTGTGTCTCTGTTTTTTGCGTGCTGATTCCCGCGATTCTCAACGGATACAATATTTATCTTTGGTCAATAATTGTCTGCGTTTATATAACAGTTATGACCCTGTGCATAATCAGCGGATACAATATGAAATCCTTGTGTGCAGGCATCGGATGTGTCTGCGGTGTGATGTGTGCGGGTCTTGTTGTGCTTGTAACGGATAAATTTCTCAATATGACGGGACTGCTTGAAGAAGAATCGGTGTATCTCTATCAGCTTTATCCCGATAATCCCATTAATCTGAAAGCGGTTATTTTTGCGATGATTATCGTCGGTGCACTCGGTGCGGTAATGGACGTTTCGATGTCGATTTCATAGTCGCTTTATGAACTGAGAACAAAATCACCCGATATCAGACCTTCGGAGCTGATGAAATCGGGCTTCACAATCGGCAGAGATATGATGGGCACAATGGCGAATACTCTCGTGCTTGCGTATATCGGAAGTTCTCTGACGAGTGTGCTTCTGCTTGTGTCGTATAATGCGAATCTCGAGCAGGTTGTCAATAAGGAAATGATAATTGCGGAAATTCTGCAGGCGCTTGCGGGCAGTATGGGGATGCTTCTCACCCTGCCGCTGACGAGTGCGGTATGCGCCGCGATGTATTATAAAAATTCTCCCGGAAGGGGTGACGGAAATGCCGATTGTTAAAATGAGCGAGCTTCTTGCGAAGGCTGAAAAAGAAGGCTATGCCGTAGGCAGCTTCAGTGTTGCAAATATGGAAATGGTTCTCGGCGTGCTGAAGGCTGTTGAAGAAACGAAAAGTCCCGCTATAATCCAGATTGCCGAGGTCAGACTCAATCATTCTCCGCTTGAACTTATCGGACCGCTTATGGTGGCTGCCGCTGAAAACTGCAGTATGCCTGTTGCGGTACATTTTGATCACGGCAAAACGGAAGAAAAAATCCGCCAGGCGCTTGAAATCGGATTCACGAGCGTGATGTTTGACGGCTCACATCTTCCGTTTGAAGAAAATGCGACACAGACTGCAAAAATCAAACGCATTGCTGCAGAATACGGTGCAGATTGCGAGGGTGAAATCGGATGTGTCGGCGGCAGTGAAGACGGCAGCGAGGATATCGCTATCAACTGCACCTCTCCCGACCAGGCGGCGGAATTCCACAGGCTGACGGGCGTTGATGCTCTTGCCGTTGCTATCGGAAATGCACACGGTAATTATAAGCAGACTCCGAAGCTTCGCTTTGATATTCTTGAGCAGACCGCATCAAAGGTCGATGTACCGCTTGTGCTTCACGGCGGAACGGGTATTCTGCCCGATGACTTCAGAAAATGCATTTCGTTAGGCATTCATAAAATCAACATTGCGACCGCAACGTTTGACAGAGTTGAGCAGAGCGTAAGAAACGCTTACGCAGAAGAGAATATAAAAGGATACTATGACCTGCAGAGTGCCGAGGTTGACGGTGCATACAGAAATGCACTCGGACACATTGAAATCTTCGGTTGTGCAGGTAAGGCATAAAATGAAAGAAAAGATGAAAGGACGAAACACAATGAGCTATATCAAATTCGATAATTCCAAGGTGCTCGATGTTATCCCCATCGGCAGAATTGCAATCGACTTCAATCCCACGGATATGAATATGCCCCTTTCGGAAAGCAGCAATTTTAATAAGTACGTAGGAGGTTCACCCGCAAATATTGCAGTCGGTCTTGCAAGACTCGGTGCAAAGTGCGGTTTTATCGCAAGAGTATCCGACGATCAGTTCGGTGACTACGTTGAAAACTATTTCAAGGCTGACGGTATTGATGTTTCTCACGTTTTCAGATGTGAAAACGGCGAAAAGCTCGGTCTCACTTTCACGGAAATCCTCAGCCCCACTCAGAGCAGTATTCTTATGTACCGCGAAGGTGTTGCCGATCTTCAGGTCTGTGTTGATGACGTTGATGAAGAATATATCAAGAGCGCAAAGGCTGTTGTTATTTCGGGTACCGCACTCTGCACAAGTCCTTCGAGAGAAGCAGCTCTCAAAACACTTTTCCTTGCAAAGAAAAACGGTGTCGTGGTAATCTTCGATATCGATTACAGAAGCTACACATGGAAGAACAAGGATGAAATCTCGATTTATTATTCAATCGCTGCAAAGAACAGTGATATCATCCTCGGTTCAAGAGAAGAATTCGACCTGACCGAAGCTGTTGAAGGTGTTTGCGCTAACGATGAGGAATCCGCAAAGAGATGGTTCTCATACGGCAACAAGATTGTCATCATCAAGCATGGTAAAGAAGGCTCTGTTGCTTATCTTGACGATGGCTCGGCATATAAGGTGAAGCCCTTCCCCGTAAAGATGCTCAAGGGATTCGGCGGCGGCGACGGATACGCATCCTCGTTTATTTATTCGCTTCTCAACGGCAAGAGCGTTCCCGACGCACTCGAGTTTGCAACCGCATCGGCATCGATGCTTGTTTCGGCTCACAGTTGCTCGGCTGCAATGCCCTCCGCAGAGGCAGTTCAGAAGTTTATCGACGAAATCAAGCCCACTTCAGGCGAGGTTATCGAGAAGATCAAATAAGAAAAATCCGACGGAGACGGCGTCTGCCGTCTCCGTTCAGTATGATTTTTCGCCATAATTCACTTGACTTTTCAGATGAAAAGCGGTATATTTCATCAGAGCAAAACAACCGCCCGTGGCGCAACTGGATAACGCAGCAGATTCCGATTCTGAAGAACGGGGGTTCAAGTCCCTCCGGGCGGGCCAAAAAAGCACCTCGACAGAGGTGCTTTTTTATGTCCTTATTCAAATGTCACGTCACAGTCGGCGCCGACTGTAAAGAACGGGTTTGATTTGCTGACGGTGTGACCGTTGGCATTTATATTCTCAAGTTCAACCTCAACGACGTTTGTGTCACGGTCATTTCCTTAACTGAAATGACCGTAATAACGATACAAAGGGATTTCAGAAATTCTGCCATATTAATCCTTCAATATGCTTTTTTATTAATTGTATTAAAGAACAAAACACAAATCAATTATTGTTCCGAATATTGCTCTTTTTCAGTTGTTATGATATTATAATAATTGCAATATAAAATTCTCGGAAGGGGATTGTTATGAAGAAAGAATCGTCGATAGTTTTTACCGGTGACATCGGTTTTGACAGATATATGTACGGCAAATGGAATGATGAGCAGCTCATCTCGGATGAAATTCTTAATTTTCTGCATAGTGCCGACCACGTTGTGGCAAACGTTGAGGGTCCCGTTGCACCCGTTGAACAAAACACAACCAAAGACGGCGTTCAGCAGTTGCTTCACACCATTGACCCCGAGGCGGTCAGGGTACTGAAAAAAATGAATGCCGATATATGGAACATCTGCAACAACCATATTATGGATGCGGGTGAGTACGGTATCCGAAGTACTCTTGATATCGCCGCTGAAAACGGTGTTTCGACAATCGGAGCAGGTATGAATATAGCCGAGGCGATGAAGCCTGTTATCCTCGATGAAGCGGGTGGTATCGGTGTGTTTGGAGTCGGTTATCAGCGTGCGTGCAGAAAGGCTGATGAAAACAAGGCGGGTTGCTACAGCTGGAGCGACCTTGATGCCATTCAGAAAACGATTGATGAAATAAAGAAAACCTGCCGCTGGTGTGTGGTCGTTGCTCACGCAGGCGAAGAATTCACTCCGCTTCCGTCACCGTACACAAGGGAGCGTTATCGCCTGTATCTTGAAATGGGTGCGGATATAGTCGTTTCACATCATCCGCACGTACCGATGAACTATGAAACCGTCGGAGATAAAATCATTTTTTATTCGCTTGGTAATTTTATCTTTGATACAGATTATCAGCGTTCACAGTTCAATACGCAGTTCGGATTGCTGGTGAAACTGAATTTTACCGAAACAAAATTTTCGTGGGAGCCTATGGGACTTGAAATTATCCGTGGAGAGGAGCGTATCGTCAAGGCACCGCTTCCGAGGATATTCGTTGACGTTCAGGAGGAGGAATTCAATCTTCTTTCGCCTCTGTCGGCGAAGATGCACATTGCCGCAACGAGAAGGCAGATGACCTATCTGAATCCCGCAAGATTCAAAAATGCCACTGAAGAGGAGTGGGCGGAGCATTTTGCCGAGCCGCTCAGAACAGGAAGAGTTCCGGGCGAAACGTTGGATTTCTATATTCTTTGCCCGCTTGCTGAAAGAGAAAAGGAAAAGGAATGGCAAAAGAGCACCCTCGAGGACGTCAAGCAATATATCCTTGAGCAGATGTAAAAAATATAAAGGAGAACGGATATGACAATAATCAGATTTCTTATTTCATTTCTTGTTGTTTTAGGCATTCTTTCTTCACCTGCAGCCGACTATACTCCCATTGAGGACAGAGAGTTTACCGACGGTGTAATCGAAGTTATCGAAAGCGATAACGAATATATCAAAATGGAGGTTACGGATTTCGGTTTTGATATCTTTAACCCCGATGCCGAAAAAGGCGGCTACCGTTACGGCCCCACTGTTTTCATCAATGCTGACGGAAGCATCGACGCATTCTTTGCCTGTCCCGGCAGAGGCGGTCAGTGGGACTGGATAAGCTACAAACATTCACCTGACGGCGGCAAAACCTGGACGGAAGAAAAGTCCGTTCTTCAGCCGACTCCCGATTCACCCGATTTCTATTCTTGCTGCGACCCCGGTGTGGTTAAATTCGGCGATTACTATTATATCGGCTACACTTCAACCGTTGATGCAAGAGGAACGGATAACAACGTTTTTGTTGCAAGAAGCAAAAATATCGATGGTCCTTATGAAAAATGGAACGGCAACGGATGGGGCGGCAGACCCAAGGCAATCGTTGACTATACGGGCAATCCCGATTCCTTCGGTGCAGGCGAGCCTAGCTTTGTCGTTATGGGCGAAACTCTCTATATGTATTATGCGTGGCTTGAGGACGGCAAGAGAGAGACCCGAGTCTGCATTGCCGACGCAACGGACGAAAACTGGCCTGCAACTCTGGAATACAAGGGCGTTGCAATCACATCCCCCGATTCAACCTGCGACTCGGCAGACGTAAAATACGTTGACGATTACGGCAAGTTTATTGCGGTTGCAACGAATAAAAGATTCACTCAGGACAGCTTCGTTGACGTTTTCGTTTCCGATGACGGAATTACGTTTGAACGTTCATACGTTATGAAAACCAACACTGCCGCTTGCTGCCATAACTGCGGTATTTCGGGCAGACCCAACGGTCATATCAGACTTTCCGACGGTGTATATTTCGTCTATGCCTATGGTGACGTGTGGAGCAACTGGCCCACAAGATTCTGCGAGGTTGAGCTTTCGCTCATTGCCGAGCCTGATTTATCCGATGCTGAAAACGAAAACACCAACGTCTCCGTAACCTACGCAAAGGAAGATATATTTGCCAATTATATCGGTATCGTCTGCAAGCCTGCACACTATACCAAGAACCTTGATGACGGAGCGTTTATGCCCGAAATTCTTCTTATAGAGGATTGTATGGATACCGTAAGACTTCTTTCGGGTGTCTGCTTTGAGGATTACGATGAAAGCGTTGTGAAATTCATCGGAACAACGGCGATTCCGCAGGGAGTGGGAGAAACCTTTGTTACAGTTAAATACAGAGGCTTCCAGACGCAGATGTTCATTGAAATCAAGTAAACTTAATCAGGTTAAATTAAAAGCACTTGCAATGCAGGTGCTTTTTGCTTTGATTCGGTAATGTTTTCTTTTTCGTCCTTTCGAATCAAGCATAAAAAAGTCAAGGTTCATACCTGACGGTATAAACCTTGTTCTGGCTGGGACGGCTGGATTGCTTGTCAGTTTTCTCATTCTGCTCGACTTTCGGCAATCGCTGCAGAATTTTTATCGCTTAGCGGCGCGACGGGCGGAAAACATTCCACCGGAATGTTTTCTTTTTCGCCCTTTCGAATCCAGCCTAAAAAAACAAGGCTCATACCTGACGGTATGAACCTTGTTCTGGCTGGGACGGCTGGATTCGAACCAGCGAATGACAGAGTCAAAGTCTGTTGTCTTACCGCTTGACGACGCCCCAATATTCTGTTTTTGGTATTAAAATACGCAAAGCAGATTTTGCTTTGCGTCAGAATTTTTAAATGGGGTGGTTGATGGGAGTCGAACCCACGACCTCCAGGGCCACAACCTGGCACTCTAACCAACTGAGCTACAACCACCATATTGTTCGGCTGCAGATTTCTCTGCAGCCTTTTGGCGCGCTTGAAGGGACTCGAACCCCTGACCCACTGCTTAGAAGGCAGTTGCTCTATCCGGCTGAGCTACAAGCGCATATTGAATAAGCTGGAGCGGGTGATGGGAATCGAACCCACACAACCAGCTTGGAAGGCTGGGATTCTACCATTGAACTACACCCGCACAATCGGAACGAATGATATTTTAGCATACCCGTTCGAAATTGTCAATAGCAATATCCGCTTTTTTTATGTGCAATGTTTACAAACTTGAGCATCAAAAAAGCGGCAGTGTTGATTGTACCGCCGCTTTTCAATGCAATTCAATGCATCAGGCAATATATTTATCGATGAATGAGCGGATTCTGGCCTCGTATTCTGCAGACTGAATCGGATAGCTTTCCGCGTGCGCGGCATCGGGAGCGATATAGAGTTCCTTATCGTCACTGCCGCAGTATGCATAGAGCTGACTGCCCATATATGTGGGAACAAAATCATCCTTTGCACCGTGTATGAAGAGCATAGGGATTTTTGCATTTGCAACGGCTTCCTTGGTGTCGGTATCTCTGAAATCGAAGCCCGAAATCTTTTTGTTGAAGAAGTTTGCTACGTTGAGCATCGGGAAAACGGGAACGTGCATACTCTTGAAATTATGAGTGAATTCATCCCAGGCTGAGGTGTAGCCGCAGTCTGCGACTGTGAATCTTACGTTATAGGGCAGATTTTCGTTGCCGCTCATAAGCATAACCGTTGCACTGCCCATAGAAACTCCGTGAAGGATTATCTGAATGTTCTCGCCGAAGGTTTTTTTCATAAAATCAAGCCAGAGCATTCCGTCACGTGATTCGTGATAACCGAATCCGATATATGTGCCGTCACTTTCGCCAGCTGCCTGATGGTCAATCATAAACACGTTGAAGCCTAGATCGTGATAGAATTTTGCCATCACGTTGAATTCACCTCTGCCGTGGTTTCTGTATCCGTGACTCGCAAAAACATAGATATCCGAAGGCTTTTCGGCACGGAGAAGGTGAGCGGCAAGGGTATAGCCTCTGGGATTTTTAATTGTGAATTTCTCGAAAGTCTGATGTTCAAACCATATTGCTCTTTCATCTTCGGCAGCATCAAATTTAGGGGCTGATTCGTCAGGCTTATTGATGATTGAACTGAGCTTTTCGGGGAGGGTTGCATTTCTGTGCATTATCTCACGGAATATTCCGTAGCCTGCTCCGCCCAGAAATCCGACAGCGGTTGCGGTTACGGCGATGATCTTGCCTGTTTTTTTCATATGAACATTCCTTTCCGGAATAATATTTTTATATAAATTTAATTTAACATTATTTCAATATGTTGTCAAGAAAACGGTGTCGCAATCGGAAATAAAAGGAATAAAATAAATAATTTTCAAAAAACACTTGCTTTTTTGACGGTTTCAAGGGATAATAAATAAAACTGTCAAGAAAGGATGATTATTCTGGAATCTATACTTAATTTTGATCTTGCGATTTTTGAGTTCTTTGAGAGCACAATGAGAGTTGCATGGCTCACTCCGATAATGAAGATTATCACCATGCTCGGCGACGACGGTATTTTCTTTATTGCACTGGGTCTTGTTATGCTCATCTTCAAGAAAACAAGAAAAGCAGGTCTCGTCTGCCTTGGTTCACTTCTTGTTATGACCCTTCTCAACAACGAACTTATCAAACCCATTATGGAAAGACCCCGCCCTTACAATCTCACAATTCTTCCTGAAGCTGCCGCAAAAGCTGCAGCGGAATATGGCAAGGACTTTGACTGGATCGGCTGCTTCGGTCTTGTTGACTGGACTATCGACAGATTTCCCGGATTTGCCGAAAAGTGGAATGCAGGCTACGTATGGCCCGGCATCGTAGACTATATGAGCTCAAAGTCACTTTCATTCCCCTCAGGCCACACCTCATCAGCGTTCACCTTCGCAATGGCAATTTCGCTTGTTCTCAAGAACAAAGGTGTTTCCATCCCCGCATTTATTTTTGCCTTCCTTATGGGTATGTCGAGAATCTATGTCGGCGTTCACTATCCCACAGACGTTATCGTCGGCGCATTCGTAGGCATTCTCTATGCAATTATCGGTTACTTCATTTTTGCAAAGCTTTATGACGTGGTTTATCCCAAGATTGAAGCTGCGATCGCAAAGAAGAAGGCAAAGAAATAAATTACGGTGCAGATTTTTACAGGCTGTGTTTCCGCAGCCTGGTTTTTCTTTTCAGAACATAAAAAATGTTAAAATAAAAAAGTCAGAATTTTTTTCAAAAAATGCTTGACAACTGCATTTTTTTATGATATATTAATCGAGCGTTCCACGCTGGTGTAGCTCAGTTGGTAGAGCAGCTGATTTGTAATCAGCAGGTCGGGGGTTCGAGTCCGTCCACCAGCTCCATACCTGTTTTGAACAGGAAATTAAATAATTGGAAGAGTTCCCGAGCGGCCAAAGGGAGCAGACTGTAAATCTGCCGTCAACGACTTCGGTGGTTCGAATCCACCCTCTTCCACCATTTCGAGTGTTCATTACGGATTTAAGTGATGAACACTCGATTTTTTTGTGTTTCTTCATAGTATTTAATTTATGTATCGAGCAGGTTTTAGCCTGCTCTTTTTTGTTATGCTGTAAGGTATTCAACAGCCATACCTTGCCTCATATCCAATTTGAGGTTTTCTTCATCTGACGGAATTTCAATGTTTCCTACAAAGCGGTAGTAGATAACAATTCTCTGAGTTTTGTTTTTGCCCGTACCCTCTGTTTCATAAACCTCAATGCGGTCAACAAGCTCGTGAAGAAGCGGTGCTGTTATTGTTTCCATTCGTATAAAGCGTCTTATTGCCTCGACGAATGCAATTCTTTCGCTTTTCTTATCGTTAAGCTCATCGAGCTCCTCGTGCAGTTTTTGAATTTTGGCTTTCAGCTCTTCTCTTTCAACACCGTATTTCTGCGACATATGAAGGAACCATTCATCAGTTACCTTGCCGAGAGCATTGTCCTCATAAAGCTTTTCATACAGCGTGTTGACTGTGTTTTGCCTTGAAGTGCATCTTTGAAGCTCGGAATTGATACGCCTTTTTTCATTTTGTACGATAGCTTCGGTTTTCATTGTAAGCACCTCAACGAGTTCATCCTCATTATGCTTCAGATAACCTGCAAGCTTTTTCAGCTCCGTTGTAACTATTTGTTCTATAGCCTCTGCCCTGACATAATGTCTGTGCTGACAGCTGCCACGATAGTCCTTTACATAATTTGAACAACTGAAATAGTGAATATTTTTATTTCGGGTATTCACGTGATACCACAGCTTATGTCCGCATTCAGCACAGACGAGAAAATCACAGAAAATGCTTTTACTTCCGTTTTCAGCCAACGGCTCACGGCGTTTACAAAAACCTATAAGCTTCTGTACCTCTTCATAGGTGTGACGGTCAATAATAGGCTCGTGAACATCCTTGAATATCTTCCAGTTTTCTTCGGGATTCATAAGCCTTTTCTTGTTCTTAAAGCTCTTGGAATAGGTTTTGAAGTTTACCACATCACCGCAGTATTCCTGACGAAGAAGAATTTGACGGATAGTAGAGCTTTTCCATTTATAAGGGTTAGGCTGTACCTTTTTACCGCCTCTGCCTATTCCTCTTTCCTGCCAATAGGATGTGCAATTTTTAATACCCTTGTCCTGAAGATGTCTTGCGATTTTATCCAGGCCGTAGCCTTCAAGATAAAGCATGAAAATCTCTCTTACAACCTTGGCTGCTTCAGGCTCCACAACCCATCTTTTAGGATTCTGCGGGTCCTTCATATATCCGTATGGCGGTTGAGAAAGAGGCTCCCCCATATTACCTCTGATTCTTTTTGCAGAACGCACCTTGTTTGAAATATCTCTTGCATACATCTCGTTCATAACATTTTTGAACGGGATTATTTCATTCTCTCCGTCAGCACTGTCAACCAAATCTGTAACAGCAATAAAGCGAATGTCGTGCTCGGGAAAATATGATTCGGTAAAAAGCCCAACCTCAACATAGTTTCTGCCGAATCGGGACATATCCTTGACAATGATTGTTTTGACATATCCTGCTTCAACATCCTCCATCATTCTTTTGAAATCAGGACGATTGAAGTTTGTACCTGTGTAACCGTCATCAACATAAAACCTTGTGTTATCAAAGCCCTTTTCCTTTGCATAACGAGCAAGCATAAGCTTCTGATTTTCTATTGAGTTGCTCTCACAATCCTTACCGTCATCACGGGAGAGACGGCAATAGAGAGCAGTAATACCTGAGTAATTTGACTGCATTAGTCCTCCTTTCCGGCAGTC
>JAFVVQ010000066.1 GCA_017502085.1 Clostridia bacterium | reverse complement strand
GTCCCATTCCGTTCATTTCATGTTGAATGGAAAGACCGATGATCTCTTGATAAAATTTGATTTCCTCATTGAAATTTTGAGTTTGGATGGTTATGTGCATCATTTTCATAGTGGACAGTCTCCTTTAAATTCTTATTTTCCGAACTTTTTGACAAATTGGAATTTTCCAATCAGAAAACACCGTTATTATATTTTTTCTGCACGCAAAAAATGCAGATAAATCCGATTATTAATCCAACAATTAATACTGCAACCGCAACCAATGTAATCTTTTCCGAATCTCCCAGCAGACTTACTATGCCGCTGAGCAAAAGTGCCGTTGAGATAATAAACATAGCTTTTCCGAAAGATTTTCCGTATGCGGATTTATCGGTAACGTTTGTTTGATGATAATCATGAATCAAATTTGTTTTTCCCCGATATATTGCAACACCTATCACAAGAAAAAGTGTCGCTGTCAAAAACATAATTATCGAATATGTAACCATAATATTACCTCGTCAAATTCATATTTGTCGCTCTAATCATACCACAGAAAAAAGAAAATTTCCACATTGATTTTTGTTCCGTTCATATCCAAGTGAGCTGATATATCTGCACACATGGAAATGATTAGATCGGTCTTAATTGCCCCGCTTCGTGCGGGGCTTTTTCTTTTTGTTCCGCTTACTTGGATTTGTTATAAAATTTTTCTCCAACCTTTGGAACATTTTGGCTTTTTTGTGTCGTATATGGTTGGAGGGCAAAATCATTATCAAAAAAGGAGTGAAAATTATGCAAACTTCAAACGACTCTCTTATTCTCGGTATTGACCAAGGATACGGGAATATCAAAACAGAAAATAAGACTTTTGGAACGGGTATTTATGTGAGCGACACCGAGCCTGCTTTCAAAAAAATTTGCTTACGTGGAACGGTAAATACTACACAATCGGTGAAGGTCACAAGGAGTTCGTTGCCGACAAAATACAGGATATGGATTACTATATTCTGACCTTGGCGGCTGTCGCTTACGAAAGCAGAAAAATGAAGGGGTTGCCGCTTGAGGGTATCTGCCGTACCCCGATGATACCCGAATGGAAGCTGCAGTTGATGGCAAACCACATCTTCCGCAACTATCTTATGCAAAGGGACAAGGTGCCGGCACTTGCAAACTCGATGCTCGAAGCACACATCGACGACACGGGCGAAACAGTCGATTACCAAGAGATTATCGAGCAGAAGAAACGGCAGCTCGCAAAGCACAACCGAAAGCTAGATAACTATATCGAAATGAGGGCGGAGGGTGATATTGACAAGGACTCGTTCGCGAAAAAAACATCGGAGCTCCGAGCTGAAATAAGGAAGCTGAGTGAAGAGATTGAAGCACTTGAAGATAAGCAAATCGCCGAGCCTGAAATTGTGGACTACAAAGAAAAGCTGACGGTGCTTCAATATGCCCTTGTGCAGTACACAAATCCCGATGAAAACGACATACCCGAAAGCATAATTGAAGCCTTTGTCGAGAAGATTGTGGCAAAGAAAGACGGCTTTGATTGGTACCTGAGATTTGACGGCGACCCGAATGACCCGCTTCACCTGAAAACCGAGGGCAGAAGGCGCCAAAACAGCTCTGTATCAACGGTTGGGGGACACCTCCCAACCACTCCTTTCGGAGACGCAGGCAGATATCAAAGGTTAATCTTTTATTATCAGAAGATTGCATAAATAATCAGCAACTCCCCTTGGAGTAATCCAAGGGAAGTTTTGTGCCTGTTGCAAAACAATTGTTTTTGTAATATAATTATTTAAAACAGTTAGAATGGAAGGTGTATATGAAAAAAATCGTATATATTTCTGACTACGCATTAGATGAATATAACTCTGTTCGAGACATTTTGTATAATATAATAACCCTAAATAATTTGCAAAAATATGAACATGTTGTTGTTAAATCAACAGGTAATATGCACAAACCTATAAGTAAAAAAATTTATGACGGTTTTACGGTATATTCAAACACTAAATTAAAAACATCAGATTATATTAAAGCAAAAAACATAAGTTTGGGTTGTAAAATAAGTTATATTTTTCATCGGATTATAAAAAGAATAAGTGTAATTAATAAAAATAGCAGGTATAAAAAATATGACAATGAGGCATTCCTCAAAAGAATAATAAAAGAAGAAAAACCGCAATTGATTATATTCTTGACATACAGTCCGAAAAGAACGTATGTTAAAATGTGTCAAAAATACAAAACACCATATATTTTTATGTTGTATGATACCTATATTGAACGACCCGGTATTGACAGAGCGCAGGCATATGAAACAGAAAAATATGTTATTGATAATTCCGAACGTTACTTTATCCCCAGCTTTTTTTATGAGCAATACGCAAAAACATATAGTGGCATGAAAATTGCTCATTATAATCTTCCGCTTTTGATAAACAAAAGTGATGTTGAAAAAGCCTTTAAAGAGTATAATGAACAATACAATTTTACATATTTCGGACAAATACAGTCGTTTAGAAAAGAGGGTGAGATAAAAAGAATATTAAGAAATTTGAATATACAACTTGATGTATTTTCTACAGAAAATTATAAAGATGATGATGTTTTTAAAATTCATGCTGCAAAAACAGGACATGAATTATATAAGAAAGTTGCGGGAAGCAAATATCTTGTAGCTTTCGATAACGGTTATCCATACCAGAATTATTTACCGTCAAAAGTATATTTGTATACATCTTTTACAAAGCCTGTCATTGCTTTTGGTGATAATAAAGAGTCTGCATTGATAGAATTTTTCAAAAACTATCCTATGTTTTATTATCAGAACATTAATGAGTCAACCGATGGTCTTGTTGAGTTTTTAAAAAAAGAGAAAACAGACCGGTTTGCGGAAGATTGTTACGCTTTGTTTTCTGAATATTTACCTGAGCAGGCATTGCAAACTCTGACAGATTCTATAAAAACAGTTTTAAATAAGCAAATTGAACCTATTGATAACCACATCTGATTCCCCACTTTACCAACTGCCTGACAGACGGTGCATTGAATAAAACATACAATTGACAGAAAATATCCAGCGTGTTAAACTATACGTAATCTGTGGTTTTAATTATTGGAGGTTGAATATGGAATACAGAAAAAGATGTAAGGTTTGCGGTCAGATCTGGTGCTATACGGATCAGGATCTGAAGCAGGATCTCTCAAACGGCGTCACAAGCATATTGCACGGCATCGGCGGTATTGCCGCGGGTCTCGGCGGAAATATTTTCCAGCAACAGTATGCCGCGGACAGAATGGAAAACGATGAAAGAAAAAGAGTTAACCGTAATCAGTGTCCACATTGCAAATCGTTAGACTCCGAAGATCTCACTGAAGAAGCCTTCAAAGAATATGAAGCAAAGAAAAATTTTGCAGGTGTAACCGTCACCATCAACGCAAACGCATCAACGGACTCCCTTTTGAAAAGAGTTGAACTGTTGCTTGAAGATAAAGACTGGGCAACTGCCAATGCATACTGCGATAACATTCTTGATACCGATCCCGAAAACGCAACCGCTTACTTATATAAGCTGATGGCTGAACTACAGGTCAGCACCAAAGATGATCTCAGGAATGTAAAAGCACCTCTCGATGAAAAAGCAAACTATCAGAAGATTCTTCGTTTCGGCAATGTTGAAATAAAAAACGCCGTACAAAGCTATAATCAAAGCGTAAAAGACCGCATTGAAGAAGAAAGAGTGGCAGGTATTTATAACTACGCAGTCAAAGAAATGGAATCCAACACCTCCGAAGAATTCTTCAGAATTCTTGCAAATAAATTCGAATCTATCAAAGATTACAAGGATTCCCTTCAGCGTCAGCAATTGTGTCTTGAAAAGGCTGAAGAAGCCAAGAAAGCTGCCGAAAAAGCAAAGAAAGCAAGAAAGCAAAAACTAATAATTGCAGGAATTGTTCTCGCTGTTATTGCAGCAATCATTGCGGTTATTTCCGTATCGTCAGCTAACGAAGCAAAGAAGGAAGAATCTTATAACAAGGCAATATCCATGGCTGAAGCTATCATCGAAGATGACGTTTTTGAAGCTATTGAAATTTTCGGTCAACTCGGCGACTATAAAGACAGTGCAGAACGCCTTGAAAAGGCAAAGGAAGACATATACAATTCAGCAAAGCAATATTTGGGATGGGGTCTCTACAATAAAGCCCTTGAACTGTTCCGCAAATTAAACGACTATAAAGACTGCCCTAAGATTGTTGAAGAACTGGGCAAGGAAGCCGAGCTTTTTGAAGAAGTATATAACGCAGAAACGATAGATGCTGAAGTGATAGAAAAAGCTAAGAATATTATCGAAAACAGTAAATATATTTCTATTGATTGGTTTGAAGATAAAGTCAAGTGTTTGTATGACTACGATAACAAAAACTGGACTTACGTTTCGGGTGACCCTACCGCTATATCAAGATCAGGCAAAAACCCAAACGTAAGAGAATGCAAAAACATAACTACCGTTTTCTCAAAATACAGCTGGGAATCAGAATCTGTTACAATTTCTGACGGCAATGAGAAATTCCCTTCAATAGGAATTTCAAAGAGCTCTCACAGATTCGTTTATAACGAAGAAACCAACACCTTAACAATGAAAGAAACAGCATATATTTCAGCAGATATCACGGTTGTTTTCTCCTCATCGGATACCCTTGAGATAACAGTTGAAACTAAAGATAAAAACGTTTATACTTGCACTTATAAGAAAGTTCAATAATTCCACCCCCCTCTGCCGCTATGGCAGAGGGGTTTTACATTTGTACCGTCATTCTCCGAAAACTTCTTTGAAAAATATTCCGACAGACAAAGCAACCAAAGCAATTATCCACATACTCAACACCTCTTTAAATCAGATTACAGTCCTTTTGTCCATTCCTTACAGAATGCCGCCAACCCTGCAAATAAAACAAGAATCCACATATCACTGCCTCCTCCGATTATTATCCGTTATCTGTATTATATAACATCAAATGTCCTTTAAACCTCCCACCAAACGACTTGCTTTTTCTTTTTCAGCAGTTGAACACAATACTAAATTATGCTATAATTACAAAATATACTATATACACTCCACACAAGAGGTGACATCCATGATATCTGCCAAAAAAATTCTGAAAAAAGAAAAACGCGAGCTTAAACGTCTGGGAAAAATGCATAACCGCAGTTCGGGAGGCAAATATTTTCTTGTTCTTCTGATGCTCATCGCAATCGTCAACATCCTTGACGAGGTCACAAGCAATCTGACCGTCACCGTCCAGTCGTCATTTGTGACGGAATTCTTCGTCAACAACCCCTTTATGGGAAAATATTACACTTATGAGGACGGTCTTGCCTTCCACTCGGGTATCGGTGTTTTCACCTACGTTCTGGGTCTTTTCACTCCCTTCTACAAAGCCCTTGCCGATAAATGGGGCAGAAAGCCCCTTTTTGCCATCTCCACTCTCGGTATGGCGATCGGTCTGCTGACAATTCACCTCTCCTCAAGCTACATAATGTTTCTCGTCGGTTTTGCTATCATCAGCTTCTTTATGGGACACGATATCCAGATCATCTATATTCTCGAAGAAGCACCCGACAAACACCGTGCAAAAATTTACAGTTTCCTCAAAAGTTTCGGTATTCTCGGAGTCATTCTCATCCCCACTCTCCGTGATCTGCTTATGGGTGACGACGCCACTAAATGGCGTGAAATTTTCCTTGCCCCCGCCCTCATCGGCTTCGTTGCCGTCTTACTCGTTATTCTTTTTGCAAAGGATACGAAAGTTTTCATCGGCGAAAGAATCGCATATCTTTCCCGCCCATACGAAGAAAGACAGGCGGAAAAAGCACTCAAAAAGCAGAAAAAAGAAGCACAGAGAAACCAGTCGGGTGTTTTCAACGGTGTCAAATATATTTTTGCAAATAAAGACACAAAAATGCTCATCATTTCGCACATCATCTTCGATGCCGCCATGCCCGCAATCGCTCTGTATTTCGAATCTTCAATGCACCGCGCGGGTATGAGCACAAGTGACATCACAAAGGCACTCTTTATGGTACCCGTTATATATGCGACAATCACCTTCCTTTCCGGATTCATCGCAGACAAAGCGGGCAGAAAAGCAACTGTTACCCTTTTCTCTGCAACCTGCGTCACGGGATACATCCTCTTTGTCGTCGGCATTCTTAACGGATGGAACCCCTACCTCGTCGGTGCACTTGCAGGTCTCTATCAGGGCTCATATTGGATAGGCAGAGACTATATGAACGTTATGATGACCGAAAAAGTGCCTACCGATATCCGTGCATCAGTTGTTGGTGCAGAAGGCTTGCTCGTTATAATCGGTCTTGTATTCGGCTATGCAGGTGCAGTTCTGGGTATGATTGCAATGCCCATCTGGACAGCCTGTCTCGTGATTGCCGTACCCACCGTTACCGTTGCCGCAATTCTTTTTGTGTTCAACGTCAAGGAAACAAAAGGTGCCAACCTCGACGAAATAGGTTAAAAATGAGGTGCGCACTTTGAACGGAAACCTTCAAGAATCAAAACACAGACCATCCGCAAAAAATATTTTTATTATCGTTCTGATGGTCTGCACAGCCGTTGCGATAACGGTCACCGCAATACACAACAAACAGGATTTTCTGCAGATACTGCCGCTTTATGTGTCGCTGATAATTGCCTTGCTCCAGTCGAGAGTCAACCGTTACAGCAGTCTGCTCGGCAGTATGAATTCCCTGCTTTACGGCGTGGTCTATTTTATTTTTAACATCTACGGTTCAGCATTATCCGCAGTCTTCTTTTCCTGCCCCATTCAGCTTCTGACGTTCATCCGTTGGAACAAAAACAAACGCGGAGAATCCACTCTTCTGCACCGTATGAGCTGGAAACAGAGAATCCTTCTCTTGCTGGGATATGTCTTTTCCGTTGCTGCAATGTGGATAATCCTTCCGTTGCTCGGCTCGGAATACGTTTTCCTCGACAGTATCACCACCCTGCTCGGGATTTTCATCTATTTCCTGACGATGTTCGCATTTGTTGAGTATACGGTGCTGATGCTCGTCAACGGAGTGCTCGGAATCGCACTATACCTTACAATGCTCCCCGAGTCACCCGAAATCGCAACGCACCTGATTTTTTCTGTTTACTCTCTCATCTGCATCATTTTTGCATTCTTTGAAGCAAATAAGCTCTATAAATCACAGCAAGGAGAATAAACTATGGCCACAAGCATTTATAAAAAAACAAGAAATGCACACGGATTGACAAGAGAACAAGTCTGCGACATTGCTTCCGATATGAGCTACCCACTTCAGCATGAGCGTCTCGAAAGAATCGAAAACAACAAATACCCCATCGAACCCCATGAAGTACTGCTTCTTTCCGAGATTTACGGTGAACCCACTCTCTGCAACCATTACTGTTCAAATGAGTGCCCCATCGGCAAAAAGTACGTTCCTGAAGTCAGAGTCAAAGACCTTACGCAGATTGTTCTTGAGATGCTTTCATCACTCAACGCAATGAAAAGAAATCAAGAGCGACTCATCGAAATAACTTCTGACGGAGTTATTGACGATGAAGAAATCAAAGATTTTGTTTTCATTCAGAATGAGCTTGAACGCATTTCAATTACCGTTGAAACTCTTCAGCTCTGGGTTGAACAGATGCTTGCTGATAAAAAAATCAATATTCAAAAGTATAACAAATTAAAATGTGAACAATAAACTAAGGCATCGGAAAAAGCTTCTTCCGATGCCATTTTTATTCCTATTTGCAAAAATGCAAAAAAACGGTTCAATATACGCTTTTTTTGTTATACAGCTTTTATTCTAAAAGGTATATCATATAATCAATAAATAAAAAGGAGTTGCTAAAATGGAAAATTTCAAAAAACACCAAATAATCATCGGCAAAGTTATCGGATTCAACAACAACGGATGCTACGTCCGTGACGAAGAGACCGACAAAGTAGTTTTCTACTTCGGTAACGGTATGAAAGGTGACAAAGTACGGCTGTCTGTCACAAACATTGACCACAAGCGTGAACGAACAACTTGCGTTCTGGAATCAGTATTGGAATACGGCAGATTTGCCGCATAACCGCCGGATTATTATGATGGGAACGGCACCGCACATCTCCGCCGCCGTTCCCAAAGGGAGTTTATGATATGAATGTTAGACAGAGAATGATGGCTGCAAGATTGGCCGGAAAAATTGAAAAAAATCAGGAATATGCAAAAAATTGGGTATCGAAATTGTGAACGCTAAAAAATTTGCGGATTTCTCAGTTGAATCTGAACAAAACTGTGCTTTGGGTTATTCAAACCGTCAGTTTATCAAGGAGTTGTAAAAAAATTGGTTAAAATTATTTTATCCGCTGTTTCAATCCTGCTTTTCTTCAAAGCGGTCAGCTTTATTGCAAAAATCACTTGGGATATTGCAAAAATTCTTGTCACTGTGATTTTTATTCTCGCCGCATCGTTTTTCATTCTCTGTCTTATCTGTTAAGTGGATTTCGATCTGATCTTGCCGATTACTTTGATTGTGAGTTCGGTATATATATCAAAATTACGTTTCTAATTCAACAAAAACCACACGGATTTGTTCCGTGTGGTTTTTGTTGAATTATTATAATAAAAATACCGCCGATCGTGGAGGATGAATCCTCACATCGGTCGGCTTTTTCCGTCTGCCAAACTCTTATACAACCCACTTATACCCTGCCAACAAATCTGCAAACGGATTATACGAATGTTTACTTGCCGTCTTCCCGCTATAATAAGGATTAAGCTCCAGCTTTTTCTCCTTCTTCAGTTTGATGAAGAGCAATGCCGTATTGTAAGCATCAGCATATGCATCGTGAATATGTTCGTCATAAAAAATATCTGCTATAATCAAAGCCTCTTTCAGACCATAAACCTTTGGGGAGTCCATCCTGCTGCTGAAAATAAGCTGACAATCTTCCGCATTCTGCCAAAAAGATGCCATCTCAGGGATTTCGATTCCCTTACGCTCGGTTTCAATACTGATCTGCTTCTCGTCATTTTCACTCCATGTAACAAGAATAGCATCATGAGGCATCCATTCAATCAACATTCCAAGTGCTTCTCTGACTTTCGGTGCACCTGTAACATCATTTTTTGATATGCCCGTGAGATTATGTATATACGAGTCTATGACACCGAACTCTGGCGAGACATACGTTTTGAAACTATCTGATATTTCGAGATTCTCATCAATCAGAACTGCACCGATTTCAATTATCTCATTTGCACAACCGTAGAACTTTTTTCTCGACTTGGGAACTTTGCACATTTCAAGATCGATAACTAAATACCTGCTCATTATTCTCTTTTTACCTTTCTGCAAATCTCTGATTTGATACTGATATTGTATATCGGATATTATATAATTTCCTCTCAAAAAAACACACCGCATAAAGTGAAAATTTAGGCAACATTTTTTGCAGTTGGAGCAGAACGATGTTTTGTTCGAACCCTTTGAAAAACATACTCACAAAAAAACGATTCATTTTTTGTTTATTATTCCATATACAACAATATTTACATATATTCTTACAGGTGATATAATGGGCTTCAGAAAACTCAAATAAAAGCCAAGTTTCTACTGGAGGTTTTGAAATATGGTCAGTGTATATTACAAAAGTTTGCTTAATTCCGAAGAAAAAAAAGTCTATGATGAACTCGTCTCAGGTTATATGTCTCTTAAAGATGAAATCACTGTAGATTGCTCTGATGTAAAAACCGTGTGGAAAATAGTGGATTATGTCAGCATGGACAGACCTGATTTCTTCTTTGTCAATTTCAGCCATACGGCTTATCGCGTCGGCTCACAAATACTTTTAGAATGCGAGTACTTCTTTTCAGAGAACCAGATAAAGCTCTATTATAACCAGGTTCACGAAATCGGAGACAAGATCGTTAAACAGTGTACGGGCAAAAATGACTTCGGAACTGCGCTTAAACTCCACGATTATCTTGCTAAAAATATAGAATATGAACTTTATGATGACACTCCCGATTCTCAGAGATCAATCGTCGGTGCTCTCATCAGAAAACAATGCTGCTGTGCAGGATACGCACGTGCATATAAGTTCTTGTGCGAAAAAGCCGGAATACATTGCATTTACGTTCGCGGTGATGATAAAGATGGCGGACCACACGCATGGAATATGGTGAAAATCAACGGAAACAACTATTTTGTTGACGTTACTTATGACGATTATAGGGGCGAGGTCTTTTGCTCAAGAGAGTTTTTTATGTTATCCACTGAGGAACTTTTGCGCACGCACATCCCCAATCCCGAATATAAGCTTCCGAAATGCGAACACAGTATGTCTTTGTTGCCCGTAATCAACACCCCGCAGGATCTGCTCGACAGATTACGTCACGAAAAGAAGTTTGATCCGATTTTTACCGAATACAGATTTATTCAACCCGTCGACTTTGACGAATTTATCAACCTTCTTCATAGCCAGTGCGGAGTTAATGATTATGGTATTATGAACTGTATCGCAGGATACTCCGTTAAAGACAAAGGCAAAATCAGTGTTTTGGGCGTTCGATGGAAATGACATCCTGCACAATACTCACTAAGGAAATTTGTACATTTGCCCAAAAAGCACATTAACACACATAACATTTGTTGACAAATATCCCAACAAATGTTATAATTATGACAAATATTATTCAGGAGGTAATTATTATGCCTATGGTACCGTTTACAGATGACACTCAGAATATCGATGAACTTATCCAGACAAAAGCTGGCGAAATCGAAAGCTATGATACTGATATTGTCAAGGATCTTACTTCTATGGGAACTGCACATCAGCCCTTTATCGTTGCTATCGACGCAAGCGGATCTATGACAAGTGATGCCGGCAACGGTAAATCAAAGCTTGAACTCTGCGAAGAACTTGTCAACAGCCTTCCCCAGTCTGAACAAGTAAAAAAGCTCACTCCCGTTGAAATGGGTGCGGTTGATTCAATGGTTCTTTCTTTCTCTGGCGACGAAGTGTTGATTCATTCAAAATGGATGCCTCTTTCGATTTTTGAAGGCATTTCCAAGATCAAACCCGGCACAACAACACCCTTATATAAAGTTATTTGCGAATCAATCCAGGCAAGCCGAGTCCTGAGAGCCCAGTGCTCACAAGAAGGCATAGAGTGCCGCAGACCCCAGATTTTCATTTATACAGACGGTCTTGCAACCGATTCAGAAAACAGAGCAGAAGCTAAGAGACTCTGTGAAAAATATGCCGAAGGCGAAATTTCAAAGGTCAAAATTTTTGTTGTGCTTGTACCTGGTTCAATGAGCGACGCGGACATAAACAAGGTCACAAGCGACATCCTTGATCTCAGCGATACTATCACCGTTATGAAGGCTGTTGACTGCGTCAACGGTTTGCCCGCTACCTTTGATTTCCTCGCATCCAGCGTTGTTGTTGGTGCTTCAAGCGCTGTCGGAGACGTTATGAACGTAAAGTTCGATCCCAGCTATATCAAAGTTGCCGGCAATACTGCCGTTACCACAACCGGAAATGGTCAGGGCACAATGATTACCGGCAAACAAATTTCTTGGTCAAAATAATTTATCAGGAGGGGAAATGTGTTACAAACGCGTTTCTTCTCCTTTTTTGTTAAGGAGTTATTAATATGATTGCTCAATACTATTTCAGTTTACAAGGCAAAAGACACATAAAAAAGAATCAGCCCTGCCAAGACTACAGTCTGATTCGTGAAATTACTCCCGCTTGGAAAATAGCCGCGGTGTCTGACGGCGTTTCAAGATCCGCCCATTCGGAAATCGCATCAAGAATTGCTTGCGAAACTGCTTGCGAATTTGTTGAAAAAGCTATCCCCTTTGATTCAGGTTCCAATTCTTTTCTTGAAGAAGATGCATCCGCACTTATAAGATGCGCAATGCATGCCGCTCAGAATGCAGTCGAAGCATATGCAGATGAAAAAGATGATTCGTATAACAATTACGACGCTACGCTCGTTTTGGTTTTATATAACGGATACACCGCTTACGTAGGATACGTCGGTGATTCGGGAGTTGCACTTCTTCTCGATGACGGAGAACTCATATTTTCTCAGCCTATGAATGACGAAAACGGTCATGTTTATCCTCTTCGTTTGAGAACCAACTATGCATTTTCAAAAATGGAAAATGTTGCCGCCGTGCTTTGTTCAACCGACGGGATATATAAAGATTGCTTTATGGATATGGGTCAATACGATAAATCCAAGGTTGATCTGTTCATCCCGTATGAACTGTTTTCCGACAATATGGAAGACGAATACAATACTGTCATAGAAAACCTTAAGAAAAAGCTTATCTCTTCTTTAGAAGCAATCAACAGGGAAACAGATGATATGAGTGCCGCCTTGTTGATAAATACTTCCAAGACGGTAGAAAAGCCGGAAAGACCCCAAAAACCACTGATCGAAACCTTGATGGCAAAAGCTAATCACTACAAAGACGAAGAAATCCGTGAAAAAGTCTTCAGATTTCAACTTCGCCTGGTTCATCCTCAGCTTACCGACGAACAAATCAAAGATATCTATACCGGAAAGAAGGATCTTGAATCCGTTCTGTCAGAAATCAGCAACGAAAATAACGATCCTGCACCTTCAGATAAAGAGCAAAACGGTGAAGAAGCTAAATCACCCGAAAAAGTCCCTGAAGAGACTCCTGAAGAAGTTTCCGAGGAAACACCTGAAGAAAATCCCGAAAAAACGGCTGAAGATACCCCTGACGAAACTGCCAACCAGGATCCGGAGGATGATACTCAGAAAGACCAGACCCCTCCCTCCCCTGATAACGGTGAAAACGCTAACGATAAAAAGAGCATAGGCGAAAAGATCAAAGAAAAATTTCTTTCTCTTACCGTCGATAAAAAAGGAGAATAAAATGGTATACTATAATCAAAACGGCAGGGCATATAATCTGGATGAAAAAAGTTTTAAAGGCGGCGGAGAAGGAAATGTTTATGACGTTATCGGTCAACCTTCTTTGGTTGCAAAAATTTATCATGCCAACATGTTGGATGCCCAGATTACCGCCAAAATCCTTGCTTACGCTGATTTTTTCAAGAGCTGGGATTCAAATTTCAGACTGTACACAGTTCCCCCGATTGAACCGCTTTTCGATTCCAATAGGAAATTTGCAGGTTATATTATGGGTAAACTTGTCGGTGACTACGTTCCTTTGAGCTCGATATATGATGCAGACGTCGGAAAAGATATCTCTTATAAAAACAAGATTATAACTGCCGGCAACATGTGTGTTATAACCAAGCTTGCTCACGACAACGGCGTTGTAATCGGTGACTATAATCAGAAAAATATAGGCGTTGATCCGACGGGTAAAGTGCATCTTTTTGACAATGACAGCTTTCAGTTTAAAGCTAACGGCAAAACTCACCGCTGCGTGGTTGGTGTTCCTGAAGAAATGGCTCCCGAAATTCACAAGGCATTAAAAAAGGAAAAGGCTGATCTTAAATCAGTCAGCGCTCCCGTCTACAACAAATATACCGACCTTTATACTATGGCTCTGCATATTTTCCATCTTCTTATGAACGGTGCCCATCCGTTCAATTCAAGAATTGAAGCCAGCAAACTTCCGCCGAGCCAAACTGTTTCATCTGCCACAATTTCATTGCTTGAAGCCTCACAAAAGGCAATTTTTATCTTTGCCCATCCCACAGTGTTCAGAAAACCGCCCAAGTGGGCTCCCGCATATGAAATTTTAAGTCCTGAGCTTCGCAATTGCTTTGAAAGAGCTTTTGTTGACGGTCTGAACCATCCTGAAAAAAGACCGACTCCCGATGAGTTTTATTCCGCACTTTACAGATACTCACAGGAACTCATTGAATATCCATGCGGACACTTCCATCATAAGAGTTATACCGGTAGCTGCGAATGGTGCCGAATCAGCAAAAAATAATATTAGTTTTAAAAATCAGCTCCGATCACAGGAACTCCCTACGGTCGGAGCCTTTTATTTTATCGCTTTACAAATAAATATTTTATTTTCAGGAACTCATCCGTCAATCAGCGCATCCTTCTTGACTTTTATTATTCTTTATTTTATATTAAATACAGAAATATCCGATTGGAGTGAAGCATATGTTGCAAATCATCAGAGCATTCGTTTCGGTTTTCGTTGCCATCGAAACACTTTTTGCAGGAATTTTCGGCGGAGTGCTTGTGAAAAAAATCGAAATGCCTGAAATCCCCGAGGGCGAATACGGTCAGTACGTTGATCCCTTCATCGGTACGGGCGGTATTCCCTGGACCTGCGGTATGCTCAGTCCCGCCGCAACGGTCCCTTTCGGTTCGGTCAGACTTGGTCCCGACACCTGCTTTCTCGGAGGAACTTACCTCGTAAAGACCAACACCTCGGATTATTACTATGAACACGGTCACATCAAGGGATTCAGCCACTCCAGACTTTCGGGAACAGGCTCGGAGGATTACAGCAACTTCAGAATCACCCCCTCCATCGGCAACAACGGAGCAAAGATTATGCCCTATTCCCACTCGATGGAAGAGGCTTCTGCGGGTTATTATGCAGTTTATCTGCCTTCGGTCGCTTGTCTTGCTGAAATGACCGCCGATATTCACACAGGCATTCACCGTTACACTTTTTTCACAAACGAGGATGCACATCTTTATATCGACGCAACAAGTGCAGCGGGTAACCGCAAGTCGCAGAATGCTTATGCAAAATACAACAAAGAAAACGGCATAATCTCGGGCGGATGCCTTCTTTGGGGTAATTTCGCGAGCAGATACGACGGTCTCCCCGCATACTTTGCGGCTGTCGCCAGCAAACCCGTCAAATCATATGAAATTACCGATGGCGGTATTGACCTGAACTTTGGCTCTCTCAACAACAGCAATGTCGAAATCAAGGTCGGTATCAGCTATGTCAGCGAAGAAAACGCACTTCTCAACCTCAAATCAGAAACGGAAGGTCTTGATTTTGACGGCGTCAGAAAGAACGCCGCCGCCGATTGGGAGGATGCTCTTTCGGTTATCAGAATCAACTCCGATAATAATGAAATCAAAACAAATTTCTACACTGCACTCTATCACAGTATGATAATGCCCACCGATTTCACCGACGTCAACGGCGAATATCTCGGCTTCGACAAAAAGGTTCATATTGCCGAGGGTTATACTTACAGAACGGATATGTCGCTCTGGGATACCTGCCGCACAACCCATCCGCTTTATACCCTTATCAGACAGGATATTCAGCTCGACTGTCTCAACAGCCTTGTTGCAATGGCTGATCAGGGTGCAGGTGTTCTTCCCAGATGGCCGCAGGGCGCAGGCTACTCGGGTTCAATGTTCGGCGATAACGCAAACATCGTCGTCACCGAAAGCTATCTCAAGGGCATAACCGATTTCGACGTTGAATCGGCATATGAAGCAATGAAATATTCTTCCGAAAACGCAACGAATAAATCGGGCAGAGGCTGGGTTGAACTTTATAACGAATACGGCTATATCCCCGCCGATGCAGAAGGTGTCAGAAGAACGGTTGCCAAAACCGTTGAATATTCCTGGGAAGACGGAGCAATTGCAAACCTTGCTCTTGCACTCGGCAAATCCGAGGATGCGGAATATTACGGCAAAAAGGCTATGTACTACAAAAACGTTTTCAATCCCGAAACAAAATATTTTCAGGCAAGAAATGCCGACGGCTCATTCGTATGGAATTTCAGCCCCTATATCACCTCATTCTACGATGCGGTTATGATCAAAAAGTTTGCCGACGCTTACTGTGAAGGCAGTGCAAGACAGTGGAGATGGAATGCTCTTCAGGATATTGACGGTATGATCGAACTATTCGGCTCGGACGAATACTTCGTCACGGAACTTGAGGACTTTATGAAGGATGCATCTCTTTCGAGAGCGGCACTTGACCCCGGTCACGGCTTCTGGGTCGGAAATCAGCACGATATTCACACTCCTTATCTTTTTGCAAATGCAGGCAGACCCGATCTGACACAGAAATGGGTGCGCTGGACTCTTGAAAACCGTTTCAGCAACGATATCAACGGTCTTGACGGCAATGACGACGGCGGCACTCTCAGTGCGTGGTACGTTTTCTCGGCAATGGGCTTCTATCCCCTTGCAGGCACCGATAAATACTGGCTCGGCTCACCTAATCTCAGCGGAGCAGAGGTTACTCTCTCAAACGGCAACACGCTGAAGATAACTGCAATCAATCAGAACGACAAGAACGTTTACGTTGAAAGCGTTACCCTTAACGGCAATGCACTTGACGGCTGCTACGTCACCCACGAGCAGCTTATGGAAGGCGGCGAACTTGTTTTCAGAATGAGCAACAAACCCGCTGCAAACTGAATAAGATAAAATAATGCCCCTGCCAAAGCACAAGCGGCAGGGGCGATTTTTATGCGACACCAAAAATCTTATCAACAAAATCCCAGAATACGGTCGCATTGTTATAGAAAAAATCAAATATCGGCTGCGAAATTTTATCGGGTAAAATCAAATCCGCAACAATCGAAACCAGAAACGACGGTCCCATATAAATCAGATATGCAAAAAACATTTTTATCCTCCTTCATTTATGAAGCCGCACTTTTATTTTCTGAAACAGCTTTGTTGATCTGATGAATTATCACTGCGATCGGACTGAACGGCAATGCCAGAGTTCCAAGCACTGCGGCGAGTCCGAAATATATACCCCAATAGCCGAAAAAACTCGCTTCTTCAAAAATGTTCTCCGCCTTTTCCTTAAGAGCATCGAAATCAATAAATTTTATAACCTGATTTGTTTTTTCTGTCTGAACGTCATTCTGTGCATATGCCGATAACGGCAACGCCGTAAGAATAATTGCGATGCACATAAAAAACGAAAGAATTCTTTTTATTTTCACTATAATAAATCCCCTTTTATGTAAAAAGATTAACAATCTGATCCACTACCAATTGCTGAAACATTGCTGCGCCAAGCTCGGGTTCTCTGATTGCCATTATCAACGGCATCATCAACACCTCACTTATTATCAAAAGCGATTTCATAAGACCCAGCATCATCGTCACCTCCGATTATACTCCGAGAATTATTGCTTTTACAGTCAGATATGCATAGTAAGGTACAAGAACAGGTGAAAAAATAACTGCACCGACAAATGGAATAACAATATACATTGTTCCCATAGCCGAAACAAGATAAGAATCCCTCAAAAAAATCTTGAATTTCTCTTCAGAGTTTTTGTTTTCGGATTCAACAACGTACAGTGACCTTTTATCCGAAATTATTTCGTTTCCGTTTTCGTCAAGCAATCTTGCCGTAAGAGTGAGACTGCCGAAGTTTTTACCCGTTAATTTTGCACCCGTCACAAGCCCCGTTGATTCATCGGTCACATATTCGATTTTGCAAAGCAGTTTTTTTGAAACCTCCCACTCGATTTTGTGGATTTCAATGCCACCCGTATTGTAGTCGAGATAAATCTCTTCGGTTTCACCGAAAGCAACGTTATACTTTTCGGGATTCCTGAATCTGATTTTTGCATAAGGCTCTTCATTCTCTGCAAACACCGATAACGGCAGCGCCGTAAGAATAATTGCGATGCACATAAAAAACGAAAGAATTCTCTTTATTTTCATAATAATAAATCCCCTTTTATGTAAAAAGATTAACAATCTGATCCACTACCAATTGCTGAAACATCGCTCTGCCAATCTCGGGTTCTCTGATTGCCATTATTTCAAGGCAATGTTAAACCAATTTTTGCATATTTTATCTGTAACATACTCTTGCTCATATTCTTGTTCATAAGTTCCGTTTACATAATACGGTTTTTTGTTTTCTGCGGAATAAACAAGAGAGTATCTGCCGTCAGAAGTATGAAAATAAACCATTTTTTCTTTTTTGTCAAAGCTGAACGAATGAAATCCCGCTTCTTCCACCTTGAAACATTTTGTTATTCTTTTGAACACTTCTGTTTCTTCTTCCGAAAAATATATTTCTGAACTTGATGAAGAAGAATCTTTTTTTACTTTGAAAATTATGTTGCCTGACGAAGAATAACGCTCGGGGGTAAAGTAAATAAACCGTGATTCGGATTCATCGGCAGAATCATATGAATTCCCATAGTCCGTAATCAGATTTGCAATCTGTTCAAAATCGCTTTGGTTTTCTTTGAAATCTTTTACAAAATAATCTGTTGCGAACAGACCCAGCTCTCCTGCAACATATAAACCGGCTCTTATAATATAACGCCCGTCTGTTTTTATCGTAAAAACGGTGCTGAATACGACAACAAGAATTGTGATTAACAATAAGACTTTGTTCAGTTTTTTCATACTTTTCCTCATTGTTTTGTAATTTCAATTCATTGCTTTTTTATCAGCCAAAAGTATGATCGTGATATTCCGGTCCGTTAAACAGCGATTTAAAGAAGTTCGGTATACTTAACACGCCATCAACAACAAAAACAGGACCGCCGAGTGTACCGAATCCGGGAACAAAGAAAAAGGCAAATATTCCGAAAACAACTTCAAGCGGACCGGCCAGTAAATGCTTTCCCGTAAGCTCCAATCCGTCAAAATATGCACTTTTTTCACTGCCGACATTAAACTTTACAGTATCCTTGAGTTTATTACCGATATTAATCTGAACAATGTATTCACCGGGTTCTTCGGGAACAAATTCATACGAATTGATTTCAACTGTTCTGCCGTTAACCGTATATGTTACCTTCGCTTTTTCAAGCCATGCATCCGCATGGTTGCCTTTAAACGAAGTCACAACTTTAACAGGCATTCCGACAATTGCATAATAATGAGTTTTTCTTTTAGACAAATTAAAATAGTTTTCGCAAAAATAATATGTCGTGCATTCGCACTCCATCTCAAAGTTGCATTGTATTATTCGGGAATACGGCACTTCAACCTCAGCACTTTTTTCTCCGTCTTCCGTTACAAATGCACCTGCGCCTACTTCAACAGCAAGCACCTTCCAGCAAAAGTCAACATCAATAAAAAGCTGAGGATATCTTTTGCCGTTATGCTCATAAATCTCCATATGAATTCTGTCACTGCTGACTTCTGTTACATTGACTTCCTCGGAATCCCTTTCACGTGAATATATAGTAACAGACGGCACTTCACCAATTTCGGTATACTTTTCGTTGTAGGTTACCACAACCGTTTCAACGCTGTAATAGTCGTGACATACGAAGTCTTTTTCGAGCGCTTCTTTTGTGTCAGACTCTGCTGCAAAGGCTACGCTTGCGGTTGAGAAAAGCAAAACCGCACAAAGCATAATTGATATTAATTTTTTTGTTGTTTTCATTTGTTGTCCTCCCTGTTATTTACTGCATTTTATACTGTCAGATTTGATGTTGTTGAAATCATCATTTTGCCAGTTCCGCCAGCTTCAGCAGAAGTTCCAGCGGTGCTTCCATCAACGGCTTTAGGAACGGGAAAGCTTCCAAAAGATACACCAAAGGTATCATAGCAACGTGCATCAGTGCAAAAGTTATCATTGTTTTCATCTCCTTTAATTCTACATCAGAATATAAATGCGATAATTCCGCTGACGGCCATAACCACCTTATATGCCGCCCCGAGAATAACCGCCTGAATCGGCTCACCGATTGATTCAGGGAAATATTCGAGCAGAATCATAACGGGAACGATTGGTAAAAAAGGTCCGAAAAACATTGCAATTCTCCTTTCTTTCAAATGCCGTAGCCACTGCATATTTCAAAAGCACGGGCTGTTTTCAGGCATTCGTCAACGTTATCTGCCGCAATAATGATATCGATAATTCTGCCGTCTTTCTTGGCACAGATATCGCAGTAAGTAATAAATTCCTCTCCTTCAACTTCTGCGATAAGGAATGAGGCAAGGTATTTTTCTCCCGCAAGTTCAACTTCTTTTGCATCACGTCGATAGGTTATCTTGCTGATGAAATCTTCGGAATACGTTTCTTCAAACATAGTCTCGGCGGTATTCTGCCAGACCTCAAAGCTTTCCTCCACGTATTCCGTGACGGTTGTGTTGCCCGCATCATAGAAAAGGATGGCAATCTCATCGCCGTCGTCATCGGCAATAAAACAGGCTCCGCAGTCATAGAGAAGGCTTTCGTGATCGTAATAATCTTCCTCGCTACCTTCTTCAAAACGGGTGTCAAAATTCACTTTGAAATTTGCCCAGGGGTTCGAATAGGTGTTGCCGTTGACCGTACCCTTTGTATACTCCGCACCGGAAGATTCAAGAATAAAATCACCTTCAATGCCTTCAAGAACGTTGATCTCAGGATTATGAGGTGCGTTGCTTTTGCGAAGTTCCTTGATAACCTCGGGTATTATAATTGAACTCAGACAAAAAATAAGGCTGACAACCACACTTATAAACAGCTTTTTCCACTGTGATTTTATCTTTGCCTTCTTATCAGTCTGTTCAACGGAAGCTTGAATATGGTCTGAGCCATACGAAACCGAATCACGGTTTTCGGAAATATCTTCCGTAATCGTGCAAAGACATACCTCGCCTTCCTGAAGTTTTCTGCCGCAAACGGAACAATACATTCTTTACCCTTCCTTTCTTTTATCCCATACTATATAAAGAGATGTTCTCTCTTTACCCGAAGCAGTCCCCCCTCAGAACAATCTGCTCATTTCACACACTATAAATACCAACCATGCCGCAAGCAATATTTATAGTGTATGTTATAGGAGCAAAAATATCAATAGTCTGTGGAATAATATTTTCCGTACTTTTAGACTATTGTTGAAAGGAGTAATTATATGAGTGAAATTGCAAAATTCGTGGGGCAGAGAATAAGAAGCTGCCGCATCAGACTCGATTTGAGTCAGGAAAAATTGGCAGAAATGTCGGGCGTCCATCCGACATATATCGGCCAGCTTGAGCGCGGAGAGAAAAACGCAACTCTTGAAAGCACTGAAAAAATCGCCAAAGCACTGAATGTTCCTTTGTCGCAGCTTTTTGAAAAACTCGGTGATTCCGATAATAACCGAAGAAACATTCCGCTTGAATGCTATGAACTCCTTGCCTCAAAAAGCGAAGATGAACAACAGCTTCTTTTTGGAATAATCACAGAAATCGAAAAATACAGAAACACTTAACCTTTGCCGCCTTATCAGGCGGCTTTTATTCTTCTTCCGAATAACTGCAATTATTTCTCCCTGCAATCGAATTTTACCGCAAAGCTCGGACACTTTCAAGCATTTTAATCTAATCTTAAAGAAGGATTAAGATTCTTAATGATTTCTTTTGAAAATCTTAAGATTCTTAGAAAAATCTTAATTTCTTCGTAACACTATGATAAATTTTCGAATAACCTTGATTTTTTGTTGCAAAGTGGTAAAATGATTTTGTCAAAACCAAAGGAGGTTATATTTATGCTTAAAATCGGACTCGTCGGTGTCGGCGGTATCAGCGGCGCTCACATCCCCGCCTGGGAAGAAATGGAGAATGCAGAACTTGTTGCGCTTTGTGACATCCGACCCGAAAGAATGGAAAAATACAGCGGTAAACGTTGCTACACTGATTTCGATGAAATGCTCGCAAACGAGGATCTTGATATACTCGATATCTGTCTGCCCACCTATCTGCACGCAGATTTTGCCGTCAAGGCGATGGAAAAAGGCATCAACGTGCTCACCGAAAAGCCCATCTCTCTGAAAGAAGAAGACGTTGAAAGAATCTATTCAACCGCAGAAAAAAACAACGTCAAGTTTATGGTTGCTCACGTGCTGAGATTCTGGCCCGAATATGAACTCCTCAAAGAAATTTATGACTCCAAAAAATACGGCAAACTCCTTTCAGGCACAATGATTCGTCTCGGCGGTTACCCCAAGTGGAGCTGGGACGGCTGGATGATGGATGAAAAGAGAAGCGGTCTCGTGCCCTTTGATCTCCACATTCACGACCTCGACTTTATGGTTTATGCTTTCGGTCTTCCCAAGGTATCATATCAGTACCGTTCAAAGCTTCCCGACCAGGATTTCATCAGCCTTGTCTACGATTTCGGTGATTTTTCAATCAACTCCGAGGCATCGTGGTATTCAAGCTGCTATCCCTTCACCGCTGAATTCCGTTTTCAGTTTGAAGATGCTGTCGTTTCAAACGAAAACGGTAAAATGATGATTTATCTTCGCAACGATGAAAAAATCGACCTCTCCCAGACCGCCGAAGGTGATACGGGCAGCATCAATCTGCCCAAGAGCGATGCATATGCAAACGAAATTATCTACTTTGCGGATTGCGTCGAAAATAACAAACCCGTTGAAAAATTCAGACCCGAAGAACTCTCCTGCGTTCTTAAAATTCTCAACAACCTGTAATTGCAAAAACGCCGCAGTCGGTTGACTGCGGCGTTAGTTTTATCTGTGAAGATTAAGTATTTCTTCAATCGGCTCTGCAAATACCTTGTTGACACTCGGAAGTTTCTTGCCGTTTTTGAGGAATCCCGTGAAAAGCATTCCCTTGCGGTCGTTACCCATCTGGAACTTCGCAATTGTGTTGATAAGAAGCTGCTTTTCATCTGCATTTTCAAGATATCTGCAGTCATCGACAGAAACTTCAACGGTTGAATCGGGTGACACAGACACTTTAACAACAAGCGTTCCGTTTGCGGTTATTGATTCGCCATCCGCTTTTGCACCGTCAACGGTCACGCTGACCTTACCTTCAACAATATCCTTGAACTTGAGGATATACGTTCTTTTTTCAGGAACAACTGCACTTGTACCTTCGGCTTTCGCAATCTTAAATGAAACATTCTTGCCGTTTTCTGCAACAGTGAATGCGGTTTTGAGATATTCTCCGTTCTGGTATGAGAGCGTTTCGCCGTCATCTTCGTAGAGCGTAAAAGTGTTGTTTCCCCTGTAGACAAGCACCTCAAGTGTTTCGGGATTAGAGCAGTCATTTGCTCTTCCGTCAGCGCTCATCGGAATAATTGCGCCCTCTTTCGCGAGAACGGGAATTGTTTCCATATCACGGAACATCTTTACAAACTTGTTGCCGCTGTAAATTCTGCCCGTAAAAATATCGGTATATCTGCCCTCGGGGATCCATACTTTTACACCCGCAAGATTGGTTTTGTCCGAGGTATGCTCGGTAATCGGGGCGGCAATAAGCTCTGTTCCGAAGTAAAATTCGTTTCTGCACTTGTATGCATTTTCATCATCGGGATAAGCGTAGTACATCGGTTCGCAGATCGCTCTGCACTCAGTATGGGTGCGATAGTTCATAGTATAGATATAAGGCAACAGCTTATGGCGAAGGCGGAGCGAATCCGTTGCAATTCTTTCAACGTCGCCTCTGTAGTTCCACGGCTCCTTACCCATAAACTCGTTATTGGTTGAATGCAGACGCATAACGGGGCTGAAAACACCGAGCTGAACCCAGCGGAGATAGAGTTCGTCGTCTTTTTTGCCCATACAGTGTCCGCCGATATCGTGGCTCCACCAGGGGTAAGCAACGTTTGATGCGGTTGCGGTGTAGCCGGGCTGATAGTCAAGACTCTTCCAGGTCTGGGTAGTGTCACCGCTGAATCCGAGAGGATATCTCTGACTGCCCGCACCGCAGAATCGGGAAAGAATGAGCGGTCTGTGGTTATCCTTTGCATTATCGATGAAGTGATAGTGGTTGAGCGCCCAGAGGGGGTCGAGACCCTTAACGGCGGTGTTCTTGCCCTGTTGCCAGTCAATCCACCAGAAATCAACACCCATCTTTTCAAACGGATGATGAAGAATATCAAAATATTTCTCTGTGAATTTCTTGTCGGTTATATCAAACGCAACGGGTTCTTTTGTCGCGGGATCCTGACCCATTGCCTTGCACATATCCTCATACTGATCTTCAAACCAGCGTACACCCATTGAAGGATGAATGTTGAAGGTAACTTTGTAGTTATCGTCCTTGAGCTTTTTGAGGAAGCCTTCGGGGTCGGGAAAGAGATCGGTATTGAAGGTATAGCCCGTCCAACCCTTTGACCAGATATCGTAAACATACTCCATGAAATTCAGGTGCTTACGCATACGGTGGGCATTCTTGCCGAATTTCTCCTTGATTTTTACCCAATGCCAGTCCATATCAACCGTTGCAACGGCAATGGGAATTTCTCTCTCCTTGAATTCATCCAGAACAGAGAGGTACTCCGCCTGAGAATAGTCCTTATATCTGCTCCACCAGTTGGAGAGGGCATATCTCGGGATGAGAGGCACTCTGCCCGTAAGGTTATATAAATCGGTTGTTGCGCCGATATAGTCGTTGCCGTAGGCAAAATAATATTCATCGGTTTCACGGTTGTTACGGGGCAGAATTGTTCCGTCAGGCTTGATTGCAAGAGTGTTGCTGTCATCAAGCACGGCAACACCGTTTCTTGAGCAAACACCGTCACCGACTCTGTCGATTGCGGTTACATCAAGAGTACGGCTTGTTCCCTTGAGGTTACCCGACTTATAATTTCTGACCGTTCTGCCGTCGGCAAGGATGATTTTCTCCATCTTCTTTGCCCTGAGAGAATAAACAAACGTAACCTTTTCGGTCTTGATTTCAACCTTGCCGTTTGATTCTTTGACGTCAAAGGTGCATTTGCAGAAATCTCTGAACCATACGCTCTGTGTGGGTTCGTCGCAGAATTTGCCGTCAGCCTGTTTTTCGACACGAAGCATACAGGGCGTGATGACCGTCAGCCTTGTTGCACCGTTGACGTAAATCTGTTTTTTATCTGCAACGGGCGAGCAGTCGATACTGAATCTTTTTGCGTAACTATCCATAGCAATCCCCTTGTTTTTAATATAGGTATAATTATACTCCATTCAGTGCTTTTGTGTCAACGAAAATAAATTGCCCACAGCTATTCCATTCCGCTCAGAAATAATATATAATCAATTCAAGAGACTGAACGGAGGCGGTTTTATGACCCTTATGAGCTTCAAAAGAATCCTGATGGCATTTCTGATGATTCCTTATTATCTTTTCAATTATGCTTTCAATGACTATGCCTACCCTGCCGTCAGCAGAGAGGGTGCGTATCTTTTCTGCTATTTTGTGGGTAACGAGGTCAACGAACAGCAGATTCACCTTGCTGTCAGCACAGACGGTTACAGATTCAATGCGCTCAAAAACAACGAGCCGATTATCGACCAGAAGCTCGGCACGGGCTGTGTCCGTGACCCCTACATTCTCAAGGGTCAGGATGAAAACGGTAAGGATTGCTATTTCATCATCGCAACCGATATGAATGCGCTTGAGGGCTGGACCTCAAACCACGCACTCATTACCTGGAGGTCATACGACCTTGTCAACTGGATTGACGAAACGGTTATCGATATCCGTCAGTTCAAGGGCTTTGAGACAACAAACAGAGCGTGGGCACCGCAGGCAATCTGGGATGAAAACGCAGGTATGTATATGGTCTACTGGGCAACATCAACTCAAGAAAACGATACTGCGGGGCATTATTACGCATACACGAAGGATTTCAAAAAATTCGAAACCGAGCCGAAGGTTTTATACGGCAGATGGAACGAGCCTGACCCCGAAACGGGCGGCACAAGAAACATTCAGTGCATTGACGGCGATATCGTCTATAACGAAAAAGACGGCTACTATTATCTCTATTTCAAAGAGGATATCACCCAGAAAATCGCATACGTCAGATCGAAGAATCTCACGGGACCTTATAACACGGATTACACAATCTGTTCGCTCAACTGGTTCGGAGTTGAGGGCAGCTCAATGTACCGCATAAACGGTACGGATGCGTTTATGATGATAATGGATGAATACAGCAACGGCACGTTCTTTGCACAGATGACAAGGGATTTTGAATCTTTCAGACAGGTGCAGCGCTCAACCTATTCGATGAATCATCTGAAGCCCCGTCACGGCTCGGTTGTTGCAATTTCGGAGGATGAATACAAAGCTCTTGTCGATGCCTACGGTATTCAGGAAATAACGGAATAAAAAAAATCAGCCTTCTGCTTTCGCAGGAGGCTGTTGCTGTTATGTGTCAAGTTCCTTTTCTATAAGCTCCGTCACGTCGGATATAACGTAATCTGCAAGGGCTTTTATCGAATCAACGCCGTTTTCCATTGCATAAGACCTGAATTCGGCAATCATATCCCTGTCATTTACGTTGTCGCCGACGGCAATGATATCATCATATTCCGCACCGAGATGCTCCGCAAGAATATATAATCCTCTCGCCTTATTCATATCGCTCCGCACGATGTCAATGCAGGTGCCGTTCTGCATAGGGTTGACCTTATCGCCAAAAAGCTCCCTGATTGTTGCGGTCACTCTCTCTGCCGATTCAACGTCGGGAAGAAATGTGCTTATCTGCGTAAACCACGGAATATCGGGCATTTTCTCAAAAGGAATTCCGTCCTTCTTTATAACGTCTTCCTCTTTCGTAAACACGCTGCAAGGAAACGCCGTATGCACAAACGCCGAGTCGCAACCTACTTCAAAAAGCTTTGTTATAAGAGGTCGGGCAACGTCGCCGTCACATCTTACCTCGGAAACCGCCGTGCCGTCAGGTGTCATAATAACCGCACCGCTGTCAGATACAAAATAGTCGCAACCGAATTTCTTTTCGGCATAAATCTTCATCATATCCTCAACGCCTCTGCCGCTGACGATTGCAAAAACATTGCCCGCATCACGCCATTTTTCGATAGCCTGACGCTTTTTATCATCTATGCCGTTGTGATTCAGAGTGCCGTCATAGTCACTGCCGATTATTTTCATTTTGATATTTCCTCCGCAATAGTCTCAACGCATTGCTCGGGGGTCAAGCCCTCGCATTCAACCGTTACGTCGGCATATTTTTCATAAAGCGGGGCTCTCTCGGCATAAAGCTCCGATATCGTTGTGCCCTGCTTCATTGCAATTCCTCTTGTATGAATATTGTCTATTCTCCTCTCAAGCTCCTTTGAAGAAAGCTTCAGATAAACAGTAACTCCGTTTGCACGAAGCTTTTTCATCGCTTCTTCACCGTATACCGCGCTGCCGCCTGTCGCTATGATGCAGTTTTCAAAATCTGTTTCACAGATAACGTCATTTTCAATTTTCAGGAACTCCTCTATTCCTCTCGAACTGATAATTCCGCAAAGACTTTCGCCGTATTTTCTTTGAATCAACAAATCCGTATCGACAAAATCCATCAGCAAAGACTTGGCAAGAAGAACTCCGATTGTGCTTTTTCCTGCGCCCGGCATACCGATAAGAACGATATTTTTCAATATACTCCCCTCCTTTTTCACTTGAATTATATCACCTTTGTCATCCGTTGTACAGTATTCAATGTTAATAAAAAATTAATTTGACATATTATTACATATTTTGATAAAATAATAAAAAATTCTGAAAAGGGAAAATAAAAATGGGCTTCAAGGAATATATCACAAAGGCACTCAACAACCCCGAACCGGGCGACAAAATCGAATATTATAACCTCAAAAAACGAGTTACGGGCAACGTACTCTCAAATGCACAGAGAACGATCCCCGCAGGCGGATACAACTACGAGGCTGATATCACAAAATTCTGGGAAGAGTTTCAGAAACTCAAGGAAAACTGCGACTACAAACTCACGTTCAACACGATTATGCTCCGTGTACTCGCCGAGGGTCTCAAGGCGGCTCCCAGACTCAACGCACATATGGACTATAAATTTAACTCATCCTGCGGCAGACTTATAATCAAAAAACACATCGACGTTGCCGTGCCGATGCTGATTAACGGAGAAACCTTCCCCATCAAAATCAGAAACCTTGAGGAAAGAAATCTCAGGGAAACTGCCGAGGAATTTGAAAGACTCACAAAAACACTTGAAACAACCGACGTTGACCGTCTTCTTTTTGATATCATTCTGCAAAGGCTCATCGGCTTTGTGCTCAAGGGTAAACTTGCATCAACCGCTGCACAGGTTGCAACGGGTTATCTCGGCAAATACAAGGTTGCTAAAATCTCGGGACTTTTTGAGCACGTGCCTCACGACGAAACGTCTCTGCAGATTGATGACCTCAACGAGGGAAGCGTTTGCCTGACAAACCTCGGTTCACTCTATAAAGGTCTTAACGGCAACGTAACCTACGCACCGATTCTTTATCCCCAGGTTTTCATTATGGCAATGGGTGCCGTTCAGGACAGAGATTATGCGTTCAGAAACGAAGAGGGCATTGTCGACATTGCAACGAAAAAGATTCTGCCCATCAACGTTATGTTTGACCACCGTCTGGGCGGCTTCAACGACGTCATCCCCTTCATTAAAAGGCTTGATGAAATATTCGCAAATCCTGAATGCATCCACGAATGGTAAGCAAAAGACTGCTCTGCATTTGCAGAACAGTCTTTTTATTTTATATCTTCCTTATTTCGCTCTGAATTCCATCGGTTTTTCAGCGCTTTCAAGCACCGCCAAAACGGTTTTCTCCATAACTCCTCTGAAAATTCCGCTGTTTCTGACTATTGAACTTTCTGTTGCGTTTTTGCCGATGAATTCAGTGAAGCTCGGCATACATTCAAACTGAAGGCTCACCTCGTTTCCCGTAAAGCCGAAAGTTATAAACTGCGTTGAAAGCGTGTTGAGCGGCTTAACGACCGCCTTGAGAGTTCCGTTTTCGGAGTATGCATATGCCCAGACGGTATATTTATACCCCTTCAGACTGCATTCCGAAAGACGTGCCTCGCCGTCAAGACCGCATCTGACGGTAACCGCATCATTTTCTTCATACCATCTGAGAATCAACACGTCATCGGTCAGTTCAAACGAAAGTCTGTTGAGATTCTGTTTCGGTCTCGTTGCAAAGCTCGAGGTCAGTGAACGCGGAATCAGACTTGCGGGGAACATCAGTTTCGCAATCGCATCCGAAACAGCAGTCAGATAAAACGTTTTGCCGACGGGTATCTGCGGTATGTTTTCGCATCTGACGGGCACGACTCCTCTGCCATCAAGATACTTGCGGAGTTTTTCATCGCTTACGGAGTCGGATTCATTTTCAAACGCCTTTGTCAGCACCGTTCTGACCAGCTTGTTATGCACCTCATCGTTGACAACACAGTTTAGGCTGACAACAACCGCATCATACTGCGGAAAATAAACAACAAGCTGACCAAACATTCCGTTCATACTGAAAGTGTCACCTTTTATCCAGAAAAGATATCCGTAGCCGTCTTCATTTTCTCTGCCCGAAAGGGGTACCTGAAGCTTCGTTGCTTCTTTCGTCCATTTTTCGGGAATTATCCGATTCCCGTTATAAACACCGCCGTTTGCATAGCATCGGCAGATCTTTGCAAGGTCACGTGCGGTCAGATAGGCACCCGTACCACCGATACACTCACCCTTTGCATCGGTTTCCCACTGAGGTTTTTCAATTCCGAGAGGCTCAAAAAGACGGGGAGTCAGGTAATCTGCAAGGCTCATGCCCGTCAGTCTCTGAATCAGCGAAGCAACAACGTGAACGTCATTGTTACTGTATAAAAATCCTCTGTCCTTTTTTCTGAAGGGCGCTTTCATAAAAATTCCGACGTAATCCGCCGTCATATCCTGCGTAAAACTGAATTGCTTGTTGCTCTTCATCGTGATGAGCGAACGCACCGTAACATTATCCCATTCCGCACTTTTACAATGCTCATATTCGGGGAAAAAGGGCAGAATTCTTGAATCGAGGGTGAAAAGCCCCTCTTCAAGCGCAAAACCTACCGCCGTTGCAACGATTGATTTTGTGACTGAAAACAGAGTATGCGGCATATCTGCGCAATACGGCGATGCATACTCCTCAAAAAGAATTTCACCGCCCTGTTCAATCAGCAGAGCGTGGTTTTCGACTCCGTTTTTTTCAAGTTCCCGATAAAATTCATAAATTCGGGCGGAAGAAAGTTTTGTTGCGGTTTTCAAGTTCAACATCCTTTCCGTTTTTTCTCTTCCCGTTACATTATATCATTTCTGCAATAATAAACAAGATATAATCAAAATAAAAGCAGGACTGAATCCAGCCCTGCTTAAAATTCAATAATTCAGATTAAAATCCGCCGCCGAGAACTATATTATAGTTGATATCAGCTTTTGCCTTTTTAATAACAAGGTCGTTCAATTTACCGTCTTTGAAATTAAGGGCAAGATTCTGAATGTCAACGCTTGAAACGTATTCCCACGTACCCTTTTCAATGATACCGTTCTGATTGATTCTGACCTTTACGGTTGCGTTGTGATAGTGGATTCTGATATCGGCATTATCTGTATCAATTTTGAACTGAGGGAACTCTGCAACAGCAACGGAAACGTCACCGAGAACGGTGATTGCGTGACCTACGGTGCCGCTCATATTGTGACCGTGTTTGCCGTCGATCTGATCCTTCATTGTCATTTCAACAATTGTATAGTTACCCTGCTTGTATGCCTTGACCGACTTTGCATCGGTAACAACAAGGTCTTTGTAGCCGCCCGTAATACCGTCAAAATCAGTTGAATTCTTCTTGAGAGCGCTGTTGATTGCAGGCATGGCAACCTTATCGAACAAGAATCCGATTGCACCGCCGCCCTCGCCGAGAACAAGACTGCCGAGAGACATTGTCTGCGAATGCTTTGCCGTGGGATGGGATTTTGCAGCTGCAGCCTTATAGAATTCGATAATCTGCTCGTCTGTCCACTGCGAAGGATCTGCGGGAAGAAATGCGGGTTCGGTCGCAACCTCACTTGCACCTTCGGTCGGTTCAACGGTTTCGCCGTTTACGTCTGCAGAGGGAATTTCAGTGTTTTCAGCGGAATTCTCCTGCTGAGCAGCAGTGGTTGAGATTGTTTCTTCGGGTTTGGGTTCTTCTTTGTTGCAAGCCGCAAATGCAAATATCATAGCAAGTGCAGTCAGAATAGCAATAATTTTCTTCATACTTTTGCCCCTTTGTGTATAATTTTGTGCTTTTAATTTTATACCATTATTCATTAAGTGTCAATGGATATAATGGTAAATTAATAAACTCTTAAATATCTGCCGCAGATGTGATTTTTTTGCCGATTTCAAAACACCATAAATCATGATCAACTCAACAAAAAAACTCCCCGCTCTCAATAAGAACAGGGAGTCCGTTTTTTCATTATAATATGCCGAGAATTACAAGCAATGCATATAATCCAAGCAGTAAAAGAATGAAAGTCCTTAATTTATTTCGCTGCTTCTTCAACTGCAACAGCGCAAGCAACGGTAGCACCAACCATGGGGTTGTTACCCATACCGATGAGACCCATCATTTCAACGTGAGCGGGAACTGATGAGGAACCTGCGAACTGTGCGTCGGAGTGCATACGGCCCATTGTATCTGTCATACCGTAGGAAGCGGGACCTGCTGCCATATTGTCGGGATGAAGTGTACGGCCTGTGCCGCCGCCAGATGCAACTGAGAAATAGTTTACGCCGTTTTCAACACACCATTTCTTGTATGTGCCTGCAACGGGATGCTGGAATCTTGTGGGGTTGGTTGAGTTACCTGTGATGGAAACACCAACGTTTTCAAGCTTCATGATAGCAACGCCTTCGGGAACGTTGTCAGCGCCGTAGCACTTAACGTCTGCTCTGGGGCCGTTTGAATATGCCTTTTCTTCAACAACCTTAACTGTTTCTGAATAGGGATCAAACTCTGTCTTGCAATATGTGAAGCCGTTGATTCTTGAGATAATCATAGCGGCATCCTTGCCGAGACCGTTAAGGATAACGCGGAGAGGCTTTGAACGAACCTTGTTTGCGTTGAGAGCAATCTTGATTGCGCCTTCAGCAGCAGCGAATGATTCGTGACCTGCAAGGAAGCAGAAGCACTCTGTTTCATCGGAAAGGAGCATCTTGCCGAGGTTGCCGTGGCCGAGACCAACCTGTCTGTTATCAGCAACTGAACCGGGGATGCAGAATGCCTGAAGACCGATACCGATAGCTGCAGCAGCATCAGCAGCCTTAACGCAGCCCTTCTTGATTGCGATAGCGCAACCTACTGTGTAAGCCCAAACAGCGTTTTCGAAGCAGATGGGCTGAGTTTCTCTGACGATTTTGTCGCAGTCAACACCCTTAGCAAGAGTGATTTCCTTACATTCTTCAATTGAAGAAATGCCATATTCTGCAAGAACAGCATTGATTTTATCAACGCGTCTTTCGTAGCTTTCAAATAATGCCATTGTAAATATCCTCCTCTTACTAATTATTCTTTTCTGGGGTCGATATACTTAGCGGCATCTGCAAATCTGCCGTAAGTGCCCATAGCCTTGTTGTATGCATCGTTGGGTGTGTCGCCCTTCTTGATGAAGTCAGTCATCTTGCCGAGTGAAACGAATTCATAGCCGATAACCTGATCGTCAGCATCAAGAGCAAGTCTTGTAACGTAACCTTCAGCCATTTCAAGGTAGCGAACGCCCTTAACCTTTGTGCCGTACATTGTACCAACCTGTGAACGGAGACCCTTACCGAGGTCTTCGAGGCCTGCGCCGACTGAAAGACCGTCGTCTGAGAATGCAGACTGTGAACGGCCGTAAACAATCTGAAGGAAAAGTTCTCTCATAGCTGTGTTGATAGCATCACAAACAAGGTCTGTGTTGAGAGCTTCGAGGATTGTCTTGCCGGGAAGAATTTCAGCAGCCATAGCTGCGGAATGAGTCATACCTGAGCAACCGATTGTTTCAACAAGAGCTTCTTCAATGATACCTTCTTTAACGTTAAGAGAAAGTTTGCAAGCACCCTGCTGAGGAGCACACCAGCCAACGCCGTGTGTGAAAGCGGAAATATCCTTGATTTCATAAGCCTTGACCCACTTGCCCTCTTCGGGGATGGGAGCGGGACCGTGGTTGGGACCCTTGGCTACGCAGCACATTTCCTGAACTTCGCGGGAATAGTTAATCATAGTGAATTTCTCCTTTCAAAAAGAGTTAATTTTATCCAACTTCTGTATTTTATAACAAAACGGATTGAATATCAAGTGTGATTTTGCACAACTTAAATTGCCGTTACAGACAATATTATAACCATTTCAACTTATATAAAACACCGACACCTGCCACTGCGGCAACAATGGTGACAAACATAAGTGTACCTACGCCCATCGTGGGTGAGAAAATGAGAACGATAACACCGATAATAACGGGCAGAGGAACGAGTTTCCAGTGCTTTGCAAAATAGCTTGCGCCGAGTGCACCGAAGAGTGCGGGAAGAACCCATTCAAATGCGGGCTTGAATGCCGAGCCTTCTGCTGTGATATAGGGAAGAACGGGAGCAAAAGCAAGAACACCAACCGCGATGATAACCGTTGTTGTGATTGAGGAAACACCGATTGCGATTGTTGAAACAACTTCGCCTTCTTCTGTGTTTGCCCTGACCTTTGCGTTTTCCATTGCGGCAAGACCGACGGGCAGTTTGAGGTTTGTGATGTTGCCCGTAACAAAGCTGAGGTAAGTACCGCCCGCACCGAGCATAGGAACATATGTGATAACTTCAATAACTGCCGTTACCCAGTAAAGCAGCATAAGTTTGCTCAGAACACTCCAGAGAACGTTGATTTCAGGCCATGCATTAAAATAAACCGAAACTGCAACGGGGATTGAAAGGAGCATGAGCAATGCGCCGATGTTCCAGAGGATGCCCCATCTGTGAACTTTATCAAAATAATTTTTCTGCATAATTCATTACCCCCTTCTCTTATCTCCAGACGAAATTAACGATGTTTTCGGGAAGAACCGCTTCAAAGAGCATTGCCGAACCCATACCGATAAACATTGCAATGGGCATTGTGAAGGGGCGAAGCTTTTCGAGGTTGAACTTCTTGCAGATTGTTTCAAGGATAACCATCGCAACCATGGCAACGATAAGAACGGCGATTGACATAAAGCCTGCATTGCCGACTCCGTCTGAGGTTGTGCCTGCAATCGCTCTTGCAATGAATGCTGCGATAATACCGATGAATGCAGCGGCAGAGATAGCATCACCGAGTTTTGCTGCACTTTCACTCTTGTTGACGGCATTACCGATCTTCTTCTGGAGCTTCTTGCAAACGAAGGGAAGCATAAGAAGAGGTGCAATGCTGCCGATTGTCATTGCCCATGTAACGGTTGAAAACTGCTTGACATCGGAAATAGAGCTTGTAAGTGTGCCACCCATTGCCTCAACGGCAGTCTGAGCCGCAGTTGTTTCGTAGGCAAGGTTACCGATAACGGTGAGTCTGATCCACGGAAGAACGATTCCGAGCGCATTCGCAAGAACGATAACCGTTGCAAGAATTGAGATTGCGGGAGCAACGGTGAAAAGAATGCTGGAAACAACCGTGTTTTTGAGAGTTTCTTTTTCGATACCGAGTTCCTTTGCGTGTTTCCAAGACTTCACGATAAAGAAAACCGACTGAAGGGTTACGAATGCAACAACGCCGAGCGCTATCACATACATAAAAGTGCTTTCTTTGAAATCCAAGGTGTTTCACTCCTTAATCCATAATATATAAATAATAACACAATAAAACAACGCAAGTCAATAGAAACGGGCAATTATGGAACAGTAAAAAAACAAATTTCATATTTTTTCTTGAAAAATCAGCCTTAATGTGATAGTTTAGATTTAACAGGATAATATCATCACGGAAGAGGTGCAAAAAATGAAAAAAATTATCGCTTTTATTCTCGCACTCGTGTGCACATTCACGTGTGTATCCGTTGCAAATGCCGTTTCATTTGACAGCGGAATCGATGCATTGAGAAACAATTTCGTTGCAGGTGAAGGTCCCGTCGAAGGCAAATACTCAATTGACTACAGTTACTTTTCACCCGTCAAGGAAAACGACACAACAAAATATCCCCTCGTTATCTGGCTTCACGGTATGGGTGACGGTGCCGAGGTCGGCAGACCCGTTCAAAGAAGCAACATCGCATACTGGACAAGCGACGAATTCCAGGCAAGATTCAAACCTGCGGGCGGTGCTTTCATTCTTGCCGCACGTTCAAGAGAAGAATCCAACCATTTCTGGAGCGACGATATGACCGCTCCCCTGCGTGCCGCAATCGATGATTTCATTGCAAAGAACAAGGACAACATCGACCTGACGAGAATCTATGTCGGCGGCTACTCGATGGGCGGCAAAATGACGCTCAGAATGGCGATTGCTTACCCCGAAATGTTCGCGGCAGCATTTCCCATCTGCCCCGCCTGGTCACCTTCCGAAGAGCTTTGCAGCTTCCTTGCAGACACCCCCGTATGGATAACGTCCAGCAAGCGAGATCCTCTTGTAAACTACTATATGGCAGTCTCCCCCACCTGGGAAAAGATTATTGCCGCTTCAAACGTTACTGAAGACTGCAGATTCTCAACACTCACAAAAGTTTGTTTCGAAGACGGCACAAAGACATCAAGCAGCCATCACGCCTGGTATGCAATCAATCACGATATGTTCTCCGCAGAAAACGGAGCATATCCTTATATGTCAACAGTAAACGGCAAGGGCGAGACAATTGAACTTACATATCCCGACGGTATGATTTCGTGGCTGTGTTCACACACCTCCGACTATAACGGTACACCGATTGAAGGCACAGGCAACATCACCGCTGAACACAGCACAGAGAATTTAATTGATGTGAAGGGCATCTTCGATTTTTTCAGACTTCTCTTCACCGCTCTCTTTCAGGCACTCGGCATAAAATAATCAAAAACGGCTTGTACTCACAAGCCGTTTTTTCATTTGTTATAAATCACCAACGGTTTTCAACATATTCGCAGAAGGTGAAAAGATCCTTGATTTCGATTTTTGTGCCGTCATCGAGAGTAACGTCACCGTTCCACCAGCCGAAAATCTGATGGCAGTTCATTCTGCCGACCTTGAAATCAACGTCGGTATGGTTATCGAGAGTGGGAGTCATCGTCATGTTGAATCTGCCGTCTTCGGAAATGAACTTCCACGGCTCGAGATATCTGTCCTTCGGGAATTTTTCAACGTCGATTGCTCCGAATTTATGTACCTTGCCGTCATAGAGAATACAGGTTTCCGTTGCGTGGCTTTCGTTACCGATAGCCCACGTAATCTCAAAGCCCACAAGGTGTCTCTCACCGTTTGCATCGGTAACGTACTGTGCACCGTTGCCCCAGTACCAGACCATTTTGTGGATTGTGTTCACTCTGCCCCAGTCGAGAGCACAGAAAGTGTTTTCCTTTGAAAATTCATAGGTTTCGTCGCCGTATTTCAGCGTACCTCCGCAAGGCATACAGAACTGCTTGGTGGTCATAAAATATCTTGTCTCATCCTCGTCAAAAGGCAGAACGGTAGTGATGTTCTCAAGTCCGGGCATAATGTCCATACTGACCTTGCATTCAAGCATTTTACCCTTATAAGGTTGTTTGTACCAGAGTGTTCTTTCGTTTTCCATTGTGTGGAAATCAAACTCCGCAGAGCCGATTTTATCCTTGAAGCGGTTCGGTACATCGCCTTTTGCGGGCGGAACGTGTTTGTTTGTTCCGAGGAAATATTTCATCGCATCAATGATAACTTCTCCCGTTTTGAGATTGACGAGTTTAAGACCGACGTATCCGCCGACGGTGATATTGGCAAAGCTGATGAGAAGCTGATAATCCTCATTGGCTACGTTGTAGAAATCCCATTCCTTACGGCTCATAATGCCCTTTTTGACAAGATTACGGTCATAGTCAAAAACGTTATGTCTTGCCCACCCTTTTGCAAAAAGCTTGCTGTCTGACGAAAGCAAGGGTGTGCTTTCCGTATATTCTGTCTGTTTTGAAGGCTCTTTCCAATCCTTGAACGGGATATACGTTCTTTTCAATTCGTTGCTCATTTTTATTTTCTCCTTTATTTTCAGTGGCAGGAATCCTCACCGCATCCGTGCTCACCGCAATCGTGATCATCGCCGTGACCGTGGTGGTCACATTTTGCTTCGGGGTCATATTCGAGGTTGCCGCCGATAAAAGCTTCAACCGCCTTATCCGCATTGCCTCTGACACCGCCGTAAATCTTTATGCCCGCCTTACCGAGAGCAATCTGTGCACCCGCACCGATTCCTCCGCAGATAAGAACGCTCACACCGATTGCCGAAAGCATTCCCGAAAGCGCACCGTGACCGCTTGTGCCCGTACCGATGACGTCGGTTCGGATTATTTTGTTTTCCTTGACTTCGTAGATTTTGAATTCGGCTGTATGTCCGAAATGCTGAAAAATCTCTCCGTTTTCATATGTAACTGCGATTCTCATTTCTGTTTCCTTTCATATTTCAATAACCGTACCCGCAGAAATATAATTCAGATTACGCATACGTTTTTTCATTGTTTCATACTGCAGAACACCCGTGCAGTGGCAGGTATAGAATTCCGTATCGAAACCGTCAAGTCGGTCTGCAAGATTCAGAAGATATTCGGCACTGTCGATTTTTGACAGATGAAAGCCGCCGACAAGTACGTCGGGAGCAAACCATTCCACTGCATTCAGAATTCCCGAATGCGAACATCCGCTGAAAAGATACCTTTTGCAGTTTTCCTCAATAATCAGATACTGTTCGTGGCGGAAACTGTCGGCAAAAAATCCGTTTTCCGTTCTGACGTTCATTCCCGTTCCGCCCGCAAGCGAAGGCTGAACCTTGTTCATCGGAGAATACAGAGCCGTGTTTTCGCTGATTCTGAAATCACCGTCGGTGAAAACGAGTCTCTCACACTTTTTGAGTTCAGGGTCAAGACCGATATATTTTTCAGTTCCGTGATAATACTGACCGAAAGCGTAGCGGCTGAGATACAATGGCGCTGTCGGATTGATTTCAAGGAATTTTTTCATTCCGCCGCCGTGATCATAATGCCCGTGCGACAAAACCGCAAAATCAACACTTTTAAGGTCAACACCGATTTTAACGGCATTTTCATAAAACAAATCCGTCTGTCCGGCATCGAAAAGGATCTTCTTATCTCCGGTTTCAATCAGAAGCGAAAGCCCGTGTTCGGCTTTGATATCGGGGTTGCATGAGGTGTTTTCCGCCAAAACCGTTATTCTCATTCTTTTACCCCTATCTCAAGTTCATCTGCATATTGCTTCATTGCCCCGATACAGATTGAAGCCACGTCTCTGACTTCCATCCCCAACATTTCACAGCCCTGTTTTATCAGATCACGGTTGCACTTTGCGGCGAATTTCTTATCCTTGAATTTCTTCATAAAGCTTGAGATTTCCATATCCGTGATGCCTGCAGGTCTCATTCTGGCAGCTGCCTGAATAATACCCGTAAGTTCATCAACGGTGAAAAGAGATTTTTCCATATTTGTCAGAGGTTCAACGTCATTTCTGAGGGTATAGCCGTGTGAAAGGATTGCACGGATTTCTTCATCCGTAACACCCGCCGCTTTCAAGGGCTCTGCAGTATGATCGAGATGCTCCTCGGGATACTGCTCATAATCGTAATCGTGCAGATAACCGACCGCCATCCAATGCTCTTTATCTTCTCCGAAATGCTCTGCAAGACCACCCATTGCAACCATAACGTTCTTCGCGTGAAGAATCAGATGCGGCTGGGTTGTGGTCTGCGCAATAAGCTCTTTTGCTTTTTCAAGTTTCAGCATAACAATCTCCTTATCTACTTTTTTCCCGAATATTATACCATATCTGCCTTTTATTGCAAGTAAAACCGCCTGCTTTTGTAATAATAATTTCAAAATACAGCCATGCGGTTACAAATTATTACAACTTAATGTCAATTTTGTTACTTATGTTTACAAAAGCAAATCGGAATGATATTATGATACCGTAATAAAACAGGAGGAGGATTCCGATGAAAAAAATATTCAGAAAAACCGCTGCAATTCTGTTGGCAATCATCATCTCATGCAGCTCAGTAACCGCATTTGCACAGACTCCCGCCGACATCAGGTGGAACTTTGGTGGCGAGGATGATTGGATTTATTCCTACGAAGGTGAGCTTCCCGTTGACGGTAGCTTCGTTCTCCCCGCCGTGTCGGGAGAAAAGGGTGTTTACCTCACAATGGAAGCCGAAGAAAGTGGCTACTACAAAATCACCGTTGACGCCGACCTCTGGTTCGGTGTGCAGAAAAAGAATGACAGCGGAATCTACAAAGACGAAATCTCCGAAATGGCACGTGAATACGGCGCACCCGCATACTACTATCTCGAAAAAGGCGAATACGTTGTCGGCTTCGATCTTTATGAAAACGCTGAACTTGAAGTCTTTGCGGACTACGTCGGAGAAATAACTTCATTCGAATATGACAAAACCGCTTTCGAAAATCTGATATTGGGATACCATATCTTTGAAAGCATCGAAAGTCCGTATTTGTTTGAAATTGACGGCTTTGCAGTGAACTTTTCTCTCGGTGACAAGAAAATTTACGACTACGTTGCCGTCAACGTTTTTACCGACAGACTCGTCAAGGGCGAAAACACCGTTGAAATCGGTCTTTACGGCATCCCCTACAGAGAAACCGCAACGGTCAGCATTATCGAAGTCACAGACGTTATAAAGTCTGTTGAGATTTCAAATCTAGAAAATTACGCTTGTATCACACGATATTATAACGGAAATGTTTATGCACCCCAGATGAGTGGTGAAACCGTTACGGTCACCTACGCCGACGGCACAACCGAAACAATTGAGGATTTCAACGGTCTTTACCTTCTCAGAAAATGCGGTTATCACGTTGAAACAGCTTATGAGGAAATTGACGGCAAATGGATTCTTACCGTTTATGTTGCAGCTCAGGTTATGCAGCAAAAGGATTGCACCGTCCTTGAAGCATCAGCCGACGAAAACCTGAATGAATATAAAAATCAGATTTTCAACGGAATCGATTATATCATTCATTGGGCAGACTACTATATTGATGATATCCTCAACTCCGCATCAGTCGAAGAAGCGGTTTCCGCACTTGTCTATGCAATAAAGAACACGGTGTCGGATATCGGATATCTGATAAACATTGTTTTCTCACAGACTTCACAGCTTATAGGATATCTCATATAATAAAAAGAAACGGGGCTGCAAAACAGCCCCGTTTTTATCTGTTGAGCAGATAAATTGCAAGATTCAGATACGCTGCAAAGCAGACCCATAAAAGATACGGAATCTGCATATATGCGGCAAGCGGACTTATTTTTCTGAAAAGAACAATCATCGCAACGATAACCGCAATCAGAAGAAGAATCCAGATAAACGCAAACAGATATGCCTGCATATTGAAAAAAATCAGACTCCAGATGAAATTGACAGCCAGATTAACTGCATAAACAACGAGTGCATTGCGCACATCTTCAGACTTTCTCTCCCTGAATTGCCAGATGATTGCGGCGCTGATTCCCATCAGCGTAAACAGAATTGTCCACACAATCGGGAAAAGAATTGCGGGCGGAGACAGTGCAGGTCTGTTGATTTTTGAATAAACATCCATACTGCCGCTTGTAACCGCCGCAGAAAGACCGCCTACCGCAAGAGAAATAACAACGGATACGATATAGGGTTTCAGTTTTTTCAGCATTTTTCCTTCACCTCGGAATTATTTTATGACCGTTTCCTATAAATAATACCTTTTCGGCAGTAATAACACCGCCTTTGTCTATAAATCATATTAAAAGATTGCCTTTATAACCAAAAAAGCACCTCTGAAAATGTGCAATATTAATGAAAAATATTTAATATGTTGAAATGTTGTTCATACTGTGTTAAAATTAAACGAATGATTTTTAGATAAGGAGAGATGATATGGCAACAGAGTCAAACGCACCTGCTAAATCCACCGTACCGAGAGACCGACGTTACGTAGGTGCAAAAGAAACGTTTGCTTATGTTCTTGATGATATCGCTCAAAGCTTTAATATCGGTAAGTATGACGATGTTTTCAGAACGAATATTCTTAAAATCGACCTCAGGCTTCAGTCACTCACTAACGGTATTATAGGCATATGGGATATTATCAATGACCTTTTCCTTGCCGCTATTGTTGACAGAACAAGAACACGTTGGGGCAAATTCAAACCCTGGCTTGTTGTTTACGCAATTCCCGGTGTTCTTATTTCGCTTATCTACTGGTCACTGCCGATGTTTTACGGAACGGCAGGTGTCGGTTCCGCTATGTCAAAATTTATTCCGTATCTCTTCCTGCAGATATTCAACAACCTTGCAGGCTCGCTTATTACGATTGTCAGAACGGGTATGACGGCTACTATCACGCCAAACATCGTTGACAGAACCCGTCTTATCTCCGCGGCAAACCTGCTTTCGGGTTTTGTTGAAAAAGCCCCTGAAATTCTTATGGGTCTTCTGATTGACGTTTATATCAACAGTTCATCAAACAAAGCCCTTATGCTTACAGACCCGATCAAGTATCAGTTCGGCTATAACAGGATGTTTGTTATCGGCGGTGTCATCACTGCTGTTGTTTCGGGTGCATTCGCTCTTATTTATGCGTTCGTTGCAAGAGAAAGAGTTATGCAGACGGTTGACCGTCCCGCCATCACAAGCGGTATCAAGTCAGTTATTACCAACAAACCGTTGCTTCTCATCACTCTTTCAGAAATTCTCGGTTCATTCAGCATCGGCTCAGGTACAAACCTTTACTACATTGAAGTTCTTAACCTTGCATCAATGTCAACAATCGTTGGTATCCCCGGTGCGGTTGTTTCACCCATTTCATATTCATATGTTCCCTGGGCACGTTCCAAATTCTCAACAAAGGCACTTTGGATTGCAAGCTCACACGTTGACAGCGTATTAATGCTTGGTGTATTCGCCGCAGGTGAATTGATTAACACCAAGACCAAGAAGGGTTATGAAAACATAGCGGTTATGATCCCTGCATTTATGCTTCGCGAAACTATCTGGATGTTCTTCTGGGGTCTCAGAAGCGTTATCCCTGCAGAAATGAGAAACGAAGCCATCGACTACGGTGAGTGGAAGAACGGCTTCAGAGCAGAGGGTATGACAGGCGTTGCCAAGGACGTTGTTACCAAGGTTGTTAATACTGTAAAGAATACATTCCAGCCTCTTATGCTCAGCTGGTTTGGTTATAACGTTAACGCAACACACGGCAACCAGACAGCCAAAGCACGCCACGCACTGTTCTGGATGTGCACATTCCTTCCCGTTGTTACAGGTATCCTGAGCATCGTTCCCAAGTTCTTCTATGATCTCAGCGGTGAAAAGAGAGACAGAATGTATGCCGAACTTCGTGAAAGAAGAAAAGCAATGCAGAACCAGGTTAACGAGTATAACGACAATATCAGCGTCGACGCTCAGTAATATTATCAGACATAAACCCCCGACGATAAACGTCGGGGGTTTCGGATTTAAGAGGTTTTATGGAAAAAATAATCAAGAAAATTAACCGGCTTTTGCAAACCAAAAGCATCTTTGTTGTCGGGATTGACGGTCCGTGTGCATCGGGCAAAACAACTCTTGCAAAAAAAATTGCCGCCGAAACCGGTGCGCAGGTTATCCATATTGACGATTTCTTTCTGCCGGCAAAAATGAGAACCGCCGACAGCCTCAACACCATCGGCGGTAACATTGATACGGCTCGTTTTGTTGATGAGATTTCAAGAGGAATCAGTTTGAAAATACCGACAGAATACGGCATATACGATTGCAAAGAAGGACGAATAACCAAAATAAAAACACTGAAACCCGAGGGTATTATCATCATCGAAGGTGCTTATTCCAATCTGCCGGAACTTTGCATTGACTATGACCTGAAAATTTTCGTTGAAGCACCGTTAAGCGTAAGGCTCAACCGCATTCAGGCACGCAACGCAGACTCTCTGAACAGTTTTATAAACATCTGGATTCCTCTTGAGAACAAGTATTTTGAGGCTTATCCGATAAAAGAATCCTGCGATTTTATTGTTGAATAAAAGCAAAAATCCGTTGCCCGTAATGAGCAACGGATAATTTTTTATCAGTCAAGCTTTGCCTTGAGATAGTTGTTGTAGAAGTCTGCAACACATGCATAGAAATCGTCAACAGTGCCGTCATTCTTCATAATGTAGTCAGCCATCTTTTCGCTTTCGCTGGTGTGGAAGATTTCCTCTTCGTGGATATCGTTTTCGCGAAGCTTTTCAACGCTCTTGCCGTCTCTCTCGGAACCTCTTGCGAGCATTCTCTGATAGCGTACCTCGTCATCGCTGATAACAACATCAACAAGAACAAACTTATCACCGAAAGCCTTCTTGAAAACTTCGATATCTGAGGGAGGACGAATGCCCGAAACAAGGAAGTTGGGGCTGTCTGATTCCTTGATCTTCTTAACGATCATTTCAGGGAAGAAGGTCTGGCCGTTTTCGGACATATACTTCTTTGAAGTTGCGTGAAGATTGTCTCTTGTAAGCTCAAGGCCGTCTTTTGCGGCAAGCTCTCTGACAACGTCACCGATTGAAATCATAGGGAAACCGTAAGTTTTTGCAACATATTCAAGGAAGAAGTCCTTGCCTGTGCCGTTCTTGCCTACAGCTGCTAAAACCATAATAATTACCTCCAATATATTTATTGCATTTAAAATTTTACAATATAATGCAGCTTTTGTCAACGGATTTATTAAGTTGCTTTTTGCAGACGAAAAACGCATTGTCCAAAGAACGGACAATGCGTTTAATTTATCTTTCAGGTTCTGAAATATAATTGAGCGGATTGACTCTCTCTCCATAAACTCTGACCTCAAAGTGAAGATGAGGCGAAGTTGTGTTGCCGGTACCGCCGATTTCACCGATGGTCTGACCCTGCGTTACTCTGTCTCCGACCTGAACATAGACATCCTTTGCATGAGCATAAAGAGTCTGTGTGCCGTCACCGTGATCAATAACACAGTAGTTGCCGTATCCGGTATTCCATTCGCCGTCATTTGCGGCTTCAACAACCACACCCGACTGTGCTGCACGGAAGGGCTTGCCGTATGAAAGACTTGCACCCTTCTCACTGCGGTTACTTCCGTCTGTGCCGAGAACAAAAATATCCACACCGTGATGCGGTCTGCCGCTTGAGGAGTATCTGGGGAAACCTTCAACAACCTCGGATTTATGTGCCACAGGCCAGAGCATACTGTCTGAACCGATAAGAATCTTACCCGTTGAAGTTGTTTCCGTCGTCTTTTCGGGCTCTTCAACCTCTGTTTCAGGCTCCGTGACCGTTTCTGTGGTTTCTATAAGCTCTGCAAGAGCCTCCTCCGTCACAATAACCGTTGATACCGCCGCTGAAAGGATATCACCGATAAGCTCAGGGTTAATAAGTGTTGTTTCTTCTGCAATAACTGCAGGTGCCTCTGTGATAATTTCAGGAACTTCCTCCTGAATCACAGGTAACTCCGACTCGATTCCCTGGGGCTCTTCCGCTAAAAAGGCTTCCGAGCTGACACTGAGAACAGAATCAAAACACGCCGCATCAAGAATAACGGAGTTTGCCGAGGCGTTATCATTGCTGAAAACCCACGGGGTGATTTCCGATATAGAAACGATGATGAGCGACATCATCATTGATAAAATTTTCATACCTGCTGCCATTCAAAAAATCTCCTAAAAACTGAACATCCTGATATTCGATAAACCTCTTGAAAGGATTTTTTTGCAAAACCCAAGGAAGCATTATACCAAAAATCGCATTCAATTTCAATAATAAATTTTCCAAAATGACAGATTGCAAATTATGATTTTTGTTGAATCCAACAATCAAATATGAACAATCGGTTAATAGTTATACATTTTTATTGTTTTTTTGTTTAACTTTATAGTTTCAAGGACACTGTAAGGTATTCTCAGATTACCGAGACCCGTGCCGATCGAAATATGCGGCTTCATCTGAGCATGAAAATCCGTACCGCCCGAGATGATAAGACCCAGTTCCTCGGCAAGTGCCTGATACTTCGTTTGCATTTCGGGAGTATAGTCCGTGTAGTACCCTTCTATACCGTCAAGACCGCATTCCTTAAGTCTGAGCAGAAAGCTGCGGAGTTCCTCGTCGGATTTTTTGGTCAGGTGAAGATGCGCAACAAAAGCAACACCGCCGCAATTCTTGATCAGTCTTACGGCTTCCTCATCGGTCATACTCTGTTTGCCGCAATAGGCATATTTACCGTTTTCCAGATAAAGTGTAAATCCTTCTTTAACGCTTTGGGTATATCCCTTATCAGCGAGAAGCTTGGCAAAATGCGCTCTGCCTATAAAACCGTTGGGCGCAATTGCCTCCGCTTCATCAAGGGTAATATCAAAACCGAGTTCATTAAGTTTACGGCAGGTTTCTCTGTTCCGAAATCTGCGAGTTTCTACGACATTGTCAAGTGCACGTAAAAGAAGCGGATTTTCGATATCGATATAATATCCGAGAATGTGCGTTTCCGTTTCGGACTGCACTGAAAATTCGATGGCGGGCACAACCTCAACACCGAGTTTTTCGCCCTCCGCAACCGCCTCTCTGACCCCGTCAACGGTATCGTGATCAGAAAGAGCAATAGCGGCAAGACCCGCTTTTTTCGCCTCCCTGACAACCTCTGCAGGAGTCATAGAACCATCGGATTTAAGAGAATGCGTGTGAAGATCAATATATTTTTCCATAACAAATCACTCTAAAACAAGATATCCGCAAACGGGCAGAGCAACGTCTCCGCAAAGCGTACCGCCGTTGATGATATCGGTATATTCTTTATCAAGCATAACGGACTTTTCGGCATCGGCAAAATTCATAACAAAAATATGGCTGCCTCTTTTTCTGATGAGAACTCCATTCTCTGCACTGATTCCCGAGTCGGGAGAAATCCCGATCTTTCCGATCAGCTTATTGCAAAAATCATCGGCAAAATCGGAATCGTTTCTGAACGCGGCATAATAAGCCTTACCCTTACCGAAACAGTTTTCCGTGACAGCAGGCATACCCGCATAGAAATCGTGCTTATATTCGCCGAGCACTTTTGCTCCGTTTGAATGTATGATGTCACATACATGGACAACGTCATATGTCTTGTCGCCGAAAGTTGCTTCGTTTTTCATGCCGTCAGGCAAGGAATCCGTCTCCTCGCACCAGATACCGAAAACTTCTTTGAGTCTGCCTGCGGGCCAGCCGCCGAGATAACAACGGTCATCGGTATCAACGAATCCCGAAAGGTAAGTTGCCGCAAAGTTGCCGCCTTCAGCAACGTATTTTTCGATTTTTTCTACCGTACCGTCCTTGAGCATATATAAAAACGGTGCAATAACGAGATCATACCCCGAGAAATCCGCATCCATCGGGATAACATCAACCGCAATTCCCCTACGGAGGAATGGTTTATACCACTTTATACACTCGTCAGAATAGCTTCTGTTGACGTTGTTGAAACCGCAGAAATGCTTGACTGCCCAACTGTTTTCCCAGTCATAAATAACCGCAACCCTGCTCTCGGTATACTTGCCGACGACTCCGCTGAGCTTTTCAAGGTTTTTGCCCAGGCGGGCAACATCTCTGAATACTCTTGTGTTTTCGTGGCCGCAATGGTCAACAACCGCACCGTGATATTTTTCGTGACCGCCTCTGCTCTTTCTCCACTGAAAATACTGGATGCTGTCTGCACCGTGGGCAACCGCCTGAATTGAAGAAAGCTCCTGCATACCCGATTTCGGAAGCTTGTTTACATCGTGCCAGTTTACGAGTGAGGGTGTGCTTTCCATCAGGAAGAAAGGCTGACCGTTCTTCATTGAGCGGAATGCATCGTGAACAAATGCGGTTTCAAGCGCTTCATCCTCATTTCTGCCCTTATCCCACGCAGGATAGTTATCCCACGAAACGAGGTCAAGTTTCCCCGCAAATTTCTGATAGTCAATACCGTCGTAAAGCTTCATAAAGTTGGTTGTTATCGGTATATCGGGAGTAATTTCGCGCAGAGGTGCAATCTCGTTTTCATAGAATGACATATGACTCTCGGATACGAATCTGTTCCAACAGAGTTTCATTGCAGAAACGTGGTTTTCCCCTCTGAATTTCGGTGAGTTTATCTGACTCCAATCTGTCATTCTGTGTGCCCAGAAACCGTTCCACCACTTCTCATTAAGCTCTTCGATGTCATTGTTGTAATAATTCCTGACCCACTCTCTGAAAGCCTCCTGACAAAGTTCACAGTGACATTCACCGCAGTATTCGTTGGATATATGCCACATTTTCAGGGCGGGATGGTTTTTATACCTTTCAGCAAGAATGCGGTTGATGTTGCGCACCTTTTCACGGTATACGGGCGAAGTAAGACAATGGTTGTGGCGCACTCCGTATTCATTACGGATTCCGCTTTCTTCAACACGGAGCACCTCGGGATATTTCTGCGCAAGCCACGGAGGTCTTGCGCCTGACGGTGTGGCAAGTATTGCGGAAATTCCGTTTTCGTGAAGTTTATCCATAACGGTATCAAGCCATCCGAAATTATAAACGCCTTCCTCAGGCTCGATAAGTGACCACGCAAATATCGCAACGGTTGCGCTGTTGACGTGGGCAAGCTTCATCAGTCTCATATCCTCATCCCAGATTTCGGGAGTATTAATCCACTGGTCGGGATTATAGTCGCCGCCATGAATAATATGGTCAAAAAACTTTTTCTCCATAATATCACTTTCCTGACTTATTGATTTTTATTTTTATGGTGCGGAAAAGCACCTCGAATGCAACAAAATATTCTCTCAGGTATCGGGGCATTGCTTTCCCGGGGGTCGGACAGGATACCTTGCCGATATTTTTCAATCCGCAATGGTCCGCAATAATCGCAGCCCTGTGAATATGATAATCCGACGAAAGAAAAGCAATTTTCACCCCATCAAGCGGCTTGCCTGCGTGGTTTTCTATTATCTTTGAGCCGAATTCAAAATTCTCATACGTCGTTGTCGATTTATCCTCAAGAATGATTCGTTCACCGTCAATCCCTTGTTTTTCAAGATAAGCGGCAATGATTTCAGCCTCGGATTTTTTCTGACCGTCTCTGAAACATCCACCGCAGGGAATCGCAACCGTATGCGGATTTTCCTTGAGATAGACCGCCGCCGCTTTCATTCTTTCAACAAGCTGAGGGCTGGGAGTATCAGCACCGATAACGTTGCCGCCGAGAATCAGCAGATAATCACATTTATCTCTGTTATGCCTGACGGCATCGCTGATAACAAACGGCAGATATGCCGCCATTGAAACTGTCATTACGCCCGCCAGCGAGCCTGTAACGGCACCGGCTGCGCAGAGAATATCTTTAATCATATCAATCTCTCCCTTTCAGTTAATAGTATCCCGAAAAAGGGTATTTGTCAATAAACAAACCCGAAGCGGGTAAGCACTTCGGGTTTGAAAAATCTCAGTTGAATAAACTGTAAATTTTGCCGAGGAAATTATAAAACGCAACCGCAACGGGATTCAATATATCCCAGAACCATTCCTCATAAAGCTTTGTCCATTTGTGAATATCTCTGTAAAGATAGAGAAGTTCACAATCCGACAGTTCGCTTCTTGCACCTTCCGAGAAAACTTTAATACCCATTTCCCTGAAATCATTGTGAAGCTTTTCTGCGGCATTCATATACACATACGGAAACTGAAGTCTTGAAAATTCCGACTTTTTATTGGCGCATTTCCAATATCTCCACGAAAGTTCGGAACGCAGTATTTTCCGCAGCTGAGCCTCCGTTACGTCGGCTGATTTCGCTTTTTTCCAGAGTTCATCGCATTTTTCTATATCATCCTTCGTCATACGGTAAAGGGTATCGTTAGACAACTGATATATAGAAAGATGGTCTGTATCTGTAACAGCGTGTTCCGTAATTATATCAATGAATTCACCGATATACTTTCCGCCTTCGCCGTAAACACCGTCAAGGTATCCTTTGATTTCAGCTTCGTAATCAAGATAAGGATTCTGCATCAGTTTCGAGAGAAGATAAGTTCTCATTTCACCGAACTCGGCATCGCAATCGGCAATATAATAATTTCCCTCTTCATATAAGCCTTTGACATTGTTCTCATAGAATATCTGAACGTTTCTCTGCATTACTCCGAAATTCGGAAAGATGCAGGCGGTTTCTCTGTAATTGTTGACGTAATCCCAGACATAAACTCTGTTACAGATTTCGCCCCATTCCTTAAGATCTGCCATAAACTCGGCATTTTCGGGACAATCGGGGTCATCGAGAGTATGACCGAAGCAGCATTCTATGGAACAGAGACGCACAACAACGTCTTCACGGGGTCTGACAACCGAGGGGGCTTTTCTTGTATACTGATAAGCAAAAGTATCAAAAACGACGTTGTCATAGCCGTGTTCCTTGACCCTTCGTGCAATTTCATTGACAAACGAAATCATCGTGCCTGACTGCGAGCCGTTCTCTTCATCGACAGCCTTGCAGTTATCGCATTGACAGAAATTGAAATTATCGTGCTGCGTGAGAGAAACAATCTGAATATCCGCATCGGGATTATGTTCTTTTTTAAGCAGATCAAGCACCTCTGTTGTTACGACATCCCTGACGTCTGCATTTGTAAGACAAAGCTGATCGGGAACTCTGAAACCGTTACGGAGCGCAAAATATTCGGGATGATCTGCAAAATACGTCTCGGATTTGCAGAAGAACGTTGTGAAAGTGTGGCAGAATGCACCGAGATAACCGACCGTCGAACCTTGCTCCGCAGTGAGATTTCTGTAAACACCGCCGGTCAGCCCGTTTGCAAGAGAAAACTCCGGGTCACGTGAACTTGCAGTATCCGTCTCGGTATACTCAAAAAACGGTTTATAGCTGATATCAATACCGTCCGGAACGGTCAGATTTTTATTTTCAGGAACAACAATGACCTCGGTTTCGTACCAATGGCATCCGCAATATTTTTCAAGGAAAGCATAAACACCGTTAATTGTGCCCTTGTTACCCGAACCGTTGATAACAACTCCGTTCTGATCGGAGGTGATTGTGTAGCTTCCGTCGGCAGAATCGGATAAATCCTTCCCCGCACGGTTGGTTCCACCGACAGAAAACTCATAAACATCCGTTTCAGTGTCGTCGGTAATAATTTCGATTTCCGTGCAAAGAATTCTGTCGAGATAATACTTCAGTCTCTGCGCGGCATATTTATCCGTCTGAGATGCGTTCACCGAAATAACAATAACCGAATCATCAAGCACAGAATCATCTCCTTCAGCAAATACGGCAAACGGAATGCAGGCCGCCGCAATTATCAACGCAAGAACAATACTGATGACTTTTTTCATTTTTATCCCACCTTTTATGAATCGCAGAAATCTCTGATGATTTTCTGCATACATATAGTATAGCATATTAATTGTATTATGGCAATAAAACACAAGCTCCGCAGAGAAATCTCTGCGGAGCTTGTTATGTCATTATTCAGCGCTGAACATCAATATGATTGCCTTTTCACCATCAGGCAGTTCGAGCGTTATGCCATTCTCCATAAGCTCTTTTCCGGTGAAAGTCAAGACCGTCTCAGGCTTATCAACATCATAAACGCTGTAGTTTTCTGACGGTGCAAGTCCGTTAAGCTTAACGGTATATTCGCTGTTCGTAACCTCTGCACGTTTATATATCAACGCCGTTCCGTTCAAAGCATCCTGCGTTGAAAACTGCATTGCCAGCATTCTGCCACTGTCTGCGCCGCCGAAATCAAGAGGATAATAATTACCCGTCATTAACTCTCTCTGTTCCTTGTAGAACCCAAATTCAGGGTGTTGATGCGAATAAAAATCCATAAGCATAAACGGCATTATCGCAGATCGGGAAGCATATTCATTTGCCATCCAGAGAGCTGAACCGTGGATGGGCAGCCAAAATGATAATCCGTAAGTATGCGCCTGCGTGGCGTTGAACAAATCATCATGATAAGAGCAGTTATAATCGCTGCGCCAGAATGGCACGCTGCGGTAGGTCATTTCAAGGTCAAGTCTTTTGCCGCCCGAAGCACAGTTATCAATTATCAGCCCATCAATATTATCCGTCAGATAATCAAGATATCTGTAGAGGTTTGTAACATAATGATTTTCGCAGATTCCTTTTCTGCCGCCGTAAAATTCCTTATCGGCTTTCTCCCAATATTCAATCGGTGCAAAATTGAAATCCTGGCGGTAAACCGTTACCCCGTTCTCTTTAAGGGAATTCAGAATATAGTTGCAGAAAAACTCAAAGGCTTCCTCGTTTGCAAGGTTCCACATTGAGATGTCGCTGTCGGTGTGTATAAGCCAATCTTCGTGCTGTAACCCCACCTTATAAAACTCCGTACCTTCATACACTCTTTCAGGCTCATACCAGAGTACATATCCGATACCTTTATCTGCCGCATAGCCCGAAAGCTCCGAAATTCCATTATCATAGCGTGATTTATCCGCCTTCCACGTTCCAACTCCGTCGTGCCAGCCTTCGTTATATTCATACCAACCTGCATCCATCCAAAAAACGTCGGTCTGCTCATAAACGGAAGGGTCAATGCCGTCCAAAATTGCAATAATCTCATCAGATGTTTTTGTTGATACAGGGTCGGCAACCTGCATTGCCGTGTATGAATTCTTATTTATATTTTCAGGGTATACACAATCTGTAACCCATTTTCTGAAAAGGTTGAAGCCTTTGAGGGGGTTGCTGTTTTTATAGAAGTTAACCGAAACCAAAGGTGAGCGGATTTCTTCACCCGGAAGAAGATAGGCTTTCAGACTTTCCTGTCTGACGGTAACATTGGTTTTGCCGTTGGTCTCTGAGAAAGTCGCTTTCCACTGACCTGTCCAACCCACTCCAATTACTGCGCCGAAGTTTTTGCCGCAAACGTTGAAATAGGGCAAATATTTCTCTGTCGGCTTACCGTTAACGCCAGAGAAACTTTTTTCCGTTGCAGTAAGTTTCTTTTCTATCAACGAAAAATCGCTCGCCGCCGAGTTGCTTCCCATAGAATAATACAATAAAGCCTCACCCGTCGATAAGGCGGAATCAAAAGCATAAAAATCGCTGATAACAGCCGAATCGCCATCGCCCGTGTTCTTTATGAAAACTGTCCATTGGCAAGCGCCGTTTTCAGGAAAGAGCGTCGCTTCAACCGTTGCCTCAAGGCTTTCGTCGCTGTTTTTCAGAATCAGATATCCCGTCTTTCCGCCCGAATAAACCGAGCCGAATTCTGCCGAACCGTCATATTCTTTTATCCAGTCATCAGCATTAAACTTTTTGCCGTCAACCCTGAAAGTAAACGGGTAGCTTTCTGCCGAAACCGAAAGATTGCTCTCAAACCAATTTTCGCAAAGCTCTTTTTCTTCGTTGTTCAGATTCATCTCTTCTGCGCTGATGCTTTCAAACTGAACGCCGTTCTTTGCATCAAGCGTGTTTATGTAACTCTCAAACTCGTGAAACGTAAATATTCCTCCGAAAGTAACAATAAAATATATAACCGCAAGAATTGCGCTGAACAGTTTAATCATTTTCTCCCTCCTTAAGGTTTATAAAGTGAATTATACTATAAAAACAAACCAAACGCAAGCACGCAACATATTAAAATGAGCAAAACCACAGGTTCGGTTTAATCGCCGAATCTGTGGTTTGCTTATCATGACAAAATAGTAACATTTTGGATTTTAAGATTATTCTTAAAAAGAAATGAACCCTTGGAATCGGTTGATTCCAAGGGTTTTCGATAATCCCCATTCGGGATAAATTATCTCTTTGAGAACTTGAGTGTGATTAAAGCGTTTTGTTTTTGCTTGCCATAACCTGCCGTAATCTGTAAAATCGCTCAGATTGACGTTGACAAACGGGCAAAAAGTCAATAAAAAGGTGTTTGCCGTAACTTACCGCAGTTTGTAACCGAACCCGAAAAAGCTCAGATATCCTGACTTGTTGACAAAATATTGACATTTTATTTTCTTCATAAAATGTCCCATAAACATATTATTTAGTTTATTTGGAAATATTCATTTGTCAAATGCCTTCTTGAAATTTATTGGATTTCTGCGTTTAGCAGATAGCTATATATCCATCCAAACTTTTTATCTCTTTGAATATAAAAGTTATCCTTGGGATATGTATGATCATAATATGCCTCTATTTCAAACTCATCAAGTTGTTCTAATATTTCATTTATTCTGTCATAATCCAAATCCAAGGAGACATAGCACGGTGCCGATTTGCAGAATCCAAGTTTTTCAAGATTTTCATCGCACACAATCAAGTTTACGGTTACGTCCGGTTGATATTCAGCAAAATATTCAGACAAAAGGTTATATTGTTCTTTTGTAATCTCTATTTTTATCATTCATTATCATCCTCATCATACAGCAGGACAGCCATTTTTCTCTATATTTTCAGGCTTAATTTTTCTGAATTCTTCTATTGTCATTGTTTTTCTGCCCTTTAAATTTCACAACTATATATTACCACACTCTGTGTACTATAAAATGGACTTCACTATTGACATCATATTTTAAAGGAATTAATATGTTTACGGGAGGAATGTTATATGCTTGAGAAAAACGACTGGAGAATCTTGAACCAGCAAGAGTATTTGATGAACGCAAAACTTAAAAAGATGCAATACACCAAGCCGTCAGAAAAGTGGGACCATGACCATTGTGCCTTTTGCTGGGATAAATTCAGCGATAACGGCGAAGATTTGTAGCAAGGCTATTGCACGCCCGACCAAAAGTATTGGGTATGCGAAGAATGCTTTAATGATTTCAAAGAAATGTTTGGATTTAAAGTCGAATAAGTTATCAAAATATTATGAGGCTGCTTACATAGCAGCCTCATTTTGCAGTTCAACACTTATGGTTTTTCAAAAATTTGACTTGAGTAAAATAACCAACACTTTTTATCACTCCGAAATTCTGATTTTTGCAACCGTTATCTTATAGGTTGATTCATAACACGGAGGATTGTTGACGTAGTAAAGAGTTGTTCCGTCCTCCGAGAAAAAGAGTGACGGACTGTAACCGCATTTTACGAAAGGTTCGTCAGTCGGATACGGAATGGGATTATCAATCGGTGCAAAGGTTTTGCCGTAATCGAAGCTGATGAACATATCCGCACCCGTGTCGCTTTCGCCTTTGATAGCGTGTCGACCTGTAACAATAAGCGTTCCGCATTCGCCGCCGACGGGTGACCACGCAATGCAAGGAGAAGAGCCGAAAGTTTTGCCGCCTGCGGAAACTATCTTGCCGTAATCCGAAACTTCGCCCCAATCATCAAGAGAAGTCGTTCTCTTGCAATAAATCGGATTCATAAAAATACCGACCATCTCATAAACCATTAAATATTCGCCGTTGCCCATTTTAGCAATTGAAACCATACCGGGTCTGAGTGAAGAATCGGAACAGGCAACGCATTCAAACTTCTCGCTCCAATTAACAAGGTCGGTTGTGTACTTATAAACAAGCTTCTGCGAATGTTCAGGGTCGGAATCATCTGAATAGAAACAGAAAAGTCTGCCTGTTTCTTCCTCATAAATCAAATATGGTTCCCATACACCCCATTCAATTCCGCCTGCTCTGTCAACGTTGCAGAAAGCGTTGAACGATTTACCCGCATCATTGCTCGAATAAAGGGTTATCGTGCTGTCGGTTATGCCTTCGCCGTATATTGACGTTGCGGCAAGAATGATTGTTCCCTTTTCAAAATCGCCAATATCCGCAGGCAACTCATAAAGGAACGGCATCCATTCGTTCCAATAGCCTTCGTTCAGGTTATCTTTTACAGTGCAGACGTATTGCCACGTTTCAGCATCATCGTTGCTCTCGTATATGGGATAAGTGTCGCCCCACTTCTCAAACGTTGCGAGCAACTTGCCGTTATCAGCTTCGTTCTTCTGATGGCGAAGCTTTATGATTGAGGGATATTCAACCACGTTTGCGTTGTTATCCGCAGGAACATATATATCGTTCACGGACTCAATCTCAAACTCAATCGGCAGATGCTTATATTCAAAATTCAGACCTGCACTCGGAAACAAAGTTCCAAAAGCCGTCAGCAACGCAAGCAAAAAACGAAAAAGAACCATTTTATCTCAATCCCATCGTTGAATTATAATAATCATATTATATCACAAATCTTTCTCGTTGCAACAGGTTGCATACCGAAAACACACAAGCTCCGCAGAAAAAATCTGCAGAGCTTGTTATGTCATGAACCTCTTGAACGAAAGGAGGAAGTTATCTGGCAAACGAATCGTAAGTGAATTTTGAAGCAAGACGGAAAGCGTTTATAAAACTGTCGGCAACCGAGAGTGAGTTGAACTCATTATATTCTTCTACATAGCTCAGAAACAATTCTTTTTCTTCGCCCGTCAGTCTGTCGGAAAGCTGCTTTTCAAGTGCAGTCAGCGCACCAAGCTTTTTCTTAAGCTCATTTCCGAATTCGGGTGTGTAATTCTGCGTTTCGATGTTGTTGTAATAAAAGTCCTCAATGAATCCAGCCATAAAAACCTCTTTCCGCCGCTTCGTTTTCTGTATAACTATTTTAACAGATATCAACCCTCCACGTCACGTTCTATAGCGCACAAAAGAGCCCACCTGAAGGTGAGCTCTTAGCCGTTTAGAAATAAATTGACTGTACTACTGTTTGGCTTATACCAAAAAGCTTTTTGAAAAATGCAATAAGTTTCTGGAAGAAACCTGCTTTAACAGTTACTGTTTCGGTGTCTTTAATTTCGTTACCGCTTGCATTTTTGAGAACATTGCCTTTTGTATCAACAAGTTTGACTTCAACAGTCTTTGTTCCGCTTTCGAGGCTCAGTTCAAACGTTTCACCCTCGCCTTTCTTTTCACCGTTAACATACCAGCAAACAATTACATCTGCAGGCATATCGTTTGTTATTGCTGTAAGGCGGAGAGTTTCACCATATTTGATTGTGTTTGAACCGTTATTGTTTTTAATCTCTACGGTTGCCTTCATTCTTGCTTCCGCAGCGACATGTTCATTGATTGCTGCTTCACCGAGAATCTCTTTTCCGCAATCGGGGCAAATGTATGATTTCTCAAACACAGCAGTTATCGTTACAGATTCCGCAGGCATTGTTTCAGGGATTTCGCCTTCCCACTTTATAAACTTATATCCCTGTTTTTCGGGTGATTCAGGCGCTATAATTGTTGCTCCGTAATAATAGTTTTCGGTTGATGACACACCATCTGTTACTGTTGTAAAAACATATTTGTTTCTGTCATAATATACTTTCAGCACGAGCGAATTATCAGCCTTAACCACTCCTTCCGTAACACTATTTTCACTATTGAATGCGAACCCTATTTTTTCTTTAGCCTCAACACTTACTGTCGAATCGGTTGTTCCACTGAATACCTGTGATGACTTTTCGTATTCACCTTCGGTATTCATTGTGTAGGTTTCAACAGTGTACCGTGTATCCGTTGCGGGAATCCATTCTGCGGTAAATGCTTTACCGTCCGTGCTGTCCATCACATCGATTTCGGGTGTCCATCTTGAGAAAACATAGCCCTGTTTTTTCGGTGCTTCGGGAGCAGTTATCTCTTCGCCAAACTTTACAGAAATTGTTTTTTCTGTTGCTCCGTCTGACCAAGCACCGCCGTTCGCATCAAACACCGCGTCTGCTTCAATACTTTTCACCTTGACTGTGCACGTAGCTGAATATTTCCCATCAAGTGTTTGTGCAGTTATCATTGCAGTTCCAGGTTTTATGGATAAAACTGATCCATTCCCTAAAACATAAGCAACATCATTATCATTGGAACTCCAAACAATATTTTTGCTATTAAAATCCGAAGGTTCTATGCTTAAGTTGAAGTTTATTATTTCACCAAAATTAACTTCAACAAACTCCTGCTCAAAGGATAACTCGACGGAATACGAACTGTCATTAGTTTCATTCAAAACAATGCTGTATAAACTGAATTCTTTAGTATAAAAAGTAATATATCCATTACTGATCTCTGAAATTTCTATATTCTCCCAACCCTGATCCGATTTGTGTTTGACACTTATTCCTTGGTTATAGTCCCAGTCAGACGGAATGGGAATAGATATTTTAACAGGATTGTTAGGCTGCACTTCTTCTGTGCCATCAAAGAAACAAATGTTATATACCACACTATCAGAACAATATGGGTGGCCATTTTCTCCGGAAAAAGAATTTTGTAGTTTATACGTATGAAGAACAATATTGGTTTCGTCACCAAAAGCTGTTCCATCCCATTCAGCACTAATACCAGTCACATTAGTTGTTGTGGTTAACAAAGGAGTAAAGACACTAATAACATCAGCGTTTGGCGATGTGAAAATAACACTAATAAAAAGACCTGAAATATCTAAAAACTCTGTAATTATGAAAGCAGTTTCCAGATATTCACCGATCGATGGGATTTTATTTATACTTTCCACTATTACATTTTCCGGCTCAAGACTGTCCTTAACGACACCTAAGAAAACTTCCATAAAACTTTCAAAAAAAGATTTTATGCCTTCTATATCTGTGATAATCCCTTTAGCTGTTACTTCACTTGTTTTTTTAAATAAATATTGAAATTCATCTTCCGGTATATTTTTAATGAGCTTTTTGATATTTTCTTCATTCATTGCTATATCAAAAACACAAAATGCTATTTCCACCACATTATATACATATGCAGGCTTTGATAAGCAAATGTTGTTACCAATCACGAAATAGCCACCTTCAGGCACAGTGATCTCTATATATGTTTTAACTGAATTTCTCTTATCTGTATAATCATCAGCATCTCCCGTCAATTCATAAAAAATGTAGCTACCCAACTCAACTACATCGCCAAAAACAGCATATCTGTCAATTATTTCATAATCAACCAGGGTACCGCTTTTATCATAAATATCAACTGAACCATATAAATTTGATGTGTTATAAACATCAAAACTGACTTTATATTCACCATTTTCTGTTTCCTCCTTTGAACGGTTGTTAATATACAGTCCGCTTGTTTCAAAAATTGTTTTGTTAGCATCACCGTTTGGCTCGGGTATATTGTTTATTGAAAAAGTTAACGGTTCATTGGCATAATCATAAACGTGAATTGTTACACAATATTTTTCTCCCGTGTTTTTTTCTTCAATTGATATTGTAGCTGTCCCTGTTTTTAAACCTTTTACAATAATCATTCTTTCAGGCAAAATATTCCCGTCAACGTCAGGTATAACAGCTTCTTTGATACTGATAACAGAATCATCACTAACTGTTATTGAGTAATTAACACCTGAACTAACAGTATTTTCATACTCAAAAAGTGAATACATCAGCACCATTTCTTTGCCCGGTGCAATTATCGTTTTATTGCTTGTTGGGGAATATGCCTTGATTTGATACTCACTTAAATATGAAACAATAGCATCCGGATAATCTTCAAAACAGTTGATACTTTCAAATTCTTCTTTAGAACCCACAAAATCTATTCGTTCAAGTGCATCGCATAAGTCGAAAGCATCCTTAAGTATTTCTTTCGTTTGGTTGGGTATTTTAACATAAGATAATCTCCTGCAGAATGCAAACGCAGATATGCCTATAGATTTAACTGTGCTGGGTAATTCAATTGAATTCAATGAATCACAAGAAAAAAAAGCCTGAAAACCAATAACTCTAAGATTAGCGGATAACTTAATTTTGTCAATTTTTGTGAATCTAAAGGCTTGGTCTCCAATCTCAACAACCGAATCCGGGATTGAAACTTGTTTTAATTCAGTACATTCATTAAAAGTGCCCGAAAGGACTCTCATTTCTCCGTTAATGATTGCAACTCTTAAGCTTTTACAGTATGCAAATACATTTTCTCCTATTTCTGCTAAACTTTCAGGCGTTAATATTGAGACCAAACTTTCACATTGTACAAACGCAGAATTTCCGATTGATTGCAAGCTGTTGTTTCCGTCAAATGAAACACTGCAAAGATTTTTACAGCCAGAAAATGCTGTATTACCTATACTTGTTACATTTTTACCTATCGTTATGCTTGTGAGGTTTATACAAGAACCAAACGCACTGTCAGCTATAACTTTTACACTGTCCGGTATTATATAGCTTGTCCTTGTATTACCTAAGGGATATTGTATCAATGTAGTTTTGGTTTTATTAAACCAAACCCCGTCACAACTTGAATAATTCGGGTTGCTGGAGTCAACCTCTATTTTTTCAAGATGTGAACACCCTTCAAATGCTCTTTCTCCAATTTCAACTACTTTGTCAGGTATATATATGTCTGTAAGCGAATAACAATCATAAAACACATATTCGCCAATGGTTGTAACACTGCTTGGAATATTAACGTTCGTAAGAGATGAACATCCGGAAAATGTTGATCCACCAATAGTTGTTATGCTATTCGGTATATTTATATATACAAGATCTGAGCAACGTGAAAACGCAAAATTGCCAATAGTTGTAACGCTGTTAGGAATAGTAACATTTGTAAGAGATGAACATCCAGAAAATGCTGATTCACCAATATATGTTACACTATTCGGAATATCAACTCTATATAGATCTGAGCAACCATTGAAAGCAGAATTTCCTATGCTTTTTACGCTATCCGGAATTTCTACAATCCTGAGATTTCCACAGTCTTTAAAAGCGCTATGTGCAATACTTATTGTGCCATCCTTAACAGCATAAATACTCCCATCTGATGAACTCCCAGATTTGATTTTTATGAGATGGTTATCTATATATAAAACATTTCCATTTTCCCAATTATTGGTGTTTTCAATAAATGCGGTCCTTTCAAATACATTCTCACCAATATACTCAACACTATCTGCTATCTTTATATCAGATAATTTGTTGCATTCGTAAAAAGCCTGCCATCCAATGCTTTTTACTCCGTCTTTAACAACTACTTTGCTCAGCTTTTTGCACCCTTCAAAAGCATGTTCCCCAATCACCGATACACTGCCCGGAATTGTTATTTCATATAATTTAGTACATTCGTGAAAAGCATTATCCCCAATTTCTTTAACTCCGTCAGTGACAATTATTTCATAAAGATTTTCACAATGTCTAAACGCAGAACTGCCAATCACCTCAACGCAGCCGGGAATCGTTATAGTTTTAAGATTATCGCAATAGCTAAATGCGTTACTCGCAATAATCTTTGTTCCATCTCTGATAGTATAACTATCTCTGAGAGGATTTCTCTTTGCGCAAATCAGATATGAATTCAAGTAAAACACATCATCTATCCAGTTGTTCGGATTGCCATATAATGCAGTTCTGTCAAAAGCACTGCCAGATATATCAGTTATGCCATTGTGAAGATCAATGTAAGCCAATTCAGGACACTCCTCAAAAGCCGAACCAATGCTCGTTACGCTTTCAGGAATTATTACGTTTGTAAGTTTATCACAAGATCTAAACGCCTCATCACCAACACTCGTAACACCATCGGGAATAATAATACTTTCGAGGCTTCTACAATCACGGAATGTATTATTTTCTATACTTGTAAGTCTGTTAGATAATTTTACATTTGAAAGATTGATACAACTTAAAAATGCACTTTCCCCGATATGTTCTACACTATCCGGTATAATTATACTCGTAATGTCATAACAACAACAAAATGCTTTTTCACCAATATACTTCACGTTATCCGGGACAGTTATGTCCCCAGTGATTTTGCATCCATAAAATGCACTTTCCCCAATACTTATAACAGTGTTAGGAATTGATATATTTTCAAGATTATTGCAACCATTAAACGCCCTGTCGCCTATATTGGTTACACCCGTTTCAATTACAACTGTTTTAATGCTTAATCGATCATTGAACCAAGGCGCAACTGAACTATAATTATCCATAGCACCAATACCGTTGATATTAAGAACGCCGCTTGACTTATCAAGTGTCCAAATAAGATTTTTACCACACGCACCACTCAATGATAACGTATCTGCTTTTGTACTTAAAAGACTGGAAGCAGGAAACTCTATCCCCGCAAAACCATTCAGCGGTGCTACGCCAAACAACATCACTGCAACGAGCATTATTGACAATACCTTTTTCACTGCGTTTTTCATAATAATTACCTCCAATTTAATTGGATATTTCTTCGTAAATCCAGGCCATAAGCAGGTTAACGATTTTTTCTTGTTGAACATCGGTTAAAGCGATGCCCTGCGGGACTCGATACCATTTCTCAAGGCATCCACGGCAACAGCAGGCACAGGCGTGCTGCGCCACAAACACGGGATGACCCCGCATCGGAGTCTGCTTTCCGTCGTTCGGCGGATATGCAGGTGCCAGACGGGTGCGCACAAACTCCTCAGCGTGTTTTCTTACGGTATCCATTCCCTTTTCGGAAATATAAGCCTTGTCCTTTTCGGACAAATGAAACCTTGCCCGAAAATCTGACTTTTTCAGTTTCAAAAGTGTTTCGTTAATACTTGCCATTTTCTATATAAAAGGTTTAAAGGCATCTCTCATAGCGATTACGCAATCTATCGATTTGTTAATCAGTTCGGGATAATTATTTTGATTGTCAAAGTCAAGCCCTTCAATGTATATGCACGCTAATGAAGCTTTTTTGGCTTCAAGTCTATCCCAAACCAACTCGAATCCACAACCCAACTCTATTTCTTCTTTGTGTGCATAGAAGTGATCAAACAAATCCTTGTTGTCTGTAACCCATACGCCAACTCGTATTCTATGTTCTTTGTTTATTAATCCAATAGATATATGGCATTCAGAGGAACCCATGGCAACAGAATACCAATGGTCTGTTGACGGCTTTCTTTTATTGAATGGCTTATTTCTTTTTTCTAATACATCATTTAATTGTGTCCAGAATTCTAATCTGTTTTTCTCGGTATCACTTATATCTGAATTCTTAGAAATAGTTTTTATACTTTTCACAAAGTCATTAGGCTGTTCAATAATTTTAAACATCGGTGCCGGCTCTGAATCGCCGATTGTATAGGCATGAACTTCAACCAAGAAAAACGATAACTCATCATCGGTATGTTTATTGAGCCACTCTATTGCGCTGGCATGTTCTTCTCTTGCAGACGAAACAATCCAAACAACAACCGACGCATCCAAGCCCGATGCATATGTGATTATTTTGCCAAGATGATCATGGTTTGTAGCTTCAAGTTGGTTCTCAATCAACACAGCTTTTCCTGTAATTTCATCTTTGCACAAGATGTCGCAACGATAATTGCCAACAAACTTTTCTGTTTCAACATCAGTCAAGGAAAGATTGAGCGTATCACCCAATTCTTTGATGTTTTCTTCTGTTGCAAGCCATTTGGAAAAATCATACTGTTCATGTGACCATACCGACCTGATATCTATTTCTTTTAGTTTCCCAAGTTTCATAATGTTACTCCTTTAATCACGCCGCCGGATATGTGTTGTAAATATGCTCATAGATATCCTGTCTGTAGCTTGCGATAGATTTATCATCATAGCTTTCAGGGAGATTTGCCCAGAGAATATCACGGATCATAACACTAATAATCGACTGGGTTTCTTCTTTATTTCTCCAATGGTCAAGCTCATGTATACGTTCCTTAACCGTTTTAAGTATATCCTGTGACAGTTTCTTTACCATTTTTATTTCTTCTTTTGTGAGTGATTTATCCTTACAAAGCAAATCAAAGATTGTCAACTCTTCATCGCTGTCAAAACCTTCTCTGACATAACGTTTCTGTTCATCATCAAGGCTGTCAACGAGCTTCATAAGGTTTTCAAATACAACAGCAATTTCATCTTTCTTATTTTCCTTGTTGTATTCTTCAACAATCTCCTGATAGCGTTCATAATAGTTGATGCGCAGCGGGTTTTCGCGGAGCATCATTTCAAGCCGAGCCTCAACAAGCTGTTGTAAATCTTTGAAAAGCAAGTTCTTATTCTTTGCCCTTTCAAACTCTCTTCTCAGTCTGTCAAAATCAATTTTGCTGATATCGAATTTCTTGCTTTCTTCTGTACCATTATTCTTTGTAACCGTAACATAACTGCTGACGATTTCGTTAATCTGCGCCATAAGAGCAGAATTATCAGCGTGCTTGCGTCTTTCCTGAAGCTGATCGTAGATTTCGCTTATTGCATTTTTGTATCTGTGTATCTCCTGCGTAACTTCGTTCTTTTCAACATATTTAAACATGCGGAAAAGTTCACGAGCCTGGATTTCAAAACGCTTCTTTATTTCGCTTGTGGAACACATCGCATTTGCGCCCGCTTTAACCAAAGCAAGCTTAGCAAAATCATCTGATTCAATAAGAGATTTGAGAGAGAATCCGTTTTCACTCATATATGAATCAATTGATTTAATGGTATTAACTATTTTTTCGATAAGTTCTGTTTTGTCGGGAGCGGGATCGTCGCCTGCTTTACCGCCACCGCTTGACGTATAATCTGCCAACGCCTGACGCAATGCTTTGACAACACCGATATAGTCAACAATAAGACCGTTGCTCTTGCCGTCACATACACGGTTTGCTCTTGCGATTGTCTGCATAAGCGTATGAGCCTTTAACGGCTTATCCATATAAATTGTTGCAAGGGATTTTACGTCAAATCCAGTTAGCCACATTGCACAGACAAACACAACTCTGAACGGATTATCAGCCGCTTTGAATTCTTTATCAAGCTCACGCTTTTCCATCTTTTCACGGTGAGGAATAATATCAAGACCCCAGTTTGAGAAAGTCTGAATTTCATTCTGTTCCTGACTGATAACAACAGCCATTTCAGTTTCTTTCATCCAGTCAATTTTGCGCTGAAGTTCCTGAGCTTCCTGCTGTGAAACATATTTGATTTCTTTTTCAAGTTCTGCTATTTTCTCTGCCCAGTATTTCTGAGCAAGATTATACATACGGACACAAGTAACTTTGTTAACACAAACAAACATTGCTTTGCCCGTAGTCCAGAGTTCTGAATAATGCTCAACAAAATCCTTTGCGATTGTGTCAAGTCGGGGTTCGGATGTAATGATATGTATATCTTTTGCGAGTTCCTGCTCAAGTTTTGCCTGCTGACTTACATCGAGATCAGCTGCTTCAACTGCTTCAAGGAGCTCGTCATTTATTTCGGGGTTTTCGATGCCGAGCATATCGCTTCTGTTTTCGTAATAAAGCGGGACTGTTGCGCCGTCATCAACAGCTCGCTTGAAGTCATAAATCGAAACATAGCTACCAAAGGTACGCTCGGTGATGTTATCATACTTAAACAGCGGTGTGCCCGTAAATCCGATACGGGATGCCGTCGGCAGAAGACGGCACATATTATCTGCAAAGATGCCGTTCTGTGAGCGGTGAGCTTCGTCAGAAAGTATGATTATATCGTGGTCGGGAGTGATAGGTGATGCCGAATCATCGTTGAACTTCTGAATCAGCGTAAAAATATAGCTTGGATTGCCTTTGAGCATTTCGTGCAGATTCTTACCGCTTGATGGTATATACTGTCTTGCTTTGCCCGAAAGACAACCGCACGCTTCGAATGTATCGCTTATCTGTTTATTGAGTTCTTCTCGGTCTGTAAGCACGACGAAAGTCGGACTGCCCGTGAATTTACGGCGTATTTTCTGCGCAAGAAATACCATTGAATAGCTCTTACCGCTGCCCTGCGTATGCCAGAAAACGCCGAGTTTGCCGTCTTTGAGTTTTCGTGCTTTATAGGATTCGACGGCTTCGTTTACGCCGAGATACTGATGGTTTCGGGCAAAGATTTTTGCAGTTCTTCCGCCCGAATGGTCAAAGAGAATGAAATTCTCAAATAAATCCATAAAGTTCTGCTTGTTGCAGATACCAAGAAGCATTGTTTCAAGGTCAACCGCACCTTTATCGTCCTCTTTCAGACGCTTCCACTCATGGAAAAACTCATATTTTGAGCCGAGAGTACCGACCTTTGCTTCAAGACCGTTTGAGAGCATAAGAAATGCATTGAAACGGAAAAGTTGAGGAATTGTATCAAGATAATCGGTGTAGTTACAGTCATAGGCATCTTTAACGTCAACACTCTGTTTTTTAAGCTCGACAAAGAGCAGAGGTATACCGTTGACAAAGCCGACGATATCGGTTCGTCTGCGGTAAAGCTCACCGTGGATTTTCATTTCTTTGACTGCGAGGAAATGATTCTTTTCGGGTTCGTCAAAATTAAAGACTTTTGCATTGCGGATTTCAAATGAGCCGTCGGGTTTCTTGATCTGAACGGGAATGCCGTCACGGAGAAGGGAATACTTTTCTTCGTTTATCTGCATCAGAGTAGCGGAGGCTGTATAGGCGCAAAGGGTCTTGACGGCGGAATCGCAATATGAATCCGTCATCCAGTCATTATTCTCAAATAACGCTTTGCGAAGATAGCGTGTGAGGATAATCTCCTTATATGATTTTCTGCCGAGAGTTCCGCTTTCGCCGAGTTTTTCCTCGTTATATGCGAAAATAACCTCCCAACCAAGCTTGTCCTGTAAAACCTTCCCCGCACTGTTCTGAACAAGTATATTTTCAGAGTATTCCCAGCTCATAAGTACACCGCCTAAATCTTAAGTTCTTTCGAGATTTTATCTAATTCATTTTGAGTGAACAAACTGCATTTTTCACAAAAATCATTTTTAGATTTCTCATCCAAATAATTGTTTATAACATTTATCATAAAAAGTTGAAAATCATACACAAAGTTTTCTATTGGTTTTTGATATTTCTTGCTAAACAAAAACACTGAAGTTAGGGTATCGTGTTTAATCATTTCTATTTTGTAATTCAAGCCTGCTACCAAATCATTGCCGTTGATGTTTGATGTGTATGTGCCAAAAAAGGAATCAAAAACAAGTAAAATTTGTTCGTTGCTATCAACATTTTTGACTGTAGAAGCAAACAATACTATGGATTTCAATGTAGCAAAAGCTTTATATCTCATTTCAAAAAGTGAAATTTTGTTTTGTTTCTGAACGGTATAAATAGATATCACTATTGCCACAACAGACAAAACAAGAGGAGAAAAAATTGCAATAATATCAATTATATCTTTGCTATGAGATTGGTTGATTGCATCGATCAATCCCTGCATTACATATCACCTTCTTCTGCCTTATTGGTTTTAGTCCACTTTTCAATCAAATAGTTCACAAACGCCGAGCAAGATATCAACATATACTTCGCATCCTCTGAAGGTGTATTGACGAATTCAATGCCAGCATGACGGATACCTTTTTCATCGCAGGTATACGCATACAATGATACAAAAGCATTTTTCATAGCAGGATGAATGTGAACCCCATTATTCTGTAAGTGATCTAAAGCTTTGTTCAGGGTTTCGTTTTTACCGTTGATAATACAACACACAGCCTCAACAGCACTTATGGATTCCTTGATTGAATTTTCATAATCAGGGTGTTTTCTGTCCGAAAAATATGCTAAGGCTTTTTTGATATGTTGATTTACTGAATCGAATTCCGTTGATGCCGATTGTTCAAGCACCTCAATTTCTGATTTATTATAGATAGGAGATATTAATTCATTCACTAAGCGGAACTTAACTCCTTCATATTCAAAGAGTTCATTGTAAAGTCTGGTTCTGATTTTCTTTTCTTCTTCCCCTAAGGCTGAAATATGCGCTTCCACAAAATCCAAGACCTCATACCATTCGCATTTCAAAAAATAATTTTTGAGTCTGTTGGTTTTTGTTCCGTTTGCGTTAATTAATAAACCCAGTCTATCAAGAAGAACATCTTCTATTAAGCCTTCACTTTTGAAAGAACTTTTTATTCTTTTCTTGCCCAGCTTTACAATTTCTTCTTGATAAAACAAATTCCAAATTCTGTTTCTTTAAGCTTGAGATATATAGTATATCTGTGTTTCGGACTCGTCTGAATGTCCGATTCTTGCCGAAAATTTAGTCACCATCACACCTCCAATTCACCGCTCATGAGTTTGGGTAACAAACGATCACGAGCATCAATTAATAATGAAAATTGACTTTGTAAATTTGATATTTGTTTTATTATGTTAACAAATGGATACATATTAAAACCAGTGTTAGGAACAATAAGTTTATGTTGAAGAAAGTCATCAAACGCAAAATTATTTATTCCATTAGAACCTTGTTTTTTAAACGGAAGCATACGACCGCTTTCTTGCATTTCCTGAATTTCTAAATATAAAATGATTGAATGCTGTTCATCTAAAGGCCTAAACAATTTGCAAAAGCTTGCACAAATTGTGTTTTGACCACATCTTTTTAACATTAAATCGTCTAACAACAAACTTCTACCAATATTATTAATATTTCCATTCGACAATTCAAAGATAATATCGCCGCTTTTAAGACTTCTTGTTTTTATATCATTTTCGGAATGATATCTCAAAGGAACATCACTAAAATCACCAGACTTGATATTATTTATATCGGTGCCTCTAATAACTTTTGCTGGTATGCTATTTTTCCCTGTTGGTGTTTCTTTACCCCAACCTCCACCAATATGCATTTCAAGACATTCTGAAACCGTTTTCAATGTCCAACCTTCGGGGATGCCGTCAGTGATAGGCGTATTTTCGTGTCCGGGAAAGCGAAGGTCAACAAACCATTCTTTATAAAGTCTCTGTGCCGCTTCTTCAAGTAATTTTATTTGTTTCTGATTGTTTTCAATAAGTTCATCATAAGCTGACAATATTTGCCCTATTTTATGTTGTGTTTTTTTATCCTCATGCACAAGAATCATCATATCTAAAAAGGTTGTTTTAGATACAAATTCTCTGCCAGAAGCTGTCCCTTTGTTTAAAGCTTTTACTTTGCCTAAATTGTATTTTAACAAATAATATACATAGTGATTGTCATATTCATCATTAGGTATAATTGAATTAACCGATTGATTTGTAAACAAATCACAATGTGCCATTGTCATTTTTTCGCCTAATGTTCCAATACAAACAACACAAGTTGAACCCTTAGGTATAAGACTTGTATTATATTTTTCATAGGCTAATTTTGAATATCCTTCTTCCGTATGATATGTATACTTATTACCTATTATCATATCTGTAGGCTTCACAAAAGGATAAAAATCGCCATAGTATTCTCGCTTTTTGGTAGGAGGTGTGTGACCTGTTACAACACGACCTAAATCTCTAACTGTAACCGTCTTCATAACCCCATCTCCTCCATGTTCTTTGAGATGGTTGTCATAAGCTCGTTGGATTCGGACTGAAGTGCGAGAAGCTCTGCGTGGATTTCTGCCATACGCTCTGCAAAATCAACACCGTCATCTTCAACGGGCGCAACGCCGACGTATGCACCCGAAGTCAGAGACCAACCCTTCTGCTCAATTTCTTCAATCGAGGCGCACTTGCACAGACCGAGAATATCCTTATATTCTCCGTCACCGAATTTTTCATAAAGCCAGCAAGCTTCTTTGGTAACGCTGATGATTTCTTCAATCCAGGAAAGATATTCGTCCCATTTTGCTTGTTCGGCTTTCTTTTTGCGTTTCTCAACAGTTTCAATGCATTCTTTTGCTCTCTTGCGTTTCTCGGCTAAATATGATTCCATAGCTGTTTTCAGAGAAAAGAAATCGGCATATTTGCGCAGGATTTCATCCAACTCCATATCAGCAGCAGATGTTGCATAGTCAAGAAAAGCATTTTTATATTGTTGAATAAGCGCTGTGTATTTATCAATCTCTCCACGGTAGAGCCAGACGATAGCATTCAGATTCTTCATCTGCCATTCGCTCCACTCGTTGAGTGTGCGGTCAACTACGGTGTAATAGTTTCTCGCATCAATAAAGAGAATTTTGTCTTTGTTTTCTGCTCTCTTTGCCTTATCAAAAAACCAGAGTGTGCACGGCAAGCTCTTTGTATAGAAGAAATTGTTGCCTACAGAAAGCATAACGTCAACGTCGCCCGTTTTAATAAGCTGCTCACGGATATCTTTATCCTTGCCCTGGCTATCTGTAGCCGACGATGCCATAACAAATCCCGCTCTGCCCATTTCGTTAAGGTAAGCGTGGAAATATGAAATCCAAAGATAGTTTGCGTTACCTATTTCTTTATTCTTATTTACACCGGGCAAACCAAAAGGAAGTCTGCCTGCATCAGATGCGGATTTCGCCTTAATCTTATCAACGTTGAAAGGTGGATTAGCCATAACATAGTCACAGCAGCCTTCAAGATTGTGTGCATCGTGATAAAAACTGTTTGCTTCATCGCCCGAAACAATCTTTGCGTTGAGTCCGTGAACTGCCATATTCATAATGCAAAGTTTAGCGTTATAATCAACCTTTTCCTGACCATAGAAAGTCATTGCAGTATTGGCATTAGCTCCGTAACCTTCAATGAAATCTGCAGATGAAACAAACATACCTCCGCTTCCGCACGCAGGGTCAAGAACTGTTCCGTGTGTGGGCTCAATGATATTAACAATCATTCTTACCAATGATTTGGGTGTGAAGAACACACCGTCATCAGATGCGACAGCAGGTGCAAATTTGTTGAGGAAATATTCATAAATGCGTCCGATAATATCGTCTTTCATTTCGTTGAAAGCACTGTTGTTGAAAATTCGGAGAAGTTCTCGAAGAAGGTCATTCTGAAGAATGGTATAGTTCTTGGGAAGAATACCCTTGAGCTGAGCGGACTGCTCCTCAATCAATTCCATTGCACGGTTGATAGCCTGTCCCATATCGGTGTTATCGGGCAGGTTAATGAGATAATCATATCGTGCTTCTTCGGGAAGAAATATAGCACTCTTTGTTTTGAAATCGTCCGCTTCAACAGGCAGAACTCTGCCGTTACGAACAGGGCGATTTTTTAATATATCAGCTTCAACGAACTTGAATCGGCTGTATGCATAGCGCAAGAAAATAAGGCCCAATACGGGCATACAGTATTCCTGCGAAGTAACTTTCGAATCAGCACGCAGAAGGTCTGCCGCTTCCCATAATTCTGTTTCAAGCTTACGAATGTTTATCATAATAATTCTCCTCGTACTCTGTGTTTACTTGATAATGCCCAAATAATCTACATGCATATTCACTGCGTCAAAAGTAGCACGATCAACATAATATCTTTTGGGTATGAGATCTTTTATTATCCAATCAAGCATTTCAAAGATTTTTGTCTGTATTTCTGAATTGCTTATGTTTTTGTCAACATAAAAACGGGTTCCGTTTGCCATTACGTTATACAAAAAGATTCTGTTTTTACTATTCCAATGGTATCTTTCAACTTTGGGATACGGCAAATATATTTCAAAAACAATGTCTTGTTTTTCTGAAATTATATCTATATACCCCACCACATGGTTATGCTCCCATAACCGCTGAGGATAAGTGAGAAATTCAACGGTCTTTGATAAAGATTCCTGGTCAGCTTCAGGGTACTTATTCTTAATTTTTTCGACCGTTCTATTATAACGTTTTGATAAAGACCCCTTTGACAAAGCATATATTGGTATTTCAAATAATTTAACCATTACTGTATTCCTTTCAAATAAAACTCACACTAATTTTCCAACACCGCTAAATACTCATCCAGTCTTTCGTTGACATATTCTGCGATGAGGGCAGTCATTTTGCTTGCGTCGTTATCACGGAAATACGCATCGAATGATTCGTAATAACGCTTTCTGTCTGTGAATTTGACGTTTATAGGTGGATAGCCGTTACGGATGAGGTCGAGGTTCAGAACAAGTCTGCCTGTTCTTCCGTTGCCGTCGATAAATGGGTGGATACCTTCAAATTCAAGGTGGAAACGGGCAATGCGCTCGATGATATTCATTGTTTCGACACGCTTTTTGTCTTCAATCAGAAGTCCTTCCATCGCAGGCTGAACCATATACGGCTGCAGAGGCTCCGTATATGCTCCCATAATGCGAACGGGGATTCTGCGGTAAACGCCCTTATCTTCGGGTCTGTTTATCAGAACAAGGGAGTGGATATTTTTGATTACACTCTCGCTGATGGGCATATCCTTTGTAGCAACATCCTGCACATAAAGGAACGCATCACGGTGTCCTACCGCTTCAAGGTGGTCTTTGAGAGGCTTCCGGTCAATGGTCACACCTTCAAGAGCCATTGCGGTTTCTTTAAGCGTAAGGGTGTTGCCCTCGATGGCATTGGAATTATATGTGAATTCAACCATAAATTCTTCACGAAGGCGTTCAACTTCACCTGCGGTGAGCGGTCTCATCTCTGAAAGACGAGACTTTTTAGCTTCGATATCAGCAAGAATATTATATTTAACTCTGCCGTCAGCAGGCTTTTGTGCGTTTTCAGGAATCATATAGAGCTTGCCTTTCTGAACAGCTCCTTCTATTTTTCCTTCTGCACAGAGCATGCGGACTCTTCTGGGAGAAATGCCCCATTTTTCCGCAGCTTGAGACGCTTTTATATAATTCATAGAGTTTACCTCCGTTCGGATACGATAATACAAAGTAAGTTTATCACATTTCGGGAAGGATATCAACAAATATTTTAAAAATAGTAAAAATATATTTCCTAAAACGCGCGAAATTATGGGAAATATAGCAAACCCGCAGCTGATTATGCTACGGGTTTTTCCTTTTTATGTTTCTTCTTTTCTTCAAAATGCTTGAATATCATCCAATTCATTTTCTGCATGGCAGCAACAGAGAGGTTAAGTTTTTCTGCATAGGATTTGAGAAGTGCGATGTCTTTGCCGTCATAATCGCGGTATTTCTTTGACAGCTCACGCAGTCTGCGCCAGCTGATACGGGTATGATTTTTGAAATGGTCACAGATTGTGCGTTCAAGGTCATAACACGGCAATCCCTCTTTAGAAACCGTCTTTCCGATTTCAAAAAGTTCGGGTTTAATGTAGTAAACCTGTAAATCAATAGCTTTTATAAATCTGCTGTTAGAGTGGACAAAACCTCTCTGAACGGCGATTTCATGTTTATATGGTTTACGTTTTCTGAAACCATGGATATACAAAGCTTCGCTCATACAAAACACACCTTGAGGAATAGCGGCAAGAACAATTTCTCGCTTGTCGCTGATCTTCAAGGTTTTTATTTTATAAACTCCACGCCTGATTCTGATAATATCCCCATTTTCACAAAGCTGATTGATGCAATATCCGCTTATACCTGCTGCTTTCAGTTCTGCTGCTGTGGCAATCCCGTTGGGAAAATTCTGTTCAGTAAGCATATCCTTATGATTCATAACACACCTTCTTTACACCAACTTTATCATAAAGGCAGAAAGATTACAAGTGTTTTATAAAATTCTGTAGATAGATATTTTTTTAGTGTTTTCTTCATATTCGCTTAATTTTAAAGAGATTTTCTGCTATTTTCAGTTCCATAATATTTAAGACTACGTCATTCTTACATACTTTTTATGAATATGAGACAAAAGGAGTTATGGTTATGAATGCAAGGGATTCATAACCGAAAATTTCAACAGTCTTATGCTCTGAGACAACATCAAATCATTTAAGGAGGAATATTTACGAGAAAACAACTGAAAGGACGGTGGTTTATTGACACCGCCCTGACTCTCATCTGAAAAGCGAGCAGCGTGCCGACATTACGTCTCTCATATCACTTTCGCAACGCTGTAATTTTTTTGAAAGGAGGAAAATGACGGAATGAATTTTCCGCAGAACAGCACTCCCTTGATGCTGTTCTGAAATTATGATGTTTCAAGGATTATTCTTAAGAGTTAACTCCTATTGACTTTTGGCAATCGGTTTTGTCTTTTGCCGATTGTTTTAAGAATAATCCGAGCCTCTGTGTCTGTTGCGGGAACGGTCACAGAGGCTTTATTTCAACCGCCCCCAAAAACCGTGTCGTAACTTGTACGAAAAAAATTAATTTAATTCAGGAGGAAAATTAATGTCAGAAAAAATTTTTATCAGAACAAAAGGTGAAGACACCGTATTCTTTGCAAAGGTAACCAAAATGAGGTCTATTGATTTTTACAGAATCGATCGTCCCGATTCCATCGTTGCATCAATTGCCGATCTCGATGATGCTTCATGCGCTTTTTTGCGCCTTAATCAAAACCATCAGTTGGTAATCACGCAGGAACAGTATCAGGACAACGTCTGGAGCTATGACAAACAGCGAGTTAGACTCGGAATGGTCGACCAGACAGAACAGAGAATGAAATCAGGAAAAACATTTATCTTCCGTGAGGGTGACATTTATCCCGATCTGGACTACACTACCGGAACGACAATCGGATTTGCACACAGCGGTGAGACGAAAACACACCTCCTTTGCAGATGCTATGTTTCAAACGGCACGCTGGCTATACAGTTTGCTGGATGAGGAGGACGTTATGTTTGAGAATCTTAAAAACTTCTTTCTCATCAGTGAAAAAATGACGTATATCATCAAAGGCTCTTCCGAAACTTCATCGCTGGTGTTTTACAGCTACAAAGACGGTGTAAAAACGCCTGTTGCAAGGATTTATGAAACAGACGGTCACCTTTTATTATTCAGAAAGACAGGAGAAGCGGTAAATTTAAGGATATTAAATATCAGGAAAAATCCCTTTATGCCTGTTGTCGGTGCTAAAAACAAGCTGTTTTCATCAACACCGGACTCAACGTTTATTGTCTGGAACAACAATTACGGTGACGGACCCGTTTCTTCGGCAGTAATATTCATCAGGAACGGCAATATGAGTAACATTGCCAGAATTCTCTGTACGGTCTGTATAGCCGACGGTGAACTGGTTTTCGATTTTATTAACGATAATAAGGAGGAATAATTATCAAAAAATTAATATCCGTTTTCTTGGCAATCGTTTTTATGGTTTTAGGTTCATTAAAGGATGCAGTGAAAAGTTTTCAGAATCCTGAAGAATCAACAACCGCTGTGACCGAGATAACACCCCAGAACGAAGTGTTCAAAATGAACGAAGCGTCTGAAAGGCTTTTTGAGCTGTGTAATCAGGCTCGTATAAATGCAGGGGTTGAACCCTTGCTGTTGGACAAAAACATCTGTAAAGTGGCGTATACGCGATGCAATGAGCAAATCTCATCATTGATCAAAGGGCACACACGTCCAAACGGAGAAAAATTCTATACAGCATTTTACGAGCACGGGCTTCGTTACAAAAGCTACGGCGAAAACATTGTGATTATCCGCAGTACCACTCAATCACAAGAGAAGAAAGCGCTTGAGCTTTGGATGAATTCGGATTCACACAGAGAGAACTTACTCAATCCGAAATGGCGATACAGCGGCATCTCGGTATTGATTTCTGAAGAAGGCTATTACTATGCCGTGCAGTTGTTTGCTTGTTAAGGAGGAATTATATGCTCAGAAAAATTATAAAGCTATGCGAAACCCTTTTGAAGGTGAAAGAGGTATTCAGAGAAGCTTACAAACCCAAGGATGAAGATTTTTATGACCCGTCTGCTGACGAGATCTCACTTCATTATTATGATGGCGACGAAGTAATCATTGATTACAACTCATAAAATAAAAAAACAGTCGAATAGTTACAATCAGCCCCGCAAATTCGATTTTGCGGGGCTTTTTTCATTAAAATCACAATTTTTTTGCTGATTTTTTAAATTT
>JAFVVQ010000065.1 GCA_017502085.1 Clostridia bacterium | reverse complement strand
TTTATATAGCAAGATTTCACAAATTCAACCTCCCTAATAATAAAGGGCACACAATCCGGAGATTATGCGCCCTGGTGCTAAAAGAGCATTATTCACCAATGGTGATTTTAAGCTCTTTGGTTGTGTCGATTGCGTGAATCAACACTTCTTTGGTCGCTTCAGAATCCATTTTCTCTATAGAAAACAGAGCTACAGCAGCCACACCAAGGACAGCTACAAACTTCCAGTCAATGACGACATTCAGCTTCATAAAACTACCTCCTTTCCAGAGCTTTCGCCCAAAGAATTAAAATGGGTAGTTTTTGCTGTCCGACACCAATTTCATTATAAATTAAACTTATGGTTTTTTCAATACAGAATAAAATTTTATATACTAAGACAAAAACTCCCTCTGCTGTTTCCAACAGAGGGAGTCGGTTATATCAGATATAGACATCGACGGTTAAGTCTTCCCATTGATACGGGCGGAGATATTTACCCGTCGATTTTCTGTGTTTCAGAGCGTCACCGTAGCCGATGTCAACTCGTAAAAACAGGTCAGTCCTATTAACCTTTGATAGCTGCCTGTGTTGCATTGACACTGGGGATGACATTTGAGTATTAATAGGTATCATCTTGTTGCTTTTTATTCTCATTAATTCGCTAACACCTATTACACCACCATTATGTAGAGGAGGCTTATCCTCCTCATCCGCAAACATTACAATGGGACTATTTTTTCTGCCCTCAGTTTTCAAGTGAAGCGGGTCGTTCGGGTCGCCGTCAAATCTCAGGTACCAACCAAAGCCGTCTTTCTTTGCCACAATCTTCTCAACAAAGGCTTCAATTATGCTTTCGGGTATGTCGTTTTCATCGGGATTTGTGTACTGCACAAGGGCATATTGAAGCACCGTCAGCTTTTCTTTGTAGTCCACAATTTCGGGCTCGTAGTTTTGCTTATCTTCAAGTGCTTCAATCTCGTCACTCAGCTTCCTTATTTCAGCTCTGAGCTCCGATGTTTTTTGGGTGAACGAGTCCTTATCAATATCACCCTCCGCCCTCATTTCGATATAGTTATCAAGCTTTCGGTTGTGCTTTGCGAGCTGCCGTTTCTTCTGCTCAATAATCTCTTCGTAATCGACTGTTTCACCCGTGTCGCCGATATGTGCTTCGAGCATCGAGTTGGCAAGCGCCAGCACCTTGTCCCTTTGCATAAGATAGTTGCGGAAGATGTGGTTTGCCATCAGCTGCAGCTTCCATTCGGGTATCATCGGGGTACGGCAGATACCCTCAAGCGGCAGACCCTTCCTTTTTCTGCTTTCATAAGAGCCTGTCCGCACGGAATCGTAGCACTGATAACCGATGTTTGACTGCGTTGCCGTTCTGTACCAGTTCCTTGTGTTGAACTTGTGACCGCATTCGCAGATAAGAAGCTTACCCCACACGGTAGTTCTCGGTCTTCTGCCAATCATCAGACTTCTTTTCTTTGCGTTTATTTTACATTGAGCTGTTTTGCTTGCCATAATTGCTCGCACCCTTTCGTAATCTTCTACCGATACAATCGGTTCGTGTCTGCCCTTAACCTGCACAAGGTCGATTTCACCGTAGTTTTTAACCTTTTTCTGTGTCAGGTAATCGGGCGTATATTCCTTGTGGTAAGTGATGATACCGCAGTAAAACGAGTTCTTCAGAACGTTGGATATGACTGTTTCATACCACCTGCTTTTACCCGTTGCGGTTTTGTAGCCTCTGCGTTCAAGCTCATTCTTTATCTGCATAAGTCCGTGACCTTCAAGATACATTTCATAAATAAGCTTTACCGTTTCAGCCTGAACGGGGTCGATAAAAAAGTCCACGTGCTTTTTGTTGTTTTCAAGCAGCTTTTCAACTCGCCTGTAGCCGAGAATAGTGCCGTTGCCGTAGAACACACCGTTCTCCATTGATGTCTGCTGACCGCTTTTAACTCTCACCGATGTTTTTCGGCTTTCGTCCTGCGCAAGAGTTGCCATAATCGTCAGTCGCAATTCGCCGTCACCGTCAAAGGTTTTGATGTTATCGTTTATGAAGAAAACCTCAACACCCATCGCCTTAAGCTCACGGGTGTACTGCAGGGTATCAACCGTGTTACGGGCAAAACGGGAAACCTCACGGGTGATAATCAAATCGAACTTCTTTTTCTTGGCATCCCTTATCATTTTCATAAACTGCGGTCTTTTCTCGGCAGATGTGCCCGTGATTCCCTCGTCAATATATCTGTCAACGAGCTCCCATTCGGGTCTTGCCCTGAGAATCGGCTCATACCAATCCAGCTGATTTTCGAGCGCCGACAGCTGCTCTTTGTGGTCTGTGGAAACTCGGGCATAGATTACTACCCGTCGCTTTCCGAAATCTGAATTTATCATATTGTGTCCTCCTTTGTCTGATTGTGATTTCCTTTGATGAACTTGCTTTCGTCCACAATATCCGCATAGTCTTTCAGAATATTGTGAAACATATATTCCGGGATTTTGCCGTCCCTGAATAACTGCTCAATAAGCTTCAAAGCCGCAAAACAGTATTCGGGGTCATCGCTTATTTTACTGATATCAATATTACTCATTACAAACCTCCTTTACAAATGTGCGGCTTATCTCGCGCCCTTGTCCTTTCCTCTGTCCAAGTGTTTTTGATAGTAAACAATGGCTTTGATGATGAAATCCTCAACCTGACTCGGCTTTAAATCGGGCAATGCTTTCTGCAAACGCTCCATCGGAATACGGAACATTTCACGCTGATTTGCCTTTTCTTCCTGCATTATCGAGTCGATGAGTTCATCTGTCAGCTGACCTGCCTGACTGAGCTTTTTGAAGCGGACTGCCTGCGAAAGTGACGGTGTTCTGTCCTCAACCTCAATAGTGCCGAGCAGACTGTATTGCTGTTCTTCGGTAAGGTAAGACAGCTCAACTGCGGGAGTGAGAGCGATTCTGCCCTCGTCAACAAGGTCAAGAAGCTCGGAGATGAGATATGTCAGACGGATATAGCGCTGAACAGTTTTGTAACTCTCGCCTACTTCATCACCTACTAATTCGACAGAGAACTTCTGGACAAGTTGTCCAGAAGTTTTACCTTGATGTTTAAGTGCCTCCAGCTTAAGCTTATAAGCAAAGGCTTTTTCGGAAGGCAAGATATGTTCTCTGTGCAGATTACTGTCCACAAGCATTATTGCGGCTTCATCACGGCTGACGGCATAAATAAAGACAGGAACATTTTTTGCCCCTGCCTTCTGTGCTGCCCTCAGTCTGCGGTGTCCCGAGATAAGCTCGTATTCATCCTCTGTATTTTCAAGCGGTCTGACGATAAGCGGTGAGAGAATGCCCTGCTCCTGAATACTTTCAATCAGGGTGTTCATCTCCTCGTTATCGAGTACCTTGTAGGGGTGTCCCTCAAAGGGACGGATTTTTTCAAGCGGTATGTTAACCGCAGATTTTAATTTTCTGTTTGCCATATTAACGGCTCCTTTCATAATTTTTATTTCTGGTTGGTTGGTAAATTTCTTTGATGTCCTGAAGCTTCTCGTCGATTTCGGGCTTCTTCTGTTCAATCCTTTCGCAGACGGTGATATTTTTTCTCAGTATTTTCATCCTTCCGGTAAGATCTGAAATATGCCCCTTCAGCTCACGGATTTCATTTTCATCGCCGTGGTTCTGAGCAGTTTTCAGTTTGCTTCGCAGAATATTTCTCGCCTCGCTCAGCTCTGAAAGCTCATCCTTACAGCCTTGCTTGTAGGCTTCAAGCTGTTCAGCGGTTTCAATATCGTTACCGCACAGAAGATTTTGCTGTTCAACGAGTCTGTTAAGCTTGCGTATTTCATCAGCAAGGTATTTAACCGCAACTCTGTTGTTATCCGGTCTTTTTCTCACCGCTTCAACAATGGTTATAAACCGCACATAGGTCTGTGCATAACCGACAATCGGCTCATCACCAATATACTGTCTGTAGAGATTATCCTGCGGCGGAAGATTAACAGGGTATATGCGCCAGCTTTCGTCAATGCGTTTTATCAGATTCACGGGAACATAGTCATCACCGAGAGTCAGAAGCCTTGTAGGTCTTTTAAATGCAGGGTGATAAACCGTTGAGTATCGGCTTGTGAAATTAAAGGTGTATCCCTTCTTTTTCATCTGATTGAAAAAGTCCTTTCGGCTTATTGATGTGAGTATCGTTTCGTCAATCTCGGTTTTGATAATCGCATTCTTTGTAAGCTTCATATTCTTTTCGTGCATATACTCGTTATACGGAATACCTCTTGACTTCTTCGGATTCATAACAACCGACAGCTTGTATTCCTTGCAAAGCTCATCGGACATCTCACGCAGTCTGTAAAGATTTCTTTTATCGTCGTTATACTTCTTACCGTCAACAAACGATACGGAGTTGAAAACAAAATGGTTGTGAATATGCTCGTGGTCAAGGTGCGTTGAAACAATAACCTCAAATCTGTCGCCCCACATTCTCTCGGCGAGCTTCATTCCGATTTCGTGTGCCGTTTTGGGTGTAACCTCACCGGGTGCAAAGGACTGAATTACGTGATAAGCCGTTATTCCGTCCTCTTTTCCGTAGCGGTGCTTAACTGACATCATACTTTTCTCCGCTGTTTCGGGAGTTACATTGATGCCGTCAACATAACTCCACCCGTCAGCTTCAACGGTTTTTTCAGGATTCATAACATAATTGATACATTTGCCAATCCTGCCTTTTATGGGGAATATTTTGGTTACTGCCATGCTCTTTTGGGTGCAAAAGCTTCGTCAACCTTTTCCGAAACCTCATTGAAGTTCTTGCAGGCTTTCTCAAGCTCGGCAGTGTTGAGATAACCGCCCGAATGGACGATTCTTGCAAGCTGATTAAGATTGTTGCCGACTGCACGCAGTTCTTTTATCAGCACAGCATACTCGGCAGGAGGAGCCTGTGCAGGTAAATAGCCGCTGAGCAGAAATCTTATCAGCTTTGACATTGTGAGTCCGGTTACCTTACACATCTCATTGAGCCTGAGGTGTTCTTCTTCTGTAAGGCAAACGGTTACTCGGTGGATTCTTTTCTGCATAATGTTCATTCCTTTCTTTTTGAATTTCTCGGGGTGTACCCCGCAAGCGGATTTATTACAATAAATCCAATGCTTGCTAAGACTGAAGAAACAGATATTTTTTCGGATTTATCCGTTTCTTATTACCGAAGCAGACTGTTTCGTTTAGGAGGGCATTGTTTGAAACAGTCCGTTTCGGGTTGACGGCAAAAGTGCCGTCATAGTTTTTTCGGCATAACAAAAGTGACGGCAAAAATGCCGTCACTAAAAGCTGTCGAGAAAATTGAAGATGATATCATCATTTTCCGCTTGTTCAATCTCGCTTATTTGTTTTTCTTCGGGTGGTGCATGAAGTTTCAGACCGACAAATTTTTCTTCAATGAGGTCAGCCAGGTCGTGATTCAACAGAGCATTGATTACTGTTTCAGTGTAAGACTGACCTTTGACAGAGCGAAGATAGTGCCAAGCTTTGCTGTCAGCTTCTTTATCAAGGTTAAATCGCACGGATATTTTCTTGATATTCATTTGTTGCCACTTCTTTTTCGTTGCCTCGTTGCAAGCCGTTCATAACCCTTTGCAGTTGCACGGATATCATCAATAACGGTAATTCGTGATTTGTCGCAGTCGGCAAAATTCTTAATCAGGCATCCGCCACCGCCCACAACCGTCAGTCGCATCATTCTCGGGTCGTAGCCGTGTTCGCGAAGATTGCGGAAGATCTCGGCAACATAGTTCTTTGCGGATTTCGTAATCGTTTCAAGAAATTCATCCGCAATATCCGCTTTGCCGAAACGAAGCACACGGGTGATAACCGATTCGTCAACCGTTGCGTGGTGAGTGCGCATCATATCTTCTTTTGCCTGAATCACGCATTGCTGAGTGCCGAATTTCTCCGTGAAGCATCTTCGGTTTTCGGGTTTCTTCTCATTGATAAGCATAACGTTCATCGTACCGTTGCCGATATCGCAGAGCATATTTGTTCCGCTGAATTCGTGAATTCTGTCCGCAATAGCGGCAAACCCCTGCGGAAAAATATCCGCCCCCGTAAACTCGACCCTGTAGTCAATGCCGTTGAAGCTGAATTCAACCTCTTTGTTCTGCAAAAGGTAGCTGCGGAAAGCTTCCTTCTGTGCAGAGAGCCAAGTCAGAGGAAGACCTGCCGCCAAGTGAACTTTAGCCTCACGCAGTCCACGTGCACGAAGCTCGTAAGCGACAGCCGCCAAGGTCAGAACATAGTAATCCATATCCTGAATTTTGTCGGCAACGAACTCCTTGTGACCTTCACCGATTGTGTAATATTTACCGTTCCACGTAAGCAAATTGTCTTTGAAAGCAGGCTCGGTGTCGCTCACATAAACACCTGTTCCAAAAGTCTTGTTTGCTGTTTTGATATTCCCGTATCCGTGGTCAATACCGAGAATAAGAGAGTCGTTTGAATTCTTCATAAATTCTCCTTTCTTTTGTGATAATGATTTTGCCCTCCAACCATATACGACACAAAAAAGCCAAAATGTTCCAAAGGTTGGAGAAAAATTTTATAATAAATCCAAGTAAGCGGAACAAAAAGAAAAAGCCCCGCACGAAGCGGGGCAAAAAACACGGTCTGATCATTTCCATATGTGCAGAGTAATCAGTACCTTTGTATATGAACGGCACAAAAAACACGGTGGAATTTTCAGGCTTTATGTGATATGATTAAGATGATAAAAATTTTTACGAGGTACATTATGGCTTCAAGTAAGGAATATTTGGAATTCATTTTAGAACAGTTATCCGAACTGGATGATGTAACATACAGAGCGATGATGGGAGAATATATCCTCTACTATCGAGGCAAAATCATCGGCGGAATTTACGATGACAGACTGCTTGTAAAACCCGTCAAATCGGCTGTTGCGCTTATGCCCGATGCAACATTTGAATTGCCTTATGAGGGTGCAAAAGAAATGCTGCTCGTCGATGATGTTGACAACAGAGATTTCCTTGCAAAGCTTTTCAACGCTATGTATGATGAACTCCCGTTACCGAAGAAAAAGAGATAGATAAATAAGAAGTTGGAGAAGTGTTTATTATGGCTATGTGGAATCCTTGGCGAGGTTGTAAAAAATGCAGTGAAGGATGTCTGCATTGCTATATACACAAAGGCGATGCAAAACGTGGTGTTAATACAAACGACATTATAAAAACAAAAGATTTTTACAAACCTGTTGAGCGGTTAAAAAACGGAAACTACAAAATGAAAGCAGGAATGGTTTACCTTTGCTTTTCAACGGATTTTCTGATAGAAGAAGCGGACGAGTGGCGCAAAGAGTGCTGGGATAT
>JAFVVQ010000064.1 GCA_017502085.1 Clostridia bacterium | reverse complement strand
CCGTTTGAGGACTGAAGAAGCAGACCTCTTGCTCTGTTTTCATGGAAATAATTGTTTCTGATAACGTAGTTACCGCTGTTGCATTCCGTATTATATGCGGTCCAGCCCACCGATAAAGTTTCGGGCAGACCTTCAACAACAACCTCTTTTGTTATCCAGTCAAGATTTTTGACAGAAACAACCTTTGCAGTTAAATCAGTATTCTCAAATTTATCATTCTTAAAGCCGAGAGTATCGCCCGCTTCAAGCCTCATTGCAGAAGCAATAAGAGTAAGTGTGTTGCCGTTAACGGCAGAAACATAGCCGAGACCGTCGTGAACGTTAATGCAGTCATCACCCATACCGCTTATGTCACAATCCGAAATGTTGAAACAACCGTTGGTGTTTACAATATGAATCGCATCGGCAGTCAGGGACACACAACGTTTGTCTTTGTGTTCGGGATTTACTCCGATAAAACTGTTGATAATCTGAAAATGCGAGCTGTTGCCCTCGCAGATATAAGCCATACCCGAACTTCCGTAAATGCTGACGTTATCAAAGGTTATGTTCTTGCTGTAATCACGGAGATTGAAAACCGTTCCGTTATAAACATAGTGCCTGAGTATATAGGTTTCACCGTTTTCGAAGCCGTTCATACATCCGTTATGAGCAACTCGCAGGGTATTGTCTGAAATCTTCTGAACGGATTTTATGTTTGTTCCGTCCTGATAAAGATAAACCTCTTTTGACGAATATTTTGCACCGAAAGTATAAGTTTCGGGGTCGCATTGAGTAATCGCCATCAATCGGCAGTTTTCATCACAGTATTCCGCATCCTTGAAAACAAGGTCAAGAGTATTGGTATCCGCATTGCTGTTCTGAACGGTAACAACCGATGCAAGCGGACTTTCTTTCCAGTTCCAATCAATATTGAGGTTGCGGATTTCAACGCAGTCGCTGTTTCTGATAAAGAATCTGTAATCGGTTGAAGAGAAAACAAAGGTTGCATCGTTGCCTTCAATCAGCAAATCGGTGCAGTTGTTTGCATCAAGACCGTTTGTACTCCTGAAATAATATGTACCCTTATCAATAACAAGCTTCGTCTGTGGATTTAAAGCACAGTAATTGAGCGCACTCTGAAAAGCGGCAAAATTATCTTTGTTTTCTTCGTCAAGTCCGAAATCCGACGCATTTACGGTAGTCAGCTTCTCTGCCTTGGGTCGCTGAATAAAGAATTTTGTTCCGTTTGCGCCGTTTATTTCGTCTGCCGTTCTGTTTTCACTTAAGTTGTCAGTTTCTTCAACAAGCACATCCGATTCTGTCGGAAGTGTTGCGGATGAAGTAAACAACAGCAATATTGAAGCAATAAAAGAAACTATTTTCAGCAGCATAAAAACCATCCTTGTAATACTTTCATCTTCGATTTATATAAATTGAAGTCTGCTCAACTATTATCAGCTGTAAAATATTTTTCAATTTCCGTCATTCTGCTTTCTTGCTTTACGCCGAAAGGACAGCGGCTTTCACAATGACCGCATTTAAGACAGGCGTCAGCCTTTACCGATAACTTCGTATAGTGGTTAGCTGCTATAGTGTCACCCGCAAGGGCAAGATCGTAATATTTATTTACAAGACCGATGTCTATTCCTGCGGGGCAAGGCTGACAATGATTACAATAAACGCAGGTTCCCGTAACAGTATCTGCCGTAAACGTACCAATAACAGAATAATCTTTTTCTTCATCTGTTGCCGTAAGGAATTCAAGGAGCGTATCAAGATGTTCCATTGTCTGAACACCGGGAACAACGGTCAGAACACCCGGTCTGTCAATAGCATATTGCAGACACTGCGTATGCGTAAGCGCCGCGCCGAACGGAGACTGTTCCTCAGACAAAAGCTGTCCCGCAAAAAACGGCTTCATTACACTTATACCGACACCTTCACGTTCGCATCGTTTGAACAAGTCAAAACGTTCTTTCACACTGCCGATGCCGTACTCATCGCCCTTCTCGAAGTCATAAGCAGGATTTATGGAAAACATCATCATATCAACAAGCCCCGTATCAATGATTCTGTTGGCAACGCTCGGTGTATGAGATGAAAATCCGATATGGCGGACAATGCCTTTATCTTTCAACTCTTTAATGTAATCAAGAACACCGATTTCACAGAGTTTGTCATAATCTTCATCCTCATCAACACAGTGCAGGAATCCGAAATCAACGTAATCGGTACCGAGAGTTTCAAGCTCCCAAAGAAAAGTGTTTTTTATTGTATCGAAATCACGGCACCAGCCGTATTCACCGTTTTCATCGTACACTGCACCGAAATGCACCTGTAAAAACACTTTGTCACGGCAGTCAGAAATGGCTCTGCCGACAGGAGCATATGTTGCACCTGCTGTACAAAGATCAAAAAAGTTGATTCCGTTGTCGATAGCTTTGCGTAAAATCGCTTCAATCTCATCGGGCGGTGTCTTTCCTATTCCGCCCATTCCGAGACCAAGTACGCTGAATTTTTCATTTTCATTTCCTTTGGGAAGTTTTCTGTATTCCATATTACACCACTTTTTCTTTCATCAATAAACAGAGTTTTATTTTTATCATTTTCCGGAACATATTTTTATCGGATGCTTCGGGTCAGTCCGTATTGAGTTTTCGCCGAAAACAACGTTTTCCGTTTTTATCAGCACCTCGGGGTAAACGATTTTATCCGCTTTTTGTACGGCATCAAAACAAAGCTTTGAGTTTTTGAAATCTATGTTTTTGAGCGTTATATTTTCCGAAGGATAAGTTGACTGCAAGAGAATACCCACGTCATTTTCAAGAACGACGTTATCAAGTGTGATTCCGCTTTGAGGAACGCAAACGCAGCCCGGATAATAACTGCGTGCATAGGTGTCGTAATTGAGACTTATCGCAATTCCCGTACCGCGCTTTTTCTGAAGAGTACAATTCCGTATTGTAATATTGCGGCAACCGCAGTCCAATTCTTCCGTATCACGCACGGCAACCCAGTTTATGCCGTCATATTCCGCAATTCCCTTTTCGTGGCAGGGCGGTGTATCTGAAGTGTAAAGCTTTCCGTCTTTCGGATTCATCAGAACACGGTATGTTTTGCCGTTGACCGCAACGGTATCCGAGTGCTGAACCTGCATTCCTTTGTGCCATCTGCACCAGGCACCGCCGAGAATTCGGCAGAAAAAGCCTGTTGTCGAGTTGTCATCCAGATCAACACAGTTTTCGATTATTCCGTTTTCAATCCAGCCTACGTGAGTGTTTGAGGTTGCGTAATCAAAAGCGTTGAGAGCAATCGGGTCATCGAACGTACGGAATCTGCCGTTTCTGATAACAAATCCGTCGCCCCAGCCAAGGTGAACACCGTCTTTGTTTCCTGTTATGTATAAATCATTGAGAACGATATTTTTGAACGCGCTGACCTGAATCGCATAGTCCTTTTCAAGCAAACCGTGACATTGGAAGCCGTCAACTTTCAAATCTTCAACGTAAATCATCGCTACCTGTGCACGCAATCCTGCAATACGGCTGTCAACACCAAAATCGTTGCTTTCGATGCCGTTACATTCAAGATGCAATCCGATAATTTCGATGTTTCGGTTATATTCGCCGTTAAGTGCACCTTTATTAATAAATGCATTGCCGTTAATACCTGTCACGCTCGATTCACGCTGAAGAATAACTCCTTCACGGAACACAAGCTTTGTGTTATCACCTATTTCAATTTGTTCGGAAATATTATAGATACCCGCAACGGTGATTTCAATTACTCCTCCGTTGTCAATCGCTTTCTGAAGAGCTTCGGAGTTTTTGTATGCGTTGTTTTCAGGCGAAAAACCGTATTCGTTAGCGTTAATCATATCTTTTATCCTTACAAAATCTTGTTTATCGAGTTGATTATACCATTTCCGACGAGAAAAAAGCAACAGTTTTCAGGCTGTTGCTTTTGAGGTTTCGGTTTTACAAAACTGAATTTTTCAAGAAATCCGTTATGATTATTAATCCGTTTTTTTAATTCAGTTGAATCCCATTCTTTAGTGTGGTATAATAATAAAAAGGGATAAATATGATCATCAGAATAAAAAAGATAATTTGCATAGCAATAACCGTATGCTTATGTTCTGTCTTTTTCTGCACATTTGCCCCGACATCATTTGCGGTTAATGAAAATGACAGTGATATACCTCTCTGTGTTTCTCCCGAACTGTTGCACTTGACAGTACAATTCACCTCAGATATAACAAAGCACCAAGGGTGACCTTGGTGCTTTAATCATTTCTTCAGATTTTCGTAAAATTCAAACGGCACTTCAAGATTTCCTTTACCTGTACCCAATGAAATATCGGGTTTGTTGCTTCCGTGGAAATCGCTTCCTCCGCTTTGCTTTATACCGTGTTTTTCGGCAAGCATTTCTGCAGTTTTCTCTGTTTCTTCATCGTAAAGTGAATATCTTGTTTCCATTCCGATGAGTCCGTGGGCCTTTGCAATCGGCAGAAAAGCATCAATTTCTTCAGCGTTCATGTCAAGAAACGGATGCGCCCAAACAGGCACTGCTCCGATTGAATCAAGATATCGGATTATTTCAAGTGCTTTGAATCTTTCGGGCGGTGTGTAATATCCGCCGTCAGGTGATAATACGGTGTCAAAAGCCTCTTTTCCGTCAGCAAAATATCCTTTTTCAATAAGCTCGGCGGCGATGTGCGCTCTGTTGATATACGCACCGCTGTTTTTGTTCTTGATTTCTTTATAGTCAACCGGATATCCGTCGGCTCGAAGATTATTGACGAGTTTTTTGTTGCTTTCTTCCTTAAATATTTTGATTCTGCTCATCATATCGGATATTTCTTCAAACTTATCTTCGGGGAGAAACAATCCGAGAATATGCAGTTCGGTTCCGTTATATTCGGTTGAAATTTCAATGCCGTTTACAGAGATAACTTTGCTGTTTTCAGACGATTTCATAAAATCGGGCAAACCGTTAACGGTGTTGTGGTCGCAAAGCGCAACGGCAGAAACATTCTGCATTTCTGCAAGAGCAATCAGCTCCGCAGGGGTCAGCGTTCCGTCTGAAAAATTTGAATGAACGTGTAAATCGCAGGTCATAATATCACTCCTTTAATGTTGATTTGAGAAATTTGATTGAATTCTGATACTTATTATATCTTTGTAAATCTTTTTCTGTAACGGTTTTCAATCTGGTCAAATCGCTGTTGTGGGTCAAATCAGCAATTTTAACTTTTGTTGCAAGCTCCGACTTTGAAATCTTCTCGATATATTCCTCATAGCTGTCACCGTCACGGTGAGTAAGAAGCAGAAGAGTGTCAACAATTTCATCACCGAAAAGAATTCGGAGGGCGCTTTCGGGAAATTCCGTGTCTTCCATAACATCGTGAAGCAGAGCACAGATTTTCTCATTCATTCCGCTGACCGTTGAAGCCACCGCACGGGGATGCTCAATATAATCCACGCCCGCTTTGTCAACCTGACCGAAATGTGCCGTTTCAGCAACATATTCGGCAACAATAAGTGCTTTGGATTCAGACATTATATAACAACTCCTTAGTTATTTATCCATAAAAACCAACAGAGTTTTAAGACAACCTGATATAAACAAATTATAAAAAACTTTCTGTCCGATGTCAATATACGCTTAATTTCAGACAGTTGCAGACGAGACAAAAGTCCCGCCTGTTTTTTTGTTACAACTTCAAAAGATTATATCTCTGAAAAAGCAAAAAAATCCGAACGCTTCACCAATCGGTAAAAGTTCGGATTATTTGTTTTTTGTTATAATTAAACATTAAGATTACGTATGCTCGGTCGGTAAAATGCGGTATTATGTGGAAAATTTTTCAACGAACTCTATAACAGGTGTATTGTCCTCCAGACCGTGGGGATGGTGTGCACAGTTTGCTTTGCCGATGGAAACAATTATTCCGCCGTTTTTCCGATAATACTTTTCAAGAACAGCTCCGTTTTCTTCGTAAGGAACGATGTTATCGGAATCTCCGTACACCAGTATAACGGGGATTCTGTTCTCCAGAAGCAATTGCATTTTATCAATTGGATGCTCTCTGTAGCAGATAAGCTGCGACAAATCCATGCCGGTCGCCTCTATAAATTCCGGCAGCATTTCATTATTTGCTTTTCCAAAGCCGGCAGGACACGAAAGGAGATTCATTACCGGCGCATCCAGATAAAGAGCCGAAACACATTCCGGGTATTTTGCTGCGAATTTGCTTGCTATCAGTCCGCCGCAGCTCATACCGACGGGAACGCATTTTTTATATAAGCCGTATTCTTCCGATAAATATGAGGCAAAACGCTTTTTCAAATCAAGGTCTTCATCAAGACACCAACGGGTAACATTTTCTATAAAAGCAAGATGCCAGCCCTTTTTCACCATTTCAATTTCAAATTCCGGAAAAGCGCCGAAATATTCGGTTTTTAACAACCAGTTCTTGTTTTCGTTTGCATTTTCGGGAAAAACAAGAACTGCTTCTCTTCCTTCAAACAGAAAATCAAGTCGCTTAAAGCCATTCCAGATTGATTCAGTCATTCAACCGCCGCCTTTATTGAATTATTGCTCATTTTTGATATTCTTTCGTTTTCAGCTTTTTTACAATAATCATTCCGGACACAGTATCTATATGTATTTTTCAATAACTTTCTGTAATTCTTCTTTAATAATCTGATGTCCTTCGACAGTGGGATGAATGCCGTCAGCGGTCCAATAACCGGTGTTGCCGTCGCCGGTTAATTCGTCAAATCTGCTCTGAAGCGGAACAAAATCAAAACCATATTTGTCTGCAATTTGCTTTGATACTTCAGCCATTTTTCTTACTTCGGAATTAAACTCATTCCATAAGTCTTTTGTGCAGGAGCCTTTCATAATAAAAGGTTCTAAAATAATAATTTTAATTTTCGGCAAACTTTCTTTGATTTCATCGATAAGCATCTCATAAATCATTTTGAACTTTTTCGGGGTGACACCGCAGTTCATAGTAAGCTCGTGAGAAACATCGTTGACACCTATGAGAATCGACATATAGTCAGGTTTTAAATTTATTATATCTTCCTTGATTCTCGCATAAACATCGGTGATTCTGTCTCCGCTTTTGCCGCGATTGATGAATCTGATTTTATCTTTGCATTTCTTTTCAAATTCAGAAGCAAGAAAAAACGCATATCCGCAGCCTAAGCCGGAATTAACCTGATTCTCATCATCTCTGTTTGCATCTGTTATTGAGTCACCCTGAAATAAAAATGTTTTCATATCAAAAAGCTCCTTTTTATAAGTTGACAATACTTCGAATGACAAAAAAGACGAAAACCACCTGAAATCATAACTTATTTGATATACAGAGTCTTTTCTTCATAATATGTGTATCGGTTATTTAACAATGAACTGTGAATCCGCGATTTCCGCAATTTCTTCGGCAGTTGTTGCTTTATTCATCATATCTGCAACCTTGCTTCTTCTGTCACGGAGTTCAGCATACATAATGTCACGCTTTTCAGCCGTAATGGGATAGAAAAGCTTGGGAATGATACCGAGAGCACCCGTGATGATGGGAACGCCTGTACCGAGAGCGAAAATCCACCATTTTGTT